>CAWETK010000019.1:2500-104876 GCA_963811905.1 uncultured Ignavibacteria bacterium
ATTTCCTGAGTAGTGGCGAGCGAAAGGGAAAGAGTCTAAACCGTCTAACGTGTTAAAGGCAGTAACCGTTGCGTTAGCGGTGTTGCGGGGCATATTCCGGTTGAATTACTGTTAAACCGGAGAGTAAAAAATTATAGTGTTAGCTGAATGCTACTGGAAAGTTCAACCATAGAAGGTGAAAGTCCTGTAAGCGAAAACATTATAACTCTCTTGAATATGTTCCCAAGTACCACGAAGTAAGTGGAATTTTGTGGGAATCCGGGAGAACCATCTCCTAAGACTAAATACTCTCTTGTAACCGATAGCGAAGCAGTACCGTGAGGGAAAGGTGAAAAGCACTCCTTTTAGGAGGGTGAAATAGTACCTGAAACCGTATGCTTACAAACGGTTGGAGTCTTGTTATTTGCTTGCAGATAACAGGATGACAGCGTGCCTTCTGGATAATGAGCCAACGAGTTACTCGTACGTTGCAAGGTTAAACTTTTAAGAAGTGCAGCCGAAGCGAGAGCAAGTCCTAATCGGGCGATTAAGTAACGTGCGGTAGACGCGAAACCGGGTGATCTACCCTTGTCCAGGATGAAGTGAGGGTAAAACCTCATGGAGGTCCGAACTAATGTGGGTTGAAAACCGCTTGGATGAGGTGAGGGTAGGGGTGAAAGGCCAACCAAACTCGGAAATAGCTCGTATTCCTCGAAATAGCTTTAGGGCTAGCCTCGAGTAAAAGTGTAACGGAGGTAGAGCACTGATTGGGCTAGGGCCGTCACAACGGTACCAAACCCAGACAAACTCCGAATTCCGTATACATGTTTCTCGGGAGTCAGGCAGTGGGGGATAAGCTTCATTGCCAAAAGGGAAACAACCCAGATCATCAACTAAGGTCCCTAAATAGTAGTTAACAGAGAAAGGATGTTAAGTTGCTCAGACAACTAGGATGTTGGCTTAGAAGCAGCCATTCATTTAAAGAGTGCGTAATAGCTCACTAGTCAAGCGACTTGGCGTCGACAATTTCCGGGACTTAAACTACTTACCGAAGTTATGGGATCCGGCTTGCCGGATCGGTAGAGGAACATTCTATGGGCGTCGAAGGTGTGCTGCGAGGCATGCTGGAGCGCATAGAAAAGCAAATGTTGGCATAAGTAACGATAAGATCGATGAAAAATCGATCCACCGAAAGTCTAAGGTTTCCTGAGCAATGTTAGTCATCTCAGGGTTAGTCGGACCCTAAGCCGAGGCTGAAAGGCGTAGGCGATGGAAAACAGGTCAATATTCCTGTACCTGGTAAATTTTGTTTGAGCGTAAGGAGGGACGCAGGAGTGAAGGTCAGCCACCTGACGGATTAGGTGGTCTAAGTAAGTAGGCTGGAAGTGCAGGTAAATCCACATTTCCTTAAGGCCGAGATACGAACGGGAGGGCTTAGCCCATAAACTGACCGTAATCATACTGCCGAGAAAATCTTCGTACGTGAGAAATTTATCAGTCCGTACCGCAAACCGACACAGGTAGACGGGATGAGTATTCTAAGGTGCTCGAGTGAGCCGTGGTTAAGGAACTCGGCAAATTAACCCCGTAACTTCGGGAGAAGGGGTGCCTCTAGTAAGTGAAAATCTTCGCGATCGTAGCAGAACGAGGCCGCAGTGAAATGGCCCAAGCGACTGTTTAACAAAAACACATGTCTCTGCGAAGTCAATCAAGACGATGTATAGGGACTGACACCTGCCCGGTGCTGGAAGGTTAAGAGGAGAGGTTATGCCGACTTGTCGGCAGAAGCTTTGAATCGAAGCCCCAGTAAACGGCGGCCGTAACTATAACGGTCCTAAGGTAGCGAAATTCCTTGTCGGGTAAGTTCCGACCTGCACGAATGGTGTAACGATTTGGGCACTGTCTCAACCACGGGCTCGGTGAAATTGTGGTACCGGTGAAGACGCCGGTTACCCGCATATGGACGGAAAGACCCCGTGCACCTTTACTGCACCCTAACATTGGGTTCGGGTAAAGCATGTGTAGGATAGGTGGGAGGCTTTGAAGCCGGGACGCTAGTTTCGGTGGAGCCAACGGTGAAATACCACCCTTGCTTTATTTGGATTCTAACCTCGGTCCTTGAATCAGGATCAGGAACAGTGTTAGGCGGGTAGTTTGACTGGGGCGGTCGCCTCCTAAAATGTAACGGAGGCTCTCAAAGGTTCCCTCAGCATGGTTGGTAATCATGCGGCGAGTGTAAACGCAAAAGGGAGCTTGACTGCGAGACTTACAAGTCGAGCAGGTGCGAAAGCAGGAGTTAGTGATCCGACGGCAGCGAGTGGAAGTGCCGTCGCTCAAAGGATAAAAGGTACGCCGGGGATAACAGGCTGATCTTACCCAAGAGTTCATATCGACGGTAAGGTTTGGCACCTCGATGTCGGCTCATCGCATCCTGGGGCTGAAGAAGGTCCCAAGGGTTTGGCTGTTCGCCAATTAAAGCGGTACGTGAGCTGGGTTCAGAACGTCGTGAGACAGTTCGGTCCCTATCCTATGCGGGCGCAGGATACTTGAGAAGGGTCGCTCCTAGTACGAGAGGACCGGAGTGAACGAACCTCTAGTGCACCAATTGTCACGCCAGTGGCATCGTTGGGTAGCTATGTTCGGTTGTGATAAGCGCTGAAAGCATCTAAGCGCGAAGCACGCTTCAAGATGAGGTATCCCTCCATTAATGGACTAAAGACTCCTCGGAGATGACGAGGTTGATAGGCTACAGGTGTAAGTGTGGTAACACATTCAGCCGAGTAGTACTAATAAGTCGTGAGGCTTAACCGTTAAATTTTTATTCACATGATAGCTCTCTTTTTGTTTGGGCTTGGCTCTTTCAGTCTTTCTTTTGTTTTTTTGAAAAGTTTAAATTTTGGTGGTTATAGCCCGGGTGTTACACCTCTTCCCATTCCGAACAGAGAAGTTAAGCCCCGGCACGCCGATGGTACTGCATGCGCAGGTGTGTGGAAGAGTAGGTCGCTGCCAAATTTTAATTTATAAAACCCCGTTCTTTTGATCGGGGTTTTTTATTTTTAAATGAAATACATCTTCTAGGCAGGATAAAGGCCGGATACAGGCTGGAACAGTTTCAAATCTCACAGATACTCCCCTTTATCGAAATAAAGTCTTGCTAAACACCCCAATCGTGTTTATATTGAATGACCAACGGTGACATTATAAAATATTATTACTAGTCTAAGCATGTTAACGGATAACAGTCAGGAAAACTATGCAATAAGGGCGATTCTTGAAGGTACTTCCAGCCAGACTGGTTCTGATTTTTTCTTTGCTCTTGTTAAGAATCTGTGTGGTGTACTTGATACTTCCGGAGCCTGGGTTACAGAATACTTCGAAGATTTACGCCTGCTCCGGGCTCACGCCTTTAGCTACCGGAATCAGTGGATAAGGGATTTCGAATATAAGATCGATGGCACGCCATGCGAAAATGTTATCGATCGGAAAACGTTTGTTCATATAAAAGAAAATGTTTCCGGCTTATTTCCCGATTCCCCTGATTTTGGTATTAAAGTAGTCAGTTATATGGGCGCCCCCCTGCTCGATGTGAACGGCGAAACACTGGGCTTACTTGCTGTAATTGATGATAAACCGATGCCAGCCAAACCAAGCAGTGAAGCTATATTTCATATATTTGCAGGACGTGCAGCAGCTGAACTCCAGCGTCTGAAAGCAGAAAAAGCAATTCAGGAGAAGGAAATTAAACTCCGTCGGCTTATAAATAGTGCAATGGATGGAATAATGGAAATAAACCAGGACCTCGAAATAACAATGATGAACCCTGCGGCAGTTAGATTGATCAATTGTCATCCTGAGGAAGTAATAGGACGGAATTTTCTTGAGTTGTTATCGGAAAAAGGACGGGATATATTTATGGGTTCGCTGAAGGAACTTGAGAACCTGGAAGAGGGGGAAAAATATATCTGGATAACCCGCAATTTGAATATCAACTGCAAAAATGGAATAACTTTTCCTGCAGAAGCTACTGTGTCACTTAATAAAAGCAGTAAGGAAATATTCTATACAGTAATTCTGCGTAACATAAATGATAAGATTGAAGCAGAAAAAAAGATATTTTCACTTAAAGCAGAAACCGAATATTTAAAGGAGGAACTGAAACTCCTTAATGATTTCGATGAGATAGTTGGTCAGAGCCGTCCCGTAATGGACCTGCTTAAGGATATAAGCCTCGTTGCAAAAACCGACAGCACGGTTCTTATTTCGGGTGAAACCGGTACAGGAAAAGAACTGGCAGCAAGAGCAATTCACCAGGCAGGAAGCAGGAGAAACAAACCGCTTATTAAAGTGAACTGCGCTGCAATCCCTTCCTCTCTGATTGAAAGCGAATTCTTCGGACACGTAAGCGGAGCTTTTACAGGTGCTACAAAAAGAAGGATCGGCAGATTTGAACTGGCCGACGGCGGTACTATTTTCCTTGATGAAATAGGAGATCTGCACCTCGATCTTCAGTCTAAATTGCTGCGTGTGCTGCAGGACGGAGAGTTTGAACCTGTGGGCAGTTCTGAAACAAAAAAAGTGAACATCAGGGTAATTGCCGCAAGTAACCGGAATTTAAGGGATGAAATTAAACAGGGTAAATTCCGTGAGGATTTATATTACAGACTGAATGTGTATCCTATTTACGTTCCTCCATTAAGAGAAAGAGGCAATGATATCATCAGACTGGCAAATGAATTTATAACAAGGTTCTCGAGGAAATTAGGTGTTGATCCCCCCAAAATGTCTATGGAGGCAGGTGAGCGTTTACTCTCTTACCACTGGCCGGGAAATATCCGCGAACTCCAGAATATCATTGAAAGATCAGTTATTACCTCCAGAGATGGTACGTTAAACCTTGGCAGCCTTTTTCCCGAAGAATCCGGCAGAGGGATCCCGCCTATCGGGGAGGATGTAAAGTCCGATAAAATATTATCCCAGGAGGAATTACAAAATATTGAAAAGGAAAATATAATCCGCGCTCTGAAATCAACTAACTGGAAAATATCCGGCGGAGATGGCGCAGCGAGACTACTGGGAATTCCTCCGACTACCTTAAGTTCTAAAATCAAGGTTATGGGTTTGAAAAAATAAATCTATCTCTAACCTCTTTCAAAAAATTATCATTATTTGATTTAATTCCCTTTTATTATTTATCCTCTTTTTTCTATTCTATCACCAAAATACATAAAACACTATTACGAGAATTCGTAATGCACGAAATCTCGTTTGAGAGCTTCTTGCTATACTTACTATAAAGAGGGTTTTGAGCATAAAAATCGATGGCACCTTATATGCCTTCCTACATTTAATCCCAAAAAATGGAAATGCAAAATGTCTGAGCAATTAAACGGAATAGACAATGTCCGCCTGTTTAAAATGATGGAAGCTATTAAGCAGAAGCCTTCACTGGCTGATTTTATCTTCCGGGTTAATACTACCTGGATGAATGGGGGCCACAGCCGATCTGTAATCAAAGGTTTTTACGGAGCAGAGAAAGAAGATGACCTGCGCACTACTCCGTTCATTTTTGAAATTGATCAGCCGGCCGCTCTGCTAGGTGAAGATATTGGTCCAACGGCTGTAGAGTATCTGTTGAACGCACTTGCCGGATGTTTAACAAACTCAATCGTTTGCCTGGCTTCCGCCAGAGGCATCACCCTGACGGATATAGAATCGGAAATAGAAGGCAGATTCGATCTGAGGTACATGTTCGGATTGAGTTATGATAAAGGTAATACTATTGATGACATAAAAATCAAACTCCGGATAAAGGGTAAAGATCTTTCCAGCGAAGAAAAAAAATTTATTTGCGAACTCGGAAAGAAAACATCACTGGTATATAAGATTATTACTACACCCTTTCCGGTTGAAATTTTAGTTGAAGATGAGATATGCAGCGAAGAAAACAACACGAGGAATGATTATAGAAATCGTAAATAAGTCCGAACTAAAAGTTGTTGCAGGATAGCTGAAAATGCCTGCCGGAAAGAGGATTGAACAAATCGCTGCTAAGATGAAATATCTCTAATCAATATGTGAGAAAAAATGTCACAATTAATTAAAACATAAAACCGGAGGTAAGTATGAAGCGAGCACTCTTTTTCCTTTATGGGATTATTTGTTATTCAATATTTTTTGTCACATTTCTTTATGCCATAGGGTTTGTGGGAAACCTGTTTGTTCCCAAAACTATCGACACCGGAATGCAGGGAGGTTCAGGAGCGGCATGGCTTGTGAACATCCTGCTTTTATCCTTATTTGCTGTGCAGCATAGCGTAATGGCAAGACAGGGATTTAAAAAATGGTGGACGAAGTTTGTTCCTAAACCCATAGAACGCAGTACTTATGTTTTGTTTTCAAGTGTTGTACTTATTCTGATTTTTGCCTACTGGCGGCCCATTACCACCGATATATGGAATATCCAGGGAGGCATTATAGGTTCATTCATTATGGCTCTGTTTTTTGCCGGCTGGTTTATTGTTCTGTTCGGAACATTCCTCATTAACCATTTTAACCTTTTCGGACTCCAGCAGGTTTATCTGAACCTGAAAAACCAGGATCAGCCGAAGCCTCATTTTACCAGGCCTTTATTTTACAAGGTGGTTAGACATCCGCTTATGCTTGGATTTATTATTGCTTTCTGGGCAACTCCTCATATGACAGTCGGACACCTGTTATTTGCATTTGCTACGACCGGATATATTCTTGTTGCTATTCAGCTTGAAGAGCGTGATCTTGTAAGATTCCACGGTGATGAATACAGACGGTATCAGCAGGAAGTTTCACAAATTGTTCCTATGCCGCCGAGACGTGCAGCTGAAATGACTCCCGAACTGAAAAAATCTCTTGACTAAGGAATAAATAATTTATTCAAATTAAATAAATAATGAAGGAGGACTGTCATGGCATTGTTCATGGATGTTCATAAAGGTGTTGATGGTTTAACTGCTGAAGCAGTTGCGGAAGCTCATAAAAAGGATCTCGAAAAGCAAGGGCAATATGGTGTGAAATACCTGAAGTACTGGTATAATGAAAAAGATGGCACAGTATTTTGCCTTTCGGAAGCTCCCGATAAAGAGGCTGCATTACGCGTTCACAAAGAAGCGCACGGCCTTATGCCAGATGATATAATCGAAGTTAAAGAAGGCAAATAAAATCATTTTCAGCTAATCAGCACGGACTAACTATCCGTGCTGATATTAAATGTATTTATGGCGCGGGGGAAGAATTTTAATTGAGACAACCACCTTTCATTGTCCACCATGGATGGATCTCGTAAGATAACCGGCCGGATTCTATTGCAGGATCATTTTTCAGAAGCTCTTTTACTTCTTCCTCCGAATCCACATCAAAAATAAAGATCCCTCTCCAGTTTCCGTCATCACCAAACGGACCGGCAATACTGAGCTTGCCGGTTTCGGCCATCTTGCGGATATTTGCCATATGTCCTTCCTGGATCTTCTGCAAACTAAGAGAATCAATTTCATCGCGATGAGGCCCCCCAGTAAGCATTACAAAAAAGTATTGTTTAAGTTTATAGCCATCCATTTCCTGCTCCCGCTGGGAAAAGGATGAAAAAGAAAAAATAAGCAGGAATAAAAACAGTAAGCCTGAGAATCTTCATAGCGCGGCAAGCCGGCAACTAAAAACAACCATATTCTTGATTTTCGGTGGCTTCGATACGTCCCGCCTAAAAATTGAAGGCGAGGGCGGGCCACTCAGCCACCGCTATAGGTTACAAACTGCTCTAAGTCCAAATATCTTGACCAAAAAAACAAAAATCTGACTGAGGATACTATACTGCACCTTAAAAGATGATTGATGTTTAATAATTGCCGGATATATTGAAAGATCCCAAAATAGGATTTTATTTTATAAAAATGTGAAGTTCCTGACGAAATTATTCCTGGCAGGTTCAATGCTGCCGGATTTACTTTTCTTCTTTATGAAGCCAGGCAACACCATTCTTAAAGTACCGAACGACACTTCAAAAGGGATTTTTTCTTTTATCGGGGTCAGTTTTGTATCCTCCCAGCTTTCAGCAAAGTATTTTGATATTTTTTTTACTTCATCAAGTGACATAATTTCTTCGATGTCAATTAAAGAATGCCTTACAGCTTTTGCAAGATGTCCTTCAATTGTTCCGGCCGCAAGATTCCTGATTTGAGCAGTCAGAGGGATACTTTTAGTTTTTCTGAACAAAGCGACAGACTCGGCGACAGTATTACCGGACTTACTGGTTTTTGAGTAGGTGCTTTTTATTTCTTTAGATTCAGACACGAAGGAATTTTTGTGCTTCAGATATTGATCGGGGTGGAAATCGCCTTTGCAAAATTCAATTTTGTATAAGATCTCCTCAATGATCTGGCTATATGCTCAGCAGCCGGTCATCCATCCTTAAGGCTAATTGTTTCCGGCGGATAACCTAACGGATGGTTTAAGAATGATTGGGTCCAGTTTAGTATTTCATCGTAGAAATATTTTGAACCGTCACTAAGCCTCTTTCGGAGTACGTCATTGTTTTCGATATCCGGGTTCACGTAAAGTTGAGAAATTACCTGCTTGAATTTTTCAGAAACTTCGTAAAGTTCTCTTTGTTTATTCATTAAAGCTTCAATCCAGATTATGGCAGCATCCCCGGTTATTTCATGATTCTCAGTAAGCAATACATTTAAGGACTTAAGTTCATAGTACCAGGTTTTCCATGTGAAAATATTATATATCTCTTCCCGGATATATGCTTTTCTTGCTTCTATAAATATTGATGACAGATCTTCATTCTTATTTTCGCTGTGCCATTCTTTGAAATCTTTATGTGCACCAAGAAAATTCCTGCGGACAGGGCTTTTTAGAATCAGCCCTTCTAATGAAGTACAGCGGCTCAATGCCACATACACCTGGCCTGTGGCGAAAGCTCTTTCAGCATCAATGATCAGCCTGTCAAAAGTTAAGCCCTGGCTTTTATGAATTGTGATTGCCCACGCAAGCCGCAGAGGGTACTGAAAAAAAGAACCAAGGACTTCATCTGTAATCTCATTTGTTTCAGCGTTCAGCTTGTAATGCACATTCTGCCATTCTGTTTTCTTAACCGTAATTTCCTGGAAATCATCCTTGCACTTAACTTTAATTGACTCCTCATCAATTTTTGTTATAATTCCTATCTTCCCGTTAAAGTACTGCTTCCCTTCAGTATCATTTTTAAGGAACATTACCTGGGCACCTTTTTTAAGTCTGAGCTCCTTTTCAGCGGGAAAATTATGTTCGGGGAAAAGATCCTTTATTTCAGCGTTAAAGCTGAAGAGATGTCCTGGAAGACTATTCAGCTTTCTCTGATTTATTTCATTTGATTGAAAATTATGAGTCGTAAGTGTTATATATTCTTCATCATCCCGGGGAACAAAGTTGTGCTTCAGCCTGCTGTTTAGAATACTGTAACCCTCAGCAGACAGGTTGTTATTCCTGATCCCGTTAAGTATCTCAATAAACCTGCCGTCGCTTTGCCGGAAAATTTCTGTTAGTTCTATAATTATGGGGATATTATTGCGAAGAATATAACTGTCGAAGAAAAAAACTGAAGTATAATAATTCTTAAGTATTTCCCAGTCCTCATTTTTTACTACCGGCGGCAGCTGGTATAAATCGCCGATAAACAAAACCTGGACTCCGCCAAACGGCTTATTCTGCTGTCTTCTCACATACCTGAGAACAGAATCAATAGCATCAACCATATAGGAGGCAACCATGCTTGCCTCATCGATTATCAGGAGCTCCATACTTCGCAGCAGGTCGAGTTTTTCCCTATTGTAATGTATCCCTGAAATGAATGATTGAGTACTCACCCGGCCGTCAAAAAATTGCAATGGATTTGATTCAGGAATAATTATACCCAGAGGCAGCTGAAATAATGAATGAAGGGTGACTCCCCGGGCGTTAATTGCGGCAACACCGGTCGGTGCCGCTACAACACTCTTTTTAAGAGTATTTTCACGAAGATATTTAAGGAAAGTTGTCTTACCAGTACCCGCTTTGCCGGTTAGAAATATATTCTGATTTGTTTCATTAATAAATCTGTAGGCAAGGTCAAATTCCCCGGTATGTTTTATGATCATAACAATATTTTTACTAAGAGTTAAAAAGTAAATTTAAGTAAAAAGATCATTGATCTTATTTTAACTGAAACCTTTTTTAAATATAAATTATATTTTTGAGGCGTCCAAAAAACCCTCAATTTTTTATTAAGCGAATTAGTCCTTCCAGATTAAACCCGGAATAATTTAAGTTTTAGAAAATCCAGTAAAGAATTTCACCTCTCCTGTTATGAATCGTACCCGTCAGCCGATAAGGAACAAGCTCAGGCTTGTTATGACTGACCCCAATCCTTATTAACCTGGAATTAAAGACGTATTCAGGACGTATTCAGAACGTATTGAGGACGTATTCAGGACGTATTCAGATCGGAGTAGGGCAGGGAGATGGAGGATGGATGATGGATGAGGAAGAGGGAAGATGGAAGATGGAAGATGGAAGATGGAAGATGGATGATGGAAGATGGATGAGGAAGAGGGAAGATGGAAGATGGAAGATGGAAGATGGATGATGGAAGATGGGTGAGGGAAGAGGGATGATAGATGATGGCTGATGGTTGATGGAAGAGGGACGCTGGCTTGGCGTGCCGGGGGGAATTACGGATTATTTGAATTATTAACTAAGAGTAAAGTGAACCATTAAGGGGAAGCTGCACTGGTTAATTTGCAGGACGGTTTATTTGTTCGTATTTACCAGATCCGCAAGAGCTGTATGAAGTTTCGGGAAGTTGAAAAGAAAACCTGTATCGAGAAGTTTACCGGGAATGACTCTCAGGCTGGCAGTGATAAAATCCGCTGCTTCACCAATAACAGCTTTAAGAGCAAACTTCGGAACTTTGAAGAATGACGGTCGATTAAGCACTTCTCCGAATTGTGCAGCAAACTCATCCATCCTGACAGGATTCGGTGAGGATGCATTTACTGATCCTGAAACAGAATCATTTTCAAGTGCATAAAGGTAAGTTCTAATGATATCATCGATATGGATCCAGGAAAACCATTGTCTGCCGCTGCCTAATGAACCTCCAAGATAGCATTTAAATAAGGGCAGCAGTGTTTTCAGCATTCCATCCTGCGTACTTAGAACCGGACTTGTCCTGATACTTACCCTTCGGAGTCCAAGGGTTTCAGCTCTGGAAGCCTCGTATTCCCACTCGTTGCATACCTGTGCCAGAAAATCATTGCCAGCTGAATTCTCTTCAGTTAGAGTTTTATCATTGCTGTCCCCATAATAATTAATTCCGGAAGCACAGAGGAAAATTGCGGGTTTGTTCTTTGTATCCGCCAGTGCTGTAACGATATTCCTTGTGCTTATTATTCTGCTGTCCCTCACTTTTTTCTTATAAGATTCTGTGAATCTTTTTCCTGCAATACTTGCCCCCGCAAGGTGAATAACCGCGTAGGAATCTTCGAAATGATCCTGCCATTTCCCGGGATTATGGTAATCCCATTGCATATAATTTACAGCCGAAGGGGGGCTGCCTTGAGCTTTATCGGGGTTTCGAGTAAAGACGGTAACCTGGTAATTTTTTTCCGCAAGTTCAGCTGTAAGCTTTGAACCAATAAGACCGGTAGCCCCGGTGATTACAATTTTTTTAGTCATAATATAAGAACAGTATTTAACGTTATAACGTTCCTATAATATCAGCATTTGAGAAATAAAATTATGTATCTTACTCCATAAAATCATGTTTCCGGTAATATTATCGAATATTCTTTTCCTAATCGAATCATCAGTGACAAAACCATTCAAAAATGCACATTAACCCAATATTAATTAATTGTAAATTTATACCAACGGCTTGCGGGCTACTTAAATATGGTGTAATTTCAATACGCTGATTTTTCAGGGAATTCAATATTCGTTAATCATTTATAGAGGAGTCATAATGAGAAAATATTTACTGTCTGTTTTATTTTCACTTTTATTAGCAGGTCTTTCTTCTGCAGCTATTGATAGTGTAAGTGTAGGAAACTTTTACTTTACACCGGTGTCATTCGATATCTCTGTCGGCGATACAATTATCTGGACACTGGTTGAAGGAACTCATACAACCACATCTACTTCTGTTCCGGCAGGAGCAGCTAGTTGGGATCATACTTTTACCGGTGTTGGTGATTCTTATTCATATGTGGTTGCAGTAGCAGGAGTTTATGAGTATCATTGCTCATTCCATCCAACTGTTATGATGGGATCTTTTTCGACACCCGTAGCTTTACCTTTATATGAAAATTTTGAATTTCCTGCTGGTGATAATATAACCTCACATGGCTGGGTTGCGCATAGCGCGGGCGGCACCAATCCTATTACAGTTAATAATGGTAATCTTACTTTCCCTGGTTATCCTTCTTCAGGAATTGGGAATGCAGCCTTATTATCAGGCAATAGTGAAGATGATCACAGGATGTTTGATTCACAGCCTGCCGATAGCGTATATATGGCTTTTATGGTAAATGTTACTGACAATCCTAATGGATATTTTATACACTTCGGGACAAACCCCTACACTTTCGATTACAGAGGCAGGATCTTTTTAGAAGGTACAAATCCAAACCTGGAGTTTGGTTTGTCTTTCGCAACGGAAGCAGCTCTTGTAACTTCAAATAATTATTCTTTAGGCACTACATATCTGCTTGTTCTCAAATATACTATCCTCCCGGATGTTAATAATGATCAGGTAAGTTTATATGTATTCGACGGCAGTGCTCCGCCTAATGAACCAGCTTCTCCTACAATTGGGCCTATCAGCAATGCAGCTGCTACAGATATCAATCCTGGAGCAGTTTCTTTCAGAAAATACAGTGCATCACAGAACTTAGTTGTGGATGGAATACGTATTGCAACAACCTGGAGTGATGCAGTCCCAGTTGAATTATCTTCATTTACAGCTTCTGTAAATAATAATTCAGTTACTTTAAATTGGAAGACCGCTACAGAAACCAATAACCGCGGATTCCAGATCCAGAGAAAAACTTCAAGTTCCGGTTGGACTAACATTTCTTTTGTAAATGGCAATGGGACTTCAACAAAATCTAATGAATATTCATATGTTGATAATAATCTTGAATCAGGAAATTATTCATACAGACTAAAACAGGTTGATCTTGACGGATCATCTGAATTTTCCAAGGTCGTTGAAGTTGAAGTAAATAACCCGGTTAAATTTGAACTTGCACAGAATTATCCCAATCCGTTCAACCCTTCAACTAAAATCAGTTTTTCTGTTCCTTCAAACGGAAATGTAAGATTGACTGTATATAATCTGCTGGGACAGGAAGTAGCCTCGCTGGTTAATGGATTCATGAAATCCGGCAGCCATACTGTTAATTTTAATGCTTCTAACCTGAACAGCGGTTTATACTTCTATAAACTGGAAACGAGCGGAATGTCCCAGGTTAAAAAAATGATGCTCGTTAAGTAGTATCGAAACCTGGTTTAATATTAGCCCGGTTATATGCCGGGCTTTTTTTTTGAGATTTCTTTTCTGCTTGATTGTACATACCGGAATTTTATAAATTTGAGGCACTAAACATTGAAAGATATATGCTGGGATTTGTTAAAACTGATTGGCACAGAGTTAATTTAGGCGGTGAAATATTTAAGTCAAGACAGAAGAAAAGAAGAACTGTTCTGTTCCTCTTTGCCGGTCTGGGTTTTATAGTGTTAAATCTTGTGTTATATTATCTTACCACAGTTTAGACCGCCTATTTCTTGAATTCTGATTGTATTGAACTCCTGCCGCTTTAATCTTATATTTCCTTCTAATTTTTTGCGAAAAGATGAAAAAAAATAAAGTTTACATAGAGACCTATGGCTGTCAGATGAACCTGGCCGACACTGAAATTGTTATGGGTATTTTAAGCAATTCAGGTTATGATGCGGCAAAAACTGCGGAAGATGCAGATGTGGTTTTGCTGAATACATGCAGCATAAGGGAGAATGCCGAACAAAGAATTTATGGGCGTTTGGGGAATTTTAAGACAGTAAAGAAATCCAAACCAGGACTAATCGTCGGGATTCTGGGATGTATGGCTGAGAGACTAAGGCAGGATCTGATAGAGGATAAAAAGATAGTTGACCTGATTGTTGGTCCCGATGAATACAGGAGACTTCCCGCATTAATAGATACGGCTTTTAATGGTGAAAAGGGAATCGGTGTCAGGCTGTCTAAAACAGAGACTTATGACGACATCATCCCTTACCGTGAGGATGGTTTACAAGCCTGGATTTCAGTGATGCGCGGATGCGATAAATTCTGTACTTTCTGCGTGGTTCCTTTTACCCGCGGCAGGGAGAGAAGCAAACCTCTTGCTTCTGTAGTAAATGAAATAGGAAAATTATCGGAAAGAGGATTTAAGGAAGTTACACTGCTTGGTCAGAATGTGAATTCATATCTTGATGGGAACAATGATTTTGCTGATCTCCTGTCGGCATCAGCATCGGTTGACAGCAATATGAGGATCCGGTTTACCACTTCTCATCCCCAGGATCTGTCGGATAAACTTCTATATACCATAGCTGCACATCCAAATCTATGCAGCCATATACACTTGCCTGTTCAATCGGGTTCCAACAGGATACTTGAACTGATGAACAGAACATACACTATTGAACACTACCTGGGTTTAATCGAAAAAGCGAAAATGATCATTCCCGGCGTCAGTTTTTCGACAGATATTATTGCCGGATTCCCGACGGAGTCCTGGGAAGACCATTTGATGACGCTTGAGGTGATGAAACAGGTAAGATACGATGGTGCTTATATGTTTAAATATTCTCCACGGGAGGGAACAAAGGCATATAAGATGGAGGATGATGTTTCTGAAGAAACGAAAACAAAAAGACTGCAGGAAATCATAGAACTTCAGCAGAAGATCAGTTTTGAAATCAACCAGGAACTTCTCGGCAGGGAAGAGACCGTTTTGATCGAAGGATTCAGCAGGAAATCAGATCAGTTCCTTGCAGGCAGAACTGATTCGAATAAAGTATTAATTATTCCTTTCGATGAAAAAATTAAAGAGGGAAGTTATATTAAAGCTAAAGTTACGAGGGCAACCCACGCAACGCTTTTCGGTGAAGTTACGGGTCTATCCGGTTCTGAAAATGAGGACCTTGGAATGACCGGTTAGAATTATTGATTGGGTGTCATTTATATCGGAGATCACTTATGAGGAAATTTACTGCCGGAACAATTTTATTATTGGTATTCCTCGCACTGCCGGCTGTACCTTTATTTTCACAGGAACAGGACATTGTGCCTTATCTGAAACTTATTGAATCCGGGGCTAAAGATTCGGCCTTGCAGGTTTTACCAGGATTAAAGAAATCATATCCCAACGATCCTTCTGTTTTATTTCTCGAAGGTGTATTAACAGAAAACGGTCAGGATGCTATCCCTGTTTACAACCGAATCATAACAGATTTCCCTAAGAGTAAATACGCTGATGCATCCGTTTACAGACTATATTCCTACTACTACTCTTTAGGCTTGTACAACACAGCGTCGACTTTTCTCGATAAACTCAAAAAACGTTATCCCGGTTCTCCATATATCAAAATTGCTGAAAGGGAAATTCCTTCAGAAAATGAGCAAGCTTCATCAACACCTGATTTAACATCCGATAATACAAAAGATTATAAGTTTACTATTCAGGCAGGTGCATTCAGCAGTGATTCAAACGCAGTTGCACTTAAGCAATCGTTCGAGGATGCAGGATTTTATTCTTTTATTAAAAACAAATCAGTCGGTGGTACCGTTTTCAGCGTTGTTTATGTTGGTCATTTTGAAAATAAGGGTGAAGCAGAAAATTTTCTCCAGATCGTCAATAAGCAGTTTGACCTTAAAGGTCATATTGTTTCAATAAACCAGCTTTAAATTGAAAATTACTTTTATCGGCACAGGTTCAGGAAAAACCTCACTGAACAGATTTCATTCATCCTTAATTATATCAGCCGGCGGTTATAATCTGCTCGTTGATGCAGGGGATTCGATCTCACGTGCACTGCTTTCACAGAATATTGCCTACAACTCGATAAATGGTATTCTGATAACTCATCTTCATCCGGATCATTCCGGCGGATTTGCTGCACTGATCGTTCAGATGAAAATGAACAACAGAAAAGAACCTCTTGTAATTTTTAGTCATCATACACTAATAAGAACTTTAAAGAATTTCCTTTCATTTTCATATATTTTCACGGAACGGATGGGTTTTCCCATTCATTTTACAGGATTTAACTTTGACGACGAGATTCAAATCTCCAGGGAATTATACTGCATTGCTAAAAAGAATTCACACCTTCAGGAATATGAAAGGTATGATCCTTCCCTGAGTTATGCTTCAGGAAGCTTCCTTTTCAAATCCCCTGATAAAACTGTTTACTATTCAGGCGACCTGGGATCACCGGAAGATCTCTACCTTTTTAAAGAGCATAAAGCGGATGTTTTCATTACCGAAGCAGTCCACGTCAGTTATGATAGTATCCTGAAAATGTCTTTAAAACTGGAGCCGGCAAAAGTGATATTAACTCATCTGCCTGACGAAGGTATCCCCGGAATAAATCCGGAGAGGGCAAAAAACGATTCTATGATTATTGCAGAAGACGGACTTGTTGTGAGTGTTAAATGATACAAAAGGCAAAAGATTCTTTAATAAAGGGTTAAAAAGTAATATATTTATTGACTATTTATAAGTACTTTAGTTCTAAATGACTACCGAAGAGTTCAAGAATAAGTTTGGAATAATAAGCAAAACCAAAGAGGTCAATGACCTCGTTGACATAACCATGCAGGTTGCTAAATCCGATATTTCCGTATTGATATATGGTGAAAGCGGGGTAGGAAAGGAAATATTTGCCCGGGCAATTCATGGCTACAGCAGCAGAGCAGATAAACAGATGGTAAATGTTAACTGCGGTGCTATTCCTGAGGGAATACTTGAAAGTGAGTTATTCGGACATAAAAAAGGATCTTTTACAGGAGCAGTTGAAAACCGGAAAGGCTACTTTGAAATTGCTGACGAGGGGACACTTTTCCTTGACGAGATTGCCGAGATGCCGCTTCATACACAGGTTAAACTCCTTCGTGTTATAGAGACCAATGAGTTTATGAAAATAGGTGCAGAAACCGTTACCAAAGTAAATGTCAGAATTATAGCAGCAACAAATAAGGACTTGCAGAGGGAAGTAGATTCCAGGCATTTCAGAGAAGATCTTTATTTCAGATTGAAGGCAGTAACACTGCATATACCTCCTTTGAGAAAAAGGAAAAGTGATATAGAGGAGCTGGCAAGATATTTTGTAAATAATTATTCCGAGCAGAACAAAATGAGACCCCGACCGATTACAGATGAAGCACTGGAAATGCTAAAGAACTACCCATGGCCGGGAAATGTAAGAGAACTTAAAAATACAATTGAAACGGCTATTGCCTTAAACCGCAATGGTGTGCTGGATTCTTCTTCTTTTGTATCCCTGATCCATCCTCCTATTGAAGAAGATGCACCTCCGAGGAATCTGCCGATATTTGTTAAAAGAACTCCCGAGGAAGTTGATAGAGAGCTTCTCTACCGGGCTTTGTTTGAAATAAAAAAGGACCTTGTAGAACTCAAAGATATAATCCATCAGAGGCAGGACGAAGTTTATTACCAAAACGATGATTCCCGTGAAATCATCCCCCTGCGTGATGTTGAAAAAGAAGCAATACGGTACGCTATGGATAAAACCCGCGGGAATAAGAAAGATGCTGCAGAACTGCTTGACATCAGCGAAAGAACACTTTATAGAAAATTAAGACAATATGGTCTTTAGATCACATATTCTCATAAACCAATTGTGCAAATTTAAGCCTGCTGCACCCAGAATATTTTTCTTGTTTATCATCACGGCCGTAATTAATTTTACAGGGTGCTGTGTTTATTCTTTTACAGGAGCTTCAGTTCCGCAGCACCTGAAGACTATTGCAATTCCTATTGCAGAAGATAGAAGCGGTTCCGGTGAACCGGGATTGAAAGAACTTTTAACTGATCAGCTGGTTCAGAAATTTATAAACGATAATACATTACAGGTAACCGAAAAAGTTAACGCGGATGCTCTTCTTGACTGCGTGATTTTACCTTTAAGCGATGCCCCGGCAGTTGTATCAGCAGGTGAAAATGTTCAGGCAAGGAGAATCACCATTAACATCCAGGTAACTTATAAAGACCTTGTAAAACGCAAAACTATTTTCGATAAAAGATTCTCAAATTATGGCGACTACCCTTCCGGTGGAACTATTAGTCAAAGAAGAGATGCAATACAAACAGCAGTCGATAAAATAACTGAAGATATCCTGTTGGATACAGTGTCAGGATGGTAATATTAATAAAAGGTTAAAAAAATGGACGATGTAGTTCTGATTGGTTACTTTGTTTCCTTATTCATTCTATTCGTTTTCGGTTGTCACGGTTTTATTATGATGTATTATCATAATAAGTACCGAAATGTTAAACATAAAGAAAATACAGTAAGTAATTTAACATCTAAAGTTACAATTCAGCTCCCTCTTTACAATGAGCTCTATGTGGTTGAAAGATTAATCAATGCGGTCTGTGAAATAGAGTATCCTAAAGAAAATCTCGAAATCCAGGTGCTTGATGATTCTACCGATGAAACTACTTCAATTACTGCGAAAATTGTACAGGAAAAACAAAAAGAAGGATTCGATATAGTTCATATAAGGAGGGGAACAAGAGAAGGATTTAAAGCAGGAGCATTAAAGGAAGGATTAAAAACTGCAAAAGGTGAATATATTGCTATCTTTGATGCCGATTTTATTCCGCATACAAATTTTCTAACAAAAACACTTTCTTTCTTCTCAGATGAAAAAGTTGGAATGGTGCAGACCCGCTGGGAACATATAAACGGTGATTACTCAATCCTTACAAAAGCCCAGGCTCTCGCACTGGATGGTCATTTTGTAATTGAGCAGACTGTCAGAAACAAGGCCGGTTTCTTCATAAATTTTAATGGGACAGGCGGAATCTGGAAAAGAAAATGTATTATGGATGCCGGAAACTGGAATGCTGATACATTAACTGAAGACCTTGATCTGAGCTACCGCGCTCAGCTGAATGGCTGGCGCTTTGTATTCCTCCAGGACTTTACTTCACCTGCAGAACTTCCAGCTGAAATAAATGCTCTTAAAACACAGCAGTTCAGATGGACAAAAGGTGCTATTGAAACTGCCAAGAAGATCCTGCCTCTTGTCTGGAGATCAAAAATCCCATTGAGAGTAAAACTCCAGTCAACTTTTCATCTTACAAATAACCTGGTTTTCCCGTTTATACTTTTAGCCGCTATTCTTAACGTCCCTCTGATTTTTATTAAAAACAGCGGTTCGCATGAGGCTTACTTTGCAATCCTTTCATTGTTTGTTCTTGCTTTCGTGAGCTCGTTTCTTTTTTATCTTTATTCGCAGAAAGACATCAGAACCGACTGGAGAAAGAAGATTGTATTATTCCCTCTGTTTATGGCCGGCAGTATGGGTTTCGCTGTAAATAATTCACGTGCTGTAATTGAAGGTCTGCTGAACCGCAAAAGCGATTTTATACGTACTCCTAAATTCAAAGTTGTTTCAGAACGTGATACCTGGATGGGGAAGAGATATTTATCAAGAAAGCTCGGGTTCTCTGTTTACGTGGAAGCAATAATGGCAGTATATTGCCTGGTTGGAATTGCCTCTTCAATTTATTTTCTCGAGATAGCTGCACTACCTTTCCAGATCTTATTTTTTGTAGGATTCTCTTTTGTTTCGGTTACATCTATAAGGCATGCATTCGCAAAGGCGTAATAAATTGAGTAAATCAACTTCACAGACATTTCAGGATAAAGTCAACCTTATATACGAGTATAACAAACGGTCTCCCCTTTTTGTCCGTGTGGCAAATGGGGAGATTGAAAAAAATAATGTTGATAGAGCAGTTGAAATTCTGAGCGAGGGTTTATCGAGCTATCCGCAATACCCTACAGCTCATATTCTGCTCGGCAAGGCGCTGATGCTGCTCGGGAAATATAAGGAAGCGCTCGATTCATTCAAGAAGGGAAGCGAACTGGTTGATTCGCATAAAGTGTATGAACATTACCTTCACGAAGTTGAAGATCTTAAGAAACAAAGGGTTCTTTTTGAAACATCACGGAAACCGGGATTTGTCGATGAAGGCGATGATGAAGAAAAAGGGAATAAAAAGATCAGCCTGGAAAGTGAGCTATCAACATTTGATTCAATGACTGACCAGAAAACCGGTGCTTCAGTTTCTGGTACGGGCACTGATTCAATAGTTTCTGAGACCCTTGCAAATATTTATATAACACAGGGTGAATTCAGGGAAGCACTGTCAATTTTTGAAAGACTCTTAAAGAAAAATCCTCAGAAAAGCGATTATTATTCGGAGAAGATAAAAGAGCTGAAATCCAGACTTGAATAAATATCTCCTTCCTGGTCTAACCCCTTATGAATTTAGCAAAACTGAAAAAACTTAACCGGACATTCTACCAAAGAAACCTCCTGGTTGTAGCCAGGGAACTGCTTGGTAAAATTATGGTTAAAGCGGACGGTCCCGATCTCCAAGCCGGGAAAATAGTTGAAGTTGAAGCGTATGACGGCAGGATAGATGAAGCTGCTCATACTTTTACAGGTAAGACAAAAAGAAATCAGATAATGTTTGAGGCTGGAGGGTATTTCTATGTTTACTTTACCTACGGAGCTCATTTCTGCTGTAATATTGTTACCGGGGAGGAAGGACATGGAACTGCGGTATTAATACGGGGAATTGAACCCGTTGAGGGTATAGGGAAAATGGCATACAACCGGTACGGGAAAAATTTGGTTAATGAAAAAGAAAAACATAATTTGACCAGCGGACCGGGAAAAGTTTGTCAGGCTTTCGGAATTACAAGAGACTATTATGGAGAAGATTTAACAGCAGGAAGAGTGTACCTTCTTAACCAGCCGAAAATCCCGGAGCAGATGATTGTTCAGACAACCAGGATTGGAATAAAAAAATCAATCGAATTGAACTGGCGGTTTTATATTAAAGATAATCCGTTCGTTTCCAGAAAATGATTAAACCAAAAAATTTATTAATAGTAAGAACCGACCGGATAGGCGATGTTGTTCTTTCGCTTCCCCTTGCATCCATAATCAAAAAACATTATCCCGATTGCAGAATAACCTTTCTTGTCCGTGAATATACAAAAGCATTGGCCGTGGACCATCCTTTCATAGATGAAGTACTTATATTGCAAGAGAAGAAGAAAAAAATCCTTATCAGAGAAAATGTTAAAATCATAACAAGATATAATTTTGATTCTGCGGTCATAGTATATCCTACGCTGGTTACAGCACTCATAATTTTTTTAAGTAAAATAAAATACCGGATCGGCACGGGTTACCGATGGTACTCAGTACTGTTCAACCAAAAAATATTTGAGCACAGGAAGTATGCCGAGAAACATGAACTTGAATACAACATTAATCTGCTGAGCAGGTTCGGTATTGAAGAAGAAGTGCATCCCGGTGAAGTAAACTTTAACCTAAGACCCGATAAACCTGGTGAAGAAAAAGTCGCACAAATACTCTCAAGGTCCGAAATTAAATCTGATGAACCTATAATAATAATTCATCCCGGAAGCGGGGGAAGTTCCGTAGACCTTCCGCAGTCAAAGTTCAGGGCCCTGGTTGAAAAGATTTCCAGCGGACTTACGGAGAACATAATTCTGACAGGAAGTGATCGGGAAAAATATCTTTGTGAAAATCTGAAAATCAGACCGGGTATACTGAACCTCGCTGGAAAACTGAACTTAGCTGAAATGATTGCTTTGATAGATAAATCCTCAATTTTCATTTCAAATTCTACAGGACCAATACACATTGCTGCAGCTCTTGGAAAATATATAATCGGGTTTTATCCCAGGATACCTGCCTGTTCGCCGGAAAGATGGGGTCCATATACAGATAAAAAGGTTATTTTTTCGCCTAAAATCGAGTGTAAAGACTGTTCAAGGGAACAGTGTGAGAGGCTGGAGTGTATGAATAGCATTGAAGTGACCGATATCTTTTATGAAACAGAAAAAATTTATAAGTTTATTCAAGACGAACGGAGAAAATAGATGTTCAGAAAATATTTGCCGTTATTTTTATTATTGCCTGTTATTTCATATGCAGGGGCCCGCTCTGATAGTACTGTCAGCGATCCGGAATTCAGAACTTTAGAAAATAATGCGTTTACAGTGGGGGAGAAACTTACATTCAATGTAAAATATGGATTTGTTACTGCCGGAGTCGCCACTATGGCGATCCCCCAGATGAGAAGAATTTCGGGAAGAGAAGCTTACCATGTAACATTCGAAGTAAATTCCGTTCCAAGCTTTGACTGGATCTATAAAGTCCGTGATCGTTACGAAACCTACATTGATGATAAAGGACTCTTTCCATGGAGGTTTGAACAGCATATCCGGGAGGGAGGCTACAGCAGGGATTTTTCAGCATTTTTTGACCAGCGAAAAGGTAAAGCAAAAACGAGCGAGGGTGAGTATGAGATACCTAAATATGTAAATGATATTGTATCTGCATTTTACCTTGCCAGGACGTTCGATTATTCGAACCTGAAGAAAAATGACCGTATACATCTTAAGAATTTTTATAAAGATAAAGTTTATGATCTCGATGTTCGTTATCTCGGTAAAGAAACTATTGATGTCTCAGCCGGAAAATTTGACTGCATAGTGGTTGAACCCCTTGTACAGGAAGGGGGGCTATTTAAAAGCGAAGGCAGTATTGTGGTCTGGCTGAGTGATGATACTTGTAAAATTCCCGTAAAAGTTAAAACAAAAGTAGTTATAGGCTCCATTGATGCTGAGTTGACAGCTTATGAGGGATTAAAGGGAAAACTCACTTCAAAACACTAAGATTCAACGCAATTGAAAGGAAAACAATCACGCTTATTGTAAAATTCCTTCAATAGGAAATACCTGCTCATTTAATTATTTTCACTAAATGGATGATTTTAATTCACAGCACCCTCTGAATGAGGACCATGATAAAGAGGAACCGGAACAGAAATCCGGAGGAGGAATACAGCCTCAGATCTCACCAATTGCCGCTGCATTCATTGGTTTAATCGGAGGTTTCATCCTGTACCAGGTGGTCGGCGGTGTTATTACTCTGCTTATTTTCGGGATGGACCTTGAGAAGGCACCGGTTAATGCTGTCAGATTAATGACTATGGCCGGACAAATACTCTTTATGCTCCTGCCTGCTCTTTTGTTTTCCAAATGGTTTTATTTGGATATTTCTTCGGTGATAAGGACAAGGATCCCTTCGTGGAAGGAGTTTGCCCTTTTTGGTATTGGAATTATTATTCTCACCCCGCTTCTTCAATATTTTATCACAGTTCAGACTTACCTGATTGATATCTGGGCTGCAAATTCCCAATTTATAAATTCAATTAAATCGGCGCTCGATTCCTTAAACGACCTCGTAGAAAAAACGTATGGCAGTCTGCTTTCAGCTAAAAATGTATACGAGGCTATACTGGTAATAACAGTTGTAGCAGTAGTTCCCGCAGTCTGCGAAGAAACAATGTTCAGAGGATTTATCCAAAAAAGCTTTGAACTCAGGATCAAACCCGTCTGGGCAGCTCTTATCACTGCAACTTTCTTTGGAATTTATCATTTTAACCCATACGGAATGATTCCTTTAATAATTCTGGGGTTTTATTTTGGTTTCGCAGCATATATGAGCAATTCTATCCTCGTTCCGATGAGTCTGCATTTTACTAATAATTTTATTGCGATTATGGTATATTTTCTTATTGGAAATGATGACCTTATAAATTCGACCCCGGATTCAAAGGTAGATTTGAATTCCGCCTTGCTGATGATAGTATTACTCAGTTTAATGATGGTTGGTCTTATTATTACTATCAGAAGATATTATTCAAAACAGATTATAACATAAGGAGGATTTATGCCTGTTTGCCCTAATTGTGAATATGAATATGTTGAGGGAATGACTATTTGTCCTGACTGCGGGATCAGGCTTGTAGATGATGAGTTATTTGTTCAGCCTGAAGATTGGAATGAAGATAACTGGCAGGTTGTATACACATCCGGTCAGGAATATGATGTGGAAATGTTAAGGGATAACCTGGAGAGTGCCGGAATAAAAACATCGATACTGTCGCAGAAAGACAGAAACTTTCCCGCTCCCGGAGATTTTTCACTCGTAAAATTGTTTGTCAGGAAAGAGGATGTTCAGTCTGCACTTAATTTTATTGAAGAGTTAAAAACTGAGCAGGGAAGTGAAGAAGATGAGGAAGAATAACTACTGATGGCCCTGGGCAACACAACTCAAAGAGTGCTTGTTTCCCTGCTGGCAATCCCGGTTATTATCGCGGCAAGTTATTTCGGCGGTATTTATTTCTTCATTTTTACCACCGCAATTGCCGTCCTTTCATTTTATGAGTTCGGCAGATTTGTCAGGAATAAAAATATCTATACCAATACCTGGATAGGGATCATTTTCATTCTGTTGTTACTTATAAATGAATTTTTTCATTACCTTGATATTTATTCCCTTATCCTTACTCTGACGATCATACTTACATTATTTGAACTTTTCCGGAATAAAGGTTCTGCAATAATAAATATCGGTACTACAATGCTCGGTGTATTGTATATAGGCTTTTTTGCAGATGCTTTACTGGGAATAAGGGAACTGTACCCAAGGATTGAATTTCTCTATACCCGGGGAGGATATCTTATCATTTCAATTCTGGCTGCAATATGGATTTGCGATTCGGCTGCTTTTTTCGGCGGCATCAGCCTTGGAAAACATAAATTATTTCCGCGCGTGAGCCCCAAGAAAAGCTGGGAAGGAGCCATTTTCGGCTTTATTTTCTCCATTTTAACCATGCTTCTCGCTAAAGTAATTATTTTGGACTTCCTAAGCTGGACTTCGGTTGTTATTTTAGGGATTATTGTTGGTATAATTGGCCAGATTGGTGACCTTATAGAATCCCTTTTCAAAAGAGATGCAGGAGTTAAAGATTCTTCAGGCCTAATTCCCGGTCACGGCGGAATATTTGACAGATTTGATTCACTTCTTTACACAGCCCCTGTAATTCTGCTGTACCTTAAAAATTTTGCCTGAGCTCAAAAATTATTATGATCAATAAAGAAAAAGACACTGTAAGTGTAATTACTCTGGGATGTTCGAAAAACACGGTTGATTCTGAACGTTTGATGAACCAGTTGAAGTTGAATAATCTTTCATTATCTGAAGACCCGGAGCAGGCGGACACTGTTATCATCAACACCTGCGGATTTATTGAAGCTGCTAAACAGGAATCTATAAACACTATCCTGAATGCTGTTTCATTAAAAGAAAAAGGTAAATTAAGAAAAGTGATAGTTGCCGGGTGCCTTTCTGAAAGGTATATGGATGATCTCCGCAGGGAAATACCGGAAGTAGATGCTTATTTCGGTACGGAAAAATATGAAGAGATCCTGACAGAATTGGGAGGAGAACTGAAATATGAATTGTTGGGAGAACGGCTTTTATCATCTCCTTCTCACACAGCGTATTTAAAGATTTCTGAAGGATGCGATCACCCCTGTTCATTCTGCGCCATTCCATTAATGCGGGGCGGGCATCGATCAAAACCGGTTGAAGATCTGGTAAAGGAAACCGAATTCCTTGCAGGGAATAATACAAAAGAGCTTATTCTAATTGCGCAGGATACAACAGATTACGGCAAAGATATATACGGCAAAAAGGCCATTACCCGGCTTATAAACAGCCTCAGCGATGTTAAGGGGATTGAGTGGATCCGTTTAATGTATGCATATCCATCTCAGTTTCCTGATGAACTTATAGATGTAATTGCAGACAATCCTAAGGTCTGTAAATATGTTGATATTCCACTACAGCATATCTCTGATAATATACTGAAATCTATGAGGAGAGGAGTAACTGCAAAAAGAACCAGAGAGCTTTTAAGGAAACTTAAAGAGAGAATTCCCGGTATCACCATCAGAACAACATTTATCGTGGGTTATCCAAACGAAAGCGAAAAAGATTTTGCTGAGCTCTGCGATTTTGTGAAAGAAATGGAATTTGACCGGATAGGAACATTTACATTTTCAAAAGAAGAAAATACCAGCAGTTTTATTCTTGGCGACCCTGTCCCTGAAAAAGTTAAACTGGAAAGAAGAGAAATTCTGATGGAAATACAAAAAGACATTTCTACCAAAATAAACGAAAGTTTTATCGGCAAAAAACTTCAGGTTTTGATCGAGGGAAAAGAAGGTGATTATTTTACAGGAAGATCCTATCGCGATGCTCCTGAAGTTGACGGTGAAGTTCTCATAACTTCGAACGGGAAAAGACTTATTCCCGGTGAGTTCTATACCGTTGACATTATCGATAACAATGAATATGATTTATTTGCCAAAATTTCCCGGAATGGGAGTAAATAATGAAAAATATTATAACAATAATTCTGCTTCTCCTGGTTTTTCGTTCTCTTAATGCACAGGTGGAAACAGCAGATCAGCCGGATGAGACGAGGTCTCTCCCTAAATTTTATCAGGACTTCCTGAACTTTTATGCCCCGGATAGTTCAACTACCAGGGTAGACGCATTTATCCAGGTGCCTTATAACCAGGTGCAATTTGTAAAATCTGACAAAGGATTTACTGCAAGTTATACAGTGACTATCTCTATATTCAATGAAGGCAGGGATAAACTAATAATGGAAAAAACCTGGAATGAAGAAGTAAATGAAACAGATTTTGAACAGACAAACAGCCAGTATAATTATAACCTCAGTCTCAAATCCTTCTACCTGGCTCCCGGGAATTATATAATCAGAAGCTCAGTTGAAGATAAAGAATCCAGAAAAGAATTTACTATTGAAAAACCGTTTATTGTTAAGTCGCTTGAACAGCCCGTTGCAATCAGCGATATTATCCTGATCTCAAAGATGACTGAATCAGGAGAAGCAAAAAAAATACTTCCCAATGTTTCCGGGAACGTTGCCACACAAAAAGAAGGAGTCCCCGTTTTTTTTGAAGCATACTCTGATTCGAGCAGGGATATCAGGATTCAGTATATAATAACAAACGAAAAACATGACGTCGTTTTTCAAAGCAATGAACCGCAGCACCTTGATTCAGGCAAGACACAGATTTTTCATACTATAAAAGACAGCTCAATTAGTTTAGGTGATTATCTATTAACTGTATCACTTCTTAATGATCAGGAAAAAGTTATTTCTTCAACTAATAAAGGTTTCTTCTCAAGATGGAACGGTGTCCCTTTGACTGTAAAGGACCTGGACCTGGCCATAGATCAGCTTGTATATATAGCTTCGCAGAGCCAGCTGGATTATATCAAAGATGCTAAATCGAAGGAAGAAAAAACCAAACGGTATATGGAATTCTGGAAAAAGAAAGATCCTTCCCCTTCGACAGAAGAAAATGAAGTATTTAACGAATACTACCGGAGGATCGAGTATGCAAATCAGCACTTTTCTCATTATACAAAGGGCTGGAAAACCGACCGCGGAATGGTATTCATATTATTAGGCGCGCCAAATAATGTAGATCGACATCCATTTGATGTTGATTCAAAACCTTATGAGATCTGGCAATATTATGAAATGAACAGGCAGTTTGTATTTGTCGATGAAACCGGTTTTGGCGATTACAGGTTGACTACACCTCTGTACGGGGATGATTACCGGTATAGATAGTATGATAGTAACAGTAACTTTAAATCCATTGCTTGAACGGCGATATTCTTATGAAGGTATCAGCTATGCCGGTATAAACCGGGATGGTACTGTTGAGAATAATGCCGGCGGAAAAGGGATAAATATCAGCCGTCAGCTTAACCACCTCAATACTTCAAATCTGGCTTTCACTTTTCTCGGCGGCGTAAACGGCAGGCTGTTCCGGGAGGAATTGAAAAATGGCAATATCAATTTCACTTCTGTTAAAATAAATGCTGAGACCAGGGACGGAGTTGTGTTAATAGACCGGAAGGATAATAAAATAACCAGTCTTTTTGGTTCCAATCCTGAGATTACGGAAGAGGAAGCTGAGGAATTCAAAGAGAAGCTTGAAAAGATAATTCAGAATTGTGAAATAGTAATTTTCTCGGGAAGTTCACCCTGCAGGAATACGGATTCCATTATTCCCTTTGGAATTGAAACTGCCAACAAGTACGATAAGGTTTCGGTATGCGATACTTACGGAAGGCATCTTTCAGAATGCATTAAAGCGGGGCCGACAATACTCCACAATAACATTCAGGAATTACAGGAATCAACCGGATCTGACTTAAGTACTGAAGAAAATGTCCTGGTATTTCTTGACAGGCTGTATTCATCAGGAATAAAGCAAAATTATATTACTGATGCAGAAAAGGTTTCCTATGCCTCAAATTTCGATTTTCATTTCCGGATAAAGCCGCCGGCTGTTGAATCTATTGATCCGACCGGAAGCGGCGATAGTTTTATGGCCGGCATAATATACAGCTGGCATCACGATTTGACTTTTGAAGAAGGATTGAAATTGGCATCTTCACTGGGCGCTGTAAATGCCGCCCGGTTTGCTGTATGTAATGCTTCATTCAAAGATGCTGATGAATTAGTAAATCGTGTTGAAGTTACCCCAATCGGAAAGAAAATGAAAACTTTAGATGTTACGCCTCGTTAAATACATATCCCTGTTTTTATTATTTATAAGTTCACTCTCTGCCCAGGTTATTAAAGAATTTGATGTCAGCGGCAACCGGGTCTTTGAAGATGATGACTACCTTACCTGGAGCGGTATAAATACAGGTGAAAAATTTTCTGAAAAGCTGCTTGATTCTATAAAAATAAATATTGCAGATGAACTTGGTAAAAGGGGATATCTCGGGAGCCGTTTTGACAGCACAGGTTTTGATCTTTCCCCCGATTCACAAAATGTGGTAATTAATCTTACGATTGAGGAAGGCGAGCCGACATACATTAATCATTTCAATTATTCGGGTGCAGATTCTGCGGATACTTCGAAGATACTTCCGCTTTTTGATTTCCTCGAAGGTGAAATTCTGAATAAATATGAACTGGAACAGTCTATTGCTAATTCGCTGGATTATTATGAAAATTCAGGCAATCCTTTTGCAAAAATAATTATCAATTCAGTGTATGTGTATTATGATTCACTTAAGGCTGAGAACCGCGCTGATATATATCTCAGTATCGAAAAGGGGAAAGGCAGGAAAATTGATGAGATTGAGGTAACCGGTAATTCCTCCACCAAAGATTACGTTATTGTACGCGAGCTCAGGCTGAATAAGGGCGAGAATTACTCGCAGTCAAAGATTGATGAACTCCCCAAGAGACTGAACAGGCTTCGCTTTTTTGAACCGGTAGACCCTCCGCAGTTTTATGTTAATGGAAAGGGCGAGGGAGTGCTTTCCCTGAATGTCAAAGAGAAACAGACGAATAACTTTGACGGGATCATTGGCTACATACCGGGAGCGAAAGATAATGAAAAGGGATACCTGACGGGACTAGTGAATATAAGCATGAGAAATCTTTTTGGTACCGGCAGAGCAGCAGCTGTAAAGTGGCAGCAGTTTGACAGGTATTCACAGGAGCTGGAACTGAAATACCTTGAGCCCTGGCTGTTCGGATATCCATTTAATATAAATGGAGATTTCTATCAGCGGAAACAGGATACTACTTATGTGCAACGAAAACTTGAAGGTGAGCTTGAATTTCTTGCTACAGAAAATATATCTGCATCTGTGTTAGTCTCGACAGAACAGGTTATTCCCGCGCTGACTAAAAATCCTCTGTTCACTGTTTTTAACAGCAGCGCACTTACTACAGGTCTGAACCTCAAATTTGACAGCAGGGATGATCCGTATTCACCTACAGAAGGACTTTTATTCCTTACCTCGTATTCATTCAGCCGGAAGAAAATATACGGTCCGAAAGAATTTATAACGCCGGAAATTACTACTAACGTCAACCTGCAAAGAATAACATTAGATATAGGCGGCTTCTATCAGATCTTTAATCGTCAGGTTATTGCTTTGAGCATTCACGGCAAAGAACTAAGAGGTTCTTTTTTTGAAGATAGTGATTTGTTCAGGCTTGGCGGAACAAATACTTTAAGAGGCTACCGTGAGAACCAGTTTTTAGGCTCCAGGATTGGATGGGGAAATCTTGAATATCGTCTGTTGCTTACACGCCGGACATTTGCTTTCCTCTTTTTTGATGCTGGTTATTATTATAGAAAACCTGAGCCCGATAGGAATATTCTGAAGCAGGAAGGATTTAAAACGGGGTATGGTATAGGACTGAATATTGAAACCGGGGTTGGAGTGCTTGGCGTCAGTTTTGCTCTGGCTGCAGGTGATGCTTTTTCGGAAGGCAAAATTCATTTTGGCATCGTTAACGAATTCTGATTCTAAATTTGATTTTAATCTTCCATTCTTTCTAACTTTCCCTTAAAACTTCTTTGATTAATGAACTTCTTTTCCAGAATTTATGCATTTATTATCCTGACAAGGATAATAAATGTACTAATCACATTCTTTTCAGTATTTGTAGGAATATTAATATGTTCCCGCACCACGCCAATCAATGCGGGCACCCTGATGGCTGCAGCTGCAGCGGCGTTAGTAGCCGCAGCAGGTAATGTAATAAATGACATATGGGATTATGAAACAGATCTGGTCAACAAACCTGACAGACCAATACCTTCCGGAAAAGTAACAAAAAAAGCTGCATTGAACTTCTATTTTATACTAATACTTACTTCTTTGATAATTGCCACGACAGTCAGTAATATCATTCTTGCAATTATTCTTCTTTCACATCTGCTTCTGCTGGTATACTCAATCGGATTAAAAAAAATCCTTTTCCTCGGGAATTTTGTCATTTCGTTCCTTACAGGTTTTGTATTTATTTACGGAGGCATAATTGCAGGAAATATTTATGCCGCAATAATCCCTGCATGTTTTGCATTGCTGATAAATATTTCCCGGGAGGGTATTAAGACAATACAGGATATTCCAGGGGATAAAATTACCGGGACGATAACATTTCCTCAGAAATACGGAATAAATTTTTCAAGAAAATATGTATCTGCCTTTTTAATTTTATTATTACTTTTTACCTTTGTTCCGTTTGCTAACGGTTTTTATGGAATTGAATACTTCATAATCGTAATGGCAGTTGTTAATCCCTTACTGGTTTATGTAATTAAATCACTCCTTGAATCCGGTAAAACATTAAACTTGAACAGGTTAAGTTTTATTTTAAAATTGAATATGATTTTCGGACTTACTGCGATATACTTTGGAAAATGAGAAAATTCGATAATTCATTCCGTACTGGTAGTATAGAATTAATTGCTGGTGCAGATGAGGTTGGGAGAGGACCTCTTGCAGGACCGGTAGTTGCCGCCTCCGTGATATTTCCAAAGGATATAATTATATATGGAATCCGGGATTCAAAGATGCTCACTGAAGATGAAAGGGAAAAGCTTCTTCCAAGGATACTTGAACGTTCGCTCGCTTGTTCAGTTGCTGTAATTTCCCATGCTCAAATTGACAGGATAAATATTCTGCAGGCCTCACTTCTCGCGATGTACAATTCCCTTATACGGTTGAAAATACAGCCGCACCTTGTACTTGTTGACGGCAACAAAGGGTTCGATTACCCTGTTCCGCTTATTCCAGTCATTAAAGGCGATGCAAAATCATTCTCTGTTGCTGCCGCATCGATTGTTGCAAAGGTTGCGCGCGATAGAATTATGAAGAGATTATGTCCCAGGTTTCCTCAATATCTCTGGTCAAAAAATAAAGGATACGCGACGCCCGAACATATAGAGGCAATAAAAATTTATGGTGCATCACCCCTGCACAGGAAAACCTTTTTGAGGAGAATACTGGAAGAAGGCCTTGAGCCGGAATTGGAATTCGAAATGGAGCCGCCTTTAGAATAAAATGAGCCTTACATCAAAAGAGCTAGGGAGATTGGGAGAAGAAACTGCAGTTCAGTTTCTTAAAGAGAAGGGATTTCAGATCAGGGAACTCAATTATACCTTTGGAAAAGGTGAACTCGATATTATCGCACTTGATGGAGATATCACAGTATTTATTGAAGTGAAAGCCAGACAGAACCTTGAGATGGGAAATCCTGTATATGGGGTAACTCCTGCTAAAGTGAAACAGCTTAAAAGAATGGCGTTTCTGTATCTGTACGATAAAAAAATTGATGAGATAGATTGCCGTTTCGATGTAGTAACCGTCCTTTACAGAGATGAGGGAGATCCGATCATAGAACATTATATAAACGCTTTCGATTGAAGTTTTCTTCTTTCTAATCATCATTTTCTTAAACCTGAACCTGAACTTGCCTGCCGAAAGGCAGGCTTAACTTCACCCCCAAATATAACCCATCTTTTAAGGCGGATTGTGTTTTTTTAAGTAATTTTACAATAAGAATTATTTACTGGTGTTATAAGGTTAATGTTCTCTACTCATCTTAATATCATTAGATTATCTGCCGGCGCGATCCTTATCATACTCATAAGCATGCCCGTACAGGCTCAGGAGAAGAATTATTTTTATACAAATAAGCCGTACGGCAGCGAATCATTATTTAACCCACTCAGTCTCTTTATAAACGGCAGTTTTGATGTTACACAGCTTCAAATGGTCTCAAACAGAATAGGGGACCAGGAATATGATAAGACATTTCACGTGGTAATGAGAAGCCTTGGTCATCCCTTCGAAAATATCAGTCATTATGGCTGGAATTTGTTTCTAAGAACTGAGTTCCTGCCTATAAGCTTTAAAAAACAGGAGATGCAGTGGATCCCGAATTATCAGCAGCATCTTATCGGCGGGGGTATGCTTTATACAGCTATGAAGGAATGGTATAGACTGCATCACTATCCTGTGCCCTGGCTGCTGTCATCAGTGACCTTAATGACGCATCATATTCTGAATGAAATGCTTGAGTCGGGACCAAATGAAGTATGGAGTGTTGACGAAGTGTCAGATATTTACATATTTGATCTGGGCGGAATAGTACTTTTTAGCTTTGATTCAGTAAATGAATTTTTCAGCAAAACATTAAATTTGTCAGACTGGTCCTTACAGGCAACCATTTCATTCCCTTACGGCAGGGTAAACGCCGGACAATATTTCTCTATGAAATGGAAACTTCCGTTTTCGGATACATATTCTCTTTTTTACAGATACGGGATGGGGGGAGTTGCAGGGCTTTCAAAAAAACTCGAATCCGGGGATAACCTTTCATTGGGTGTAGGTTTCAGATCAAAACATCTCGTAGACGTTACAAAAAATGCAAGACAGAGAACAATAGAAACCAGCTGGCAGGCAGGAGTTTATTATGATAGAAATAATTCACTGCTTGCTTCGGTAACTTTAAGCGGAGTAAAGGAATACTTTGCGTCGATAGACATATATCCGGGCATCATAAATATTGGGAACTTTTCTCCGGGATTATGGACAATAATAGGCAGGAACGGTGATACAGTTTTTGGAATTACAACACAGTATGTTTTAAGTTTCGGATATGAAATGAATTATTAAATTCAGCCTTTGCGGTTCAAACCGGTACAGCACTCTTTACCGGTATTTCAGTTCACTTTTTCTCTAAGTTTTGATAGAATAATATGTTGCAAAGCACTTCACTACTGAATGATAAACCCGGTTTGCTTTTTTTCAGAAACATTTTTTATTATTTTCTTTTATAGAATCTATTTATTTACCAACAAAATTATAAAGTGGATAGCCTCAAAAAAGATAATCCGGTGGATTTTAGTGAAACACTGACCAATTTTTTTGTAACTGTGGCAGGATTGACATCATTTTCACTCAGATTCTTCAGAGACGTATTTGTTCCTCCTTATGAGTTCGGCGAGATTAAAAAACATATGGATGATCTTGGCATTAAAACCATGCCCATTGTTACAGTTGCAGGTTTTATTATAGGACTGGTGCTTGCAATGCAGAGCCAGCCTGTAATGCAGCGTTTCGGTGCAGAATCATACCTCCCCAGCATGGTTTCTCTTTCAGTTGTACGCGAGCTTGGTCCTGTACTTACTGCCCTGCTTTTTGCGGGGAGAGTAAGTTCGGGAATAGGAGCAGAGCTCGGCTCAATGCGGGTAACTGAACAAATAGATGCGATGGAAGTATCTGCCGTTAATCCTTATAAATATCTCGTTGTTACAAGGATGCTTGCCTGCATATTTATTCTGCCGATCCTTACTTTATATGTGGATTTTCTGGCAATAATGGGCGGTTTTCTCGCGGTTAAACTCTCTGTAGGGACAACATTTCAGCTTTATATAAATGCCATTTTCAAATCACTGGAATTTTCAGATCTGATACCAGGTATTCTGAAAACTTTTGTATTCGGATTTATTGTCGGGGCTGTAGGGTCGTACAAAGGCTACAATACAGAGAACGGGACTGTCGGTGTCGGCAAGGCCTCAACAAGTGCTGTAGTTATGTCATCTCTTCTCATTCTTCTTGTGGATATGGTGCTTGTTAAGATTACGGTGTGGATATGGGCAGGCTGATGGTAGAAGTCAACAATGTCTCAAAATCATTTGGCGATAATGTTGTGCTTGATGATATTTCTTTTAATGTTGAAGAAGGTGAAAATTTCGTTGTTTTCGGAAGGAGCGGTACCGGAAAGAGTGTGCTTTTAAAATGCATGGTCGGACTGCTTGAACCTGATTCCGGGGAGATAAAGATTAATGATAAAAGTGTTCTTAACATTCCGCTCGATGAGATGAATGAAATTAGAAAACACATAGGTTTTCTGTTCCAGGGCTCTGCGTTGTATGATTCTATGTCTGTCAGGGAAAACCTGGAGTTTCCTTTAATAAGAAATTTTGATTTTTCACCGGAAGAAAGGCTTGAAAAAGTAAAGGCTGTTCTTGAAAGCGTCGGCCTTGAAAAAGCTATTGATAAAAAACCGTCCGAACTTTCTGGCGGAATGAAGAAGCGAATCGGGCTTGCGCGCACCATAATAACAGAACCGATGTTAATCTTATATGATGAACCGACTACCGGATTGGATCCTATTACGACAAAAGAAATAAGTCAGCTTATTGTGGAACTGCAGAAAGATCTGAACAGTACTTCGATTGTTGTTACGCATGACTTAATTTGTGCTAAAATAGTTGCCAACAGGGCGATTGTCCTTAAAGATGCCAGAATAAAATTTGAGGGCGATATAAAAGAACTGGAATCTTCAGATGATAAATTTCTTAAAAACTTTTTCAGCGGGGAAATAGTAGATGCAAACAGTGGAGAATAAAAATGGCTAAAAAAACTTCTACTGTAAAACTGGGAATTTTTATCTTTCTCGGAATAGCTATTCTTGTTGTAGCAATTTTTATGCTTGGCGGGAAAGAACAACTTTTCAGTTCAACTTTTAGTGTGAAAGCTTATTTTAAAACAGTTCAGGGACTAAAATCGGGAGCAACCGTAAGATTAAGCGGAATTGATGTGGGAACAGTCAAAAATATACAGATCGTTAATGATACTACGGGACGTGTTCAGGTTACCATGAGCATAAAAGATGATGTTGCCAGGTTTATTAGAACAGACACAAAAGCAACGATTGAAACAGAAGGACTTGTGGGAAATAAAGTAGTTGTGATCGAGATAGGCAGTGCTTCTGCAGATCGTGTGCGTGAAGGCGGCACCATAAGAACCAAAGAACCTATGAGTTTTTCTGCGGTAATTGAAGAAACTCAGGGAGTAATGCAGTATACAAAACAGATGACCAAAGATTTATCGGAAATAATATCAAGAGTAAACAGGGGTGAAGGCTCGATAGGCAAACTCCTTGTTAATGATGAATTATATACCGATGCTACCAACCTTACAAAACAGGCTGATAAAAGTCTGCAGTCGATTACCAGTGAATTTGATAAAGTGACTGATCTTTTTAATAACCTTGGAGAAGGTGTTAAAAGCGTTGTAACCAATGTTGATTCAACCGTAGCGGATCTGGATTCGATCCTGACAGGCATTAAAGATGGAAAAGGGATCCTCGGTGAGATGCTTGTAAACGGAAGTCCCTTCGATTCAACTTTCAGGGAAGCCCTCTCAAATATTGAAACGACTACAGCTGATGCAAGACTTGCTGCTTCCCGTCTTGCTGAAAATATGGAAGCTCTGAAACATAACTGGCTTTTTAAAAGCTACTTTGAGGACAGGGGATACTGGGATAAAGCAGAATATGAGGATGAAATCAGCTCGAAGCTGAAAGAGCTCGATGAAAAAATTAAATTGATCGATTCTAAAATGCAGGAATTAAAAGCCTTAGAGCATCAGACGCGATAACTGCTGCAGGCGGCTGCAGACTTAGTCCTCTTAATATCCTGAGATTCGCTGAATAACCTGTGAAATCCTTTGCCTGACGTTTTTATAATAATCTCCCGCCATGCTCCCAGCAGAGGGATATTCCTGGTCCCTTCAAGCTTATCAAGAAGTAATAAAATCAAGTTTCTGTTTTTATCCTTCAGATCATTCATATTACTGCACCGCTGCCAATCATTCTATGAAAGCTTTCCAGAAGTTCTGATGAACATGTATCATCTGTAAGCCGCATTGTCAATATCCTTCATCGTATTAATAGGGTTCGGAGGATTGAGGTACCGTGCAAGGAACTTATATATTTTTATTCTGATCTCTTTTGCTTTTTTGGAGTCAATTCTGTCGAATGAATGACCGCCCGGCATATCCTGGTAAATCTCATATTCAAACTTCTTCCCTTCTGCTTTTAATGCCTGGATAAGATGCTCTACTTCCAGTACATTCACGTCATCATCAGCTGTGTTAGTGTGAATCAGCAAAGGCGTCTGTAATTTTTCCGCATTCCAGGCGGGAGATCTCTTTCGGTATTCATTTACATCTTCATAAGCTGTTTTCCCGATATGATAATCAGCGGAATAAAGCGCCCTGTACTCATCATCGTAATACCCCATGCGCGCAACCAGGTCGCTTACCGGAACACCGGCAAAAGCAACCTTATAGTCTTCAGGATGATTGAAGATATTAAAAAGAGTTATTAATCCTCCATGACTCCACCCTATGATGCCTACATTATTCTCATCAACAAAGTCATAATTTTCAATCATATAATCTCTGCTGGCTTTTACATCCTCCGTTTCAAGTCCTCCGTAATCTATTTTTTCATAAAAAGACTTGCCGTAGCCAGTACTTCCCCGGTATTCTGCTGCAACAACAATGTATTTCTGAGCAATAAGTTCTTTAACAATATGTGTGTAATATGATGTGAAGTTTGCATGCACTCCTCCGTGAGGGAATACAATAAGCGGATACTTTTTGCCGAAATCAATGTCCTTTGGAATAAATATATATGCCCAGAATTTTACAGGATTTCCTGCACCAAGAGCGGTAGGATTTTTTTCTTTCGCAAGCGGAGGTCCTGTCAGATAGACTTTATCTATAAATGCGGCATCGCCTACCCTCTGGTACCATGCAATATCATCGATTGATTTTTCAAGGACATCCAGGCGGTGCTGGAGATTTTCATTATTACTCTTTAAGAGCTCGAGCTCACCTGACTTACCGGCCTCTGTGTCCTGCCCGAAGCTCAGACCTGCTACTGAAACAAACAGGATTAATAGAAGAAGTTTTCCTCTGTAAAAAAATGAATAAATCATAAGTTCTCCCCGGTTATCTCATAAGAAATTTAATCAATATTAAAAAATAACAAATTTGATAATTTTTAACTTCATTATGCTGATTATTTATCAATATTTCCTGTCCTGGCAAAGCTCTGATAATAAAAGGTGTTTCGCCAATCCTCAAATCCGCTAAATAATTCACTCAATTCGCATTCCGCTAATCAAATAATCCCCGTGATCCTGATATTTTTACCACCAATAGTTGCATATCTTTTTGTAAATTGAAGGTTCCGAAATTTTAAGATTATACTAAAAAAATGACAGTCAAAGAAAAGAAAATAGTTGTCAAAGGCGCCAGGGAGCATAATTTAAAGAACCTTAGTTTCGAAATTCCCAGGAATAAACTGATTGTTTTTACAGGTGTCAGCGGGAGCGGCAAGTCTTCACTAGTATTTGATACTATTTATGCAGAAGGGCAGAGAAGGTACGTTGAAAGCCTTTCAGCTTACGCCCGCCAGTTCCTTGAAAGAATGAATAAACCTGATGTCGATTATATCCAGGGAATTAGCCCAGCTGTAGCAATTGAGCAGAAAACGGGTGCACGGAATACTCGATCAACTGTAGGTACTACCACAGAAGTTTACGACTATCTTCGTTTATTGTTTGCAAGAATAGGAAAAACTATTTGTTTTGAATGCGGTAAAGAAGTAAAAAAAGCAACAACAACAACCGTTACCAAGTGGCTGGAAGAACAGCCTGAAGGAACGAAGCTTTATCTGACTTTCCCCCTGCATATTCACGAAGGCACTACTGTTAAGCAGGAAATTGATCTTCTCCTCAAACGGGGTTTCTTCAGACTCTATTTCAATAAAAAAATGGTCGATTTGAGTGAAGAGGTGAAACTCCCGAAAAAAAAGGACGATATCAGGGTGGTCATTGAGCGGTTTAAAGTTTCTCCCGGAGAAATAAGGGAAAAACTTGCAGATTCTATCGAGGTTACTTTTAAAGAAGGTGAGAACCGGCTGATAATAATTAATGCTGAAACGGGCGAAGAAAAAGAATTCAATAAATTTTATGAGTGCTGCGGAATCAGGTACGAAGAGCCTGAGCCCAGGTTCTTTTCATTTAACAATCCGTTTGGTGCATGTCCGGTATGCCAGGGATTCAGCAAGACTATCGGTATTGATATGAACCTTGTAATTCCAAATCCAAATCTAAGTATAGTAGACGGTGCAATCGCCCCTTTCCGTTCGGCAAAGTACAGCACCCACCTTCGTGATCTTATACAGAATGCAAAACAATATCTTCTTCCTATAAACATACCCTTTAAAGAACTGAAACCTGAACAGGCTGAACTGGTGCGTAAGGGGTTCGGTGATTATACAGGTATTGATCGTTTTTTTGAAAAGCTCGAAAGCAAAACTTACAAAATGCATGTTCGCGTACTCCTAAGCAGATACCGCGGCTATTCTGTCTGTTCTGCATGTAAAGGCTCAAGACTTAGAAGGGAAGCGCTTCAGGTCAAGATCGAAGGAAGATCGATTTATGACTGTGTTAAAATTCCCATTGAGCAGTCGCTTGAATTCTTTACAAACCTTCAACTATCCGAGTATGATACCCTTGTCGGTGAAAGGGTATTGAAAGAGATTATTAAGCGCCTGACTTTTTTGGATAATGTCGGGATCGGCTATTTAACTCTGGATCGTCTCAGCAGTTCTTTGTCCGGCGGAGAAACTCAGCGGATTAACCTCGCTACTTCGTTAGGCTCATCCCTTGTGGGTACGCTTTATGTCCTTGATGAACCAAGTATCGGTCTGCATCCAAGAGATAATGAAAGACTCATAAATATTCTTAAAAACCTGAGAGATATCGGCAATACCGTGCTGGTGGTAGAACATGATCCTGATATGATGCGTTCTGCTGATATCCTGATCGATATGGGTCCCAGAGCTGGTGAAGCCGGCGGAGAAATAGTAGCAAGGGGTACTTACGAAGAAGTTGCGAAAGAAAAAAATTCTTTGACGGGGAAATACCTTTCAGGCAAACTGAGCATTCCTGTACCTTCTGAAAGACGAACAAGAAAAACTAAAGAAATAAGGATCACCGGCGCAAAAGAGCATAACCTGAAGAACCTTGATATATCTATTCCTTTAAATAAATTTGTCGTTATTACCGGCGTCAGCGGTTCTGGTAAAAGTACATTGATACACGATGTACTTTACGGTGGTGTTGCAAAATATCTGGGATTTAATCCCCCTAAAATCGGCGACTTTGATGATATTAAAGGGATCGAATATATTGATGAGATTGAAATTGTCGATCAGTCGCCCATAGGAAAAACACCGCGGTCTAACCCGATAAGCTATATTAAAGCCTTCGAACTCATACGTGAACTTTTTGCATCCACACATCAGGCAAGAGCAAGGGGTTATAAACCGGGATATTTCTCTTTCAATGTGCCGGGAGGAAGATGTGAAACCTGTCAGGGAGACGGTTTTATAAAAGTCGAAATGCAGTTTCTCGCCGACCTGTACCTCGAATGCGAGGACTGTAACGGCACCAGGTATAAAAAAGAGATAAGAGACATTGCTTACAGGGGGAAAAACCTTGTTGAAGTTCTTGAGATGACGGTTGACGATGCAGTTAAATTCTTTAAGGGGAATGATAAAATTGTCAAGTACCTTCAGGTTCTTTCCGATGTCGGACTTGGTTATATTAAGCTTGGACAGCCTTCCAACACACTTTCAGGCGGTGAAGCACAGCGGATTAAACTTGCATCTCATTTAACTTCTCAGCGCGATCGTAAGCATACACTTTTCATTTTTGATGAGCCGACAACCGGGCTGCATTTTGATGACATATCAAAGTTGCTGAACTGCTTTAACCTTCTCCTTGAAAGAGATAACTCTGTCGTAATTATTGAGCACAACCTTGAGATAATAAAATGTGCGGACCATATAATAGATATGGGTCCTGAAGCGGGTGAAAAGGGAGGAGAAGTCGTGGCAACCGGAACTCCCGAGGAAGTCGCTGCAAATGAGAAATCCTGGACAGGAAAATATCTCAAAGCCCATCTGAACTAAATCCCTGAACTTATTTAAACCCCAAATTCTGGACTAGAGAATACTGAGCGATTCAGCAAATCGCTCTTCTAGCGGAGCAGCCGTCAGACAAAAGCGAGAAACCTGAATTTAAGGGATATCCGATGTACGCCTTTATAAACCTGTAAGCGACAAATTTGTCACCCATTTGTCAGCATGAGGGGTGAAGGTTGTTAGGCGAGAACATCCATAAAAATTCAGGTCTACTAAAATTTATAGAGCTACTTCAGAGTTTTATTATAGATTTTAAGCGTATGTGGAGCGTATCTGAAGCGTATATGGAGCGTATGTGGAGCGTATGTGAAACGTATGTGAGTGGTATTTAAGGAGGAGTAATCCCGTTTTTGTTTGATGAAAGAGGCTTTAGTTTGTCCTGCCGATATTTTTTCCAGCCAGGATTTAGTTTAGGGAACATGATGGCGGCGGAAGCGGCAAGGGAAGCATCCAGAGATGCGGTGATAAATTATTCAATTGCGGATAGAACTTTCACAGGCGGTAAGTGAAAGCGGAGGAGCATATTTTTCATTTATGATATTTCCCGGGATTTTATCTGATTTGATTTACTAATCTGAAAAAAGTAAGTTGCTTATGTAATATGCAAGGATAATGCGGGAGAGCATATGGAAGCAAATCAAGATAAGATCAATATTGCCGGGTGTTCCCTGATAACATTTCCCAATTAAAGATGCTAAAGCGATTTAAGAAATATTTCGTTGCTAATTATGAGAAGCTGAAACTTTCAATGAGCCTGATGCTTGGTATCCTGTCTTTAATCTTCCTGATTTTCTATCTTGCCGGCTGCTTCCTGAAATTGTGGACATTTAATATCTTTGACTTAGTATTTAATCCCCTCGCAGGCGCAATCATTGTAACCGTTCCTGTCTTTTCCATGATTATAATCCTTAGGTTCATGAATTATTATAAAACAAGGATTCTGTTCTGCCGGATCGTTAAATATCATCGTGATAAAGTAAGTTTTTTTCTTCAGAAAGATGACGGCGGCAAACCGGATAATGAAATAAAATATTTACTTCTGGGAAATTATAAAGGTGCATCATTCAGATTTGCATATTCATTGGGACAGCCTTTAATGATTTCTCTCTTAGCAGATATAAAAGACGCCGATATATTTCAGCTAAAGACCCTGCCCGGAAAACTCAAACTCAATGAAATTCATTTCAATAGCTATGGTCCCTCTCTTGAGATAAGGAAGCCGTTTAACCCCCAGAGTATTAAGATGATCCCCCAAAAACTCGGAATTTTGATTAACTATTACGAAGAGGTAATGTTAAAGTCTGGGAATAAAGCAAAGCATTCTTTACCAGTTTAAAGGGGGAGACTTTTTAAAATTACCAAGATCGAAAGAGGGTTATTCGACTCTGTTTTTACTATTTTAATAAAAATGAAATTCTTTAATGCATACTAATTTTTCCAGGAGAGATAATTTATTTTTTATATCGTGGATATTTTTGGTATTGGTTTCACTACTAATATCCCAATTCCTTCTATATTCTAAAGGTTTCTATGCAATCTCAGCAGACGAAGCTGGTCATACACTTGAAGCTTTTCAATGGTATTCAGGAAAAGCTTCATTATTTTCAATTTGGCTTCCATTTCAAAAAGTCCTTTACGGAACATCGTTTCATTTTTATTATAATCTCATCTGGGTTCCCAGGATTCTAAGTTCGTTAGTTGGTCATTTAACAGTCTTATCTTTAATTTTTTTGACCTATGAACTCTTCAGTGAAAGGATGATTGCTATCCTTGCCGGTTTTTTGGGATCAATCTTTTCATGTCTGGTAATATTCAGTGTCCTGCCGATGAATGAAATCTACTTTTTCTTCTTCACAATTATTTCGATCGCTTTACTTCTAAATTGGAAACGGACAAAGTCTTCAGTATCATTAGTCTCTCTAATTGTTCTCTCAGGCATTGGAACTACAGTCAGATATGAGGCCTGGATTTTCACATTTGTTATCTTCTTTATTATAGCTGCTGAGTTTTATAGAAGTACTGATAGCTCAACTATTAAGTTATTTAAAATTATTGGAGCTTTCTTACTCTTATTTGCATTCCCGGTTTTCTGGCTCTATTTAAGTTATTCCCAAACCGGCCACGTTTTCAATTTTGTGAATTCTGTGGCAGGACGTTACTCTCAGAAGATTGAAAGGTATCACAGGGGAATAATAGATGAGCTCAAGAATAATGTTTTATATTATTTTTTAGTCATAAATCTTCTGTCCCTGAATATATTAGGGCTTTCAACTCTTATTATTTTCCTTTAAAAAGGAAAACAGGCTTAGTGTATATGGATGGATTTTCGTCATAACATTATTAAGCCTGAGCTTATTTACATATTTCTCAAAGGCGATGCCCACTCATAACGCCTGGAGAATTGCTTCGATCTGGTCAATCATGCTGCTTCCTTTTACTGCTAAATGGTTGTATCTGCTAATATCAGAAGGCAAACTATATTTAAAACAAAGTTTTTATGTGCTTATTGTCCTCCTTGTTTATTTTTTCAATATTCAAACCATTCAGTACACTCAGATCAGTCATATGTCAGGAGATGATCTACAGGCCGGCAGATATATAAATCATTTGAAATATGATAATCCGAATTCTAAAATTTATATCGAACGAGGAGGATGGGCTTACATGAACCTTTTAATATCTACACAACACCCGGAAAGATTTTTGACTGAAGATCATTTTAAACTTACAATGCATTCAGATACTATCAGCACCGATCAAATAAAGGATTATAAGAAAGCAGGGATTGAATACCTGATATTAACATACAGATCAAATCATGATTTTGGGGCGGATTATATGCAGGAGCTGAAAAATTTTAATAACTGGACAATCTATAAATTACTTTAAGCATTAAAGGAAATGTTATTGTAATATACTCTACTGTTTCATACAGGGTATTTTATTTGCTTAGTAATAAAATTTAAAAGTTACATCAGTTATTGTTGTGGTTATAAAATCACCATAGACATTGTGGTTATAACCAAAAGTAAAGCCGTATTATGGATAAAAGCAGGAAAATGAAAAAAAATTATTTAGAAGAAGTAAAACACTGCTATAACCTGACTGCTGAGGAATATTCGAAAAAATTTATAAATGAGTTAGAGCAGAAACCCTTCGACAGGAATATATTAGACAGGTTTTCAGCAATGATCCCCGTTAAAGGAATAATTTATGATTTCGGCTGCGGATCCGGACAAACAACAAAATATCTATTTGATAAAAATGAACACAGTATTACTGGTCTGGATTTTTCAGAAAATGCTGTCAAACTGGCATCAGAAAATTTTCCGGAAATTAAATTCATTGCAGATGATATGCTCGAATCAAAAATGGAATCGCAATCAGCTGACGGCATTATTGCTTTTTACGCCATAGTCCACTTCGAATATGACGATGTAAAGAAAGCAATGCTTGAGTGGCACAGAATATTGAAGAACGATGGCCGTTGTCTGTTCTGTTTTCATACCGGGGAAGAGATAGTATACATTAATGATTTTCTCGGTGTAAGCGGTGCAAATGCAGCGTGGCACTTTCTGGATACGGATAAAATAATAAATTTATCTGAAGAGACAGGATTCAGAGTGATGGAAACGGTTATCAGGTATCCATATAAGAATATTGAGCACGAAAGTAAAAGAGCATATATTATACTTGAAAAGATAACATAAGCGGATCATAAATGGATTAACGAAATAAACCGCACTTCTTCACTGGCATTTTATTTCCTTAACTCATAATCCACCAGCCAGAAAACGTTGTCTAAAATCCCTGTGAAAAATTAAATTCCCACAGCCAGTTTTTTGATGGCCGGTCGAGCGGCTTTACAAAATCCACTTCACCTATTAAATACCCGAATAAATTAATCCTTGCAACAAGACCAGTGCTGCTGATCGGCTTTCTATCGCCTCCTGCAAACCAGGGCTTATTGCCCTGATCCCAGGCAAGACCCGTATCAAAAAATCCGCCGAATTCAATCGGAAGAAATCCGTAATATCCTTCTCCTATGCCGAACAGCCCCAGAAGAGGAAATCTTAGTTCAAAATTGGCGATCAGGATCTTACTGCCGATCAGCCTGTTAAAAAGAGAATTGCTTCCGGTAGATTCTGATGCCGTAAAGGTTCCGTATTGATAGCCTCTGACCAGGTCGGGGTAACCAAGAAACAGAGGGTACAGTCTTCCATCTTCTGCACTCCTGCCATAACGTCCAAGGTGCAATATCCTTCCTGCGAGAGTAAAGGGCATTACAGGCATTACGTACTTCCTGTAGTCTGCCAGCAGATTTGTCCAATAGAGTGTCCCAACATATTCATCAGCCTCCAGCCTGTAGCGTGTTCCAAGTATTGGACCAGTAGCACCGAAGTAGCTGTCGTCATATACAAGGGCTGCACTTCCGGAAGCGAGGTTTATTGCAGCAGGGGAAGGAAGGTCTTCGGTTTTATCGACGAGGAGCTGACCTGTATTCAATGATACAGCCTGAGTTTCAACTGAATTGGTATAAGTTATATTCTGGTAACCGCCGGTAAATTCAACTCTCATCACCTGGTTGAAAGGGTACATCAGTATTCCGGTCAGTTCCCTGTGAGTTTCCTGGTATATTATTCTTTGTTCCACATATGCAGGTTCCCCGTTGATATCCTGTCCGAAAGCACCGAATCCAAGATATATAAGAGGCAGCTGCTGAGCGGCAACCCCCCAGTTCCATCTGTGAGCAGTATTCAGGTAACCCGCGAATGCAGAAATTGAATTGAAAAATGATATCCCGGGATTCGTCTGAACCTGCAGCGCAGTGGAAAGGGTATAATCTGAGAGCATATCTGTCCAGAGAAGGGAGATCCCTCCGCCGACATAAGTACCGAACCTGTCGATACCTGCAGCTACAGAAGGCTGACTAATTCCTGTTAAGGAAAGTGAGGGCGAATAATCTGTAACCGTAAAATTACTATCCGGCATCAGTCCATAATGCGGATCAGCAAAACTATTAACCAGTATTGTGGAAGCTCTTGTTTCAGGAGGAAGCTTCGCCGGATCCGATCCTGTCAGTTTAACCGGCTCTTCGGGATTGATCTTATCGAACCTGTAAATATTATACTTGCGTTTCTCAAAGGTGCTTACTACTACCTCGTCATTTTTCCCAGCGACAGATAATGCGGGACTGATATCAGTAATTCCTGTTATACCGACAAACAGGTTTGTCAATTGTGTTATATTATCTGAATCCAGATTAATCTTATACAGGTTTGTAATACCCTGCGGTGCTGATAAAAAGTAAATGCTCTTACCGTCATAAGACCATTGAGGATTAATATTCTTCACATCTTTGAAAGTTTTTACCTCTGTAATTTTCCCGTCAACAGGATCGAGCAGTGCTAACTCATAATTTCCTATATCCAGATCATCAAGGTTGGTAGTAAAACGGTCCGTTACAAATGCTATCCTGCTGCCGTCAGGAGACCACGACGGCTGAAGTTCAGCGTATGAATCATTAGTTATTCGTCTGAGTGAATCAGACTGTAAATCGTATATGAATAAATCTGTAAGGCCGCCTTCATTCCCGGAGAAAACAATATATCTGCCGTCAGGTGACCAGGAAGGATTCAATATCTCCCCAAGGTTATCGAATCTTTTTTCCTTTTCGATATCGCCCGTATTGACATTAATAATAGATAATATCGGCCGGCCTTTGGTTACTGCAGGGAAAATGAACTTGTCTCCTGTAGGATTCCAGGAGCCGCCGGAATTGATGAATTCGAGACTCTCAAGGTGAGGATCAAGTTCTGTTTTTAGAATAGTTTTTTTGATCTCTCCGGTTTTTGCATCCGCCAGGAACAGATCAATCGCAAATAAATTCTTTGAAGAAAAGAAGACAAGGTTTTTCCCATCAGGACTGAGTACGGGAGCTATATTCAGCTCACCCCCATTATCGGATGAAATGATTTTTTTTCCATAATCGGCCGGACGTTTAGTTTGACTTTTAAGAGAATCATACTGATTATGAAGCGACTCTGCCCATAACTTTGAAAGCGAATCGGACGATACGTGGAACAGCGTATCAATCGCATCATTAATATTTCCAATATATGCCGATGTAGTCAGCAAATCGGCTATTTTTTTATCACCCCATTTGCCCGCTATGTAAGCGAGCAGTGCATCGCCATATCTATAGGGAAAGTATTCGGGATTATTCAAGTCATCAATTGTCGGGATTTCATTCAGTACGGCATCACGCATCCACATCGCTGTAAAAGGATCGTCCGGTCCAAGAGTAAGAAACTCAGCCATACCTTCAACAAACCAGAGAGGAAGTTTAGAAAGCTGAGGCGCCTGACCGCCGAATGTACTTCTCATTGCGCCTGTTATATCATACTGAAAGGCATGCACAAGTTCATGTCCTATTACATGGTTTGTTTCACTCAACGGGCCGGCCAGCGGCAGTACAATCCGTCTTTTGTAAGGTTCTGTAACTCCGCCTACTCCCTCGCTTATCTGACCTGATATTATATTTGTCTGCACAAATTGCGGAAAGCTGCCGTAGAGTACAAGAGGCTGTTTTCCGTGAAGTGAATCCCCGAAATAAAATGACTCACGTTTATACCATCTTTCAGCCATTAAAGCTGCCAGGTGCGCACCTTTAGATTCTTCAGGGTAAAAATAAATATTGAAATTAGGAGTATTTAATACTTTAAATTGGAAATCATTGTACTGTACTTTATTTCGTCCGAAATACTGAGGGTAAGCACTTTGGCTTACGATTAAGATGAGAAATAAGATTGAGATATTAGAAAGAGCTTTGAACTTGATCATGTTCCTTTTCCTGAAAAATATATTACTTAAAAATTAAATGAAATGGGGGATTGAGTGGTGATAGCAGTCAATGGTCGCCGAGATGGATATAAATTAAATATACTGGATTAATTGCTTAATTTTTTTCAGATTTGATATCAATGAATTCGATCTTTAAAATTCTGTCTTTACTCTTTTTCTTGCTGTTATTCATTACTTTTACCGGGTGTGATGATACGGTGAGCGCGGGTTTAAGTGAAGAGTTTTATATCAGTCCGGGACAAAAAGCGGTGATCAGCGATTCCGGTCTTGAGATAACCTTTCACAAGGTTGTCGAAGATTCAAGATGCCCGAAAGGTGCTGAGTGTGTATGGGAAGGAAATGGCCGGGTTGAAATTTCAGTCCGGCAGCCAGGATCTGAAGCTGAGGTTAAGGAACTTAATACGAGACTTGACCCAAAAGAACTGGATACCAAAGACTTTAAAATTCGTCTTCTGGACCTTCAACCCTATCCTGAAACAGGCAGGGAAATCTCATTAGATGAGTACAAAGTTAAGCTGGTAGTGGAAAATGAATAATTTTCGCGTATTATCCATTTCCTCGTCTTATTTTAATACACACTCCGTAAAAATTTCAAGTTAATTAATTTTTCTTACTATCTTAGTCATAATTTTTATACATTTTAGTGCGAAAAATGTGCTGATGAGTATGGCTTGATACGAAAAATTTTCTTATTATCGAAAACTTTTTCTTCATTTTTAATGCATTTGCCCGAGGAAAAAATTAAAAGTATAATTGCTTTTGTACTTATTTCAGGAATCTTATTTCTGAATTCCTGCGAAGCGCCGAGAGAAAACCCTCTTGACCCTAATTCTCCCGATAATCAGCTCGGCACTATAGATGGAAACGTACAGACATTTAGTCTGCCTTACACTCCAATAAAAAATGTTGAAATATTCTGGAAACGCGGAGACAGATTGGTTTATTCGGACACTTCCGGAAATTTTACCATTCCAAATATCAAAACCGATAATGGCCCCTTAATTTTTCGCAAAGAAGGATATCATATTGATACTGTTCAGATTGACTGGGCGGGCACACGAAAAGTTAATAAACAGATAAACCTGAACAGGATTCCAATGCTCGATAGTTTATTTATATACAGTGAGGTTATTAATACGATTAGTCCTGGCTCTAAAATGAATACGTTGGTAATCCAGACAAAAATAATAGATGTGGATAATGATATTGATACAGTCTTTGTTTTAAATGATCAGCAGGGACTGATAAAGGCAATGGATTTTAATGTTGCTTCCAAATATTTTCAGGCGGTACTGACTCCCGAAGAAATGAATATTTCTGATATAGAACAATCGATCGGTCTTGAATTCGATTTCCGCATAATTGATGTTTTGGGAGATACATATTTTTTAAAAGGCGGCACAGTTACCCGCATAATAAAAGACCAGGTGTCAGGCCTTCAGCCTGCAGATGATCAGGTAATAACATCACAACCCTTTAACCTCACATGGAACAGTTTTACTGCAGGTTACTCTTTTCATTATATGGTAGAAATTTATACTAATGACGGCAGTCTCCTTGTGAAGAGAGGCAGTAATATACCTGCTCAGACTACAATATTTTCTGTTGATAGTATAAATGCAGGGAGCTATTGGTGGGTCATCTGGGTAATTGATGATTTTAATAATAAGGATAGATCACTGCCTGCAAGTTTCAGTGTTCAATAATGGAGAAAATATTTTGAGAATGAATGGCTCAGCAGAGACGATTGAAAATATAAAGCAGATCGGAAAAGAACAATTTGAAACTCTGTATAAAATCAGCCAGGCCTTAAATTCCGCTATTTACCAGGACAGCCTGATAAAAGAAACACTTGACGTAATTATCAGGGTTCTGCATGCTGACAGAGGATTGTTTGTAAAATATGATGAGGATTCAAATAAATTTTCCATTATCGGCGCACGCAATATGGAACAGCAGAGCATTGGAGACATTTCTGTCTTTTCATCAAGTATTCTGCAGAAAGTAATAGAAAGGGGAAATCCCGTTCTTTATCATGATGTTCAGAATGATCCGAATATTTCGCAGTATGAGAGTATCCAGATCCATAATATAAAATCTATCCTGGGTGTGCCGATCAAGCGGAATGATAAAGTCTGGGGCGTAATACTTGTCGACAGCAGCATAAACCGAAAAGAGTTCACTGAAGAGAATATGGTCTTCCTCGATTTCTTCTCCAATTTAGTTTCACTGGCACTTGATAGAATCACCCGGCTGGAAGCTCTTGAAGATGAAAATATAATTCTGCGTAATCAGCTGCAGGCTTCCAAAAACATTCCTGAATTAATCGGCGACAGTCCTGCTATGCAGAAACTTGCAACTCTGATTCATAAAGTCGCAGGTACAGATGCTACAGTTTTACTTCTTGGTGAAAGCGGAACCGGGAAGGAACTGGTAGCAAGGGCAGTGCATAACCTAAGCAGCAGAAGAGAACTTCCTTACCTTGCCCAGTTCTGCGGATCTATCCCTGACTCCCTTCTTGAAAGTGAATTGTTCGGATACAAAAAAGGTGCATTTACCGGTGCAAATACCGACAAAAAAGGACTATTTGAAGTCGCCAGCGAAGGAACTTTTTTTCTTGATGAGATTGCCGACATTTCGCTTGCTCTGCAGGCAAAATTGCTCAGAGTACTTCAGAATAAGGAAATAATGAGACTGGGAGATACCCAGATCATAAAAGTGGATGTAAGGGTGATAGCTGCTACTAATAAGGATCTGAGACAATTGGTGAAGGATGGAGCATTCAGAGAAGATTTGTTTTATCGCCTGAATGTATTTCCGATAAGAGTTCCTCCTTTAAGAGAACGCCGAACAGATATTCCTCTTCTTGTTGATTATCTCATTAAAAAATATTCACACGAAAATATCCGTGTGGGATCATCAACTCTTAAGATACTTGAGGAATACAGCTGGCCCGGAAACGTGAGGCAGCTTGAGAATGTGCTGCAGAGGGCGTTGATACTGTGCGATTCGGATAAACTGCTGCCGGAACACATTGTGATTGAAGAAGAATCGAGCGATATGGAATTCGGCGGCACTCTTCGGGATTTTGAAAAAATGATTCTTATGAGAAGATTAAAAGAATTTAACGGAAACCGTACCGCAACAGCGAAGTCTCTTGGTGTTTCCGTCAGATGGGTTCAGTTAAAACTGAAAGAGATAGAAGAAAAAGTTTAATGCACACATCGACCGAAATATTATACGATAAGTTTGAAATAATTGATACAATCAAGAAAGATGTATACACAAGTGTTTACCTGGCAAATCACATCTATCTTGGAAAGAAGATCATATTAAAAACACTTAATACTGATGAACTTTCAGATAAGACAATACTCGCAAGGTTTAAAAGAGAAGCCAAAATTCTTGCCCAGCTTGATCACCCGAATCTGATCAAAGTGCTGGATTTCGGAATGTACAGAAATAACTTTTACATTTCGTTCGAATACTTTGAAAGCAAGAATTTAAGGAATATAATAAGGCAGAATAATTATACCATTGAGCAGAAAAGGTCCCTGATTATACGTCTTATGAAAGCCTTAAATGCTGCTCATCAGAATCATATTGTGCATCGTGATATTAAACCGGAAAACCTTCTTGTTAATTCCCGTCTTGAATTGAAGATAGCAGACTTCGGACTGGCACTCATGCAGGATGAAACTAAACTTACGGTTCAATCATCAATTGTCGGAACACCGAGCTATATGTCTCCCGAACAGATAAGGGGAGAAGAGCTACAGCCTCAGTCAGACTTATTCTCTGCCGGAATAGTATCTCTTGAGCTCTTTACAGATGAAAACCCTTTTCTTGGTAGAGATATAAATGAAACTATAAATAAAATCCTGACCTTTAGCGAAGATGACATAAAAGCCAGGACAGAGCATCTGCCGGAAGATATTCAGAGGATATTAACCGGTCTGCTTAGAAAGAATCCTGAAAATAGGTTCGGGTCAGCAGAGGAAGTGTTGAATATTCTGGGTATTGAGGCTTCTAATCATGACTTAAAGGTTGAAATCGAAAATAGCAGTGAAATAAATACTAATAAATATTTTATAGCGGGAGCTGTACTTATCATTGTTATGATCCTTATAACCTTCGGAATTTATTACCTGGCAAATCCTGCTCCCCGTGAAGAAATCAATAAAAATCTGGGCGGGAAAAACTATAATTTCGCCGATAAAAATTCCCGTAATATTTTTACAGAAAATTATGCCCAGACTCTGCCGGATGCTTCTAATGCAAATTTACTTTTGCCCGGGAAGCTTTTTGTTGAAGCAAAACCTTATGCAGATGTTTATATAGATAATAAAAAAATTGATACGACACCTCTTGATGACTATATACAATTAAGTCCCGGCCTCCATTCTCTGAAATTAGTACATCCTGACTATCCTCCATATATTAAAAAAATAGATATTTCAAATCAGAAAATTGAATCGGTTAAGATTAATTTTCAGGAACGTACCGGAAGTCTCGATTGTAAGGTACAGCCCTGGGGCGAAGTTTTTATCGACGGAAAACACGTGGGAACTACCCCACTTCGTGAACCAATCAATCTTTATCCCGGCAGCTATAATGTTCAGATAACTAACAAACAATACGCTGATACCCTTCAGAAAAGAATAAGAATTACTGCAAAAGACACAACCGAAGTCACTTTTAGTTTTGAGAACGCTCCCACCGAGTAGAAAATTATGCATTTATTCTAACTTTCATGTAATTTACCTGTTCTTAAGTAATCAATTTAGTTGTATGCACAATACTGTAAAGGCTTTCTTTTTTGTATTTATACTGGCCGGAATACTGACTTTGACTCCTGGACAGGATGCTGATTCTTCTGCTCTTAAAAGTGACCTTGTTCCTGATTCGACAGCAGCTAAAGATTCATCATTTGCTATAGATACTTCTTCTGTGAAGGATACAACAGTCTTAACGCCATTGAATAAGGATTCAATATCAGTCCGGGATTCTATTGCTTTGATGAAAAAACAATTCGATCAGTTTAAATATGCAGATGTGATTTCAATTGCAAACAAATTATTGTTAAAGCCTGCGCCTTTAACAAAAAACGAGATACTGGATATTTACAAGTTAAAAGGTATTTCACACTATTCACTTTCAGAGGATGATGCAGCTAAAAAAAGTCTCATTGAAATACTTCGGATAGATACATCTTTTACGCTTGATTCAACAAAAACTTCTCCTAAAATTATCGCCTTCTTTAAACAGGTAAAACAAAATTATATTCAGCAGCAGAAAGAGATTGAAGCCAGGACCGTGGTAAGGTTGGATACAGTTTATATCCCCAAAATTCAATATGATTTCGAACATGAAAACCAGCTGAAAAATGCTATCGCCAGATCATTAATTATACCGGGACTTGGACACTTATATCTTGATGTTAATTTTAAAAGCGTTTTTCTTACAGTTTTAGGATCAGCTGCATTGGTATCATCTATATATTATAGTGTGAAAACTGAGGAAAAACACAAATCATACCTTATCGAAACAGATTCCAAAAAGATTCAATCGAAGTATAACGATTACAATGATTTATACAATAAAAGAAATATCTCTCTGGTATCCTTCGGAGTACTCTGGGTCTATTCTCAGCTGGATCTTCTCTTTTTTATGGATGACGAATCGGGAAATAATATTTCTAAAAATACCTCTATTGACTACAACGATCTAAGGGGATTGACCTTCAATTTAACCTATCCTTTCTGAAATTTTCATAAGTACGAACATCTTTATCAAAGCACGAAAATATTTCGTGATTAATCACACCTCTCATCAAAAAATTACAGGATTTTGGTTAGTAATCACACTTTATGAGCTCTGGCACAACTTTAGGTTATAGTAATGAAAAACCTGGGGAGATTAATATTCACCAGGTGCAAAAATGTACGAGAATGATAGAAAAAGTATTTACTATAAGCTTTTTATTTCAACAATAGTTCTTTTTTTTATTGGGGCTTTAGTTGGCTGCAGCAAAGATAATTCTGTGGAGATTGAAGATGTAACGGCAAAAGTTGCAGGCAGGGTAGAGGCTGATTCAGGATTAACGGGTATTTCTGTTAAACTCATCAGATTAGATGATTTAGCGAATACTCAGACTGTATCTCTGAAGAATGTGTATACAAATTCAGAGGGGAAATTTATTCTTGAAACCTACCTTGACGGAGAAAACAACCTCCTGGTGCAGGCTGATAAAGACAGCAAGGAGTGGCGAGGAATTTTAACAGCAGGTGTAAAACCGGGAATTGCCGTTTACACTCAACCGTTAAATGATATAACAAAAATTTGCGCAGATTTATTTGTAAGTACTATTAAAGCAGGCGAAAAACCGGAATATACTACTATCCGGCTTTTAATTGATAAAGATATTGCCGGAACACTCGACAGCAATAGCGAAATGATGAATGATATAGCTAATGCCGTCGTGAATGAATTTAATGCTGAAAAAGAGACTTTACTACGACCTGAAATAGGCGGAACTACTTCGCAATGGCAGCAGATAAATATCGCTAAATTTGCTGCCCAGACTGCTTTCGACAGAGATCTCTATTATGCTGTATCAAAGAGTGCTCAACAAGCGGCTCTTTATAACTACCTGGGTTCTCTTGCAGATGCTTATGTTGATGTGGGCCTGCAGTCTAATACTTTCAGTAAAGTACTTGAGGCATCCGTAAGGACTTTATTGAAAGAAATTGAAGGAATCAACTCCCGGCTTGAGTTTGAATTTTTGAAAAGAACTGCTGAAATAAGAGCAGCGGTTTTGAATATATCGGTCTTGTCGGAGTTTCAGAAGCTGGGAGCTGATCCATCAATCATCAACCAGGTTATTTACGCAGGTGAAGATCTTCAGGAAAATATAGAGAAGATCCGGTCTGCTGAAGAAATATCCAGTGAATTTGATAATTACCGGGATCTGGTTCTGAATATGCTTGTAAAAGTTCTGGGTGTTTATGGTAATACCGTTCGGGCGTTTCAGGTTGATGTCACCGGGTATAAACAGGCACTTATAACTGAGGTTGGTAATAGTTCCGGTATGACTGAAATCATAAGTGCTTATATAAATTTTTACAGCAAAATAAACGACCTTGTGAAACAGCAGATTTATTCGGAAACGATTCAACAGAATGCTGCTGCTGAAGTTCTGATTGTATTGAATATGTATTTTTAATTTTTATTTGGCTTGTATTTGCCTCCCCCTCGGGCAAATATATGTTCCCTCAACAAAGGCCTAACACCCCTTAAGCAGCACACTTAAGGGGTTTTTTATTTAGTAGTCTAAGTGGACAAATATAGATATTGAAATGAAGGCTCTTTACACTTATTATTCAAAGCAGCCTGCGGTGATGAAAAAGGTAAAGAGTTGATTGAAATTTTAACAGGAGATTGTGTTAATGAAAAATGTTCTGCCGGGACTTATCCCCTATCGTAAAGCAGATAAATGGGGCTTTTGCAATTCGAAAAAAGAAATTCTCATACCGGTTAAATATGATCAGGTCGGAGCTTTTATTGAAGATCTCGTCCGGGTTAAATTAAATGATAAATGGGGATTTATTGATACCGCAGGGAAAGAAATTACCTCTATAAAATATGACGAGGTCGAAGATTTTCATATCGGCTTTGCCAGAGTGAATTTTGGAATAAAGAAAAAAGATGATAAAATCATCTTTTCGGGAAAATGGGGGGTGATCGATAAAACCGGGAAAGAAATTATACCTGTTCAGTATAGCGAAGTTGGAGATTTTTTGGATGGACTTTTCCCGGTTAAGCTGAATGATAAATGGGGACTATTGAATACTGCTGCACAGAGTATTGCCCCTATACGATATGATGAAATTGGTGAACTTAAAGAGGATTACCTTCCTATTAAGGAAAAAGGAAAATGGGGGTTCATAAACAGAAAGGGCGAAAAAGTAATTCCCGGAAATTTTGATGACGTCGGTTCTTTTTACAATGGAATAACTTATGTCCGCTTAAACGACTGGTGGGGTTTGATAGATAAAAACGGCAAAGGTGTAACTCCCATCAAGTATGATAAGATTGGGGAAATCAGAAACGGTTTAATTTCAGTGAAAATCGGAGGCAGATGGGGATTTATTGACCGGAGCGGCACAGAGTATTTTGAAGACTGATTTATTATATAAAAAATCACCCGGGAGGTAGTGTGCTGTCGGGGGACACTACAGAATTCTTTCAGTATTAGAGAATAAGAATTCTACCGGGTGATTAAAGAATTTTAATAATGTCTACTCATTTAAGCAATAAAAGTTTCCTTATGGATGAAAAATTACCTGATTCCATTTCGCAGAAATAAACGCCTGTGGATAACCCGTAATCGATTGAATTAAAATTAACACTATAAGTTCCTTCCTGTTTTTCATTGTTTACTAACTCCGCTACCTGTTTTCCAAGTATATTATAAATCCTAAGTGAAACATAACTTTTTGAAGGCACAGAAAATTTTATAATGGTTTCAGGATTGAACGGATTTGGATAATTCTGGTACAAATAAAAATCTTTGGGAAGATTATTCCCGGTTCTTTTTTCTTTTATTTCTGTAACAATCAGTGGAAGCAGTTTGCCCATAGGCCCGCCATACGCTCCCATATCATTCCTGGTTGTCCCGAGAGATGGGTATAAAGCAAAACCGGGATTAGCCGGATCCTCAGGATCGTTAAAAACGGTATCCGGATCCCCACCATCTATACATCCGGTATTCGCCCCGGGCAAATATATATCCTCCGAAAGAAGCGGATCTTCATTTAGATTGCCTTCACCTGTAAAACCTCCCTCAACATCGCTGTACGTTACATCCGCACTGCCGCTGCCTGTAAGAAAAATCTGGTCGCCGGATGTCTGAGTGTTTCCCCAGATGATATTGTTTTCTGCCTTTATCGATGTTGACCAGACTAATATTCCCCCTCCTTTTCCTTTATTACCTCCGCTTCCGGTGACAGAATTAAAAGCAATTACGTTATTCTCTATTATTGTTGTCCCAAGTGCAAGTGTCCATACCCCTCCGCCTCCGAAATCCTCTCCACCGCTGTTGTTGATAATAATATTATTCTTCATTTCGCCTGTGGCATAATTCCAGACAACCCCTGCTCCATAATGTCCTTTGTTGTTTGCAATTATATTATTGTAAATATGCGCATTCGAATCCCCGGCTCTTATTCCTCCTCCGCCTGCGCTGGTTACCCCTGTCCTGTCAATTGCTTCGTTATTAATAATCAGGTTGTTTTCTATGGTAGGGGAGGATAAAGTGATAATAATTCCTCCTCCTTCCCTGTATACACCGGCGCCATGTTCATCAATCCATTTGGTTCCTGTTCCTCCGGTTAAAGTAAAACCGCATAATACTGCAGTACTATCTTCACCCGAAACTATTCTTACACAGCTTGCAGAATCAGGACTTAAGGGACTGCTGCCGTTTATCACAGTATTCACGATATGCATTGGATCCTGGTCAAGTATATAATTGCTGGCTACAACAATGTTTTTTCCGGAAAAATTGATATTCTCGAAATATGTTCCTTCAGCTGCAAGCACTGTATCACCGTTTTGAGCAGAATTTATTGCTTGCTGGATTGAGCCGAATTCAGAAGGGACATTCAGTATTTCCGCTTTAAAAAGACCCTGGAACAGAATGCCCAGAAAGAAACAATAAAACAGGATAGAACGTAACATTTGACCTCCGATGATTTTATGATAAAATTCTGAATGCAATCTAAATCAGGATTTAAAAAGAATCGTCCTGAAACATGTTTCCGAACTATTTTCTGCGGGATAAACTGATGAACGGCTGATTATGCTGATTTCTGAACAGCATGATGAGTATGGTAGGGGAGATATCTTTTCCTGTATTCAGTAGGAGTAATGCCTGTAAATTTTTTGAAGGTGGTGTTGAATACGGATTTCGAATTGAAACCGACTCCGTACAATATTTCAAGTACAGTCATTTTTCTTTTGGCCGGATTAGAGAGGATCAATTTCGCATCATCGATCCTGTAACTGTTTATAAAATCAAAGAAATTCTGATTCCTTTTTTCGTTTATAATTCTGGATAATATCCTGGGATTTATTTCCAGACGATCAGAAAGTTCCTTGAGAGTTAATGTAGATGTCAGGTACGGTTTTTCTTCTGCCATATAATCAAGCAGTTTCTTCAGGTAAATATTGTTTTCTTCTTCAGAAACCGGTTGAGAATCACCTTTGGTTTTGGGCAGGTCCTTTTCGATCCCGAAAAACTGGAACGGCTGCTTTAGTCCCTTGTAAATAACCAGGTTTGCAAATACAAAGTTTATGGTGATTGAAATAAAAGTCAAATAACCTGATAATTCAGGAGAAATTCCGCTTGTATTCCGTATGAGAAAATGTGCGAAATCGATCAGCCACATGAAAAGAAAAGCGTAAAGGACTAGTTCAAGCCAGCCGAGCTCGAGGTGATGGACCATGGAATACAGAGATTTAATCCTTTTATTGTAGCTTAGCAGCAGGAACAATGTAACAGCCATATAAATAAGTATCTGAACATTCATAGCAAGACTTACCCGGAATCCAAGTGAATAAGGCAGTATAGCTCCCCTATGGAGCAATTCTATTTTAACAGAAACAGGCTCAAAATGATAGTAAACCGCATATAAAACATTGTAGATTAAAAAAGGGATTAAATGAAGTAAATCAGTTTTCTTAAGCTGGAAGTTATTCCCTGTAAGAGACCGTGTATAGAGAAACAAAAGAGGCCCGAACAGAAATCCGAACGAAGTTCCTATAAAAAAGAAATGCGCACCTGAAGGAAGAATGTATTCGGAAAATGCAAACAGGAGATATCCGATTAGATACATAGCATTGCTAAAAAGAAAGGCGGACAGCAGCAGCTGATTTACCCTGTTTCCCTTTTTAAGACTTAAAAGGAAAAAAGAGAAAATAAATAACTGTAAGGCTGCTACTATAGCTATAAGGTCAGTAACAGATATCTGCATTAATTAATACCCGAATTATTATACCTTATTATATGCATTTTATTGAAAAATGTCTATGATGTTATCTAAATCATAATGTGATCACTTACTATTATTATTTGAATTCCCTTCCATTTTCGGTAAATTTGAAGTCAATTTTTAAATCCGAAACTACTTTAATGCGATATCCTTTTTCTGAAATAGAATCTAAATGGCAGCAGTTCTGGACGGAGAACAAGGTTGCTAAAACAAATTTAGATAAAACCGGCAATAAACTTTACTCCCTTGTAATGTTTATTTACCCTTCCGGTGCAAAGCTACATATAGGACACTGGTATAACTACGGTCCCAATGATTCCTGGGCAAGATATAAGAAGCTCACGGGATATAATGTCTTTGAGCCGATTGGTTATGATGCTTTCGGCCTGCCGGCAGAGAACTATGCAATAAAATCCGGCGTACATCCATATGATAGTACGATGCAGAATATTTCCGACATCCGTGAACAGTTAAAAAAGATGGGCTGCATGTATGACTGGGATGCAGAACTGATGACCTGTGATCCAGAATATTATAAATGGAATCAATGGCTGTTTCTGAAGCTTTATGAAAAGGGACTGGCTTACAGGAAAAATGCGCCTGTGAACTGGTGTCCTAATGATCAGACCGTTCTTGCTAATGAACAGGTACAGTCCGATGGCACCTGCGAACGGTGCGGAGCAGTGGTGGTGCAGAAAAATCTCACACAGTGGTTTTTTAAGATTACAGATTATGCTGAACAGCTTCTTCAGGGACTCGAAACCATCGAATGGCCTGAAAAAACAAAATTGATGCAGCGCAACTGGATAGGTAAAAGTGAAGGGGCTGAAGTAAATTTTAAAGTTGACGGCAGCGATGAAGTTATCTCTGTTTTTACGACCCGCCCGGATACTCTGTATGGTGTTACTTACGTAGTTCTCGCACCCGAACATCCGCTTGTTGATAAGCTTACAGCACCGGAATATAAAGCGGATGTTGATGCTTACAGGGAATCTGTGAAGCTGCTTTCTGAAATTGAAAGGACCTCTACTGTAAAGGAAAAAACCGGAACTCCGATTGGTGCTTATGCAATTAACCCGGTCGACAGTGAAAAGATCCCCATCTGGATTGCTGATTATGCCTTGCTTACGTACGGAACAGGCTGCGTAATGGCAGTTCCGGGTCACGATGAACGCGATTTCGAATTTGCTAAAAAGTTTGCACTTCCGGTTAAAAAGGTAATACTGGAGACCGGGTACTGATGTTGACCAGGAATTAAAACAAGCCTATACCGGAACCGGTAAAATGGTTTTCTCGGATGAGTTTAACGGACTAAATTCTGAAATCGGGAAGCAGAGAATAATTGAATATCTCGAACTGAGAGATTTTGGAAAAAGGAAAATAAATTTCAGGCTGAGAGACTGGCTGATCTCCCGCCAGCGTTACTGGGGCACACCTATACCTGTGATTCATTGTCCTGACTGCGGGATTGTTCCTGTCGCAGAAGAAAATCTGCCTGTTACACTACCCTATGAAGTTGAGTTCAAACATTCGGGTGAATCTCCGCTGACTACAAATTCTGATTTTATAAATGTTAAATGTCCCAAATGCGGTTCTGATGCAAAACGTGATGCAGATACAATGGATACTTTCGTGGACTCTTCCTGGTACTATTTCAGATACCTGGATCCGCATATAAAAGATGCGATGTTTGATAAAGAGAAAGCAGAGAACTGGGTTCCAGTGGATATGTATGTCGGCGGTGCAGAACACGCAACAATGCACCTGCTGTATGCCCGGTTTATACATAAATTTTTAAGAGATCTGGGTTTAACTAATAGTGATGAACCTTTTCAGCATCTTCTTCACCAGGGAACAATTACAAATGACGGCGCTAAAATGTCAAAATCCCGGGGGAACGTTGTTAATCCCGGTGAGTTTACTTCCAGGTATGGTTCCGATGTCTTCAGGATGTATCTGATGTTCATGGGTCCCTATGAACTTGGCGGCGATTGGAGCGATAAAGGTATTTCAGGAGTCGAAAGGTTTGTACTGAGAACGTATGATTTATTCAACAGATATACTGCACTTGCAGGAAAAATATCCTTCAATGAAAAGTACGATATAAGTTCTCTTAATGAAGAGGAAAAAGCAATCTACAGGAAGACAAACCAGACAGTTAAAAAGTTTGAAGAAGAAATAAGCAGTTTCAGATTTAATACTGCGATTGCTTCACTGATGGAATTAATCAATGAACTTAAAAATATCGGCGCATGTTCCGATGAAATTAAGCTCTATTCTCTTAGCAGGTTTGCAGTATTGCTTGCCCCTGTTGCACCTCATCTTGCAGAGGAATGCTGGCAGCTGCTTGGAAATGAAGAATCATTATTCGTTAACCCGGTATGGTTTAAACACGATGCAGCTGCTCTTGTTGCCGATACTGTACAAATTGCTGTGCAGGTAAACGGCAAACTTAGAGATACAATAGAAGTTCCCCTGGATAGTGGGCAGGAAGAGGTAAAAGCTGTCCTTGCAGTTAATGAAAAAGTTGCAAAGCATACAGAAGGAAAAAATATTGTAAAAGAGATCTATGTTAAGAATAAAATCTACAATATTGTTGTGAAGTAATAACAATCTCGGAAAGAAATTCATTAAATGTTAGATTTAAAATATATCCGTGAAAATCCCGAAGCAGTAAAACAGGGAATCAAAAATAAAAATGAAAAAGACAGGGTTGATGAAATAATTACTCTGGATGAAAGAAGGAGAGAGCTTATTCTCAGGGGAGATGAACTAAAATCCGAAAGGAACCAGGTTTCATCTCAGATCCCGGTATTAAAAAAACAGGGAAAAGATGTATCTGATCTTCTTGCTTCAATGAAAGTTGTTTCCGACCAGGTTACTGATATTGATAATCAGCTGCGGGAAGTTGAAAATGAATTAAACAGCATCCTGATGTATGTTCCGAATATGCCTCACGAGTCTGTACCTATTGGAAGAACTGCAGAGGATAATATGGAAGTCAGGCAGTGGGCTCCGGAGGGCTTTTCATTCGATAAAAGAGAAAATGTTTCAGATCATATCGAACTCGGTAAAAAATTAAAAATCCTTGATTTTGAACGCGGTGCAAAGATATCCGGTTCTGGATTTCCCCTTTATCTGGGAAAAGGCGCAACTCTTGAGAGAGCATTAATAAACTTTATGCTGGATTATCATCTTCAGCATCACAATTATACTGAAGTATTTCCGCCGTTTCTTGTAAACCGCGAATCAATGAAAGGAACCGGACAGCTTCCGAAAATGGAAGAGGATATGTATGCGATCGAGAAGGATGAGCTTTATCCAATCCCTACAGCCGAAGTGCCTATTACCAATATTTACAGAAATGAAATTATCAGTGAGAATGAACTTCCGATCAGGCATGTCGGTTATTCAGCCTGCTTCAGAAGAGAAGCCGGCTCCTACGGCAAGGAATCCAAAGGTTTCCTGAGAGTTCACCAGTTTAATAAAGTTGAAATGGTTAAGCTTGTAAAACCCGGCTCCTCTTATGATGAACTTGAAAATTTAGTAAATGATGCGGAAGATATTTTAAAAGCACTAAAAATTCCGTACAGAATTTTATTATTATGTACCGGGGATTTGAGTTTTTCCGCTGCAAAATGTTATGATATTGAAACATGGTCTCCTGCTGAGAACCGCTGGCTTGAGGCTTCCTCCTGCAGCAATTTTGAGAATTTCCAGGCAAGACGTGCAAATATCCGTTTCAGATCTGAAACAACAAAAAAACCTGAGTTTGTTCATACACTCAATGGATCAGGATTGGCAACCAGCAGGTTGATGGTTTCAATACTTGAAAATTATCAAACAGCGGAAGGGAAGATTACAGTTCCTTTGGTATTGCAGAAATACACCGGGTTTGATATTATAGATTAGTTTAAAATCGAGCTTATTAAAATAATAACATAAACAGACCTTGCCTTTTTCAGGGCAATGGTACAATATTATATTGTCCAATGAAGAATTTATTCACACTTAAAAAATATTTTCTGAAGTATAAAAAGAAATTAGGGTGGGGAATCGTTTTCATTATACTCTCCAACATCGGAGCCGTCTATATACCGCTTCTGCTTAAGGATGCTATTAACGCTTTGGATAGTAATGCTACAGTCGAACAGTTATTCAATTACGGACTTTTCATTGTACTGACAGCTATTTTCTCAGGCGTTTTCAGGTTCTTTATAAGGCAGACTATTATAGTTGTTTCACGCGAAATTGAGTACGATTTAAGGGAGGATTTCTGGGCGCATATACAAAGACTGCCCCTGAGATATTTCCAGAATAATTCTACCGGAAATATAATGGCTCACGCTACCAATGATGTAAATGCCGTCAGGGCGTTCCTGGGACCTGCTGTAATGTACTCAATGGATACATCAATAAGGCTTACCATGGTGATAGCACTGATGATATCCCTTAATTTTTCATTGACAATATACACCCTGCTTCCTCTTCCGCTTCTCTCGTACCTTGTGTACAAGATAGGGCAGAAGATCCATGAAAGGTTTACAAAAATACAAGAGAAGTTTGCAGAACTTACCATAAAAGCCCAGGAGAATTTTTCAGGAATAAGAGTCATTAAATCCTATGTAAGGGAGGATGGTGAAATAGAGTCTTTTAAGGAAATGAGCCGCGACTATCTTGAAAAGAATATGCGGATGGTAAAAGTACAAGCAATGCTGATGCCCATCCTATTTATTATCACCGGGCTTTCGCTTATTATAGTGATTCTTGTCGGAGGCGGTAAAATTATTTCAGGATCGATGAACCTGGGCGAACTCACTGCTTTTACTTTCTACCTGGGAATCTTAATCTGGCCTATGATCGCATTCGGATGGGTCGTTAATATAGTCCAGCAGGGTGAGGCAAGTATGAAACGTCTGAATAAGATATTCCACGAACCATATGAAATTAATGATTCAGACGAAACCGATAAAAATATCACCCGTTTAAAAGGCGGGATCGAATTCAGGAACGTTTCCTTCAGGTATGGTGAACATCTCCCTTACGTTCTTAAGGATATAAACCTGAAAATTCCGGAAGGCTCGACTGTTGCAGTAATGGGATATACGGGAAGCGGCAAAACAACCCTGGTAAATCTTATCCCCAGGCTGTATGATGTTTCCAGCGGCGAATTGCTGATCGACGGCAGGAATGTAAAAAAGGTTCCTCTTGACATCCTTAGAAAGAATACAGGTTATGTTCAGCAGGAGCCATTCCTTTTCTCAGATACACTGTTGAATAACATATCTTACGGAGTTAGAGAAGTTAATCTTGAAAAAGTTAAAGAAGCTGCTTCTATAGCAAATTTTCATAAAGACATTGAATCATTTCCCCACGGTTATGATACCATTAGCGGTGAAAGAGGGATTACGCTTTCCGGAGGTCAGAAGCAGAGAGCCACGCTTGCAAGAGCGCTTGCTGTCGATCCCGAGATACTGATACTTGATGATTCATTTTCCTCGGTCGATACTAACACTGAAGAAGAGATATTGAAAAATCTGAAGAATTTTATGAAGGGAAGAACCAGTATTATTATCAGTCACCGTATTTCCACGGTGAAGGATGCTGATAAAATAATAGTTCTTTCTGAAGGAAAGATTGCAGAGGAAGGAACGCATGATAAGCTGGTTTCTTTGAATGGTATATATGCCGATCTGCATTACAAGCAGCTTCTTGAAAAAGAGCTGGAAGAATTAAAATAATCTTACTTGAACCTGAACCTGTCTGCCGATAGGCAGGCTTAAACTTGAACTTATATGGCTAATGATTATAAAAGTGAAGAAGAAGTATTAGGCAAGGCGTACGATGCTAAATTAATGAAGCGTCTTCTCGGTTATATTAAACCTTACAGAAAGTATATCATTTTCGCAATATTGATGAATATTGTCGTAGCTGCTTTGATACCGCTGCGTCCATATCTCACCAAGATTGCTGTTGATCAGTACATTACAAAATCCGACTATCACGGACTCGTTATTATAAGTTTAATATTACTGGGAGTACTGCTTTTCCAGGCTGTAATACAGTATTTCCTTACATATTTCACACAATACCTTGGTCAGAAAACCCTGTATGATCTGCGGATTCAGCTCTTCGAACATACTCAGAAGCTTGCACTTAAATTTTTCGACAGAACACCGATAGGGAGGATAGTAACAAGAACGACAAACGATGTTGAAGCTTTAAGTGAACTTTTCTCATCCGGAATCGTGATGATATTCAGCGATATATTTAATATTGTATGGATACTCGTTTTCATGTTCTCTATGGATGTAAAACTTTCGCTGGTAACTCTTTCCGTTTTCCCTGTATTAATATACGGGACGTTCCTCTTCAGGAAGAAAGCCCGCGAAAGCTACAGGGATGTAAGGCTTCACCTTGCACGGCTCAATTCATATATGCAGGAGCATGTAACAGGAATAAATGTCGTGCAGATCTTCAGGAAAGAGAGGGATGAGTTAAAAAGATTCCTTTCAATAAATGCAGATTACCGCGGTGCAAATATAAGGTCTGTATTGTATTATGCTCTATTCTACCCCGGTGTGGAAATTTTAAGTTCGATTGCCATCGGGTTGATTATCTGGTATGGAGGCGGTGAGATAATTCATAGTGCATTAACGATAGGGACTATATTCGCTTTTCTCCAGTTCACTGAAATGTTCTTCAGACCGATAAGAGATCTCTCTGAGAAGTATAATATAATGCAGACAGCTATGGCCTCATCGGAAAGGATATTTAAACTTCTTGATAATCAGACCTTTGTAAAAAATCCCGATAACCCTGTTAAGCTTGAAAAAGTCAAAGGCCGGATTGAATTCAAGGATGTCTGTTTTGCTTATAACGATGATGACTATGTACTGAAAAATATTTCCTTCACTACTGATCCCGGCAAAACCATTGCTATTGTGGGCCATACCGGTGCAGGAAAAACAAGTATAATTAATATACTGAGCCGTTTTTATGATATTCAAAAAGGTTCTATTCTCCTGGACGGGATTGATATCAGGACGATAGATAAGAGGGAACTAAGGAAGTATATTTCAATAGTTCTGCAGGATGTTTTTTTGTTTTCCGGTACTATCAGGACGAACATCAGTATGAATAATGATGCCATCAGTTTTGAAAAAGTTGTAAATGCTGCAAAGCTGGTCGGTGCCGACAAATTTATTGACCTTTTACCCGGCAAATACGATGAAGAAGTTAAAGAAAGGGGTTCTACTTTGAGCGTGGGTCAAAAACAGCTTATTTCATTTGCCAGGGCCCTTGCCTATGATCCTAAAATACTTGTTCTTGACGAAGCAACATCAAGTGTCGATACGGAAACCGAGATACTTATTCAACAGGCAATAGAAAAACTACTCGTCGGCAGAACCGCCATTGTGATAGCCCACAGGCTTTCAACTATTCAAAGTGCCGATAAAATCATTGTTATGCACAAAGGGGAGATCAGGGAGACCGGAAATCATCAGGAACTACTTGCAAAAAGGGGAATTTATTATAAATTATACCAGCTTCAATATAAAGATCAGGAGATTACTAAAGCTGTTTAATTTTACCATCAAAAAATAACCAGGAGAGTCACATCATGTCAAAATTAAGATTTATGACGCTGGCCCGCTTTATTATCGAGCAGGAGAAACTGCACCCTGAGGCAACAGGTGAATTGTCAAATATATTGCACGATCTTTCACTTGCTGCCAAGGTAATTTCTCTTGAAGTTAATAAAGCTGGTCTCGTTGATATTCTTGGTTTTACAGGGGATAACAATGTTCACGGCGAACAGGTAAAAAAGCTCGATATCTTTGCCCACGATATGCTTTTCAGAGCAATGGATCACGGCGGTCATCTCTGCGTAATGGCATCCGAAGAAGAAGCAGACATAATGCATATTCCTCATGAATTTGATCTTGGGAAATATGTATTATTATTCGATCCTCTCGATGGATCTTCAAATATTGACGCCAATGTAAGCATAGGTACAATATTTTCGATCTACCGCAGAGTAACCCCTGACGGCAAACCCGGTACTCTTGAAGATCTCCTTCAGCCGGGATATAAACAGGTCGCTGCCGGCTATATTGTATACGGCTCCAGTACGATACTGGTTTATACTGCCGGACATGGCGTGCATGGCTTTACACTCGATCCTTCATTCGGCGAATTCCTTCTTTCCCACGAAGAAATAAAAATTCCTAAAAAAGGAAAAATTTATAGTATAAATGAAGGAAATTATCTCTACTGGCATCCGGGATTGAAAAAATATATTAAATACCTTCAGGAATATGATAAGGAAACAGAACGTCCTTATTCTACCCGTTACATTGGATCTATGGTTGCCGATATCCACCGTACTCTCCTCTATGGCGGAATATTTATGTACCCGGCAGATTCGAGACATCCGAACGGTAAATTGCGTCTGCTTTACGAATGCAACCCTATGGCGTTTATTGTAGAAGCAGCCGGCGGGAGGGCATCAAACGGTAAAAAGAGAATCGTTGAAATTCTGCCGGAAAAACTGCATCAGAGAACCCCGGTTTTCATAGGAAGTGAAAACGATGTTCTGGATGTAGAAGCATTTATGGCAAAAGAGGAGAAAGAAAAAGAAGAACTTTCAACTCAGGGCAAATAAAGTCTTATTTCTTTATTTTATCTAACTCAGTACTGATTTTTGAGGCTAATTCTTCGGGAGTAATTCCTTCAAGTATAAGTTTATTGGTTTTGACGATTACTTCCGGAGAATCTCCTTCTCCCTTCATATATTTGTACAGGCAGAAACCAAGCCTGTTTCTGTCATTCATTATCGGGAGGTATTCTTTTAACCCATCGACTATATTATATACCTGTTTTTCAACAGAATCATCAGGAAACTTGTTTGTCCCGGGTGAAGCTAAAGTTGTCATTAAAATTCCGTATTTGTGACGGGACAAAAATAGTCAGAAGTATTAAAAACCTCAACTTTATTTATCACGGCATTAACTCCTCGAAAATCCCGCTGATTTTTTAGCTTATCTCTATCCCGCAAACTGCTTAAGCGGAATATCACGATTCGTAAACTTTCCGGACAGGACGAAGCCACCGGTTTAAGATATCTTTGTTTGACAGGAAAGTCAGCCTTGCTAAATAAAATAAAGGAGCCCATCCAGGGCTCCCTTTTGAATCAGAAATTTTTACTTGATTAATAACATTTTTTTGCTTGAAGTAAATCCGGAAGTTTTGATAGTATATATGTATATCCCTGACGGAAAGTTTGATGCATTAAAGTCCACATCATAATAGCCGGCTTTTTGATCTTGATTTACCAGATCGGCAACCTGCTGACCGAGGATATTATAGATTTTCAACGATACAAATCCATCCACCTTTATCGAATAGTTTATTGAGGTTGTAGGATTAAACGGATTGGGATAGTTTTGTTCGAGACTATAAGAGAATTGATCGAGGTTATTAACTGGTGTGATTTTCCTTGTAGATTTCTCAACAATTGCGTCTACCGTGTTTGACGGATCGGAAGAAGTGGTGCTGTTATAAGATTTAACATAATAATAAACGTGCAGATTACTTAAGCCTTCTCCATTGACGAAATTCATTGAATAATCTGTCCAGATATTTGTAGTAACCGAATCCTGCTTAACAAATGACCCATTGTCTATTTTACGATAAATTTTATAATAATCTACCGGGGACATAGAAGGATTTACCGTCCAGAGCAGTTGAGGGTGATCGTGATTATTCGTTAAAAGTAAACCTCTGTCCCAGCTATCCGAATCGAGTGTGACATTGGAGCCAATCGTGATCACGGAAGATTCATTGCTGGGTATAAATCCGTTGTGTCTAAATCGTAAAGTTCCGCTTGTTACGTTTATTGTATCTCCTGCAGTTATTGTAATAATACCTGTTACCAGGTTAGTCCCTGACATCGTAATATTCCCGGTAGTGGTTTGTTTACCCCAGGCTATTGTGGTTAAAGGATCACCCACTACTACGTTCTGCCAGGCCAGATGAGGCATAGCCAAATAAGCTGCATCTATAAAAGTATAACCCAGCTGATAAGCTGGAAACAGCCTGCCATCTTCAACAACACCGCTCGCCATTGGTTCATAAGGATGACCAACGGCTAATGTGCCCCCTTCCAGAAAAAATTCAACAACCTGCCCCATCTCAGCTCCCGAACGCCTGGTGATTGAACTCAAGCGTTCGGCATTGTAGCTCTCCGCAGTATTAAAGATTGCACCGGGTGCATAGTCAAAATTAAGCTGCGATTGAATATAATCGGGGTGTAGGGTTTGACCTTCACCAATATTTGGTGGTTTTGTCGTATGTACGCCATTTGAACTATATGACATTACTGGTTTGTTATGATAAGTTACTGTGTCCTCTGTTGTGTCAAAAGAATAGTTCAAAAAGCCAATTGAACTTAGGGTTGATGCAGCAGCATTAGCAAAACTTACCATAATATTTCCTCCATGACAAGGAGTTGGATCTGCATCTATAAACCAATCATAATTATTTGAATGTATTGCATCGGTTGAGCGATCTATCATATTTTTAACCATCTCATAGCTAGTTCCATCCAGGTGTGAGACTAAATAGTCGAATTTTGCATTAAATCCATACCAGGATGCCGTGTAAACTCCGGATTTAAACCGATAGTTCATATCCAGATATTGCGATACACTATGATATTGATTGACGAGTTGAAATTCCTGCCAGGTATAATTGTAGTGGATACTATCAATGGCACCCCTTCGCCATTTAGTATAAATTGAATCTAGAAGGATTTCATAATTGTCTGTATTTAACATACAGAGTAACCCATCAATTCCTATGTTACCAATTCCTGTGCCGTGATCCCCACAAGCCTGAATTTTGAATGGTACTCCTTTGCATAGGACTATGTATCTTATAGAAGAGGATAAATTATTATTGGCAAAATAATCTTTAATAGGAGTAGCAATGTACTTGTAAAAATATTCCCAGGCGTGCTGTGTTGCGTACCAAGTATCCCATTGGTGGTTTAGAGAATCACGAATAATATTTCCACCATCTGCAAGAATAACCGGGTGGGTTACTACATCAACCGTTATGTTATGGCTAACTAAAGAGTCCAATCCAAAGATATTACTTGCTGGAATATTCCGTGCATTGACATAATAATCCTTTACATTCTTCGAAATCGTGCCTAAAGAATCATTTTGATTATTATAGACAACCAATACATTTTCAGGTCCAGCTATATTAGCGTAAGTTTGTGCTTCTGCTATAGCAGAGAAAAAAATAAAAGATAGAATGATCATTAAGAAATATTTCATTTAAATTCTCCTGTTTTTATTGCCATAGGAGGCAATTAGTGTTATTTCATTTTTTATTCGTAAGTATTACATTTGTATAATTACATATAAAAAGCCCCATTGAGTTTAAAACTCTTCAAATCTATTAGCGTAGGTTGTGGGGTCTCAGTGTGGGCTTTTATTTAGGAGGAGCTCTTCCCACTCCAGATACAATTTTCATATTTCTCTCCTTTATTTATATTATTGGAATACTCCCGGTAACGATATTTACCGATACGAAAGTTTGAAGTTTATCTAATGAGTACCATCTTTTTTATTGAATCGAAATACTCTCCGTTGTTTCCTTCAGTTTTAAACCTATAGTAATAAATACCGCTTGCCAATTCCGAAGCATTAAACTCCATATTATAATAACCGGCTATCATTGTTTTATTTATCAGAGTTGTCACTTCTCTTCCAAGTACATCAAATACTGTTAATAAAACCCTTGAAGCCGTTGGTATAATAAAACTAATTCTGGTTGTTGGGTTAAAGGGGTTAGGGTAGTTCTGCTCCAAAAAGAATTTAGTCGGTTTCATTACGGCAACATAAATTTCTTTACTATATTCGAAACTGCCGTTGAAATCTATTTGCTTTAACCTGTAGGAGTAGTTGCCTGGATTGTCAATCCTATCAGTATATGAATATGAATGGCGTATTGAGGATGTTCCATTTCCTTTAACAAACCCTACGGGTTCCCAGTAGTTGCCATCAACTTTTCTTTGAACTTCATAGCCTTTATTATTGGTTTCGGTTGCTGTGAGCCACTTTAATACTACATTTTGACCATCTGATTCACTTGAGAAATTAATTAATTCCACAGGTGTATAAGTTGTATCAACGTATTTTAATATTAATCCAATGTTTCCTACAGCATAACCCAATAAATTTGTGGGCGCTTGAAATCCGTTAAAACCAGTGGGCACATCATTTGTAATTTCTATCCAATTGCTACCGCCATTGGTAGTGATATATCTGTGTGACCCGTTTATAACCCAGTGCCTTGTATCAGGAAAGAAATAAAAATTTAAGGGATCCAGGATTTCGGGTATTGTTATCCAGTTGATTCCTCCATCTATAGTCTTTTTAAGAGCGTTCCAACTTGTAGCATCAACTATCCAGCCTGTATCTCTGTTCGCAAAATAAACATCTTGACTAAGCCAAATATCTAAATTAGTTTGTTGAATCCAGTTATTTCCGCCATCTGTTGTTTTAAATGGCCTTCCGTTCGAATTAGCAGTCCAACCATACAATGAGTCTGTTAAATATATATTTTTAAATCCTATGCTGGATGGTGCCGAAAGCTGGATAACCCAATTTTCACCTGTATCTGTAGTTTTGTAAATTATATTGCTATGTATGGCCCATCCAGTTGTTTGGTTTATAAAGAATATTTTCCCGCCACCTGTTGCTCCGTTCGTTTGATACCAGGTATCTCCTCCATCTGTGGTTTTATAAATAGAACTACTTGCTCCTAAAAATCCGGTGAGGCTGTCAACAAATAATAAATCTACTCCATCCAATGCTCCAGAAACGGATTGCCAGTTACTACCCCCATCTGTTGTTTTATATAAACCTCTGTAACTGGAATTAGCCGCACTGCTTATTACGAAACCTTTTTGCTCATTGACAAAAAATACATCTGAGAAATTATCATTTATAAATAACCGGTGCCATAAGTCAAAATCTTCTTCTGTCTTATATATTTTCAACCCGCTGCCTGCGTCGTAACCGGTATTTTCATCGGCCAAAATCTGAAATTCCCATTCGCCAAAATTTCCTGTCAGCGGGACCCAGTTTGCCCCGCGATTTGTAGTCTTCCATAGACCTACTTCATCCAGGATTGCATACCCGGTATCTATATTCACATATTTTGTGCAGTTGATAGTCTCAGAAGTTAAACCACCGCCGTTTATCCAGGTATTCCCTCCGTCGCTGCTGTAGAGGTTCTTGGCACTGTAGCTTGTACCCCCGTATCCTGCTGCCGCTATATGCAGGCTGTCTATGATATCTATGCAGTATAATGGCCTGTAATCACCGGCAGGTAATATCTGCCAGTTGTTTCCTCCGTCAGTCGTTCTCAGTACATTTCCGTCTGCAGCAATAAATCCGTAATTTTCATTCATAAAGTCGATCCACCATAAATTTCCTGTAAAACCCGGAATATTTACTATCTCCCAGCTCTCACCCGCATCTGTGGTTTTAATAAGCCCCGTAGCGCCGCAAGCCCAGCCCAAAGTATCGTTTACCAGCTCAAGCCCCCAGAGATCAAATCCTTCTCCTAAACCGCTCATTACCTGGCTGAAGGTCTCTCCGCCATCTGTTGAGCGCAGTATCAATCCATCGTATCCACTGGCTATAACTGTCTGCCCGTTGATGCTTCTTATTTTTAATATGGGTGATACGGTATTTGTTTCAATCATTCGCCAGCTTCCTCCCCCGTCAGTCGTTTTGATGATCGTTCCCAGGTCCCCTACAGCCCATCCTGTATCTTTGTTTACGAAATTAATACCCGCATAGGTTACTCTTGGTATTTTGGGATTTAATTCAGTCCATATTCCCGTCCCTGTAGTGACTTGATCCAGAGGATAAAGCCTTCTTCTTTCTTCCCGGAGATCCTTGCCCTGGTATTTTTGCTCATAGCTCATATATCCGGGAGGTATTTCTGTTCCGCGGCGGTACTGTACAGGTATTTTGGTTGTGTCGGTGTTTGATTGTGAAAAAAGAAAAGAATTTGTTGAAATGAAGAGAATTAGAATAAATGAGAAGCAGGCTGTAATTTTCATTTTGTCTCCCTGGTTTCTTGAAGCTTAATCTGAAAAGCTTCAATTTATTTTAATCAATTTTCACGCCGGAGAGTTCCCGGCGCTAATAAAGGAATTTTCAATCCCGATATTCTGAACCTGTCACTATTGCCTGACAAATTTTGATAAAGTGTACGATAGTGCAGGTTAAATATTTCGAATTTCGTAAATGAGTGCTTGTAAAAGTTCACCTTCGTATAATCCCGCACTTATTTTATGATAAAACTTATAAAAGCAATGATACATAAGCAAGAATATTTTGTTAAGGTTTTATTAAACATACATAAATTCGGTGACGTATTATTTTAATTAAGGTTTTTCCTTCCGAAGGATTGTTTATAAACCTTATTTTATTTCTCGAACCTGAGTATAGAACGACCTGTAGTAAAATTTAGGTTTGGATTCTTTTAAAGTATATTCAGTTACAGCCTTGCTAAATAAAAAAAAGGAGCCCATCCGGGGCTCCCTTTTGAATCAGAAATTTTTACTTGATTAACAGCATTTTTTTGCTTGAAGTAAATCCGGAAGTTTTGATAGTATATATGTATATCCCTGACGGAAAGTTTGATGCATTAAAGTCCACATCATAATAGCCGGCTTTTTGATCTTGATTTACCAGATCGGCAACCTGCTGACCGAGGATATTATAGATTTTCAGCGATACAAATCCATCCACCTTTATCGAATAGTTTATTGAGGTTGTAGGATTAAACGGATTGGGATAGTTTTGTTCGAGACTATAAGAGAATTGATCGAGGTTATTAACTGGTATGATTTTCCTTGTAGATTTCTCAACTATTGCGTCTACCGTGTTTGACGGATCGGAGGAAGAAGTGCTGTTATAAGACTTAACATAATAATAGACGTGCAGATTACTTAAGCCTTCTCCATTGACGAAATTCATTGAATAATCTGTCCAGACATTCGTCGTAACCGAATCCTGCTTAACAAATGAACCATTGTCTATTTTACGATAAATTTTATAATAATCTACCGGAGACATTGAGGGATTTACCGTCCAGAGCAGTTGAGGGTGATCGTGATTATTCGTTAAAAGTAAACCTCTGTCCCAGCTATCCGAATCGAGTGTGACATTGGAGCCAATCGTGATCACCGAAGATTCATTGCTGGGTATAAATCCGTTGTGTCTAAATCGTAAAGTTCCGCTTGTTACGTTTATTGTATCTCCTGCAGTTATTGTAATAACTCCTGTTACCAAGTTAGTCCCTGTGATCGTAATATTCCCGGTACTGGTTTGCTTTCCCCAGGCTATGGTGGTCAGAGGATCGCCTACAACAGCATTTACCCATGCGAAGTATGGTATACCTTGGTACATCGCATCTACCAGGTTATATCCCATAGCGTAAGCCGGATAGGTTTTTTGCAAATCAATAATACCAATAGGGCCAAATTGATTGCCAATTGGCTCCCATCCATTTGCTTCTAATGATGTTCCACCAATTTCTGTAAATTGTGTAGCTAATCCCTGGGTATGTGTACAGTTTGGAAATGGACCATTTCTCCATTTAAGTGTTGATAAACTTTGTCCATTGAAACTCTCAATACTGCTGTATAATGCTCCATTAGCCCAACTATAATGTAAACTATCTACTACCCAGGCTGAATCCTCCCAGCTACAGTTCCCATCTTCAGCGTGAGTTCCTTTTGATGCAAATCCAATCACATCTCCATTATTAGAAGTTATCCAGTTAATACTACTGTTATAAGCGACATTAAATCCAAATGTTGTTAACCTATCTCTTGTGTTTATTAGTTGATAAGAATAAAAACTTAGTTGAGGATCGTCATCTAAAACCCAAGTGGAGGTTCCGCTCAAATCTGGATCAGCAGACTTATCAATCATATCTTTTACAATTTCCGTACTTATCGCATCCAGATGCGAAACAAGGTAAGACAATTTAACAGAGAATCCATTCCAGCTACTGGTAAATGCATCAGTTGAAAACCGCCAGTTAAAATTATAATTAGGGTCTATGCCATATTGGCCAGAGAAATATGGATTAGAAATAAATGGGACATAAACATAACCAGGAACTGGATCAGGCTGGCTATGTTGGTGAAATATCTCATAAACCGCTTGAATGAAACCCTCGTAAGGATCTGTATGTAATAAGCATAGCAAACTCTCAACTGTAACATTTGCATTTGCACTTACATCTCCGGCAGCTTCTATCTTAAAAGGAATTCCTTTACAAAGAACAATATATCGGATTGTAGAAGTTAGGTTATTTTCGGCAAGATAAGTTTTAATAGGAGAAGCAATATAGTCGTAATAATACTGCCAGGCGTGATAAGTTGGGAACCATTGTCCGCTATTAAGATCACGGATTATATCTGTACCCTGTCGAATACCAACCGAATGTGTAACACCATCAATTGTAATCTGTACATCTGATAAAGAATCTAAAGCAAAAATATTAATTGAGGGAATATTCCGAACTTGAGCATAATGTAAAGCGACTGTATCCGAATATGCTGAATTGTATACCACAAGAACATTTTCAGGTTCAGGTACATTTGCGTTAGTTTGAGCTGCTACAGTAGCGAAATAGAACAGAACAAATATAGAAACAATTAAAAGCTGTTTCATTTTAAATATCTCCAATTTTAATAAAATTATTCTTATTTTTGATTGAAATTTTAAAATAAAATGCCCCATTGAGTTTAAAACTCTATAAATCTCTTGGCCGGGCTTTACGGGGTCTCAATGCGGGCTATATAAAGGTGGAGCTCTTAAACTTTCCATTTTTATTTTCCTTTCTTATTTTGTTACAATGTCCTTCATTATGAATTTTAAAAATAACGAAGGGTGATTAATTATTTTAGAAGAATCAATTTTTTAGATTCATTGTAACTTCCCGATACTAATCTGCAGATGTAAACACCACTGGCAAAATTGCTGCCGTCAAAATTAATTTTGTAAATTCCTGCAGGTTTTTCCGCGTTCACCAGGGTTTCTATTTCTTGCCCGAGAGTGTTATATATTTTTAAAATAATAATTCCTTTGACAGGTAATTGATATATAATGGTCGTAACTGGATTGAAGGGATTTGGATAATTTTGCTCTAATGAATATTTATTCGGTGGGTTTATTTGCACTTCTATTTCTTTGCTGTAATTATAGCTACCGTTAAAGTCAATTTGCTTAAGTCTATATTTATATTTACCCGAAAAAATATTGTTATCAGAATATGAATAGGAATGAGATTGTGTGGTCGTCCCATTGCCATCAACAAAGCCTAATCGCTCCCACCCATTTTGACCTTTGAACCCCGACTTCTGATCTCTGATTTCCGACCTCTGGACTTCGAAACCTTTGTTATTTAATTCAGTTGATGTGGACCATTTCAGAAAAACATTCTCTCCCTCATTATCAGCAGTCCAGGATGTCATTTCAACAGGAGTATAAGTTGAGTCATAATATCTTAGTATCAATCCCTCATCTCCTACAGCATAACCTGAACCTGAATTTAATAAACTAAGGCCAGCAATTTTTATTAAATCAAGTTCGGAAAATTCAAACCAGCTCTCCCCTCCGTCTAAGGAACGATAAGTTTTATAACCAATAATAAAAATTGTGCTATCGCCAAAATTCCTGAATTTGGCAGCCACGCTATAACCTGTGATTTCGGGAATTAAAGTGAAGTTATCACCTCCATCTGTTGTTTTGTATAGCTTATTACTCTCTAAAATAAATCCGTTTAAATAATCCTTGAAAAAAACATCTCTTGATTGATAAATTCCCAGGTTTATCTGTTGTATCCAGTTAACACCGCCGTCAGTAGTTTTAAATGGCCTTGCATTTAAATTAGCAGTCCAAGCAGTGAGTGAATCAATAAAGGTTATACTTCCCAATGAAATTGACGGGTGATAAAATACCTCATTCCAATCCTCACCTTCATCGATAGTTTTAAAAATCCTTGAACCTCCTGCAGCCCATCCGGTTAAATCGTTTAATAATAATATTTTGGCTATTGCGTTATTTATCCCAATAGTGGGATACCAATTCTCTCCAGCGGTTGTGGTTTTATATATCTTGCTCGAAGCTGCGCTAATAAACCCGGTAAGGCTATCAGCAAAAAGTAAGAAGTATCCACTAGGGCCGGAGGCAGTTTGCCAGTGTCCTCCGGCATCCGTTGTTTTGTATACCCGCCCAATTAGACCTGAACTAATTACAAATCCTTTCTGTTCACTTGTAAAGAACACATCCGAGAAATCATCATTTATAATTGACTTATGCCAGACATCAAGATTTCCATCAGCTTTATAAATCCTTAATGCTGTGCCGGCATCAAAACCAATATTTTCTTCTTTAAATAACTGAAATTCAAATTCACCCATATATAATGAGACTAAAGAATCAACTATAATCCAGCTTTGTCCTCTATTCTTCGTTTTCCATAACCCCGTTTCATTATTTATGATATACCCTGTATCAATATTAGTGTAACTCACGCAGTTCACAGCAAATGCCTGAAGTTCACCCCCATAAGCCCAGGAATTTCCGCCATCACTGCTATAGATATTTTTAGCGGGATAGTCATTTCCACCATACCCCGCTGCGGCTATGTGAAGACTGTCTATTACATCAATACAGAATAACGGGTAGCTGTCTCCTGCCTGAATAACCTCCCAGTTGCCCCCTCCGTCGGAAGTTCTCAGCACATATCCGTTTGCTGCAATAAACCCGTAATTCTCATTCAGAAAATCTATCCACCAGTAATCGGAGTTATATCCGGGAGTTGTTACCGGCTGCCAGGTTGCCCCGCCGTCAGTGGTCCTTGCAAGTGAGTTATCGTTTCCGCCCGCCCATCCCAGGGTATCATTTATCATCTGAAGTCCCCATAGGTCACCGGTAAGATTACTTGTTACCTCTGACCAGGATTCTCCTCCATCTGTTGATCTAAGGATTAGCCCATTAAACCCTGCTGCTATTACTACCTGTCCGTTATAACTTCTTACCTTAAGTATTGGCGTTGTTGTATTTGTTTCAAGTATATTCCAGCTCTGTCCGCCATCTGTAGTCTTTATAATTGTTCCCAGATCTCCGCACGCCCAGCCTGTGTCAGTATTTACGAAATTAATACCGAGGTAGTCCACTCTTGGCACTTTAGGATTTAGTTCTGTCCATATTCCCGTCCCTGTAGTGACCTGATTCAGAGGATACAGCCTTCTTTTTTCATCCCGGAGATCCTTGCCCTGGTATTTTTGCTCATAGCTCATATATCCCGGAGGTATTTCTGTTCCGCGGCGGTACTGTACAGGTATTTTGATTGTGTCGGTGTTTGATTGCGAAAAAAGAAAAGAATTTGTTGAAATGAAGAGAATTAGAACAAATGAGAAGCAGGCTGTAATTTTCATTTTGTCTCCCTGGTTTTCTTGAAGCTTAATCTGAAAAACTTCAATTTATTTTAATCAGTTTTCACGCCGGAGAGTTCCCGGCGCTAATAAAGAAATTTTCAATCCCGATATTCTGAACCTGTCACTATTGCCTGACAAATTTTGATAAAGTGTACGATAGTTCAGGTTAAATATTTCGAATTTCGTAAATGAGTGCTGGTAAAAGTTCACCTTCGTATGATCCCGCACTTATTTTATGATAAAACTTATAAAAGCAATGATACATAAGCAAGAATATTTTGTTAAGTTTTTATTAAACATACATAAATTCGGTGACGTATTATTTTAATTAAACAGAATGCCGATCAGATATGTTAAAAGTTTTCAACAAATTGTTGAAATTTAAATATCTCTGGTACGGTGTCCTCTATACACCTCGCCAAATAGTAAACGAAGGCGGGACAGGTCGGACACCGCGAAAGATTTAATAATTATCGCGGTTATCGAGTGTTCCGAATGAAGCGAGATTCATAAAAATATAGCGAGCGGAATGAGGAACGTATCGAGATAAAAGTTCCACAGGTTAATCGGTATACTCCCGACCTAATGAAGGCAAGGAGCGGGACAGGTCGGGCACTGCTACAAGTCCTCACACAACAAGTTGATATTTAAATTTTATTGATGCTAAGGACAAAATTACAACTGATTATACGTTATAATATTTGTGAACTTGTCACCTTATTAACTCAATACACTTCAATATAATCTCGACCTATTACCTTATTCCCATTCTAGATTTTACCATTACCAATCTCTTTAATAAGGTAATAAGGTTTTCAGGTTGTGTGTATTTGTTGTTACTAAGGTAAAGTTCGCGGATAAGTTTTTTCCTTCCGAAGAATTATTTATAAACCTTATTTGTTATACTCACCTTATTAACTCAAACTTAATCTAAGTGAATCACAACCTTATTACCTTATTTTATTTCCAGGTTCCCCAATCTCTTTAAAGGTAATAAGGTTTTCAGGTTGTGTATATTTGTTGTTACTAAGGTAAAGCTCGCGAATAAGTTTTTTCCTTCCGAAGATTCAAATACACCTCTCAACCTCATTTCTGGTTCCTTTTCCTGGTCTTAACTGCAGAACTCTGCTCTATCGGTGTTCCATTAAATTTCAGAGATTAATCCTTTTTGATTAAATTTACCCGGTATATGAAGAATGAAACTGGTATACCGGATTTTTCCGGTAAAAAAATCCTTATAATCAGACTTAGTTCGCTTGGAGATGTCCTTCTTGCCACTCCTCTTATAAGAACACTTAAAGAGAAATTCGAGAATATCCGTATAGATTTTGTGGTTAAATCACAATATAAGGATGCTTTAATACATAACCCCTATATTTCTAACCTGCTTTTATATGACCGGGAGAAGGACAAGATTAGAAAACTTCTTTCTGAATTGCAGGAAACCGGATACGATGCTGTAATCGATCTTCAGAATAATTTCCGTTCAGCTGAAATAAGAAAAGTCCCTTAATTCTGAGGAGTTCATCTTTAATAAAAGAACGGTTGATAAATTTCTCCTGGTTAATTTTAAGATCAACAGACTTGAGGATGCTCCAGGGATACCTGAAAGATATGCCAGGGCAGTCCCGGGACTTAAACTTGATGAAAAAGGCCTTGAACTTTATACCGGAAAAGCAGTTTCTTCTGCTATTGCCGGAATCAAAAATCTTATTGGTATAGCTCCCGGGTCACGGCATTTTACCAAAATGTGGCCCGCTGAATACTACGAAAAGCTGGGAATTCTGCTGTCAGAAGCGGGATACCGGATAGTCCTTCTTGGAGGCAGCGATGACCTTGCTTTGTGTACGGAAATTTCGGAAAAGATTTCGGGTTCCGTCAACCTTTGTAATGAGGATGACCTTCTTCAGACAGCCGCTGATATGAAATGCTGTACTGCGGTAGTATGCAACGACTCAGGAATGATGCATACTGCCTGTGCAGCAGGGATTCCGGTACTTACATTTTTCGGTTCGACAGTCAAGGAGTTCGGCTTTAGTCCTTACAAAAACAGGAATTTAATTTTAGAAAACAAATCCCTAACTTGCAGACCTTGTTCTCACATAGGACGGGAACGCTGTCCTAAGGGCCATTTCAAGTGTATGCTCGAAATTACCCCTGAGAAAGCATATGAAGCACTAATGACTCTTACAGCAAACTGATGAAATCACTCTGGAAAATTCTATATAACGTTTTAATAATTCCGCCGCTTTATATTTTCCTTCAACTTGGATCAATATTCAATCCTAAAATTAAAAGAGGAATTAAAGGCAGAAAAAGAATTTTTGAGGAACTGATTCTGAATGCTGCATCGCTCGACAAGTCTAAAAAGCTGATCTGGTTCCACTCATCTTCACTTGGAGAATTCGAACAGGCTAAACCGATTATACAGGAATTAAAAAAAGATGCTGCCATAAATATCCTCATAACTTTCTTTTCTCCCTCAGGGTATGAGAACTCCCGTAAATATCCGTATGCCGATCTTGTGTCATACCTGCCGTTCGACAGCATGACCTATGCGGAAAGGTTTATCTCTATCGTCCGGCCCGATCTTGCCATTCTGATGAGATATGACATATGGCCGAATCACATATGGGCCATGAAGAAAAGAAACATTCCCTGTTTTATCGTTGATGCAACGATGAAGAAAAATTCACCCCGTAAAATTCCTGTAATCAAAACATTTCACAAACTGCTCTTCGGCGATGTGTCGAGGATTCTGACTGTTTCGGATCAGGATGTCGAGGGGTTCAGGGACTTTAAGATAGAAAATGTTAAGCTAACAGCAGTAGGTGACACCCGTTTTGACAGGGTTTATGAAAAAAGTCTTGCTGCAAAAGGAAAAAATATAATCAGGGAAGGTTTACTTAAAAATAAGAAAGTGTTCGTGGCAGGGAGTACATGGGATATGGACGAAAATGTTATTCTTCCGGCTTTCGTCAAACTCGCTAAATATACGAGTGATATTATAATGATCCTAGTTCCTCACGAACCGACTATAGCAAACCTTGAAAGAATTGAAAATGAGATTGCAGGCACAATGAAATCTATCAGGTTTTCTCATCTCAATTCCTATTCGAATGAAAGAATTATTATAGTGGATTCGATAGGGATTCTCCTTACTCTCTATGCTTATGCTGATCTTGCATTTGTAGGGGGCAGTTTTAAACAGAATATTCATAATGTTCTGGAGGCTGCGGTCTATGGTATGCCTGTTTTATTCGGACCAAAGATTGATAACTCGCAGGAATCGAAAGAATTATTGAAGCGGGGGGGCGGTATACTTATCAGGAACCAGAAAGAAGCTTACAGGCAATTAAGAACCTGCTTCAGTAATGAAGTGCTTAGAAAAGAGAAGGGGAGAATCGCTGCAGAATACGTGAAAGAAAATCTCGGTGCAACTAAAAAAATACTCAAAGAGATTTACGAGGTGATTTGAACCAATTAACAATTACTAATTGTCAATTATTAATTTTTAATTATAAATTGTTAATTTTGAATAGTAAGATATCTTTCCTTTATAATTTTCAAATGATGTAATTCATGACCTGCAATAATAAATATAAATGCCCGTACTGTGAATTCATAATTATTGGATATGCCCTTCCGCATTAAGATTTCTTCATCGAAACTTTTAAACAAGGCTATATTTGCGTCCCTTAAGTATTTGAGTTCATCGGCCAGGCTTGCCAGGGATCTTTTATTGAAATCAGCCTTTCTCACATAATCATCCTGTTCGAATCCCGGTAAAGATTTGGATTCCCCCCTGGCAAAACACATTACCCTGTATGAATGTACCCGTTCAACATCGGCAATATGACCCAGCACCTCCTTGATACTCCACTTGCCTTCTGCATACGAGCAGCTGCCTTTGTCCTCAGGTAATGATCTGATTAATGACTGAAGCTCATCCCTGTCATCTTCCAGGAGCTTAATTACATTGTCATGAGGGAGTTCTTTGATGTAACCAGAATAAAAATCTGCGTATTCATTTGGTTTGGGACGGTTCATTTTATTCCTTTATTTTATTCCACTTAATAATTTATTTTTTCCAGACTTCAACCTCAAACAGTCCTTCTGAATTTGCAACGCCTCTGAGCATTCCATTGGTATTAAACGGTGCTGCAAAATTCCCGTCTTTATCTACTGATATTAGTCCGCCGGTATTCTCATTGAGCCGTTTATATATTAGTTCGTCTGCGGCCTCTTTAAGTGACATATTTTTATAAGCCATCAGGGCGTTAAGATTAAAAGCGATATCGTTTTTTATGAACAACTCACCCTCCCCGGTACAAGAAACAGCGCAGGTCTTATTATCAGCATAAGTTCCCGCCCCTATTATAGGAGAGTCACCCACGCGTCCGGGCATCTTGTTGCCTGTTCCGCCTGTTGATGTTGCGGCAGCAAGGTTTCCGTGAGTATCAAGAGCCACACATCCGACCGTGCCATGCTTTGAGCCTTTGATTTTTTCATACTGCTGAAGCCGGGCGGGTGTATCGAAATAATTATTTTCTACATATTCAACATTCATCTGCTTTCCGAAACTATCTGCACCTTCACCGCAGAGAAGAACATGCTTTGTCTTTTCCATTACAAGCCGGGCCAGCGAGATGGGATTCTTTACGTGCTTTACGCCTGCAACCGCTCCGCAGGATAAATCGGCTCCATTCATTATTGAAGCATCCAGTTCGTGTGTGCCGTCGGACGTGAATACAGCACCTTTGCCTGCATTAAATTTTGGATCGTTCTCAAAGTAATTAATAACTTTCTCAACAGCATCCAGACTTGTGCCTCCGCTCTCAAGTATTTTCTTTCCTATCGTTAAGGCCTCTTTAAGAGAATTCATGTATTCTGCTTTTAATGAGTCGTTAAAAGATTTATCGAATGTTCCCGCGCCGCCGTGAATTACAATAGTATATTTGCCGCTATTCTGTGCGTTTGCAGCTATTGAAAAAGTGAGTGTGATAATTAAATAACTGATGAATAAAACGATATACTTCATATTTTAACCCTTGAATTTTATTATTCATTTATATTAAGCTTTTCAAGCAGCCGGTCTATAAAGACCAGCTGTGCCGAATAAATTTTCTTCCTTGCATCCCTGACGTTGAAGAACTCACCCCGGTCGACTTCGGGGAACTTCTGTCTTTTACCGGAATTATAAGGCCATTCCATTTCAAAAGTATTGCATTCGATGTCGAACTGATCCGAATTATCTGATTCAAATGCCCATGCATGGACAAACTTACTATTGCGCTGTAAGGTGGTTCCAAGGGGAATATAATCTCCCTGCGATTTTATCCCTGTTTCTTCCTCAAACTCACGGATGGCTGCCTGAAGGAACTCCTCATCTTTCTCAACCAGACCTTTAGGGATTCCCCAGTAGCCTTCATCTTTTTTCGCAAAGAATGGTCCCCCCGGATGAACAAGAAATATTTTCAGTCCATCATCGGATTTATGGTACATTAATAACCCCGCACTGTTAACAGGCATAATCTCTCTCTATATTTTGCAAATCAAATTTCAATTTATTTTATTTCACCAGAAGTTAAAAGGATTTGCAGAAAAAAATAATATGAGAGTGATTTTCCCGATAGTGTTTTATTTTTTGAATACCACCTCACTTCCCCCGGTGTCCGGATTTGCACCTGCTGAAGATTCTGCAAAGGTGATATACCTTGTAAAGGTAAAATGGCATACGGGTATAATTTTCAGGACAAGTCAGGTGGATACACTCATCTGGAAATTCATAAAAGACTTTAAGGCGTACAGGTATGTTGATATCGGCTGGGGGGATGCGGACTTCTACCAGCATCCCGGCTTTGATCCCGATCTTGCAGCACGGGCATTGTTTATGAAGACCGATGCTGCTCTGCGTGTTGCCGGGTTTAACCGGGGGATTGATGATTACCTGCAGGGCACAGACTATGCTGAAAGGATTATCGTGGATGAAGAAAAATTTAACAGGCTCTGCCGCTATATTCAATTATTTTATTCCATCGATAAAGATAGTCCTGTAATTCTCAGTGAGCATCTTGATGGAGCAGTCAGGTTTTATAAAGCAAAGGGGTGTTACACGCTGTTTAATACATGCAATACGTGGATAGCGGCGGGATTAGATTATGCAGGGTACAAAATTAATGCAAATATTATTCTGTCTGACGAGCTCTTCCGCCAGACGGTGAAATTGGGTGAAATGGTAAAAGTTCCTGATTAGAATCTGAACATCCGGTCAGACCTTCTTGTAATAATACAAATTTGGATTGGACAGATTTCCAAACCAGGGTATAATCCCGGTAAATTGATGCTTCTTCGCACCGTCCTTCTGTATTATTGCTATTTAGAACTCAGCTTTAATTTTATGAGCTCTGCAGCCTGCCGGATATCAGCTTTTTTTCTGAATATAATAGTAATTCCGCGGAGACCTGATTTGGAGCTGAACTGTTCCTTCAGGTCTTCACTTATTGAACTGCCTAATATCTGGTTCTTTGCTTTGTCGGTAAAATAGAAAGTTGTCCTGAATGCGCCCTCAATTACTGAAAGCCAGAATATTGTTTTTGATTCCCTTGTCACCTTCATCAGCCAGCTTTTACCATCATTATAATATTTCCAATCTCTATTTAAATCCGGATAATCTGCATCCAGATGTTCAAACAGCTCTTTCCAGAGCGTCTGTCTTTTCCCCAGATGATTAAAGACTATTTCATCATCCGGGAACTGATTTATATCAGAAAGTATCGGTTTTTCCATCTCTTTTCTCCCCATGATTATTTTAATATAGTTTCAGTCAGCAGGAAAGTTTTTCCGTTGGTTAAAGTTCTTTTTGAACTCAGTTTTATCTTCAGGCCGGCCCTATCTATTTCCCCGATAAATTCTTCCGGGCTTGTCAGGGAAATATAAGGACTCAGTTTTACAAGTGATTTATATTTTGACTCTGATACCTTGCTCTGGTTTACATCAGGAAGCTGGGTGATGGAAAAAAGAACCGAAGATCTATTCATCATTTCCCTGAATTTATTAAGTGCAGATTGTGCATCAATGTATTCAAAAAACAATGCTGAGAATATCAAATCATACTTACGTTCATCGCATACAAACAAATTAAAGTCCATGGATAGGATCTCAAGTTTTTTCTCATTCGGGAACCGCTGCTGAAGCCTGTTTAAAAAATCAGGATTTATATCCAGCGCTGTTACCTTTTTCACGTTTTGCCAGTCAATATATTCAAACCCGTTTCCGATAGTACATCCCGGAACAAATATCTTTTCAGGTTTGTGTTTCTGAAGCGTTGTTCTGAAGCTTTCATTGATCAGCTGATACTGACCGACCTCAGGACAGCTCATATGATTTACATAATCTGAAATATCTATTTCCAGCCAGGGATTATTCATAAATAATTTAAAGTAAAATGTTTAATATGCAGACACGAAAAATATCAAAAAACTAACCTCAAAATATAACATTTGATTTCCTTTTAACGGACTAAAAAAATGTAATTTTCGGTGATCAAAGAAGGACACCCTGGCAGCAACTTTTTGAAAAATTGTAAAACTTGCTGCAGTGGCTGACCTGTCCCGATCTTATTTTTCATCAGGTCGGGCCCTTGCTCATAACCATTAGGCGGGACATTGAGTCCGTCTGGACGAAATCCGGCTCCGACGGATATCGAAGCCCCGGATATGATCCACAATCGATAAATGGTTAACCCCGCGGCTTTATCCCGGGGATTACGGCTTCCCGAAATATCCGGTTAACTGTTTTAACTTGTCGGACTCTGGCAGACGGTTTATCTTCCATCTCGTTTCCTCTATCCTCAATAAGAGCCCCTAAATGTGATTTTTTATCACACACAAAAATTGAAATTCACATTTTGAGAAAACCATCTCAAATTATTTCAGGGTGTCATTTTTGTCTTCAATCTAAGCTATTGCATTACAATAAATTAAGTAATTGGCATATAGCTTGAATCAATAACGGCATTCATGGAGGATAAAATGAAAAGTGAAGAAATGTATAAAAGCAACCTTAGTCTGAGCACTTATAAAAACAAACTTTATGTCGATCCGCAGTACGGTCTGGATCATCATTCCTCTTCTGTAAACTATGCAGTATTTTCCAGTGAGTGGGATATTGAGGATGTAAGGGAAGACTACACAATTAAGATCATTCACAGAACAAGTGGTGATACTATTTCTCTGTCTTTCGGCACTCTCAAGGATAAAATAAATTTTGTTAAAAATATTTATGCTGCCAGACCTATCAAGCAGGTAGGTAACGGAATGGAACTGGAAAAAATAGCAAACGGTCACCTCAAACCCTCAGAATCAAGATCCATTACGGGCCTGTTAAATAAGATAGTTCCTGTTTTCTGAAAGTTAAATATTCCTGCCTGCGGGCAAAAGCAGATAAATTAAAAAAAGGACTACTAAGGGTAAGTCCTTTTTTATTTTTAAAGTAAAAAAACTCTGCATTCTTCTCTTAACCCGGAAAATTTTACCCAAAATAGGAGAAACAAAGTGAGATTTGGATTTTTTCCTGCCTAAAACTTCAAAAATGGTTTGCTATTTAATGGAATAAAAATTGTTTCGTGATGAGAACAGAATTGTTCCGGGGATTGCTCTGTGTAATTCTGTCGTTAAAAATTAAAAATTAAAATAGCTGTAGATGCGGTCTTCAGAAAAAATTCACAATTTCATACAACTATTCATTAACTGCTAATGGCTGTCAAATATTCCCTTCTCCTGATATTGATGACTTTAATCTCCCCCGGTTTATCAGCTCAACCCTCTTCCTCAAAAAATATTGATCAGTATGTAAAGCAAACCTGGAAAACTGAAAACGGACTGCCCCAAAATACTATTACTGCTATTACTCAAACCCCGGATGGATTTATATGGCTGGGGAGCAGAGAAGGTTTGATTCGTTTTGACGGAAAAGAGTTTATTGAATATAATATTAAGAATACACCAGGGCTTAAAAATAATTATATATGGACTTTAAAAACTGACTCAAAAGGGGTTATGTGGATCGGGACGAACGGAGGCGGGCTGACCAGCTATTTTAAAGGTAAGTTTATAACCTACACAGTGAAGGATGGTCTGGCTGACGATGCGATCTGGTCTGTATTTGAAGATAAAGAAGGTAAACTGTGGATAGGTACTGCCGGCGGGGGTATTTCGGTTTTCACAGACGGAAAATTCAGAACAATCAATACTGAAAATGGATTGTCCGGGAATTATATCTGGACAATAACTGAGGACAATTCCGGGGGAATATGGGCAGGAACAGACGGGAACTATATATCCCGTATAAAAAATGATCGGATAAGGGTTTTCACGAATAGCGATGGCTACCCGGGTGATTATACCATGGCGGGACTCATTGATAGTAAGGGAAATCTCTGGTTTGGTGCAGCAGGTGTCGGCTTAATTAAGTATGACGGAGATACATTTAAAACTTTTTCTGAAAAAGATGGACTCTCTAATAATATAATCTGGAGTATTATTCAGGATAGGGAGGATAATATATGGATAGCTACAGACAATGGTCTTACAAAATATACCAATGGTGTTTTTAACACTTATAAAGAACGTGATGGACTATCCTGCAATACTGTTTCATCCCTTTATGAAGATTATGAAGGAAATATATGGGCCGGAACCAAAGGCGGAGGCATTACCAAATTCACAAATGGTGAAATTACTACATATACTACCAGTGAAGGTTTGTCGCATAATAATGTTTATTCTGTGTATGCAGATACGAAAGACGGCATATGGATTTCTACAAGTTACGGCCTGAATCTTTTTAAGGATGGTCAATTTACCTCTTCCTATAAGAACCTCGGTCTTAATTATAATATTATACTCTCGGTTACTCAAAGAAAAAATGGTGAAATCTGGGCAGGGACGGATGGTGAGGGTGTATTCAGACTGGTTGACGGGCGGTTTGTGAACTATACCACAGAAAATGGCCTGGTCAGTAATACAATCTGGGCTATTTATGAAGATACTAAGGGGACAGTATGGATTGGTGCTGACGGCGGTGGTCTTATCAGGTACAAAGATGAATCCTTCCGGAGGTTTGATGACAGCTTAATGACGGGGGAATTTATTTCTACGATAACTGAAGATAAAGAAGGAACTATATGGGTTGGTACAAGGGACGGTTCCGGGATATTTAAAATTAAAGATGATCATGTAACTTCGCTGCTGATTCAGGCGGATGATATCTGGTCACTCTACAATGATGATGAAAACAACTTATGGGTCGGAACTGAAAAGGGACTATTTAAAATCATTGATGATAGTGTTTATTCGTATACTGAGAAAAACGGACTTCCAACCATGCTTATTTATGCTGTTATCGATGATAACTTCGGTAATATCTGGCTCAGTTCGAATATTGGATTGATCAGGATCAGTAAAAGGGATTTGAATGCCGTTGATGTTGGTAAAAAGCAAATGTTGTTCCCCTCTGTATTTGGTACTGCTGAAGGGATGATGACCACCGAGTGCAATAATGGTTTTCCTTCCTGTACTAAGACAAAGGACGGAAAACTGTGGTTTCCAACAATCAAAGGTATTGTAACGATTGATCCCTTTTCGCTGGGCTCTAAAGTAAAGAAAATTCCTTTGGTCATTGAAAGGATTAGGATGAACGGGGAATATTTTAATCCGGATTCAGCTATTACGGTCGCACCCGGAAAAGGGGACCTGGAGTTCTATTTTGCGGCACTCAGCTTCAGAGCACCGGATAAGGTAAATTATAGCTATATACTGCAGGGGTTCGATAAAAAATGGACCGAAGGAGGAAAAAGAAGAGAAGCATATTATACCAATATTCCACCCGGCAGGTATACGTTTAAAGTCAAGGCTGTAGACCACGATGGTAATTCAAGAGAGGTCTCAGTTGATTTCGAACTGCAGCCTCATTTTTATCAGACAGTATGGTTCGATTTTCTGATTCTTATTCTGCTGGTATTTATCATCTATTCAATTTATAAACTCAGAGTAATGCAGATTAGAAGACATGAAAACCTTCTTGAGCAGAAAGTTGAAGCAAGAAGCAGGGAATTGATAGATGAGATAAACAGCAGGAAGAAAATTGAAACAGAATTAATTTTAGCTAAAGATACTGCTGAAAAAGCAAGTAAAGCCAAAAGCGAATTTCTTGCTAATATGAGTCATGAGATCCGCACCCCGATGAACGGGGTAATAGGAATGTCTGAACTTCTTCTTGATACAAGGCTGGATGAAGAGCAGCAGGAATTTGTTGAAACTATAAAAATGAGCGGGGATTCTTTACTAAGACTTATAAATGATATTCTCGACTTTTCCAAAATTGAAGCAGGAAAAGTAGAAATTGAAAATGTGCTTTTTAATCTTCATCAATGCATTAAGGAAACAATTGACCTGAATGTGGAAAGAGCGTCCCGGAAAGGCATCGTATTAAAATGTACCATTGACAATAATGTGCCTGAAATGATCAAGGGTGATGCTACAAGACTAAGGCAGGTACTGATTAATCTGATCAGCAACGGGATTAAGTTCACCCGTGAAGGAGGCGTGAGCGTAAGGGTTTCGCGTCTGCAGGATGAAGGAGATCTGATTAATATAAATTTCGTTGTTAAGGATACAGGGGTCGGCATTCCTGAGAACTTTATGGATAAACTCTTCCAGTCATTCAGCCAGGCAGATTCCTCCACTACGAGGAATTATGGCGGCTCCGGGCTTGGTCTGGCTATATCTAAAAAACTTGTTGGACTAATGGGGGGTGAAATATCTGCGGATAGTAAGTTAAATGAAGGTTCGGAATTTAGATTTAATATCAAACTTCATAAATCTGAAGAGGAGCCTTCCCCGCCGGCCGATAATCTTGTATCGGGTAAGTTAAGAAGATTGGCTGATGAAATTCCTTTACGGATATTAATAGCGGAGGACAATCAGGTTAATCAGAAAGTTGCTCTTCATATTCTGAATAAATTAGGCTATGAGGCCGATGCTGTTTCAAACGGCAGCATGGTTCTGGATTTGCTTGAGCAGAAAACCTATGATTTGATCTTTATGGATATTCAAATGCCCGTGCTGGACGGCCTTGAAGCGACAAAAAAAATAATCCGGATCTATGGAAACAAAAGACCTTTGATCGCTGCATTAACAGCAGATGTAACTGCTGAGGGGAAAGAAAAATGTTTTGATGCAGGTATGGATTATTATATAAGTAAACCTTTTAGGATTGCGGAATTAATTAAAACGCTGGAAACTGTAGGGAATATTACTGTCAAATTACAATTTTAAAATAACTAAACCCTTTAAAGGAAAAAAGTGGAATGAAAATGTTGGATTATCATTCCACTTTGAGTGTTGTGCTTAAGACAAACATAAGATAAATATGGCTTTTTAATTCTGATATTAATCACGAAATTCATCAGGTTCGCCAGCATTAGGTCACCATTTGAGGGTTCCCAGCAGGCAAAAAACGAAAGGGCAAATAAATTATGCCCGATCGTAAGTGATTATAACAATACTGAAACCCCGAATACTAAAGCAACTGATGACAGACTCAGGGTATACTTGTAATACATCTCATCCTGAGAATAACTGTATTTCCTGTAATTCAGCTCAGTCCTGAGCAGTATATTTTCAGAAAGCAGTGTTTTTAATCCTGCCCCAAGATTTATCACCCCGATATCCATTTTTTCAGATGCCCTGCTTAAATCACCGGTAACGGGGATCTGGAATGAATTAGTCACACCATACCCGGCACGCAGAAAGGGAAAGAGATAAGAAGACTTTACGTTAAATGTGTATGATATGTTTCCGATGAGTAAAAAAGACGGTTTAATTGATTCCACCGTGAGAATATTTACCTCAGGCTCGAAAGCCAGTCCGTCAATGAGATAGTAAGCAGGAATAATTCCCAGCTCAAAATATTTACGGGATTCAGAGAATGAACCATTCTGATAATACGCTGAAGTCATCTCTTCAGATGATTCAATGCTGCCGAGACTGCCGGTAAAATTCAATTCCCAGCTTGCCTTTGCGAAAAGAGTATTTTCGGTTTGTGCCTGTACAGATTGAATTGCGGCTATCGTCAGCAATACAAATAGAATTCTCATGTTAACCTCCTTTAATGAAATTTATTACCCGCCTTAATTCTAAATGAATCGTTTATCATTCTTGTCATAAAATTGTAAAAAAAAAGCAGTCTTCTCAGGAAGACTGCTTTGGAATGTTTCCAGCTGATGAAACGCAGAAAAATTACTTGATGAGGACCATCTTCTTTATTTTAACATAGCTCTCTGCATCCAGCCTGTAGAAATAAACGCCGCTGGCAAACGGTAATCCGCTCCATTCATATTTATAATAACCTGGTTCCAGCTTCTGGTTTACAATAGTTGCAACTTCTTTTCCAAGGATATCATATACCTTGAGAGTTACTTTCACTTCTTTGGGTATTCCGAATTTAATGGTTGTAACCGGATTAAACGGGTTAGGGTAATTCTGAGACAAACTGAATTCAACGGGAATAATTGAGTACTCAACCTCAATGGCATCTGAATAACTTGAAGAGCCGTCAAGATCGATTTGTTTCAGTCTGTAATATACTTTACCCTTGCCGGTTGTTATTCCAGCATCTTTAAATGTGTATTGCTGGACTTCGGAAGTCGTTCCTTTTCCCTTGACATTTCCTATCTTTTCAAAGCTAATATTATTAGCGCTTCTCTCCACATCAAATCCGAGGTTATTAGTTTCCGTAGCTGTTTCCCATTTCAGCTGAATACCATTCTCATCAACGTCAGCTTGAAAGGCTGATAGTTCAACCGGAATTGGAGTAAGCCCGAAGAAATCTACTATCTCAGCCATAAGCTCATCTTTGGTAGAGGGAGAGTTCCCATCAGCCAACCCTCCGAACTCAAATGAAGCTCCTATTGTTTTGTAGGTTCCGGCATCATGGGCTACCGCACATCCGTATGCAGGGCTGGCATTATTAAATATCATTGCCGCAGGCGGGATATTTGTAATATGATCTATCCAGCTGTTGTCGCCTGAATAAGTGAAGCTCATTCCTTCTGTTAAGGTACCGGTTATACCTTGAATGGTACCAAGATCCCCGCTGCCGTCACTGGTACCATTAATATTGAACATAGGATGTACTGCAGTAGCATCGTCATAAAACCATGTGTCTCCGCCTTCCATATAAATCATACCTCCCTCGTTCAGGAAATCTGCGAGAAGCTGTCCTTCTGAGCTGCTTAATGCATGGTTTGAACTATAGATACCGAGACAGACAAATATTGATTTATAAATGTTCAAATCAGATGGGAAGGAAGTCATATAATCATAGGAGATTGCATTATTATCAAGACAGGCAGTAATAGCAGGACTGGAATTGTGGTTGCCGTCAAGACAGAGCACAAGTACAGGAACCTGCCCGATTATTATTGAGAATGAACCCTGTGCGTTCAAACCTGGACTTGCAGTGATATTCAGATTAAATTCAGCATTATGACCTGCTGGCGTATTCTCATCTGCAGTAACACTGAAGGATTTGATTACTGTACCGCCGGCAGCAATGTTGCCGTAAGCCTGTGTTGAAGTATTTATAACAACATTCGGATCGGTAGATGTTAGTTCTCCGAATACAGAAACTGCACCTGAAGTCCCATCATTATTTATTTCAACAGAAGCATCCACTGTTTCCCCGGGGTCCAGTTTCCCGTTGTTATTCCCACCCGGATCGGAAATTGTATAGTTGCCGAGAGTAAATACCGGGGCGTGCGCTCTGAGTGAAAAGCTGCTTGTCCAGATATTAGCTCCGTCGGTTGCTTCAACCGAGAATGGTATATTGTGCATATCAGGAATATCCGGATTAACATCGAGTGCGTAGCCATCGTTGATTATTACACTTCCACCTGCCGGCACATTACCATAAAAGTGAATTGAATCAGTAAGCGTAATAAACGGATCTGTCGTGTGTAAATTGATGGTAACATTGTTTGCATCGGAAACACCTACATTGTGTGCTCTCAGTGATAAGAGAGGTGATTCGGCATAATCGAGCAGTCCATCATTATTTCCCGACGCGTCATTAACTATACAGGTATCTACAACTACATATGGGCCTTCAGCCGGAACCACCTGTATCTGCGAAGTGTACCTGTAATAATTCTGTTTGGTTACTGTAAGTGTTACATCATTTCCCGGAGTTAAAACAGGAATCTGAATTGAAACAGTCGAACCGGTTCCTTCGGCAACTCCTATGATCTCACCGCCCATTGTCAGAGCGATTAAGGAATTTGCGTCTGCTGACACATCGAAGGTCGGCAGTCCTGTTACAATGACGGGATCATGAACAACATTCAGGTTCTGCGGCATTTCTGTATAGACTGTTGTGAATGCATCCCCGAATAGATGGAACAGATAATACACCGTATTCTTATCTCCTGGATTATACGGCCAGCTGGAAGCTTCCAGATAATATTTTCCGTAGACATTGGCAAAAGCAGGATAAATAAGATCGGGACCGCTGGAGCCATAGCCCGGATCAAAATTGGGCCACATATAATCCCACATCCCCCAGACATAAGCATCGTTTACAAACGAGTATGATACTTCGCTGGCACCGATTGAGGCCAGCGCTCTGTGAGGATATCTCGTCAAAGCTTCGCAGAAACAGTCAGAGCTGTAATTGAATTTGCCGGTAAGACAGTTTACTGAGAAGAAGAATGTCAGATCATCATTGGTTAATCCCGATAAGTTGCTTATCGTATATGAAGGGGAGGACCACCCGTTTTCGGCACCATGATCACGGTGTACAATGATTGAAGCTCCGCTGTTAACATCATTGTTTATTCTTGCTGCACTGCCTCCCCAGTCAGTTAAGTGCGAAGGGATCTGTGGAATATATCCGAGTCCGTTGGGACCAAAATAATCTACGACCATACCCGTGTTGGGGTTAGTCGACCAGTAAGACGGCGGGCCCGTAGTTCCGGCAAATTCCCTTTTAGGACTTTTCATCAGCTGATTTTCCCAGAACCCGTAAACCACGTCTGCGCAAAGAATAAACCATCTGTCCGACTGCCATCCGCCTGCAGAAATAGGATTCTGATAATAGGATGGATTTACGGGGGGCTGACGTTCATAATTCATAAACTTATGAATTAATATCTCAAGATGTGTTTCGTTCTCAGCTGAAAGCCTGGCAACAGCAAGATCGGGGAGTTCATCTTCATCAACGTCGGCATAAATATTATCCGAGATACAATAACTATCCCATACGGGGGTAATTATTCCGTTACCTGTTGCACCCCCGGTTCCATAATCACCGAGGAAAAGAACTGCGACAGGAGGAATATCCCAGGTATTATATGCATTATCTATATAATTCTCTATCATTGCTGAATTATTGCCGCCGATCTCTGTTAGTGTAACAATACCTGTCCTGATTCCCTGCAGAGTTCTCCAGTCTTTAATTGAATCAGCCCATGCAAGGTAAACAGGGTTATCAGGAGAAATTATAAGATATTCATAATCTGATGTTCTCGAGTCAGATTCATGTTGGTAATTAACTGAAGGCAGGGACTCACTATTCAGGAAAGAGTTTTTAAGTATAGGATCCCACCAGCGGTTTCTTAACCTGGTATCACCAAATTGACCATTGCCTCCTGAAAAAGAAACAGTGACATTAAGATCCCTGTAAACAATCAATTCTTTAGTTACCGGATTATACATGAACGGCGTAATTCCTATAATACGTGCATCAACACCGCGGATCTTCATTGGGGAAGAAAGAATGACGGGGCTTTCAGGATAAAAAGAATCCTGCAAATAAATATTTCTATTCTTTGTGTATTTCAACGGACCTGTATCAGTGTCCAATGGTATGCGGGGAGCAGGTGAGACTTCAACATTAGAAAAATGCTCCGTTCTTGAGGCTGTTATATTATAAGTAACCTTTGATCCTTGCGGAACAGCAATATATCTGCTGAGTCCCGGAAGGTCCGGCGCACCCTCATTATTTGGTAAAAACACCCCCTGAAGGACAATTTTTTTCATCACATCACCATTGATGTCGATATCGTCCATCCGGAATTCTTTTGTCGAGTAGTTGATCTCTACGCCCATGGAAGAGGCAGATGAAAGGGTGATGCCCTGATCATGCCAGCTGTCTGTGTAGGTAAAAGTCTGTGAGCTTGCCTTGAAAGGAAGAATCATAACTATGAAGAGGGGCAGCAGACTTAAGAATGAACTTTTAAGTAAAGTAAGATGTTTTTCCACCTTTTTTTCTCCCGCTAATAGGATATGGCCTCAATAGGAACAGGCTTAAATCCCGATTAATATTAATATATCATCAGGGCGAAGGGTCACTGCGAAAAGAATACTATAATAAAAAGCAGCGGCTGAGATATGCTCTGATTAATCTAATTAGTACGCTTTTTATTTAAGAACAGCTTAAAATCAGCTGTACATAAGATCGGCAATTAGGCGTTAAAAGTAAATAAGAGCAACTATTTTCGTTATGAAATGTTAAAATTGGGGCAAAAAAAGAATTTTACGTTAGTTTCAAATTTTGAACTATTGAATATTTCAACAATATATGTGAGATTGTATTTAGACGAGAGAATAATCGATCTGCGGTAATCTCACTTTTACGACAACCTTTTTAACCTCAGCAGGCTGATTAATCATAATTCCTGGCATATGGAGGTCGGATGGATAAAAAATCGCAAACATCCCGGTCTCAAGTTTTAAATAATTCTTTTCACCGCAATAAAGTATAAAATCATTTTCAGCATCATATTCGGTTGCCGGCTCCTGATCATTAAATGAAGAATAACCAATTAGCTCTGCTCCTTCAGACATAAAATGAATATCGATATACTTCCGGTGGGCTTCCAGGCGGCAGTCTTCCATTTCCCTGGTTTTATAATCCGATACCATTAAAAAAAGATCCTCGCCGGCAATTTCATATCTGCCTGTTTTAAGCTGCTGAAAATCGGTGTCTTTAAGAAAGTTCAAGGCCTGGACTATTAACGGATTCATATCCGAAAAGAGATGAATATTTGTTATTCTGTCAAGTATCATAAACTCCCCCGTTAATAATTATTATCTGACTGGCTATATAATGAAAAATTTGATCATTATCATTAATTATTTAAGAAACGTCAGCAAAAGAGGTGGTTTAGATCAATGCAATCCAAAGATTGGATGATTGAGTGATTGAGTGATTGGATGATTGGCTGATTGAGTGATTGAGTGATTGAGTGATTGAATGGTTGAATGTTTGAATGATATCCTCAGTCGGATTTTTGTCCCCCCAAAATCGTGATCTTCGCCCCGTCTATCGACGTGATCTTCGACTTCGCTACGATTTTTTTGGTCAAGATATTAGAACTCACAATAGTTTGTAACGTATAGCGGTGGCTGATTTATCCCGACCCTAATTCACATCAGGTCGGGAGTGGCCTGCTTTACCTGCCGTTTACCATCATACAAAGGAACTGAAGTTAATGTAAAGGCAGGCCCTTGCTTAATAATTTTAGGGGCAGGCTGTTGAGTCCGGCAGCTGCCGGACGAAATCCCGCTCATTTACTTATTTATTTTGGAAATCGGGACGGATGTAGCCGGATATCGAAGCACGGTATATACTTTTTGTAAAGTTGGAAACATATCGCGGTGGCTGAGTGGCCCGCCCTCGCCTTCAATCTTAGGCGGGCTGTATCGAAGCCACCGAAATCAAAAAATGTTCAATAATTCATAGAGTTTCTTACTTATTTAAGGTTGCTTTTGGTTGCCGGCTAATGCCGGACTAAGACTGAATGATTGGATGTTTGAATGCTGTTTAGAACATATTCAGGACGTATTCAGGACATATTCAGAACATATTCAGGACGTATTCAGGACGTATTCAGGACGTATTCAGATTGGAGTTACAAGGACGTTGCTGGGTCTTACGGAAGCTTGATATGGGTCGTTGACGGTAATGAAGGACTATGGCAGCAGCTTCATGAATTTTCAAATAGACTTTGGTTAGAAGGTAAGAAAGGTAAAAGCTAACCGGGTGCCTGCAATCAGGTTTGAGGATTATACCAGTGCAGTACCCCAAATAAAATAACCTGATTCTATGGATGGGAAAGGAGCTTGTCTTGGTGAAGATTGCGGGGGAACCCCCGGGTTATTATGGTATGTTGAAAAAAAGAAGAATCCAACCCCGGAGTCAATATGAGAGTAATAATCTAAATAAAAATAATCCTGCGTGCCAGTTCTGGGTCGAAGCTGGTGTTGCCAAAGTCAGATAATCGATAGTCTGAGGATAAATGTCGTCAGGATCATTAAAATATCTTGCTTGAGTATAATCGCCCGTATACCTTAATCCAAGTAACCTTTCACCCAATTTTTCGTGAAGTCTTCGAACCAGGTTATCGTGGATAACGTACCAAAGATCCTGTCTCACAAAATCAGGTGGTCCTCCCACAATAGCCGAATCTACATCAGGAGAACCATACGTATCATAATCGCTGAATATTAACCCTTTGGCTCCGTGAGCTAAGGATAGCATAATTTGAGTTTTAAATTCAGATGTATCGGGTCTTCTCCAGGTTTTCCATTCTCCATTTTCTGAATCCCAAATCCCAAATGCCTGTGGGGTATAATAAAATGTACTATCCAGTTCTGAAGCTTTTTGGAATCTCTCACGCATAGATTCTAAATCCTCCCATCTGATAACATCCCAGGTTTTTGAGAACGGCATCATATTAATAAGAAGTTTTTTGGGGTGAGTCTCCTGAACAAATTTTTCCAGTATATCTTCGCCATTGAGTAAACCGCCCGTATAAAAATGGGTGATTATAGGAGCAGCATTAACTGAGGCAAGTATACTATCCACGGTTTTCATTGGTATAAATGCATCTCGGTAGATGGGTTCATCTTGACCATACCAGTATTCGATATTGCCCCAATCTGAAAACCTCGAGCATAGGCATTGTACACGGTTGAATCAACTGTACTCGAGGATGTATTGAACATAATCTTTCCAACCTTATTATCATAGACCTCCACATTATCTATGTATAAAGTCAAATGGTTATTGCCCAGCCACTCAAGACAAAATTCAACTCCGTTATTAGGAAATTTGTATCGTCATAAGTTGAAATTGGCTCATTTGGTAGCGGCACCATTTTGATTGTATTAACATATTGGGGAAAATCATTGTAATTATAAGTTTGCTGAGAAGTATTCAGACTGAAATATATTGGTTTAAAATTACTATCAGGAGCAAAGTCAGATACTTTTAATGTAACCGGATTCTTTTAAGAGTATCATCGACTACTGAACCGTTCCAGGCACCATGAACGAATATATCTGCGTGACTGAACTACTTACAGTTATTTTGCAAACGTCGGTATTTGGAGGCTGTCCGTCATTGACAAGTGCCATATTATAACGTGGTATAAAATTTACTGGATCGGTACCGCCCCATCTTTTATAGAATTTCCATTGCATATAATGCGGGCCATACATTAATGAACAGGTTGGTGCCGTAACCCCAATGGTTGACCAGCATTTTTTGCCCCTCCAGGTTGCCGTATCACCAAATAAATGTTTTACACCGACATATGGTGTATCTATTTTGTCTTCTGCCTCCCATTTTGAATAATATCCGGTTGCGTAATAATGAATCCATTCATTCTCAGCTCCATTGATTGGTATTACATTGAAATGTGAAAGCATATCCTTATTATCTGAGCCTGAGTGCACAACAATTGTATTCATTCCTGAAGCAAGATAGGTCTGAAGAAGAGTAGTATCAGCGCGTGGCGTATAACTGACGATTCCACCTATCTCAAATTTAGGCTGAGGATTTTCCTGTGCAATCAAAATGACTGCACTCATAAAAAATAAAAAAATACAGAATGTGACCCTTGACTGTGCCATTTTCTAACCTCCTTATTTTTAATCTATTAAATACTTATAACATCAACTCCTTTCTATTTCATAAAAATCGCTTGGTAATGAATAGCATCTATTCGTATTATCGCACTTAAAATTAAGTCCTGGGTAAACCTCCTTTCTTGATTATGCTGTTAATTTATTTGAGCAAAATCATTTTCTTTATATCAGAGAAAACCGGAATATTTTTTTCGTTCTTTACCATTATCTGATATATATACACTCCGCTTGCCAGTCGGTTTCCGACCTCTTGAGTCCGTTCCACGAACGAAATCCCGCCCTGCGGGACGTTCTCCGAATTCCCGCCTCTGAACTCCACCTCATAATACCCGGCTCTCCTGATACTGATTAACCAATGTTTTAACCAGTTCCCCCTTAATATCATAAACATAAAGCTTCACATATCCTCTTTCTTTCAACCTATATCCTATCTTCGTTGAAGGGTTAAAAGGATTAGGATAATTCTGGAAGAATTTATAATTGTTTATTGTAAACTGTTCGTATTTTTAATTGTCCCGGTTAGAAATACGTGTAGCTCTTCCGACGGTTCTGATTCATTTCCCTGGTTATCTACCGCAGTTAGTTTGAAATAAAAATTAGTTATTCCCGGAGGAATTATATGCAGATAAAAAGTATCATGAACTGAAGCGACAAATGTTGTTGAGTCTGCAGTAAAGTTCTCTGTTGTATCCCTGTATAGATTATAATGATTAAAATCATGTTTCAGTATTTTTATTCCATTTTAATAGAAATATATTGCTGTCGAGTGTATGGTATGCAGATAGATTAACAGGAATCCTTGGAGGAAGATCCTGATATTTATAGACTTTCCCCGAAAGGGCCTCCGTATAATCCGATATCACTCCTTGATCCGTCTTTATCAAGAATTGATCGGGTCTCCTCTGTCGATCAAAGGGCGAGAACATCTGGAGGTGAAAATCCAGGTCCGCCGTTTGAAGTATCTTCATTAACCACCATTGGGCCAACTGAAATGTTTGTGCTGTCAGGGGTAAAACCGTAATAATTTACATCATTATTCCAGACATTATTATACTTAAATACAAGGTTGCTGTGTACCAACAGCTTTTACGCCTCTCTCTGCCCCTGAGATGACATTATTCTATTGCAGTCTGATCAGGGCCTAATGTAAGAACAAACTTTATGTTTTGTTGATCATCAAAATTTCCAATGAAATAATTATTATAGCACATATAGATGCGTATACCCCCGGAGGATATAATGCGCGCATACCGCTTTCAGCATAAATCAGGTTATTATATACCCAGGCAGAATCGCTGGGACCCCCAAGGTCGATGCCTTCACCTCCATACGCTCGTTAGTATTATGGTATTATTTGATATGATAGGCCTTGCCCCATACGATTTTTCAATTCCGCCTCTCTCCGGTTACAATTAAATTTGATTCAATCAAAGGATAATAAATGCAAAAAAGTATGCACCGATCCAGATTCCAGTTATTATTGCTGCTTCTGAATTAGTATAAGGGTAAATTAGATTGCTTCTTATTAAAGCGTCTGAGTTAAATATATAGATGCTTATCGTGACATCAGTGAATAGATTTTTATAAACGAAAACATTTGAATTTATACTTGTATCTGGATTATTAACGTTAATTCCTCCACCGTATTGCACTGAATTTATAAAATGATTCAATTTTATGGTCGACCCCGTGCTTCCTGAATCGTAGACGCACCAATTGTACAATGAGGAAAGAATCTTAAAGCCCTCCATTATACAATAATTATGATTTATAATTGATGATGAGGAAATGTTACTTGCATCTATCACGCAGCTATCCATCCCTGCACCAATTAGTGACAACCCCGGTATCATCACAACCTGCTCTTCATAAACCCCGTTTGCCACATAAATTGTATCCCCGAAGGAGGAAATATTTATTGCACTCATTATTGAATCTGCTGCTGTCTCCCAGGAAAGATAAGGAGGCGTATTGCTGCCGGAGTGACTGACATAGCGGATGGATCCAATTAAAAATGAGTAATTAGCCGCAACGAACAGGTTAAAAATTAACAATGCGAAAAAAAGTAAGAGCTTTTTCATTTCTTTGTTCCTTTACTTTAGACAAATCATTTTCTTGATATCTGAGAAAACCGGAATATTTTTTTCGTTCTTTACCATTATCTGATAGATATATACTCCGCTTGCCAGTCGATTTCCGACCTCTTGAGTCCGTTCCACGGACGAAATCCCGCCCTGCGGGACGTTCTCCGAATTCCCGCCTCTGAACTCTACCTCATAATACCCGCTCTCCTGATACTGATTAACCAATGTTTCAACCAGTTCTCCCTTAATATCATAAACATAAAGCTTCACATATCCTCTTTCTTTCAACCTGTACCCGATTTTCGTTGAAGGGTTAAAAGGATTAGGGTAATTCTGGAAGAGCTTGTAATTGTTAATTGTAAACTGTTCATTTTTAATTGTTTCTGTAAGAAACACGTGCAGTTCTTCTGAAGGTTCAGACTCATTCCCCTGGTTATCAACTGCGGTTAGCTTGAAATAAAGATTAGTTATTCCGAATGGTATTATATGCAGATAGAATGTATCAGGAATTGATATTACAAACGTCGTTGAGTCTGCTGTAAAGTTCTCTGTTGTATCCCTGTAGAGATTGTAATGACTAAAATCATTTTCAGTATTTTTATTCCACTTTAATAGAAATTTACTGCTGTCGAGTGTATGATAGGCTGATAAATTAACAGGAACCCTGGGAGGAAGGTCCCGATATTTATAGAATTCTCCTAATGGACCCCCGTATAATCCTATATCGCTTCTTGATCCGTCTTTATCAATTATTGCCGGGTCTCCTCTGTCAATCAGGGGCGAGAACATCTGCAGGTGGAAATCCAGCTCACCCTGCGTGCTGTCGTCATTTACCACCATTGGATTTTTATAAATATTTGTTGTATCTGATACCGCA
>CAWETK010000020.1:0-277409 GCA_963811905.1 uncultured Ignavibacteria bacterium
TCTTGATAAAGGAGATTGAAATAGCTAACTTACAGCTATCAATGGGAGGATAAGATGAAATCTTTAGGAAACGGGTTACTGTTCACACTATTATTAACACAAATCTTTTCCGCACAATCTGTCTCGCCTTCGGCCATCCCGGGAGGATGGATCTGGCAGAATCCACTTCCCTGGGGAAACAGTATTATCGGAGTTTCTTTTGTATCGGAGGATATCGGTACTGTTGTTGGAACTAATGGAACGATTCTTAGAACAACCGACGGCGGCGAGAGCTGGATTGCACAGGAAAGCGGAACTGATTTAACTCTTTGGGGAGTTTCCTTTGTTGATATTAATAATGGAACTGCTGTCGGAGACCTGGGTATTATTCTCAGGACAACCAACGGGGGCATTCCTGGATTAAACAGACCAGCGGATCATTGGAAACTCTATATTCTGTCTCTTTCCTTAATGCAGATGTTGGAACAGCAGTTGGTAATTTCAAGACGATTCTCAGAACGTCAGATGGCGGTCAAACCTGGGTGAGTCAAACAGCTATCAACTGGGATTATCTGGGCGGCTCAGTTCATTTTGTTGATGCGAATACCGGGTGGGCTGTCTTTTGTGATGGTCTTATCCTGAAAACGACTGACGGGGGACAGAACTGGACAAACCAGGAAAGCGGAACCGCAAATGATCTTAATTCGGTTTTCTTTACCGATCTTTATAACGGAACTATCGTTGGTGAGAACGGCACTATTTTGAGAACAACAAACGGGGGGACTGTTTGGCTTGAGCAATCGGGTGTAACAAATATTACTCTTCATGATGTTTCTTTTATTGATGCTGATAATGGGCTTCTTGCCGGTGATGACGGATTGATAATGAAAACTACTAATGCGGCCTGGACTGGGTAGTTTTACCCGGCGGCGATTCAGGGCTGATGTGTATTGAGTTTATTACTCAGGATCTTGCAGAGGCATTCGGCTATTATGGAAGAATTTTGAAATCGACTGATGGCGGTGAAAACTGGGTCAGCAAATCGAGCGGGACAATAAACGATATTAACGATATTTCATTCACCGATTTCCGGACCGGAACACTTGTCGGTAATCAGGGTACTATCCTTCGAACAATAAATGGAGGACTGGACTGGGTTGAACAGTCAAGCGGTACTAGCCTTTCTCTTTTTGGTGTTTCTTTTTAAATACTGACACAGGAATAGTTGTGGGGGCCAATGGAATTATTCTGAAAACTACAAACGGGGGTTCAGACTGGATTGCTCAATCAAGCGGCGTAACTGCTTATCTTTATGATGTTTCTTTTATTAATGAAAATATCGGTATGGCTGTCGGCCAGAACGAAACAATTTTGAAAACAACAGACGGCGGCCTTAATTGGAATATCCAAAACAGCGGGACTGCAGAAACAATTTATGGTATCTCTCTTATAGATGAAGACAATGCAGTGGCCGTTAGCGGCTTAGGTACTGTTCTAAAAACCATAGATGGGGGACAAACCTGGTCTTATCAACCGGCTAATGACTTGTATGGTCTTTACGGCGTCTATTTTGTTGACATAAATAACGGATTTGCTGTTGGACAGCATTATCACGGTTATTACGATGGGGTGATAATAAAAACGACCGATGGAGGACAAAATTGGAGCAATCACTCCCCAACTTATAATGGGCTAAGAGGCATCTCCTTCATAAACAGTTCTACAGGTATTGTTGTAGGGAAAAGCGGAACCATATTGAAAACCACTGACGGAGGGCTGAACTGGACGATTCAAAACAGTGGAACGGCGAATTTACTGACAAGTGTTGACTTCATCGATTCAAATTATGCAACCGTTGGCGGCTGGGGCGGAACAGTATTACGAACTACAAATGGGGGTGTAACTTATGTGAAAGAAGAAAAAACTTATGAAATACCGGATAATTATTTCTTAAGCAATAATTACCCGAATCCCTTTAACCCGGCTACAAAAATAAAATACTCGGTTCCTCAGTTATCTGATGTAGTAATTAAAGTCTTTGATATTCTTGGTAATGAGTTAGAGACATTGGTTAATAACGAAAAACCTGCCGGAACATATGAAATAACCTGGAACGCTGTAAGCCTTCCGAGCGGTATTTATTTCTATCAAATAAGAGCTGGTGATTTTGTACAGACTAAAAAGATGACCCTTCTCAAATAAACTTAGTGGAGAGAAATCTCCCCTGGTCAATTGGTTTACAAGTTGAACCACGGCAAAAACTATAACATTCATTATTGTCGGGGCGAAATCCCCTGGGGGAATTGCGATGCCCTTATCTGCTGAGTGCAGATGTTTTATCGAAAGTTTACCTGCGACTTCTTCAGCCCTGCAATTTCAGCATACTTCCTCCGCTGCAGCCTTATGGTTTTTCGAACCCTTTATTTAAGGAATAACATTTTCTTACTTGAAGAAAATCCGGATGTTTTGACAGTATAAATATAAACTCCTGTTGGAAGATCAGAAGCATTAAAGTTTACGTTGTAATATCCCGCTTTCTGATTCCGGTTTAATAATTCAGCAACCTCCTGACCCAGTATATTATAAACTCTCAGAGAAACAAATCCGTCATTCTTGATAGAATAGTTTATAGTAGTTACCGGATTGAAGGGATTGGGATAATTCTGATACAGGCTGATATGATCAGGCAGCTCTGTTTTTGACCTTTCAACATTCACAGGAACTGATGTCATCATATATTTTAGGAGTGTTGCCCCGGCAGATTTGATAACTTCGCGGCAGAAATCCATACTATAATTTCCTATTGTGTCTCCGGTGGAATGGTAAAAAGGACTGAAATCATCCTCTTCAAAATATAGGGCAGGATAGCCCTGTACGTAAAAAGGATAACTATCTGATTGCTGATTCATACTTCCTGCAAGCGGAGAAATTATGCTGAACTGCTGGGAAGTGGTGATAGCAAAATTAAGCAAGGACTCAAATCCGCTGTAATAATTTATATGTACGCGGCTCTGTTCTAATGGTGAATCTGTATTGCTTATCATATCACAATTAATCATCATATGGATATCCATACTATCGGCTCTTGCATTTTGGGCATAATGCCTGCACCCGGCATCGCCGAAAAGCATTAATTCTTCTGCTGCAAATGCTATAAATTTTATCGTAGCCTCCGGCTGGTATCCCGATGCTATAAGGGCCCGGGCTAGTTCTAAAGCCGCCGCAGTTCCGCTTGCATTATCATCGGCGCCCGGTGCTGTATGAAACGGATCCCCGTAAGCAAAGCAGTCATAATGACCTCCGATAATGTAGACCTCATCTGGTCTTATAGTCCCCGGAATTGTTGCTATGATGTTAATTTGTAATGTGGTAGTATCCATCATATACGTAGTATGGCACATAAATGAATCTCTTTCGATATCCGTTATGCCGATTTCACTGAATCGGTTTTCAATCCAGTCTGCCGCATCGAAGCGGTTTGGAGTAAGTAGGAACCTCGTTTGAAAATCCTGGAGACTCTGTACTACAAATCTGATTGAATCTGAATTTACATTTGAAAGAATGGAAGTTATAACAGAATCAATATCATTCACCTGCGGATTGGATCTTATTTGAACTGAAAAGGAAAACAAGATCATTAAAGAAAGAAGTAGGAATTTCTTCATTTTTATCTCCCCATTGAGATCATTATTAAATTAATTTATGCTGGTTAAAAAGATATTCAGCCGCATTGCTGAGTTCTCCGGCATCTGTAATTATATGCCGTAATGACATCCATCTGATTAAAAAGTACAGGAAAACTATTAAGATAATTGCTTGATACCTAAGGTAAAAAGACCTATTTGGTTGTTTCATCCCGGAATAAATATTCCATTAAAACTTTATCCTGATCATATATATCATCTCTGAAATTTACTTCACCGCTATCATCAACCCAGGCTGTGTTGTAATCAACGAACACGGGAATCTTTTCATCAAGTACGACTTCGGTTGTCTTCCCGAAGCTTCTGTTTTTTCTAAGTTCGGCTCTTTTTTTATAGTACCCGGATATCATTGATTTATCATCCGTTTTCTGACCAATCTCGATTTTCAGGTAATCAATATTCCACTCCGAATTATCCTTTAAAAGATATTCCGCAAACATCAGGGGCTTCTCAACTCTTATACAGCCATGACTTACTGCCCTGTTCGACAAAGAAAATGGTGCCCTCGAAGGAGTATCGTGAAGATAAATACCGAAAGGGTTTTTGAACATAAATTTTATTCTGCCAAGAGCATTCCCTGCACCGGGATCCTGAATAATTCTATAAGGAATATCACTGGAAGCTAATTCTCTTAAATTGATATCTTTATAAGATATCTCAGCCCCGTCCCTGTATACTTTGAAATTTTTGTTGGGAAGATAACTCGAATCCTTCCTGATTCCTGCCAGAATTTCCTCCCTGATGATGTTCGGGGGGACGTTCCAGGTCGGATTGAGAATTATATCGGAAATCTCACCATACATACAGGGAGTTTCCCAGTCATCAGGCTTGTCCCATAGCCTCTTTGTTTTTTTATAAACTTTTAACCGCTTCTCAAAATCAGCATGTCTTTTTCTTCCCGTACAGACTTTTATACTGAACAACTCCTTTTTATTCTCAACAGCATGCAGCCGGAAATCAGGAATGTTCACAACAATATATCGTGCAGTATCGGAATAATTAAACCATCTTAACCGTTCCAGATTAATCTCAATTTTCTTAATGTATTCGCCGGGCGTAATATTTAACTTTCCTATCGTGCCTTTACCCAGCACTCCGTCTTCATTTAATCCATTTAACCTTTGAAATTTTTTCACAGGTTCCAAAAGAAGAGAATCATAAACGGAAAAGTCTTTCATTTTAACTTTGGAAGAATCTAAAAAACCGAGCTTAATTAATCGGTCTGCAATAAGCTTAATATCCGGACAGCTATCTCCTGGTTCTATTTTTGTTTTTATGACAGGAATAACTTCCCATTTAAGGTTTTTATATGCCTTAAAACGTTCCAAAGCTGCCTGCAGTCTTTTATAACTTTTACTCTTTGGCTGAATATCGCGCAGGTATTGAACAATATTATCTTTTCTGAGAGGTTCAAAAAGATCTCTTTTCGATGAATCCGGAACAGGAAGATAATAGCTTTCGGGGAAAAGCTCTTTTGGATTAACTACTCCATATCTCATATGCCAGGCATATTTTAAAATAGCATCCGCTAAAAATATTTCTGAATTCGCAAGCAGAGTTAATCTGTCCGGAATATTTACGGTATCATTAATTGAATTATAAAAATCTGAAGTTATTAAACCTAAATGATATTGTTCCGGGTCTAAACCATGCCAGGCAGCGTTTTCAAAAATGGTAAGGATCGAATCGATAAAACTCTTCTCTTCAAAACTTTTTAAGAAAACAGGGTGAAAATTTCTTCCGCCATAGAAGTTTTTTAATGTATCAAGGTATTCGAATGAAGAGTCCCTTAAGGAATTCCCATGATTAAATCCGATCTCTATTGCATTATAGTATTCAGATCCATTGAATTTTAATATTTCATTCAATCCAGGTTTTATTTCCGGTATTTTTTGTGAACAGCCGGATAGTAATAAATTAATCTGGGGATTATTGATAACCTTGCCAATAATAAGTTCATCGGTTTAGAGATCTGAATAGCTTTCTTAAATATTTGATTATTAATTCTGCAAGCAAAACTAAGTAAATATATAATAAGTAAAATTAGTAAAATATAATTGATTATTATCTCAGTTTAACAAAAACATCAGACTGGAAGAAAAGCTCTTTGAAAAAGGAGAGGGCCTATTCAGGAATACTCCAGTCACTGAGAGTAAATACTTCAAACCCCTGAATACTTTTACCCCCCAGACACTACAATTGCACAGATTACTCTTAAATAGCAGCCTATCTTGTACAACTACTAAAAAATAAATCAAAAATTTAGCAAACCTACTAATTCTACCCTTAGACAAAACAAATAAGTTTATGACAAATTAAAAAAAATAAAGGTGGCTTTGTGAAATCTTTGAAAGTATCTGGTATTCTTGATAAAGGAGATTGAAATAGCTAACTTACAGCTATCAATGGGAGGATAAGATGAAATCTTTAGGAAACGGGTTACTTTTCACACTATTATTAACACAAATCTTTTCCGCACAACCTGTCTCACCATCGGCCATCCAGGGCGGATGGTTCTGGCAGAATCCTCTTCCCTGGGGAAACAGTATTATCGGAGTCTCTTTTGTATCGGAGGATATCGGTACTGTTGTTGGAACTAATGGAACGATTCTTAGAACAACCGACGGCGGCGAGAGCTGGATTGCACAGGAAAGCGGAACTGATTTAACTCTTTGGGGAGTTTCCTTTGTTGATATTAATAATGGAACTGCTGTCGGAGACCTGGGTATTATTCTCAGGACAACCAACGGGGGCAATTCCTGGATTAAACAGACCAGCGGATCATTGGAAACTCTATATTCTGTCTCTTTCCTTAATGCAGATGTTGGAACAGCAGTTGGTAATTTCAAGACGATTCTCAGAACGTCAGATGGCGGTCAAACCTGGGTGAGTCAAACAGCTATCAACTGGGATTATCTGGGCGGCTCAGTTCATTTTGTTGATGCGAATACCGGGTGGGCTGTCTTTTGTGATGGTCTTATCCTGAATACGACTGACGGGGGACAGAACTGGACAAACCAGGAAAGCGGAACCGCAAATGATCTTAATTCGGTTTTCTTTACCGATCTTTATAACGGAACTATCGTTGGTGAGAACGGCACTATTTTGAGAACAACAAACGGGGGGACTGTTTGGCTTGAGCAATCGGGTGTAACAAATATTACTCTTCATGATGTTTCCTTTATTGATGCTGATAATGGGCTTCTTGCCGGTGATGACGGATTGATAATGAAAACTACTAATGGCGGCCTGGACTGGGTAGTTTTACCCGGCGGCGATTCAGGGCTGATGTGTATTGAGTTTATTACTCAGGATCTTGCAGAGGCATTCGGCTATTATGGAAGAATTTTGAAATCGACTGATGGCGGTGAAAACTGGGTCAGCAAATCGAGCGGGACAATAAACGATATTAACGATATTTCATTCACCGATTTCCGGACCGGAACAGTTGTCGGTAATCAGGGTACTATCCTTCGAACAACAAATGGAGGACTGGACTGGGTTGAACAGTCAAGCGGTACTAGCCTTTCTCTTTTTGGTGTTTCTTTTTTAAATACTGACACAGGAATAGTTGTGGGGGCCAATGGAATTATTCTGAAAACTACAAACGGGGGTGCAGACTGGATTGCTCAATCAAGCGGCGTAACTGCTTATCTTTATGATGTTTCCTTTATTAATGAAAATATCGGTATGGCTGTCGGCCAGAACGAAACAATTTTAAAAACAACAGACGGCGGCCTTAATTGGAATATCCAAAACAGCGGGACTGCAGAAACAATTTATGGTATCTCTCTTATAGATGAAGACAATGCAGTGGCCGTTAGCGGCTTAGGTACTGTTCTAAAAACTATAGATGGGGGACAAACCTGGTCTTATCAACCGGCTAATGACTTGTATGGTCTTTACGGCGTCTATTTTGTTGACATAAATAACGGATTTGCTGTTGGACAGCATTATCACGGTTATTACGATGGGGTGATAATAAAAACAACCGATGGAGGACAAAATTGGAGCAATCACTCCCCAACTTATAATGGGCTAAGAGGCATCTCCTTCATAAACAGTTCTACAGGTATTGTTGTAGGGAAAAGCGGAACCATATTGAAAACCACTGACGGAGGGCTGAACTGGACGATTCAAAACAGTGGAACGGCGAATTTACTGACAAGTGTTGCCTTCATCGATTCAAATTATGCAACCGTTGGCGGCTGGGGCGGAACAGTATTACGAACTACAAATGGGGGTGTAACTTATGTGAAAGAAGAAAAAACTTATGAAATACCGGATAATTATTTCTTAAGCAATAATTACCCGAATCCCTTTAACCCGGCTACAAAAATAAAATACTCGGTTCCTCAGTTATCTGATGTAGTAATTAAAGTCTTTGATATTCTTGGTAATGAGTTAGAGACATTGGTTAATAACGAAAAACCTGCCGGCACATATGAAATAACCTGGAACGCTGTAAGCCTTCCGAGCGGTGTTTATTTCTATCAAATAAGAGCTGGTGATTTTGTACAGACTAAAAAGATGACCCTTCTCAAATAAACTTAGGGGAGAGAAATCTCCCCTGGTCAATTGGTTTACAAGTTGAACCCCGGCAAAAACTATAACATTCATTATTGTCGGGGCGAAATCCCCTGGGGGAATTGCGATGCCCTTATCTGCTGAGCGCAGATGTTTTATCGAAAGTTTACCTGCGACTTCTTCAGCCCTGCAATTTCAGCTTACTTCCTCCGCTGCAGCCTTATGGCTTTTCGAACCCTTTATTTAAGGAATAACATTTTCTTACTTGAAGAAAATCCGGATGTTTTGATAGTATAAATATAAACTCCTGTTGGAAGATCAGAAGCATTAAAGTTTACGTTGTAATATCCCGCTTTCTGATTCCGGTTTAATAATTCAGCAACCTCCTGACCCAGTATATTATAAACTCTCAGAGAAACAAATCCGTCATTCTTGATAGAATAGTTTATAGTAGTTACCGGATTGAAGGGATTGGGATAATTCTGATACAGGCTGATATGATCAGGCAGCTCTGTTTTTGACCTTTCAACATTCACAGGAACTGATGTCATCATATATTTTAGGAGTGTTGCCCCGGCAGATTTGATAACTTCGCGGCAGAAATCCATACTATAATTTCCTATTGTGTCTCCGGTGGAATGGTAAAAAGGACTGAAATCATCCTCTTCAAAATATAGGGCAGGATAGCCCTGTACGTAAAAAGGATAACTATCTGATTGCTGATTCATACTTCCTGCAAGCGGAGAAATTATGCTGAACTGCTGGGAAGTGGTGATAGCAAAATTAAGCAAGGACTCAAATCCGCTGTAATAATTTATATGTACGCGGCTCTGTTCTAATGGTGAATCTGTATTGCTTATCATATCACAATTAATCATCATATGGATATCCATACTATCGGCTCTTGCATTTTGGGCATAATGCCTGCATCCGGCATCGCCGAAAAGCATTAATTCTTCTGCTGCAAATGCTATAAATTTTATCGTAGCCTCCGGCTGGTATCCCGATGCTATAAGGGCCCGGGCTAGTTCTAAAGCCGCCGCAGTTCCGCTTGCATTATCATCGGCGCCCGGTGCTGTATGAAACGGATCCCCGTAAGCAAAGCAGTCATAATGACCTCCGATAATGTAGACCTCATCTGGTCTTATAGTCCCCGGAATTGTTGCTATGATGTTAATTTGTAATGTGGTAGTATCCATCATATACGTAGTATGGCACATAAATGAATCTCTTTCGATATCCGTTATGCCGATTTCACTGAATCGGTTTTCAATCCAGTCTGCCGCATCGAAGCGGTTTGGAGTAAGTAGGAACCTCGTTTGAAAATCCTGGAGACTCTTTACTACAAATCTGATCGAATCTGAATTTACATTTGAAAGAATGGAAGTTATAACAGAATCAATATCATTCACCTGCGGATTGGATCTTATTTGAACTGAAAAGGAAAACAGGATCATTAAAGAAAGAAGTAGGAATTTCTTCATTTTTATCTCCCCATTGAGATCATTGTTAAATTAATTTATGCTGGTTAAAAAGATATTCAGCCGCATTGCTGAGTTCTCCGGCATCTGTAATTATATGCCGTAATGACATCCATCTGATTAAAAAGTACAGGAAAACTATTAAAATAATTGCTTGATACCTAAGGTAAAAAGACCTATTTGGTTGTTTCATCCCGGAATAAATATTCCATTAAAACTTTATCCTGATCATATACATCATCTCTGAAATTTACTTCACCGTTATCATCAACCCAGGCTGTGTTGTAATCAACGAACACGGGAATCTTTTCATCAAGTACGACTTCGGTTGTCTTCCCGAAGCTTCTGTTTTTTCTAAGTTCGGCTCTTTTTTTATAGTACCCGGATATCATTGATTTATCATCCGTTTTCTGACCAATCTCGATTTTCAGGTAATCAATATTCCACTCAGAATTATTCTTTAAAAGAAAGTCTGCAAACATCAGGGGCTTCTCAACTCTTATACAGCCATGACTTACTGCCCTGTTCGACAAAGAAAATGGTGCCCTCGAAGGAGTATCGTGAAGATAAATACCGAAAGGGTTTTTGAACATAAATTTTATTCTGCCAAGAGCATTACCTGCACCGGGATCCTGAATAATTCTATAAGGAATATCACTGGAAGCTAATTCTCTTAAATTGATATCTTTATAAGATATCTCAGCCCCGTCCCTGTATACTTTGAAATTTTTGTTGGGAAGATAACTCGAATCCTTCCTGATTCCTGCCAGAATTTCCTCCCTGATGATGTTCGGGGGGACGTTCCAGGTCGGATTGAGAATTATATCGGAAATCTCACCATACATACAGGGAGTTTCCCAGTCATCAGGCTTGTCCCATAGCCTCTTTGTTTTTTTATAAACTTTTAACCGCTTCTCAAAATCAGCATGTCTTTTTCTTCCCGTACAGACTTTTATACTGAACAACTCCTTTTTATTCTCAACAGCATGCAGCCGGAAATCAGGAATGTTCACAACAATATATCGTGCAGTATCGGAATAATTAAACCATCTTAACCGTTCCAGATTAATCTCAATTTTCTTAATGTATTCACCGGGCGTAATATTTAACTTTCCTATCGTGCCTTTACCCAGCACTCCGTCTTCATTTAATCCATTTAACCTTTGAAATCTTTTTACTGGTTCCAGAAGAAGAAGAATCATAAACGGAAAGGTCTTTCATCTTAACCATGGAAGAATCTAAAAAACCGAGATTAATTAACCGGTCTGCAATAAGCTTAATATCCGGACAGCTATCTCCTGGTTCTATTTTTGTTTTTATGACAGGAATAACTTCCCATTTAAGGTTTTTATATGCCTTAAAACGTTCCAAAGCTGCCTGCAGTCTTTTATAACTTTTACTCTTTGGCTGAATATCGCGCAGGTATTGAACAATATTATCTTTTCTGAGAGGTTCAAAAAGATCTCTTTTCGATGAATCCGGAACAGGAAGATAATAGCTTTCGGGGAAAAGCTCTTTTGGATTAACTACTCCATATCTCATATGCCAGGCATATTTTAAAATAGCATCCGCTAAAAATATTTCTGAATTCGCAAGCAGAGTTAATCTGTCCGGAATATTTACGGTATCATTAATTGAATTATAAAAATCTGAAGTTATTAAACCTAAATGATATTGTTCCGGGTCTAAACCATGCCAGGCAGCGTTTTCAAAAATGGTAAGGATCGAATCGATAAAACTCTTCTCTTCATAACTTTTTAAGAAAACAGGGTGAAAATTTCTTCCGCCATAGAAGTTTTTTAATGTATCAAGGTATTCGAATGAAGAGTCCCTTAAGGAGTTCCCATCATTAAATCCGCTCTCTATTGCATTATAGTATTCAGATCCATTGAATTTTAATATTTCATTCAATCCCGGTTTTACTTCCGGTATTTTCTGTGAACAGCCGGATAGTAAAAACAAAATTAATCCGGGGATTATTGATAACCTTGCCAATAATAAGTTCATCGGTTTAGAGATCTGAATAGCTTTCTTAAAGATTTGATTATTAATTCTGCAAGCCAAACTAAATAAATATTACACTAAGTGAAATTAGTAAAATATTATTGATTATTTATTGATTATTTTCTCAGTTTAACAAAACATCTCACCCCGTTTGAACCGCCTTGCATATTAAAACTCAAAAACGATTCGGTTCCGAATAGACATTCATAGTTACGTATATACCCCCCCGCTCATGAGTGGGAAAGTACCTGTCCACCTGTACTGGGGGCCAAAATATCGTGAATATAGCTTATAAATGAAGAAAACCAGGGACAGGTGGATTTTTTTTACCTGTCTTTCACCTGTCCAAATTGATTACCAATCGACTAAAATAAGAAAATTATTTAGAATATTGAACGAAAGATTTAAGTTTTCTGAAGAATGAGAAAAAATATATTCCGCTGTCAGGACAGCGTTGAACAAATGACTTAATTAAAAATGCTGTCTTGTCTCTTTAGCGGGAAAGATATAAGTTTATCAAAGATAAATACATAAATTGATAAGTTATCACAGGAATATTGTTGATTAACTGCTTTTTACGATATAACCCGGTGGTTTTTATTTTATTCCTGATATATTTCTCCGCCTTCGCTCAAATTCAGGCACAAACAGCATCTTATACCGGAAGAGATGATACTTTACAAAATGGGGAAATTTACGTTCTGGCATCCGTTGACGATGACGGACAGCTTCATCTTAAAACCAGTAGTTCAAGAGATATTTTTATACAAAAGGATTCAGCACAAACGGAGTTTGATGATATCAGGATTTCAGATGACGGACGAAAAGTCGGCTGGCTCGCAATGTACGATAATGCTGCAACTTCTTATCCGATTCCTTTGGTGCTTAATATATACTCCCGAGGCGTGATCCATAAATTCATCGGTATCGGGCTGCCTATTTGGCAATGGGAGTTTACTGCAGATGATAAACAGATAACCTATGAACAGGAAACTGTGCATGGCGGCTGGGGCATCCACTATGAATTAAGAGATATTGACACGGAGCAGTTAGTAGAAATGTACGAACCGGTATATGGTCCGGATAATCAGCCGCTTCCGGTTCAAAAATATGTTCCGAAGTGGGTAGAGGAACTAAACAATAACAAATAAAAAATTGGTCGATATCGTATTTTGAATCTCTCTGCAAATTTCAATAAAGGGGGGAATTGTAAGCGCAAAAACGATCAGGTTCCGAAAAGACATTTATATACCCCCGTCAATCACTCAATCACTCAATCACCCAATCCTCCAATCAGTCAATCACTCATTCACCCAATTTTTCCTACTGTTCACCCTTCATTTATTTTTTGTATCAGGTCTTCAACTTTATTTTTCTTCAATCCTGCAATCCGTTCTGCCGTGCCATCTGAATTAATGAACAAAGTAACAGGGACAATTCCTGTCCCGTATTTCCTTCTGAATTGAAATGCAGAATCGATATAATATGGATACTTCAGCGAAGTTTCTTTCCGGAACTCCTTTATTTCAGCTGTATCCCGACCTGAAAACAAAACTAATACTTGAAGAGCTGTATTTCGTATCCCGGCTTCATATTTTGTCACTAGTTCTTCGCAGTATGAGCAATCAGAATGTGCATAAATTACCAGTAATTTTCTCCCTCGCCAGTTTTCAAAAGTAACTCTTGTGCCGCTGGAATCCTCGATCTCAATTGAATAGTCAGTGCTCTCAAAAAAATCCGGAGAATCTGATTTTGTGGAATCGGCTGCTGCATTATAAGTCTTTGGAATATTTTCATCTTTACCGGAATTGGTCTTAAGATTGGCTGGATTTAATAAAAGCAGACTAAAGAATGCCAAAAAAATTATATTTGTCCTCATTAAAATATCAATAGAAATTAAGTATGCGTTTTAATTTATTTTAATCACACTTCAATTCAAATAAAAATTAATTGTCACTAAATGATTCGAATAATCAGTGCTGCTCAAATGAATCGACCAAATTATGTTTAAATAAGCAAATCATTTACGTTTGTACGGGTTATTTTATGAGATTATCAAAACCTGTCGGTAAAATATGGATGAAAATAAAACGCACTGGTACGACGGATGGTTCTATGATAAAATAATTGCTCCTAATCAGGATAGATTATTCGGACAAATAATAACTATCATCGAACCGGACTCCAAAGTAATTGATGTTGGTTGTGGAACGGGACGCTTTCCTTTTTTCATATCAGAAAAATGCAAATCGGTTCTGGGAATAGATATTTCAAAAAGAAATATCGATAGAGCAAATCGAAACCTGGCACAAAACCCTTCAGGTAAAATTACTTTTCAGCATACCTCATTATATCACCTGCTCTCAAAAGAGCATTTTGATTATGCAGTGTCAACTTATGTTATTCATGAAATTGATGAACCTGAAAGAATTAATTTTTTAAAGGATATGTCCCGGATAGCTGATAATGTAATTATCGGTGATTATCTCTATCCCGGCAGAACAGGGTTGTGGAATATATTAAATGAAGCAGTTGAGTTTGCAGCCGGACGAAATCATTATAATAATTATAAAAATTATATGGCAAATGGCGGAATCAAAAAGCTTGCATCTCTTGCCGGTTTAAAATTAATTGCTGAATACAAAGATCAGCCGCTTACAAGTCACCTTGTTGTGTTATCAGCATAATCATTATTTAAAAAATTAACAGCCGCTTTAGCTATATTATTGGGATTATTCCTTATTATATAAAGCTTGACAATGCACTAGAAGTTAAATAAGAATAGACAGAGAATTTGATAGGCTTATAAGGCTGAAGTAATTATTAGATTAGTTTGGATGCTTCTGTTGATCCTAAAATCAAAGTTTAAAGAAGCAGAGGGTATTATTTTTTCAATCAGACCTGACTTGAACTTAATGATGCCGGAAACAGGCTCCGGGAGTTGTTCCAAAAAAATTAGGAACCAGCCTCAAAATAGCTCACCCTTAAAGTATGATTAATAGGTGTATTCTGAATAGTTGATCATTATATTGGTACAGATTTCACAATTATGTCATTTTTCGGCTGTTTTACTATATATATACCCATATATTGGCACAAACTTATCAATTAGCCTCGTTAAGTTTATGGCCAAATATTAACTATATATTGAAATAAAATTGACAAATACAATTTAAATAAGTACTTTTGGTAAATTATTACCCATATAATGGTATGGCGTTATGAAGATAGAAGAATTAGGTAAACTAATAAAGCATAGAAGAAAGGTATTGGGACTAACTATCAGGGAATTAGCAGATCTTACGGCTATGTCCAAGACAACCATTTCTCAAATCGAACGTGGTACTAGAAATCCAACCTTTGAGGTGCTGCAGAATATTTTTCAATATCTCAATTTAGAAATAAAAGTGGAAGTAAAATAAGTGAATACTAAAAGATGAAGATAGGAAATAAATTGGAAGTCATGTATAAAGGAAACATTAAAGCTGGAGAACTCTGGGTTGACGATAATGGTTATCATTTTGAATATGATATTGCCTTTATTGAAAACGATACCACACGGCCAATTTCGGTTAATATGCCTAAGGATCAAAAAACTTATCATTCGAAAGAATTATTTCACTACTTCAAATCCATTCTTAGCGAGGGTGAGAACCGGAAACAAATTTGTAAGGCATTAAGAATTGATCCTGATGATGACTGGAGCTTACTGGTATTAACCTGTCAATATGATACAATTGGAGCAATAACTGTAAAAGACATGGAACATGGCACAATGTAACGGATGTCTTAAAGATGATACAAAAGGATTTTGTTCTTCTTGTGAGACAATTTTATTTGACCGCTCGAAGGTCAGTCCTCAGCTCAAATTCAATTGGGAGGATATTTCAAAAAGAATTGATGGACTGCCGATGGGATTTAGTATCTCCGGCGTTCAACGAAAAGGATTTATTGGTAAACCCAGGGGGATTGAGTTAGTTCCCAAAATGGATGTAAATGAAAAATCTCAGTATATCATAAAACCCATGCTGTCCAGGTTTGATCTGCCCGACCAGTCACCTGCAAATGAACATGTAACAATGCAGATGGCCAAACAACTATTCGGCATCAAAATAGCCGAATGCGCTTTTCTTAACTTTGCCAATGGAACTCCGGCATATATAACCAGACGCTTTGACTATGCTGATAATGGTAATAAATTGAATCAGGAGGATTTCTCATCAGTTCTTCAGGCTGCGCATAAATATAAATCAAAAACTTACCAGGATGTTGGGGAGTGGCTTAGTCCGTTAAATAGAGTTGATTTCCTTCGTATTTTGATATTCAATTTCATCACAGGCAATGGAGATGTTCATTTGAAAAACATTTCACTGTTAGAAACCACCGACGGAGATATGATGTTGTCACCTTCTTATGATTTAATGAATACAAGAATTCATGTTGCGGATAATTTACTGGCGTTGAATCTATTTAAAGAATTTGAACAAACGAGTTTGCCGTTAGGGGAAAGATATAATTATATGAGTGATGATTTTGTTGAATTTGGAAAGCGTTTGAAGATTAGGGAAGCTATCATTACGAAAATTGTCGGCTCATTTAATGATAAAGAAGGTGAGATATTGGCAATGATTGATAAAGTCATTTTTATCTGACAATGCTAAGCATTTGTACAAAGCTAATGTTAGTTGAAAATTATAGATTGTTTAGACAACAGCGCTGAATAAGAACTGCAGATTCCTCAAATCTTCCCTATGTCTTCATTCCATAACCCGGGATTATCACGAATAAATGATTTCATTAATTGGAAGCATTCATCACTGTCTGCTATTGTCAACTCTACTCCGCGGGAGATTAAATAGTCTTCAGGACCTGAAAATGTACGGTTCTCACCTATAATCACTTTTGGAATTCCATACAGCAGTATTGCCCCGCTGCACATATCGCAGGGGGAAAGGGTAGTGTAAAGTACTGCCCGTTTGTAGTCTGCAGGCTTTAGCCGTCCGGCATTTTCAAGACAGTCCATCTCTGCATGCAGGACAGCACTTCCTTTCTGTACTCTCCTGTTGTGCCCCCTTCCGGTAATCTTATTCTCAATTACCAGCACTGAACCGATGGGTATTCCGCCTTCGGCAAGTCCCATCTTTGCTTCCTCTATCGCAGACTCCATAAATTTGTCCATAGTGAATCCAATATATCAATTAAAATATTTCAATGAATACTTCTTAACAGCCGGGCTTTAATTGAATGTGTAAGTTTTCTCAACCCAGTGTTCTTCATTTTTTCCGCTGACCATTGCAGGCTCCCATCTTGAACTGTATGCTGCTTTTATTATTTCAGTAAGACAATCAGTGCAGTCAAGTGAATTGAATAGTACCCGGTGATCAACAACCCTCCCGTCCTCATTAATCTTTAGCGAAAGCCGGACTTGTCCGTTGAATTTATCGAACCCGCCTGCCGGCACTACTTCATATATTAGCCGTGGTGCGGTGGCTGTCAGCTTTGCGCTATGCTGATCCGGGAGCAGTGCTGAAGTATTATCTTCCTGATCACTTAAGTTTGTATATAACCTGACGTCATCCAGAGGTTCTGGGGTCTCTATGTTATCGGCAATGCGGATAGCAGGAGTTTCAGGCTTATGAATCTGCCGGGGTGAACTCTGAATAGTTACAGGAACTTCATCAATGAGGACTGCCGGTTCCCGGAATAAAATATTTCTGCCAGGTGCGGATTCTTTTGGTGAAAATACAAATGCGGATATTATCACTGCTTCACTGATGATTATAGAAATAAGCATGTTTCTTTTGTAATGTATATTTCTGCCCGTTAACAATTTATTTATCTCCATTTCAGCAGGGTCTGAGAAGATTTTTCACTTCCTGCAAGCTTGTCAGCAACGGTCACACTAATGATATAATCACCTGGCTGCCGGCCTTTCATATCCAGCTGAAGGTAAACCTGCGTGTTTTTTTCAAGCGACTGATAGTTTGTGGTTAAGGTAACTTCATCTTCATTTTTTGTGCTGAATAAATGAGCCAGCGATGTGAACAGGTTCTCTATAAAAGAGTTTTCATTAACCTTCTTAAGGGTGATCTTCTGTTCGAAGTTCGTTTTCTTATCCGTATCCTGTTCCAGGTTATAGACTTCATAATATAAAAATATAGCGGTGCTTCGCGTAAATGTCTGCGTCGGGTTCGGAAGTATATCAAGGTTTTCCCTGGTCAGGGCATACCCGCCCGGAGAATGTTTCTCAACATCGGATGCAAGGACAACATCGCTTATATCAAGACCGCTCTCACTGAAATCCCTTGCGAGGTATCTGAAATGATTGGTTGATACACCGCCGTCTAAATTTCTGATAACTTCAAATGCAAGGGATACGGAATCCGGTTTTGTTTCTATCTCAAGTGAGTTTATCCAGTATTTTTCATAACGGCTGAGCTTCAGCTCATGTTTACTCCCCAAATAAGTAAAGTCTTCTATTTTCTGCCCGGTTCTGTTGTAATTGCTGTCTGTTATAAATAGACCCGACTGATGCTGCAGAAGGTATTTATCCTTTAGCTCAGCATTATGTGAAATATCCAATGCATAGTTAACATATATCTGGGTATTTCGGTTATTTTCATTATCCAGGTCTTTAAATTGAATTACCGAGTAGGGGAGTGTAAACACAGGTCCTTTAAACTCCGGCTCATAGTCTTCAGGTTCGGTCCGCCTCAGGGATGTCACATATGAATAGGTATCAAATGAAAACTGGGAAAGATACCTTCCGTTTAACCCCGGGGTGCTGAACCGGAAGTTTTTATTCATAAAATCATCTGTAAATCCGAAAGCTTTATTTTTATAAACCCATAGATCGGTCTTTAACATCATCTGTGTCTTTCCCCCGGCGTTAATATACGGCCTCAGCCTGACACGGTTGAGCGGTTCGCCGTATCTTAACATTATTTCCCCCCGGTCCGATTTCCATCCTTCAATATTCTGCTTAGGAACTGAAAACATCAGGTTTGAATAGGCCACACGTGAATAATGTTCAAGAAGTCTTTCATTATATTTAGTCAGGTAAAGAGGATCCTTCCGGTCCCAGTAATCATCTACATTATTATCAATAGAAACGGGATCATTTTTCTTATCCCCCCACAGCATCATTGTTGTACTATCCTGAAAATCCTTTTTCTCTTCTTCCGTCATTAGTCCTAATGCTTTTTTATATGCCGATTGGCTGGCGCTGTCCCTGAAAGTTTTATAATATAAGTATCCCAGGAACAAGTATGCGTTTTTGTTTGAGGAATCGATCTCAACGACCCGGTTGAGGAGTGGAATTGCATCTTCATATTGACCTGCTTCAGAATATAAATGACTTAAGTGCAGGTACGAATCCAGCCTGCCGGGATCTGATTTAATGGCCTTCTTGAAAAATTGTTCGGCTTTGGAAAAATCTTTATCTGCAAAATCGTTGAAGCTGATGGATGCTTCCGGACTGTATTCCATAAAAGAATTATGATATTCATAAAAATCATCCTCACTGATTTTTCCAAGGTTGAAGAGTGCTTCTGTGTTCCCGGGGTCGATATCAAGAATGTCTTCATAAACATCATATGCCATACTGCTGCTGAAAACATCCATTAGTTTTGCTTGCAGCATTCTGTAATCGATATTCCGGGGGTCTTTCCAGATTGCTTTTTGAATATAAGTCCTGGCTTTCCCCCTGCTGTATACTGTGTTTTTGTCGAATTCAATTTTAGCCAGTTCGAAGTAGGAAGGAGCAAAGGAATATTCTTCTGCCGAACGGGAAAATAATACTTCCGCTTCTTTTATTTTCCCTTCCTTCAAAGCGGTAAGTCCCTGGCTGTGAAATACATTCACATCCGGTTCCTGCCCGGATACGGCAGAAACATAAAGAACCAGAACGGCTGCCAGTATATTTGTACCTATAATTCTCACAACTTTTTAAGAATTCTAAAGTGCTTGTATCATCCTATCTCAGAAATTAATGCATCTAAAATGATAAAGCAATGATCAATTTGTGACAGAGGGGATGAGTGTCCCGGAAGAACATACATACAGGAACATTCCCAAATCAAATTTCTGCTTCTTTTCCGGTAAAACCCACTGGTGACAAACACCAATCCTGAACTTATAATTCAACCGTGGATAAATTCTTTTCCGAACTATTCAGGGGTGAAGAGATAAGAAAATAAACTTCAGGTGTTTAGTAAGACTCCGCTGATGTCAGAGAGAAAACACTTCTCACCTTCTTCCTTTCTGCAATTAGGAACCGTTAAAACAGTTAAATACCATATATGCTTCTGCATAGCGAAGTGAAACGCAGGCAGTTCAATCAATCAATCAACCAATCAATCAATCCTCATCTTCTTACCCTCTCTCTCCCACCTTCTCATCTTCAATGAGGGACATTCGATATTACCTGTTTGAAAAAGAATTAATTTGATTATCTTAGTCCGAGCTCCATTTAACCTTATATATCAGAATCACGGTTGTAAAGCGAATCGCCGATTCGCTTATTATCTTCCCTGAACTATTGCCTCCTGCAAGTTTGGGCGTTACCGGCAGTATATTTTTGCAAAGGTTCGCAAAATTAACAAGGAAAGGAAAGTGACGGATGAACTTCAGGGAAATGATCAGACCTCGGGAAAAGGGACATATTCATCCCAGTGTTTTTATGTTCCTGTTTCTTCCTTTTGGAGTACTGACAGGATATGTTACTGTAACAATCGGTTTCCTTCTGACAAAGGCTGGAATACCGTTAGTCCAGGTAGCCCCCATCGTTTCTCTGACCCTGATACCGAGCATGCTCAAGTTCCTGTGGGCTCCGCTGATAGACACTACCCTGACAGTAAAGAGGTGGTATGTCATTGCGAACATAATTACAGCTGTCGGCATTCTGCTTACCGGTATGGTTCCGCTTAAATCTGAATATCTCCTTTTGATGACTGTTATAGTCCTTGTCACGGGTTTCGCAAATACGTTTGTTGCAATGTCAACTGAAAGTCTGGCTGCATATGATACACCCCTGGAGTTAAAGGGACGCGCCGGCGGATGGCTGCAGGCGGGAAACCTGGGAGGACTTGGCCTTGGAGGCGGAGCCGGTTTGTGGCTGGCTGATAGATTGCCGGAGCCCTGGATGGCAGGTGCAGTTATAGCAGCGGCCTGTCTTCTCTGTACCACCGGCTTAATTTTTCTTTCAGAACCGGCTTCTTATATAAAAGAAAATAATTATTTGAAGACTTTGTCCAACCTGACTAAAGATATATGGACATTATTGAAATCACGGATGGGATTTCTTGCTCTCTTCCTTTGTTTCCTTCCGATCGGTTCGGGAGCTGCATCAAATTTGTGGTCGTCAGTATCGAATGACTGGCATGCTTCAGCCGATACAGTGGCGCTGGTTATCGGAGTGCTCGGGGGAGTACTCTCAGCAGCAGGATGCCTTGCGGGAGGATGGATATGCGATCTTATGGACCGGAAAAAAGCATACATTTTATTCGGAATGGCACAGGCTCTTTGTGCAGTCGCTATGGCTTTTAGCCCGGCTACAGAACAAATGTTTATTATATGGACTTCAGTTTATGCATTCAGTACGGGACTTACTTATGCGGGTTTCAGCGCTTTTGTTCTTGAAGCTATAGGGACAGGTGCTGCGGCTACCAAGTATAATGTGTATGCCTCCCTTTCTAATGCACCTATATATTATATGATATTTATTGATGAATGGGCTCATGGCAAATGGAATGCTTTCGGGATGCTGACTGCAGAAGCAATAATGGCGCTTATCGGTATGATCCTGTTTATCGCTGTTTTCGTCTCGGTGAATAAAATGAGACCAGTTGCTGTTGAACAAGCCTGACTCTCATTAGCCATTGGATTTAACTGCTGGATACCTCGTAATTAAGAAGATAACCCTACCGGTTTCACTCTCATTAACCAATGGGCTTTAGCCATTGGATTCTTCGAACTAACAGAAGATAATCTTAACGGTTTTAACCGTTTCAGTAAACTGTGGGTAAGCGGTTAAAACCGCTCGGCTGCCATTCTCTGATTAGTTCCGTATCTACTATTCCGCGGGTGGCAGCATAATTATGCTAAATTGGAAAATAAGTGTGAAAAACCTAAATTAAAGATCCCCTCAGGAAAGAAATTTTTTAACGGATAATTATAACAAGCTCCGTTTGTAACCAGGATTTGTCAGATTAAGGCGTTTCAGGAAAATTATAATGTCAAACTTAACCGGCGTTCAGTTTATTTTCATAATAATGATTGTAATAGTGCTTGTATCGGCATTATACAATATCTATCTGCTTGGGAAACTGAAAAGCGGGAAAAAAGACAGGTCGTCGGTTGAAGATGTGAAACATTCTGATAATAGCATAATGGAAAATGTTGAAGAGCCGGCAGAGGATATCAATAAGATCAATTCAATACTAATGGAAAGAGCAATTGAACTGGGCAGCATTAACCAGCTGAGTGAGAAAATCAATTCCACACTTGATCCCGATGAGGTAATACAAAGCGCCTGCGATGAACTTGTAAAAATATTTCCCGTGGAAAGCGCCGGCATTGCCTTACTGGACAGGGATAAGAAAAAACTCATCACAAAGGTATTTAAAACAGGTGCCGCCGGCAGAACAGATGACATAGAAGCTGAACTTGATCTGGCAAATAATAAACTTTTTTCGGATGTAATTAAATCACGCAGACCAGCCGTAATTGAGACTGAAGCAGCGCCGAATGAAAAAAGGTGCGTCCTTATCGTACCCGTCATTTCATCGATGGAAACAACTGGGTATCATAATACTGCCGGCTTCTGAACCCGGCTATAATTTTAATAAAAGTGAAATTGATTTAGCCAGGACAATCGCAATACAAATTGCAGGTTCAGCCGAAAATGCAAGGTTATTTTCCAGAAACAGGAATGCCCTGAAGATTGCAGAAAATGATCTTGAAATAGGAAGACAGATCCAGTCTGACTTTTTTCCTGAAACCCCGGCTGAAATGGACAACTGGGAGATATGTACTCATTTTAAAGCTGCACGCCAGGTCTCGGGAGATTTTTATGACGTGTTCCGGCTGAGAAATTCAAAATACATGGTATTTATTATAGGAGACGTCTGCGATAAAGGCGTAGGCGCCGCTTTATTTATGGTTCTCTTCAGGAGTTTATTGCGCGCATACAGCCTGCAGGAAAATGAGATCACTCAGATTGAATCATTTGTTAATCATATAATATTAAATACCAATGACTATATTGCTGAAACACATAGTAACTCTAACATGTTCGCCGCATTATTTTTCGGAGTACTGGATACTGAAAATAATATGGTATACTATATCAATGGGGGACTTGAAGCACCGGTAGTAACCGGGGCAGACGGCAGGATATTAAACAGGCTTCTCCCTACAGGTCCTGTGGTTGGTATGTTCCCCGGTATGGAATTTAAAGTCAGCACGCTTAGTCTTAAACCGGGGGAGAGTTTATTTGTATATACGGACGGCACAACAGATGCAAAAAACACCAGCGGCGAATTGTTAGGTGAAGAATCACTTTTGACGCTGCTGAGTTCAGCCTCTTCGTCGGGTTTCAGCCGGTTGTTTGATCTTAATTCTCAAATAGATAAACACATTGGACAGCATGAACAGTATGATGATATCACCCAGATGGTGTTGAGAAGGAAAATATCATCGGGTGAGAATAAACATTCAATTACAAGAAAAGCGGTTATTGAAAACCTTGAGGAGCTGCGAAGATTTGTTGAAAAATCAGCAGAGCACTGCGGCCTCGGTAAGCAGATTGTCTTTTCGTTCAAACTTGTGACGGAAGAAATATGTACCAACATCATTAAATACAGCTTCGATGGTGAAGAACCGGGAAACATATTAATAGAATTCGAAAAGAAAAACGAAAAAGCCGTACTCAGAATATATGATGACGGAAAACAATTTGTTCCTGATACCGCAGTAACAACAGATATTAATACCGGTTGGATCGATCGTAAAGTTGGCGGACTGGGGATTACATTGGTCAGGGAATTAATGGACCGTGTGGATTATCACCGGGATCCCGGCAATAGAAATTGCACGGTAATCGAAAAAAACATAAAATAATACAAATCAAAATGAAGGATAATTCATGGATATTACGGATAGCCGGATAGATCAACTTGTCATTATTAAAATTTCCTGCGATATAGATGCTTTAACAGCGCCGGGAATTACCGAACATATAAGAGAGCACATTTCAAATGGTGATGTCAACCTCATTGCAGATCTTTCAGATGTACAATATACCAGCAGCGCAGGCTTAAGAATGATGTTAACTGCGGTGAAGGAAACCAGATTTAAGAACGGGGATATGCGCCTGGCAAATATTCACCCTGATGTAGGCAAAGTTCTTTCTTTGACCGGCTTTAATAATATCATGAAAATTTATGAGGATGTAGGTTCTGCAGTCAGGAGTTTTGAAGTCTCTTAGCAGATTGTTTTCTTTCTCTTTCATCTCATTTTTATAATTAAGGTTGAAAAATATATGACATCTGACATTCTTAATAAAAAAGGAATAACATTAGTAATAGGATCAGGAGCTATAAAATGTGCAGCTTCTATCGGGATGTGGCAGACGCTGGTAGAGGAGGATATAGAAGTTGATCTCGTGATAGGCTGCAGTGCCGGCAGTATATACGGCGCAGGGATTGCTATGGGTATGAGCGTGGATGAAATTAAAAAATGGTCTGAGAGAACGTGGACCACAGAGCTTATGCAGGACTATTTATTAAATTTAAAAGCTTCAAAAGACGGAACGCTTAAATATGATGAACGAAGCGGACTTGTAAATGACTCGGTTCTGAATAAAAGATTAAAAGATATTTTTGGTGAACGCACGTTTGAAGATCTTCGGATACCATTGATCGTAGTAGCTACAGATATGATGACGGGCGAAAAGGTCGCTGTCTCATCAGGAAAAATGTTTGACGCAATCCGTGCGAGTGTAGCTTTGCCTCTTATTTTCCCTCCCTGGGAAATTAATGGACGGCTGTTAGTAGACGGAGCAGCGTCGGACCCTCTTCCAATTGATATAGCCATTCAGAACGGAGCGGGGATAATTATAGCAATGGGATTTATGATAGACTACAGGAAGAAATTTAAATCCCTTACAGCTGTGCAGGAACAGATGACGGCAATATATATGAATAATATTCTGAAAGCTTCATTTTCATTTAATAATCTTGCGCACCATTCGGAAATATTTACTATCATTCCTGAATTTGATGAATCCCTCTCAATGTTCGATATTCATAAGATTCCCGGTATAATTGAGCGCGGAGCCGAAGCAGCGCGCAGACAGGTTCCTCATATAAAAAGACTATTAGCTGCAGTATAGCAGCAGTGGGTGGTTCTAACCCCGGTTGATTGCTGTTCGTTTCCATTTAATACTCATTAAAGGTTTGCCTATGAGCGAGGAAAAACAAAAGATAGAAGAACTGCTTCTTCTGCAGCGCGTATCACAGCGCATCAATTCAATACTTGACCTTGATCTGCTTCTGGAAGAAGTAGTAAGTGATGTGGCAGAGACTTTCGGATATTCACGTTCCGGCGTGCTGCTGAAAGATGACGAAACTAATGAGCTGGAAATTGCTGCTGTCCGGGGATGGACAGTCAATTACCATATGAAGGGGGAGAGGTTCAAAATAGGGGAATTCGGAATGGTTGGTCATACTGCTTTTATCGGAGAAACATACTATGCTCCGGACGTAAAGAAGGATCCCTATTATGAGGTAAGCGAACATTCAACAAATTCTGAGCTTGACATTCCGCTGAAAGTTCACGGCAGTCTTATAGGTGTATTTAACTTTCAGCACCAGGATATGAATGCTTTCTCTGAATCACGGATCCAGCTTCTTGAAGCACTTGCAGGTCACGTTGCCACGGCAATAGAGAATGCCCGGCTGTTTGACAATGAGCGGCGGGAAAAGGACAGGCTTTCAGCTGAGCTTAGAGAGGCCCGGTCAGTTCAGCTTAGTTTATTTCCCGATTGGGTTCCGGATATACCCGGTTTTGATATCAATGGTATATGTATTCCATGCAGGGAAGTCGGAGGCGACTGGTTTGATTATATCCCGCTGCCCGGAGGAAAATTAGCCGTTATACTCGCTGATGTTTCCGGTAAGGGCTCCGGTGCGGCTCTTCTTATGGCATCCGCCAGAAGCATACTCAGAATATATGCTGAGCAAGGATTGCCGCCGGCAGAGGTTTTAAGGAATGTGAATAATATACTCGTAAAAGATTTTCCGAGGACGAGATTTGTTACAATGATCTACGCCGTTATTGATCCCGTAGAAGAGAAAATTGTATTTGCTAATGCCGGTCATCCTCCTCCTGTTTATATTGATTCGGACGGTGCAAAGCTGCTGTCTTTTGAAACAGGGTTTCCCCTGGGTATTATGGAAGGAACTTATCCGGAACATCGGATCGGATTTCCTTCCGGAAGCAGACTGCTGATTTATACCGATGGGATAAGTGAGGCAATGAATCCTTTAGAAGAAGAGTATGGTGAAGAACGTATTAAAAATAAAATGTCAGCCGATACTTCCGGAATAAAAGAACTCCTTGATGATGTTCAGGCTTTTATGCAGGGTTCTCCTGCTTCGGATGATATGACGGTGGTAATGATAAAATCAAATCAGAGCGTGGCGATCTGATGAAAGTTGGAAACCTGTAAAGCGACCTGCCTCGCCGATAGGCGGGTTCGCCTGAATCGCTTTCGTAATCCTGCATGTGGGTTCGTCTGAATCGCCTGGTAAACCGGCAGGTTCCGTTAATTGCTAACCAATTGCAGCCCGTAGTTCAGGTCTCCTGACCTGAATCTTAGTTCATAGAACTGATCTTGCCTGAAAATAAAAAAACCCGGTAACGGGGGTGTCACCGGGTCAGACTCTTTATCATCACGAGGCAGGGGTAAACCTCTGTGAACGAGTCGAAATCTATATAATTTCAGTATCTAATCTAATAAATACATCGGCCAAACTCAATAATTCCCGCTTCTGAAATATAATATTATTAATGCTGCCCAAAAGAAATTTAAATTCCACCCTCCATAACTTCCTCAATGACTATTCTATCTCTCAATCCTCTTATCCTCCCCTCAAAATTAGATCTCCGGCTGCTCCATTCCGGTAACTCCAATACGCTGTCCGATTCGCTCAATTCGGTAATTCGCCCAATCCGCCAAATTCCCACCATAATTCGCCCTACTACTCAACTGCAGCCTGTATGTCTATTGAATCCTCCATCCTCTTTCCCCTCCCCTCAAGTTTAGATCTCCGGCTGCTCCATTCCGGTAACTCCAATACGCTGTCCGATTCGCTCAATTCGGTAATTCGCCCAATCCGCTCAAATCCCACCGTGGTCCAATTCGCTAATCCACCCAATTCGCTCAATTCCCGATACCCCACCGCACCATAGCCCCCTCAATGACTACCGAATAGCTATTCTATGCCTCAATCCTCTTCCCCCTCCCCTCAAGTTTAAATCTCCGGATGCTCCATTCCGGCAACTCCAATACGCTGTCCGATTCGCTCAATTCGCTAATCCGTCCAATTCACCAAATTCCCAACAGGATGCTCCATTCCGGTAATTCCAATACGTTGTTCGATCCGCTCAATTCGGTAATTCGCCCAATCCGCTCAATTCCCACCGTGGTTCGCCCCAATACTCCATTCCTCCATAACTCCATCACTCCTCCATCTCACATACGTCTCACATACGTTCCACATTCATCCCACATACGTCCCACATACGTTTGAAATATTATCTAAAAAGTAGTATATTTCGGTTAAAAAGGAGAGAAAAATTATGGCAGAAGTTAAAGCATCAGTAATAGGAGAACTCAGCGGGAGAATTGAGAATTTTATCTACAGAAACCGTTATGGTAAAGTAATAGCGTATGCACGGCCTATAAATCAAAAGGTTAGTAAATCGCAGAAAGCGGTAACAGCCCGAAAAAACTTTGCTGCTGTAGTTACCCTGGCTAAAACTGTAAACTCGGTTCTGAAACTAAAAGAAGTCTGGCGGTCCGCAAAGGTAGAGGGTACAAGTGCATATCATCGGCTCATAAGGAATAATGCAAAGCTTGTAAATAATGGATTACTGACAACGGAAAATAAAATTACCCCTGAAGGACTTCCATTGCATCTGAGTTCAGCAGAAATTGAAAATAAGATATTATATCTGTCTTTAGAGTGCCCTCAAAGTGCGGATCTTACTTTCCCTGCTATGATGTATATTCATCTTTATTTCGGAAAGGCATCAGGAACGATGGTCCCGTTGTTCAAAGAAATATCTGAACCAAAACCTGGCGGTGTTTATAACCTGGAAATTTCACTTGAGGGCAGCACAAAGAAACTGCTTGCCAAAGATCCTGCCCCTGTTGTCTATGCAGCACTCGCTGGAGGTACGGCTTACAAGAAAAAAGTCTATTGGACCAGCACAGTCTCGTCTCAGTTGTAGCTGCTTCAATCGATTCCTGATTGAATATTGATAGTTTTCCGGAAGAAACCGTGACTACTAATAGACTGGCTGCGCCTCGAAGGGAGGGTCGCAAAAGTTACTATATTATTATCATCGTAAAATAGATGCATTTGTGGCGGGTGACAACTATTCATCTTGTATATAGAATAGTACAATAATTCCGCTTTATACTTGTATCCAACCATTTTTTAGTTAGTTCTGATATTTCTCTTGTCAGGTGCCCTCAATACTGTAAAAATTGTTCTGTTTTTCAGTAAAAATCGACTACTGGTTAAGGAAAATCCTCTGATTCGCGGTTTCTTCACTGGTATAATTTATGAACTATTATATTGAAATAATTTAGAGGAAGCCGGGGAATAAACAGGCGGAATAAGGAAAATATTTATCGCCAGGGGTAAAATGTTCTCTTCCGCCTGTCTTATTTATTATGAAAATCTTCGGTCACAACCCCGTTTTACTAAAAAATACATATTGATCGTGTTGTTAAATAATACCTCTTCCGGAGTATATGTGGCGGTACACCATTAATGAGATCCGGTATCTTCAGATGAATTAACCTGCTGATTATTCTTTGAAATTGATTGAGAACATCCCGAAGGATATATTTATTACTGGTAAATATTTTTATTTAACAAGCGGGGCGAGGTATGCGGTACAAAAAAACATTTTCAATTTACTTATTAATTATTTTTGTGCTGCTGGAAGGTATAAGCGGTCTTTATGGCGGGATAGCTTTAATAATCGATCCTTCCGGCGGACAAATCGGCCTTCCTTCAACCTGGCTCGAAGGCTCACCTTTTAAAGATTACCTGATCCCCGGTATTATATTATTGACGGTTTTAGGGGTATTTCCCCTGATTACGACAATGGGACTCATAAACGGAACCAGGAAGGCATTGATCTCTTCAAGGTTGATTGGCTATGCTCTGGTTATATGGATTGCAGTTGAGATACTTATAATCGGGTACCAGCCCGATCCGCCGCTGCAATTAATTTACGGTATTGAGGGAATAATTATTCTGCTTCTCAGCTATTCAACAAGTGTTACAAATTATTATACGTAGGGAGGAATGATTGAATTGGACAGCCTGTGTGAATATCATTAATGAGCTGATTACCAACGATAGGTTGGGAAGTCTTCGACCAAGAAATCTTTTCGAATTCTAAGATTTCTTCCCACGTCCCACCTTCGATGAACTTCGGTTGGTAAGTTGAGATGGAATAATTTTCTTGCGCGAATTATGGTTGCCGATTTACCGCACTAAGAATGAATGGTATCCCCAGTCATATTTTTGTTTTTTTTGGTTAAGATATTAGAACTCACAACAGTTGGTAGCGTATAGCGGTGGCTGAGTGTCCCGCCTTTGCTATATATCCTTATGGGCGGGACGTATCGAAGCCACCGAAAATAAAAAATGTTCAATAATATACAGAGCTTCTTACCTATCCGTGGTTGCTTTGGTTGTCGGCTATGCGGCGCTAAGGTCGAATGAATCATTCAATTTCAACGGTTTATACCTTTTTTACTTTTCATTTAATTATTTATTAACCTCTAAATAGTACAAATGAAGCCCGAAAGAATTATTTTACTTGTTCACTTTTAAAAGGTAATGTATGTCGGTTATTGATGATAAAAATGAAATTATAAACTTTCAGAAAATAGCTAAGAATATTAAACCAAGTCCCGGTGAAATTCCTGAGATAAACGGACTGGATATATACGGAGAAACAATACCGCTGCACGGGGAAGTGTGCGGTGATCATATAATTTATGTCGATTTCTCAAAAAGATTCAACCTTGAGGAAAGAATAAAACGTGCGGAATTAACCGATAAAATAGAAGTAATTAAAAAATTAAATGGACTAAAAAACAAGGCGGGAATACTCTTGGCGGATGTTTCGGGTCATAGCATAACAGACTATCTTCTGAATGCTATGCTCCACCAGGCCTTTCTTGTGGGCGCCAGTTACGAACTTACAATGTTCGGAGAAATAACTATTGATCTATTTGAAACTATCAACCAGAGGTTTCATCAGTCATCCAGTATCGATAAATTTATAACCCTTATTTACGGTGAAATAGAAAATGATGGCGAGTTCAGATTTATATCTGCAGCTCATCCGCTTCCGCTTGTATTTTCGAATGAATTCAACAGAATAGTCAATATAGATAGTCATAACTTCACAAACTTTGTTCCCATCGGCACATTGCCTTCAGGTGCTGATATAGACAATAAAAATTCTCAGAGCATTTTCGGTTATAAGGGTAGATATTCTCTTAACAATCTTAACGTTATGGGAAGAGGAGATATACTTCTTCTCTTCTCAGACGGGTTTACAGAGCAAAAAGGTGGGGAATTAAATTACGTTAAAGACAGGCTCGAACAGCAGCTGATCTTCACAAAACATCTCCCCGCCAGGGAAATCTTCTTTAAAATACAGGAAGACTTCATCAATTACTGCGGAGCTCCGGACGATGATGCAACGCTAATATTGATTAAACGGACGTAAATCCTGCCTGCAGAATCCTTTATCAAACTGATATAAGTTTCATAGTTCATTAATATTGCGTATATATAGAACTGTTCTTAAACATAAAAAGAAAAAAATATGTATACTGCAATAATTATAGTACTGCTTGCCCTGGCAATTTATTTAACATACAGTGGAGTAAAGGGCAATAAAAAAGGGAGAGCAGCAGCTGGTATAGCAATCGGGGCAGCTACAATAGTCTTATTCTGGTCGCTCGATTTCTGGACGGAAATGCTCTGGTTTGAAAATCTCGGTTATGGCGACAGATTCTGGGTCTATATAATCGCCCAGACAGTCGCAGGTATTGCCGGCGCCCTGATCTCTGCGGGGATTGTTTCTTTACTGACATATTCAATTCCTTCATCAAAAAAATCCATCAAAAGAATTGTGCAGGGGATAGCTTTGATAGGAGGCGCTGTCTGGGGAGCTTCTGACTGGCAGATTATGCTGAAATTCTGGTTTCGGGTTTCAATGGGTGTTGCTGAACCGGTGCTTAATAAGGATGCAGGGTTTTATCTGTTTACACTACCTTTCCTGGACAGTATTTATACACTGTTGATAATTCTGACTTTAATCTCATTCGGAGGAATTCTCTTCAGCTCCTTTCTGAGGTTTGATGAGAAGGGAAATCTTACCGCTAACTTCTCCGGCTTTGACCGTTATATCTCAGCAAAACCCTATACCAATGTCACTGATTACAGGCTCGTTCTTAATACTCGTGCTGGCTTATGATAAATATCTCAGCAGGTTCGACCTCATGTTTTCAGATATGGGGATAGTGCGGGGACCTGGTTGGACGGATGTAAATATTCTCCTCCCTGCTTATGATATTATAATCGTCATTATGATTTTGTTTGCTGCCGCCCTCCTGATAAAACCTGCACGTGTGATGCTCCAGAAATTTTATTCAAGATTAAAAATCAGGAACGTCGGTTCCGAACCTGTCCTCGTTATTTCTGTCCTGGTTACAATTATCGGCTTATGGTTTATCGGCCTTACAGCAATTCCCGGTATTTTCCAGTGGCTGCGGGTTGTACCGAACGAAATAACATATGAAAGACCTTACATTGAAAATAATATAAAGCTTACGCGCTATGGGTTTAACCTTCAGAATATTGAGGAAAAGGAATATCCTGCAAACGATGTTTTTAATAAGCAGACAGTGCAGGATAACCCTGCTACGTTTGAAAATATCAGGCTGTGGGACTGGCGGGCTCTCCAGGATGTTTATAAACAGTTCCAGGAAATCCGGCTTTACTATGAATTTAAAGATGTGGATATAGACCGTTACCATTTCAATAATGAGTACAGGCAGGTGATGGTATCTGCAAGAGAGATGGAATCAGCAAACCTTCCCATACAGAGCCAGACATTTGTTAATACACGATTTAAGTATACCCATGGATATGGGATTACATTAACAACGGTAAGCGACTTTACTCCCGAGGGACTTCCTAACCTCCTGATAAAAGATATACCTCCTGTAAGCAAATACCCTGAACTTGAAGTAAAGCAGCCTCAGATCTATTATGGTGAACTTACTGATTCCTACGTGATAGTTAATTCTGATGAACCTGAATTTGATTACCCGAGCGGGGAACAGAATGTTGATGTCAAATACCAGGGAAAAGGCGGGGTAAGGATTTCAAATATATGGCGGAAATTTCTGTTCGGCTGGAAGTTTGACGGCACTAAATTTTTCTTCTCCGGTTATCCGAATTCTCAAAGCAGGATAATGTTTCACCGGCAGATTATGGACAGGGTAAGGACTCTTGCACCTTTTTTAGAATTCGATAAGGACCCTTATGTAGTTCTCGGGGATGATGGTAAACTCTACTGGATGATCGATGCATATACCACAAGCAGCTATTTCCCCTATAGCGAAGTTTTTCATTCAACAGAAAAGATAGGTTATAAAGAAGGAGAATCAACAAGAACATTAACAACCAATACCGCTCCCGAGCTGGATGGAATTAACTATATAAGAAATTCTGTGAAGGTGGTTGTTGATGCTTACAACGGTACAACTGATTTTTATATCTTTGATGAAAAAGACCCTCTCATAAAGGTTTGGGACAAAATCTTCCCCGGTTTATTCAAAAAGAAGTCGGAGATGCCCGCAGACTTAATGAGGCATATCAGGTATCCTATTGATTTTCTCATGGTAGAGGGATTGATGTACGCAAAGTATCATATGACGGATCCAACCGTTTTCTACAACCAGGAGGATTTGTGGATAAGAGCTACGGAAAAATATTATAACGATGTTCAGCCGGTAAATCCTTATTATATAATGTGGCAGCTTCCCAAAACAAAAAAATCGGAGTTCGTGCTTATACTTCCGTTTACTCCCAAAAACCGGCAGGTATCAATAGGATGGATAGCAGGCATGTGCGACGGGGATAATTACGGGAGATTTATTGCATATAAATTCCCGAAGGAGAAAAGTGTCCTCGGACCTCAGCAGGTTGAGACTAAGATCGATCAGGATAGTTATTTATCCGGTCAGCTTTCGTTATGGGATCAGCGCGGTTCTAACGTAATCCGCGGAAACGTACTGGCCATTCCTGTTGATCAGACAATAATTTATGTTGAACCTATTTATCTGCAGGCTGAGACTGCTGCATATCCGGAATTGCGCCTGGTGGCTGTAATGCACGATGATAACCTCAGCTATGCAGAGACATTTCAGGAAGCACTTCAGGGATTGTATGGTGAAACTCCTGTTAAGCAGGTTACAACAAAAGAAGAAACAGGAGTTCAGCCCGCAGAAACAACAACGGATGAAAAAATTAAGCAGGCAAATGATGCATTTAATAATTACCTTGAATACCAGGGACAGAAAGAATTTCAAAAAGCTGCCGGCGAGCTGGAAAAACTGCAGTCTATTTTGAAAGAATTATCGGAGGCGCATAGAAAAGGTAAATAGAATAAATACCTTTCTTTCTGTTGATTCATATTATTTCAATATGCATCTTACTATTGAAAATTCAGAAATAACAACTATTTTTGTGCAAAAGAATATTATAAGGAGAGATTTATGGAAATTAGTGCAGAACATAAACTGGATAAATCTGTAATTGCTATCGAAAAAAATAAACTGATCGGAGTAGAAAGCGAAGAATTTCAGAAACTTGTCCAGGAATCGATAGATAAAGGAAGCGGGGAAATTATAATAGATCTGGCTAAGGTTGAATATATTTCAAGCTGGGGTATAGGTCTTTTAGTGCATGCATATACAAGCTGCCACAACAAAAATATAAAATTCAGTCTGACTCATGTTAACCAGCAGGTAATGAACGTGCTGAGCCAGTTAAAACTGACGACCCTCTTCAATATTGATTGAGAGTATCAACGGCAGACTACCTTTAATTATATTTAATATCAGACCCAGCCTATGTTATTAGCCGGACAAAGTACCGGCTGCAGGTTGGTGCACTGCCTGAATATCAAATTAATTTATCCAACCCGGGCTATTTTTTACTAATTTTATAATATTGCTATTTAATTATTATCCGGGAATCGGGATGACAAAAAAGAACCTTCTGAATAAAATCCGTGAAGCCGGCGTTGTCGGTGCCGGCGGCGGAGGGTTCCCTGCGTATAAAAAACTTGAAACAGAAGTAGAACATGTCATCGCAAACGGGGTGGAATGTGAGCCTCTCCTTTACAAAGACCGTGAGGTAATGCTGAGGAAGACAGAGCGGATGATGCATGGACTCGAAATTGTAAAAGAGATAACCGGAGCCTCGAAAGTAACCATTGCCGTTAAGGAGAAAAACAGGGATGCTGCAGAAAAGTTAAGACCGGCTGCAGAAAAAAGAGGATTTGAAATCTTCATTACAAAAAATGTTTATCCTGCCGGCGATGAGTATATTCTTATTTATGATATCACCGGACGAAGAATCCCTCCAAACGGAATTCCTTTGATGGCCGGCTGTCTTGTAAATAATGTTGAAACACTGGTCAATATTTCTTATGCAGCTGAGGACAAACCCGTAACAGAAAAGTTCATAACAATAAACGGCGCGGTGAAGAACCCTGTGACTGTTTCTGTTCCTGTCGGAATAAGTTTTATGGACTGTGTCGGACTTGCGGGAGGATTTACTACTGACGATCCGGTGGCTCTTACCGGGGGAGTAATGATGGGGGGCGTTGAAACTGATTTTTCACTTCCGGTAAGTAAGACACTTGGAGGATTGATTATTCTTCCTTCAGACCATACCCTTGCGGTCAGGAAATCATCACCTCAAAGTGTTTATAATAAGACCGGGCATAGCACCTGCGATCAGTGTTCATTCTGTACGCAGCTATGTCCGAGGTATATTCTCGGATACCCCATTCAGCCTCACCTGGTAATGCGTTCACTTCAGATGCACGGCGAAGCAAAAGAAATGATGGATCTGTGGGCTTCAAGCTGCTGCGAGTGCAATGTCTGTTCTTTATTCGCTTGTCCGGAAAAACTGGATCCAAAAAATATTTGTGCTGATACCAAAGTCAGATTGCGCAATGAGGGCAAAGGCTTTACACCAGAACAGACTGCCGAAGCATTCCGGGAAGTGCATCCTGCCAGAGAAGGAAGGGAGATTCCTATATCAAGCTTGTACAGGAGGCTGGGTATTAAACCTTACGACAGAAAAGCTGAATTCAGGAGCGTTGATAAAGTAATAGAAAATCTTCTGATCCCGTTGAAATATAATTTCGGAAAACCGGCTGATCCTCTGGTGTCTGCGGGAACCCGGGTAGCGGCAGGTGAAATGATTGCTTCCGCTGCTGAAAATGATTTATGTGTACCGGTACATTCCCCCATACAGGGTGTAGTAAAAGCTGTCACAGACCGTGGGATTTTAATAACAGCAATAAATTAATGAAGGATTTTAATGAAAGCTGCCATCGGATTAGTTGAACTTTCGAGTATAGCAAAAGGTATTGAGGTTTCAGATGCGATGCTGAAGCGGGCGGATATCGAGATAATAGTCAACAGGACAATCTGTCCCGGCAAATATATGATCCTGATCGGCGGCGATGTCGATGCTGTAAATGCGAGCATTGAAACAGGTATTGAAATAAGCGCAGATGAACTCGTTGATAATTTTATAATTCCGAATGTGCATCCATCCATATTTCCTGCAATAAGCGGAATAAACCCGGTAACTGATCTTCAGGCGCTCGGCGTAATCGAATCTTTTTCCGTTGCATCTATCATAGAAGCTGCGGACGCTGCAGTGAAGTCGGCTTCAGTGGAATTAATTACCGTTTATCTTGCAATGGCAATAGGCGGTAAAGGGTATGTAATGCTTACAGGTGATGTTGCGTCTGTTCAGACAGCAGTTGAGGCCGGTGCAGCGGCAATTTCCAAAAAAGGACTACTCGTTCAGAAGGTAGTAATCCCACAGCCAAGGAAAGAAATTTTACAGTCGTGGATATAAAATAAATTTGTGAATAGATGATTTTACAGATTTACGGCTGCCGAAGAGATCGTTTAAGAAATTCCGTTTGATTGAAGGAACGATGCCGCTTCAGTTCTGGAATGAATATTTAATTTTGACAGGATTGTTGAGATATGATGGTCGACGGTTTTAGGAGAAATATATAATTTCATTCCGATCTCATTATTGCTTAACCCTTTACCCACAAGTTTTAATACCTCTATTTGTCTTATTGTTAAACCGCCCGGATTTTCCGAAGTAGATTTTCTTGGTCCCCTGGGAATACTTCTGATACCCTTCTCTCTCATTTTTTGTTTAATTAACTGCGATGCTGCTGTTGCTCCAAGATCGTCAAAAACTTCTAAGGCTTTTTTCATGGATTCCTCATTACCTTCCGATAAGGCTACAGCATATTCGTATGGACAACCCAGTTCTTTCCAGATTTCAGCTGCAGCTTTCCACTTTCCTTTAATCTGAAGCATATAGGGATTTGCCATTTTCTTTGGAATTTCAGTTAGTTTTCCGGACTTCCATAACCAATATGCAATTTCGCCAATGGCCCAATGATTTCTGCTGCTTACAAGGCTTTGATAAATCTTTTCTAATTCATCAATAATACTATCTAAATTATTCTGCAGCCAGTAATATTCAGCTTTTGCAGCTTTGACAGTTACAATCCTATCAATTTCTCCTACTTTTAGTGCCCAATAATCTGATTCATCCAGAAGTTTTAATGCTCCGGGATCCATTCGTCTTGCTCTGATTTGACCAATCACACATAAAGGGTAGATCTTATTAGCTGCCGGAACATTTCCGCTTTTAAAAATATAATTTGATAATTCCGTTGCATCATCCCAATCACCGGAATATAATTTCGCTTTAGCATAATCACCGGCTGTACTACCACCAATGTTATCCAGATCTTTTTCATTGCAGTACTCCAGTCCCGTGGCTAAATATTTAACAGCTTCCCTTAAATTTCTTCGCCACAGGTATTTAGCTCCAAGATTACAATAAGCTCTTGCCGCATGTTCATAAAAATTATTTTCAAGAGAGAGTTTGAGACTTTCCTTTAAATACCATTCGCCGGAATCTATACTGTCACGCATTCTGCATACACCAATATTATTCAAAGTATGTATTTTGGTTTCAAGGTCATTTGTAATTCCGGCTAACCCTATTGCTTTCTCTCCGAATTTTAATGCAATATCTGAATTGTTTCTATGTGAATAAATCGACGATAAATTACTATAAGCCATTGCCAGTTGGTTGGTTGGAGTCAATTTCTCCAAAATCATAACGGATTTATTCAGATATTTTTCAACCAAATTATCTTCTCCCGCAGCCCACATAAATTTTGATAAAATTCTATAGATTTCTCCTTCACGATGGGGATCAGGTGATTCTTCTAAAATCTCCAGTATTAGTTCACATGCTTTTATGCCTTCTTCAACCTGCCCGGTTAAATTACATTCGTAGGCTCTCCCCCGGAGTAGATTTAACTTTTCTTCTGTTGAAATATTATCTGAACAATTAAGTGCGGTTAAATAATGTCTGGCTGCTAGTTTATGCGCTCCAAGATTTGAAGCTTGTGATGCAGCTCTGGATGCATACGCAATTATTGTATCAATATCCTTTGCATTTGTGGCGTGATGAATAATCCTTGCCAGGTAATGATCCTTGTTCTTTTGTTCAAGTAATATCTTCAGCACAAGAGAATTAAATTCAATTCTCTTTGTTTCAAATAGAGAATCCTCTATAGCTATTCTTATAAGTTCATGTTTGAATATAATCGCATCGTTATCTATTTTCAAAATTCCGAATTTCAACGGATCATCAATCAGGTTATAATCTTTAATGAGTATTTTGGCTAACCAATTCTCAACTTTACCCGGAATCACAGAAATCATCTCGATAACAGAACGGGAACCTGCGGATAACAGATTCATTTTATAGCTCATTAACTCTTTTATTGTCGGCGGGGTTTCAGTTTCCGCATTTGTTAATACTTCAGTAACCAGTAATGGATTACCGCCGGTTTTGTCATATAAATTTAAATCCTCTCTCCCAAAGCTTAAAGCCAGAGATTTCACAGCCTTTTCCGAAAGGGGTCTGAGGTTTATCCTTTTTAAATATCCTGACGGCAGATTATTCAGGAGTAACTTTAATTGATGATTAGATTTGATTTCATCATCACGGTATGTAATTATAAATAAAATATTAAGGTTATTAATTCTTCTGCCTAAAAATTTTATGAGATCAAAGGTTGAATCATCTGCCCAGTGAACATCTTCTATCACGATAATGCAGGGAGTATGAAGCCTGATTTCCTTAATCAGATTTGAAAATATTGAAGGACGTTGAATTCCTGAATCAAGTTGATTAATTATATCGCTATTTATCTGCTCGGCAATATCGTACATCGGAGCGAGCGGTCTTGGTGTATAAAGATCATCACAAATGCCGGCAAAAAAATTCACACGGGTTTTAACGAGATTCTTAAAAGCATTTATTAGTGATGTTTTACCTATGCCCGCCTCACCCGAAATTGATACAATATATCCGCCTTCATCTGACGATAAGCTATTTAATAAAGCTTCTAATTCATTCAGATAACAATCGCGCTCTAATAATTTCATATTATTGCTTTGGAATATTTCTGTAAACTAAAAGGGATTAAATAATATATGTTAAATTCTTATAAAAGGAAATAATAGAAAGATGAGATATAAGGAATTAAAAAGTGCTTTGTGCTTATCGGATGTAAGTCAAAGCACTAAAAATCCTGATTTGAGACGGGTTGATAATTCCCGGCATCAGTTACTTAATAGTTGGATAATGTCTCAGGAATTTTACATTTTTCCGGGATAAAAATTCTAACCGCAGCTAATGCGACCGTGTATTGGAAAATCGATGCTAATTAAAGAAAATCATAATATAAGAAGCCATTACCTTACGGGTATAATTAAAAAACTGGATTCCCGGAGAGATCGCCTTAAGGCTCTCAGCAGAACCTATTCAAACTACAGACTGGCGCTGCTTCTAATCGAAGTTGTCAGTTTCTTTATCCTGTTTTACTCTCTTTCGGGTCAAGCCGCATTAATCTCTATTGCAGTTTTCCTGGCAGCCTTCTCAATCATGGCTCATTTCCACAATAAGCTGGATTATGGTATAAAAAAATTGGAACTATGGACGAAAATTAAATCCACCAACCTTGCAAGGCTGAATCTTGACTGGAAAAATATTCCTTTAATAAATTATAGAGAAGAGGAACAATTAAACAAACCCGGACCCATTGAAACGGATCTGAATCTTTCCGGTGATGAATCGCTGCATCAGCTTATAAATACGGGTACTTCAAAGCAGGCAAAATCATTGCTGCGTGAATGGCTGAATGTAAAGGATCCGTCTGCCCCTGCCATTGTCAGAAGACAAAACCTTGTAAAGGATCTGATCCCGCTTTCAGGATTCAGAGATAAACTTGCGTTGTATTCTGTTTTATCGACGAAACGGGACTTTGACGGGGAAATGCTTTTTAAATTATTAACAAAAAAGAATGATCTGCCCGGATATTTTAAAATACTGTTCGGAATTCTGATTATTCTTGCGCTAATAAATATTCTGATGTTTCTCCTGTTCCTTGATAATATTCTCCCGGCTTATTGGGTCATCACTACCTTTGTATATATCATTTTATTTCATTTCGGGAATAAGCAAAAGGACAGACTCCTTGATGAAGCAGAATATATTTCTGATGAGCTTGAGAAGACCGGAAGTGTCTTTCAATTCCTTGAACGATATAAATATAAACCCGGTACGGATCTGTATAATCTTTGTGAACCTTTCCTGGTAAAAGAAGGGAGGCCTTCCATATTAATCAATAAAATTAAAAACACGGTTGGATTTTTAAGGATCAGAAAAGGAAATCCCTTCGTATGGAATATAATAAGGGCTGTATTCCCGGTCGATTTTTATTTTAAGCTCAGGCTGAACAGGTATAAATCGCTTGTATCCGGAAAGTTTACCGGATGGTATGAAACATGGTATAACCTGGAAGCATTATCTTCACTGGCGAATTTCGCTTTTCTTAATCCTGGATATACTTTCCCCGAAATTATAAACTCAGAAGCCGGGGAAGTTATTTTCTCGGGCCTGGAGCTGGGACATCCTTTGATAAAGAAAGAAAATAAAGTATGCAACAACTTTTCTTTTGAACCGAAAGGTGAAGCAGCTATAATCACCGGTTCGAATATGTCGGGTAAGAGTACTTTTATAAGAACATTAGGCGTGAACCTCTCACTTGCATATGCAGGCAGTGTTGTAAATGCAGAAAACCTGAAAGTTTCGCTGTTCAGGTTATTTACATGTATTAAGGTCAGTGATTCTGTTATAGACGGTATTTCTTATTTTTATGCTGAAGTCAAACGTCTGAAGGCATTGCTCGATGAAATCGATGAATCCGGGTATCCAGTACTCTATTTAATTGACGAAATATTCAGAGGGACGAATAATGTTGAAAGATTAAAGGGAAGCAGTTCGTTCATTAAAAAACTGGCTGGAACTAATGCCGCAGGGGCTGTGGCTACCCACGACCTTGAACTGGTAAGACTTGCTGATGAGATATCCAAAGTAAAGAATTATCACTTCAGGGAGGAAATAAAAGAAGGAAGAATGATTTTTGATTATAAACTGCATACCGGACCATGTCCTACAACAAATGCTCTCAAAATAATGAAACTTGAAGGTCTGCCGGTTGAATAAAGAAGGAGCGATGGAATGAAATCATTGTTATTTCTGTTATTGCTGGTATTGGTATCGTTAAATCTGAATGCTCAGGAAAATTATTTAAAAACAGGATTTTACAGGGTTGCCGAAGAAGATTCCTGCTTAAATTCTGATAATTACATAATGCTTTCTGATTCGGAAGCGGGGTACTGCATTTATAAAATTCCGATAGTGACAGAAAATAATTTTGAGTCAGTTAAGATTAATGCTGATACAGCAGCATACGGAATAAATTACACTGTGTGGATTAAACTTGACAGCTCAGGTGCGGATTCTGTAAAAGAGGCAACAGAAAAAATGGTCGGTCAGAAAGCGGCGTTTATTATAAATAACAAAGTAATTGCAGCCCCTGTTGTCAGAGATCCGATTGTATCAGGCAGTATTGCCGTATTTTGTGATGAGAAAACGGTTGATGAAGTAAGAAAGGTTTTGAGAATAAAATAAAGTTCTTGCCTTATTCCATCTTCATATCGCGGCTCATAAGATCAGTCGTAGCCTTAACAGGATCTTTTTCTTCAAAGAGTATTTTATAAACCTCGGTAGTGATCGGAGTTTCAACTCCGTTTTTCTTTGCAAGCATAGAAGCCGAACGGCTGGTTTCCACTCCTTCGGCAACCATCTTCATGGATTTCAGTACCTGCTTTAATGTTTTACCCGAACCTATCTGCTCCCCGACATAGCGGTTACGGCTGTGGCGGCTCATACAGGTAACAATCAGGTCCCCCATGCCCGACAACCCGGCAAAAGTTTCAGGCTGAGCACCCATTGCAATTCCGAGTCTTGAAATTTCAGCTATACCCCTCGTCATAATAGCGGCTTTTGTATTATCACCGAATTTAACGCCGTCAATGATGCCGGCTCCTATTGCAATTACATTCTTGAATGCTCCACCCATTTCAACACCAAGTATATCGGTAGAACCATAAACCCTGAAGTAGGAAGTAATAAATGCAGCCTGGATCGATTTGGAAGTCTCAGCATCAGTAGAAGCTGCCACAACTGCAGTAGGAATCCTTCTTGCTACTTCTTCAGCATGGCTGGGACCCGAAAGAACACCAACCTGGTTGCTGTCGAGCGAGGGGATCTCATCTTTAAGCATCTGCGACATAGTCATCAGACTTTTATTTTCTATTCCTTTTGCAACACTGACAAGTATTGAATTTTTTAACGATGATGTATCGGCTTCCTTAATTACGCTTCTTAAATATTGTGAAGGAACGGCGAGTACTATCATATTCTGCTGGTGAGCAGCTTCATTAAGGTCGTGTGTAATTTTTATTTCATCTGGAATTGGGATTCCCGGAAGGTAGTTTACGTTTTCCCTGGTCTTTTGAAGAATCTTTGCATAGTTCTTAACATATTCCCAGAGAGTAACCTTATGTCCGTTAAAATGAAGCAGGATAGCAAGGGTAGTTCCCCAGCCGCCGGCTCCAAAAACAGATATTTTCATCAGGATTTTATTTTTTTCTTAAAGCTGACTTTATTCTCGTTCCCGTTCAATAATCTTACGACATTTTTACGGTGAGTGAAAACGACAAGTAATGAAAGAAAGATAACAAATGGCAAGAGTGTACTATAGCCCTGAATGTTCACATTGAAAATATTTTCCCTGATAATTAATGTCAGCGGAACAGCGATAGCCCCGAGGATTGACCCAAGAGAAACAAATCGCGATATACTGACAACCAGGATGAAGACTCCGATTGCAACAAGCATATCAACTGTAACAACCATAAGGAGAACACCAAGAGCCGTTGCGATGCCTTTACCGCCTTTAAAACCTGCAAATACTGTCCAGATGTGCCCGATTACTGCAGATATTCCCGCTATGATCTGAACAAGGGTAAAGTCGTCAAAAGGAGTAGCATTTTCAAACGGCATTGATCCGTAATGAAGCCTTGCCACAACAAGAACTGCCAGTACGCCTTTTAATGCATCAAGAAGTATAACCAGTATACCATGCTTCCATCCGAGAACGCGCATAACGTTGGTTCCGCCTGCGTTCCCGCTTCCGTGTTCTCTTATATCTATGCCGCCAACCGCTTTGCTTACAATAATACTGGTTGGAATTGAGCCGATCAGGTATGATAATATGACTATAGTCGCGAGTAAATACATCTAAATACCGTAAAATAAAGTGAATTCTAAACTAACCATAATAGGGTAAATATTCAATGAAATTGATTCAACAAGAATAAGATGCAATTATTAAACCATGGATTTAAATAATTGAAAATCTTCTTTTGTGGTTACCTTGAAGTTCATATTTGAACCTTCGGTAATATTTACTTTTCTGCCGATTCGTTTTACCAGCATAGATTCATCCGTTGCATAAAATTTCTCCTCATAAGCTTTTTTCATAGCTTTCACCAAATCAATATATCTGAAGATCTGGGGGGTCTGAACATACCAGACATTCTCCCTCTGGATATACTCCTCAATATAGTTTCTTCCCCTGGCAAGTGTGTTGTTTCCTTTTACACATACAACGGCATTTCCCTTTTTTTCTGCTGTCCTGACAGCGTTATTCAATACTGCAGAAGTTAGAAGGGGACGGACAGCATCATGTACAATTATTAAGTCCTCTGAATTTGCAGAAACAGAGGAAAGAGCATTATAAACTGAATCCTGCCTCTCCTTTCCTCCTTCTACAATGTGTTTAAGCTTTGTCAGTTTATATTTTTCTTTCAGGTTCTGTAAAAGTTTAAAGTAAGTACTGTCTGCAGAAACGATGATCTCATCTACCATTTTATTCTTCTGGAAAGTCTCCAGGGAATAGACTATTAATTCTTTCCCTTTAACTTTAATGAACTGCTTCGGCTTTGTATACCCGCTTCGTATTCCTTTTCCGCCTGCGGGGATAATGACAATCTTTTTCATAATAAAAGCATTGCGTCGCCGTAGCTGAGAAATTTATAATTATCTTTCAGAGCTTTTTTATAAGCTTTCATAACGAAATCAGTGTCTGCAAAGGCAGAGACCAGCATTAAAAGAGTTGATTCAGGCTGATGAAAATTTGTAATTAATTTATCGGTGACCTTAAAATCGTAAGGCGGATAAATAAATTTATCTGTCCAGCCTCTGCCTTGTTTAACGAGTCCGTCCGCAGTAATGCTGGTTTCGAGAGCACGTGCAGTACTTGTTCCAACCACAAATACGTTGTGCTTTCCGTGAATAGCCTTATTTATTTTCTCTGCCGAGTGTGCGGTAATCTCATAAAACTCCGAATCCATCTTGTGCTTGGTAAGATCTTCAACCTCAACCGGCCTGAAGGTTCCAAGACCGATATGCAGTATTACAGGGACAACCTCTACTCCCTTTTTCTTCAATTTAGTGAGAAGTTTTTCCGTAAAATGCAGACCGGCGGTGGGGGCGGCAACAGCTCCGTCAACTCTTGCATAAACGGTCTGATAATTTTCTTTATCGGCCGGAACGGGTTCTCTTTTTATATATGGCGGAAGAGGGGTCAGCCCTATCTTCTCAACAGCACTGAATACATTTCCAGGCTGATTAAATCTTACTGTTCGGCCGCGGGAGGTTGTATTATCAATTACTTCGCACCAAAGCTTATCATTAAAATATATTTTGTTGCCGATCCTTACTTTCCTTGCCGGGTCAACAATTACATCCCATATGCATTCTTCTGCATTCAATTCCCTGAGCAGGAAAACCTCTATCTTTGCATTCGTTTTTTCTTTTTTTCCATACAACCTTGCCTGGAAGACACGTGTTTCATTTACTGCAAGCACGTCTCCCTTTTCCATATAGTCCGCAACATCTGAAAAAACTTTATTTTCAATTTCCTGAGTTTCCCGGTTGAGTACCATTAGTTTTGCTTTATCCCGCGGGGAAACAGGAAATTTTGCAATCGCTGTCTTCGGCAAATTGTACTTGAAATCTGATAATTTCATTCTTCATTACCTTCTATGAATTGATAAATTGAGAGGGAGCTTTAGCAGCTCCCTCATTAATATTTCTTATTTTTTCTTTTTTGTCGTTGATTTCTTTGACCCGGAAGACTTCTTTGATTTAAGAGACATTTCATGAACTACAGCGCGAGCTGCAGCAAGTCTTGCTATAGGTACACGGAATGGGGAACAGCTTACATAGTTAAGTCCTATCCTGTGGCAGAATTCAACCGAACCGGGTTCACCGCCATGTTCACCGCAGATACCTACTTTAAGATTTTCACGTGTTGATCTTCCTTTTTCAGTGCCCATTTTAACGAGCTGTCCTACTCCGTTCAGATCCAGTACCTCGAATGGATCATTTGGAAGGATCTCATTTTGCACATAAAGAGGTAAAAACTTGCCGGCATCATCTCTCGAGAAACCGAAAGTTGTCTGTGTAAGGTCATTCGTACCAAAACTAAAGAATTCAGCACCCTTTGCTATTTCATCTGCTGTAACACATGCACGGGGCAATTCAATCATTGTTCCAACCATATAGCTTATTTTTTTACCGCGTTCTTTGGCAACCTCATCAGCAGCTTTCCGTACTATCTTCTCCTGAAGCCTGAACTCATTTATATCTCCGACAAGCGGTATCATAATTTCAGGTTTAACCTTATATCCTTGTTCAACAGCATCGTAAGCTGCTTCAAAGATAGCTCTTGCCTGCATCTCGGTGATTTCAGGGAAAACCACACCGAGGCGGCATCCTCTGAATCCAAGCATTGGATTGAATTCAGCAAGACTGTGGATCTTCTGTGTCAGTTTCTCTATTGATATATTCAACTGTTCAGCAAGTTCCCTGATCTCCTTTTCTTCATGAGGCAGAAATTCATGCAGAGGCGGATCGAGAGTCCTTATCGTTACAGGAAATCCTTTCATTTCTTTGAATATTCCAAAGAAATCCTCTCTCTGCAGAGGCAGCAGTTCATTTAGAGCGCTTTTTCTTTCTTCTGTAGTTTCAGATACTATCATCTTTCTGACACTCATTATCCTGTCGCCGCCGAAGAACATATGTTCTGTACGGCAGAGTCCGATTCCTTCGGCACCGAATGCAACTGCATTAGCTGCCTGATCAGGCTGATCGGCGTTTGTTCTGATATTTAACCTTCTCAGATTGTCAGCCCATTTCATAAGACTAGCGTAAGTCTGGTAAACTGGTGAATCTTTAGGATCCAGTGTTTTGGTTAAAAGAACCTGGAGAACTTCAGAAGGCCTCGTTTCAAGTTTCCCGGCGATAACTTCACCGGTAGTTCCGTCGATCGAGATAAAATCGCCTTCTTTCAGATTCAGGTTATCTTTACCTTCAACTCCTATTGTACCATCTTTGTAATTTATCCTTAAGGAACCGCAGCCGGCAACACAAACTTTCCCCATTTGTCTTGCAACAAGCGCAGCATGTGAAGTCATCCCCCCGCGAGCCGTAAGGATACCTTCAGAAGCGTTCATTCCTTTTATATCTTCAGGGGAAGTTTCGATTCTGACAAGTATTACACTCTCGCCCCTTGCAGCCATATCTTCTGCATCCTGGGCGTTAAGAGCAATCCGGCCTGATGCAGCACCGGGACCTGCATTCAGCCCTTTGGCAATAAGTTTTCCTTCATCTATTGCTTTTCTTTTTTCATCAAGGTCGAATATTGGTCTGAGCAGCTGGTTCAACTGGTTAGGTTCAATCCTTGAAATTGCCTCTTCTTTTGATATAAGTTTTTCTTTTACCATATCCACAGCCATTTTAATAGCGGCAAAACCGGTACGCTTACCAACACGGCACTGAAGCATCCATAAGGTTCCCTGCTGTATGGTGAATTCGATATCCATCATATCCTTATAATGCTTTTCAAGTGTTTTCCTGATGTTATCCAGCTGTTTATAAATTTTCAGATCGTCCTCTTTAAGCTTCGCTATCGGGAGGGGAGTGCGGGTTCCCGCAACAACATCTTCTCCCTGTGCATTAAAGAGATATTCACCGTAAAATACATTTTCACCTGCTGCTGGATCGCGGGTGAATGCTACGCCGGTTCCGGAGTCCTCACCCATGTTTCCGAACACCATTGATTGTACATTCACTGCTGTTCCCCATGCTGCAGGGATATTATTTAATTTTCTGTATACAATTGCACGGTCATTCATCCAGCTTCCGAAAACTGCTCCGATTGCACCCCATAATTGTTCCATAGGATCAGTCGGGAAATCATGTCCGGTTTCTCTTTTAATTGCTGCTTTGAATTCCTCCACAAGTTCCATTAGATGTTCTGTTGACAATTCGGTATCAAGTTTAAACCCGTGCTGTTCTTTTTTCCGGTCCAGAATAACTTCAAAAGGATCTTCTGCTTTTTTGTCCTGCGGTTTTAATCCTAAAACAACATCTCCGTACATCTGCACAAACCTTCTGTATGAATCGTATGCAAAACGGGGATTATTTGTTTTTTTAATTATTCCTTCAACGGTCTGATCATTCAGCCCCAGGTTAAGAATAGTATCCATCATGCCCGGCATCGAGGCACGTGCTCCGCTTCTTACAGATACCAGGAGGGGATTTTCAGGATCGCCGAATTTAGCGCCCATCTGCTTTTCTACCCGCTGCAGTGCGGTTTTCACCTGCGCCGATAGTTCCCTGGGATATTTATTATTATGGTCATAAAAATATGTACATACTTCTGTGGTAATAGTGAATCCGGCAGGTACCGGTAATCCTATATTCACCATTTCTGCAAGGTTTGCTCCTTTACCTCCGAGAAGTCCTTTCATCTCTGCTTTGCCGTCGGCTTTCTTTCCGCCGAAAAAGTATACGTATTTCTGCTGTTTAGGCATTACTTATCCTCCAATCTATATTGTCTCATTATTTTGGTTCTTATAATTTTTTTAATTAATTCCTGAAAGAATAAAGTCCTTAAACTCACTTTCATTATCCATCCTTAATTCAATCTTTAAGAAAAATATATCGATATCATCAAATTCCTTTGCGAACCTTGTAAGTTTAACTGCATCTTTTTCAGTTGTAACAACTGAATGAGAATTAGTCGAATAAAATTTCTTCCTTATTTCCTGTACCTCCTTGTCTGAATAATTTTTATGATCTCTGAAAATCATCTGGTTTGAAGTGTCGACGCTTGTCTGCTTCAGAATATTTATAAAAGAATAGGGGTTCGCCACACCTGAAACCACCAGGCTCTTCTGTCCCTTAAATTCTTCGAGTCCGTACCTTGTTCCATGTTTAACATCACCGAATTCAATCGCCTTATAGTATGCTGTAAATACTCTCTTGCCCTTTAGATACTGTTTATATTTTTCAGGAATTTCCTCAGGGGGAGTAAATTTCCTGTTTATTATCACTGCATCGGTCCTGTTTACCGACCTGAAAGGTTCACGCATCATCCCGGCAGGCAGCAGGTTCTGTTTGAAAAAGTCATATTCAGTTAAAAATCTCTGTTCAAATATTAAAAGATCGAGATCTCGTTTAATCCAGCGGTGCTGATAAGCATCATCCAGTACTATTGTATTAACACCTGTATCACTTATAAAGTTCTTCGCACCTCTTACCCTGTTTTCTGAAACAGCAGCAGGCACCTTGCATTCCATGGCAGTTATAAAAATTTCATCGCCGCAGTTGTCAACCGGTGCCAGTATCTTTTTACCGTCCGATACTAGCAGGTAGCCGCGGGTATTTCTGCCGTAGCCGCGGCTTAAAACACCGACTTGCTTTCCTGAATCCTTTAACAGGTTCGTCAATGTTATAACAAGCGGGGTCTTGCCGGAACCGCCGACTGAAATATTTCCGACCGATATCACTTTAGAACCGACATTTTTGGATTCAAAAATATTTTTGTTGAAAAACCAGTTCCTTATGCCGATCACCAGGGCATAGAAAGGGGTAAAGGGATATAATATCAGTCTTAATAATTTCAAATTAGTTCATTTCTCAAAGTTTTCAGATTGCAGCTGCAGTTCATTCAATCTCTTTTCACATTCTTCTATGACCTTTGAAGTTTCCTCTCTGCTCAGGCTATCATCTATGTAAACGGGCTCAGAATAAAATACATTCGCCTGCGTAAAAAATTTCGGGACCTGGAATCTATCCCAGCTTTTGAGAAACCTTTTTTTCCTGAATCCAATTCCCATAAGCACGAGCGGCAGTCCTGCTTTTTTTGCAGAAATTACTGCACCTGCCTTTAGTTTGTACGGAGGTCCTTTTGGTCCGTCGGGCGTTACTGCAATAGAATACCCGTTACGGGCAAAATCTATCATTAAACCGAGCGCAACCTCTCCGCCTTTGCTGCTTGAACCGCGCAGAACTTTATAATTCCATTTTTTCAATATCTTTGCAAGCAGTTCGCCGTCCTTGCTTTTGCTCGTCAGTCCGGCAAAGTTTTTATTCCTGTTAAGATACCACGGAAGCAGCATAGTGCCGTGCCAGAAGCCGAGTATATAATTCTGATTTTTCTTCTCGAGTTCATCCACGATTTCTTTATTCCTAAAATTTATCCTTATCGTCTTACACAGAATATCAACAAGTTGAAAAAGAACATAATTGCCTGCAAAACGCAGGGTATCCTGCTTAGCCTTTTTAAGCTTCATTCAGCATTGAATAAATAATTTTTGCGGCTCGTTCTGAAGCTCCGGCTGTACCGAGCTTTTCTCTTAACTGAGTAAGTCTATATTTAATCTTTTCGTATAAAGCGCTGTCCGATAAAATCTTTTTACATTCCGAATAGATTGAATCTGCATTTACTTCATTTTGAATTAATTCGGGAACAATCCTTTCCCCTGAAATAATATTTACCATCCCGATGTTTTCCACCTTTATAAGTCTCTTCCCTATCAGATAGGTCAGAATACTTGTTTTGTAGACAATCACCATCGGGAGACCGAAAATTCCGGCTTCGAGGGTAGAGGTGCCGGATTTTATTATCCCAATTTTGGAATACTTCATCAAATCGTATGTGAATCCCTTAACAACTTTAAAGTTTTCCGGAAACGCGGGATTATGAAAAACACTTTCTTCAAAGTTGGTAGAACATGCAACAATCACCTGTAAATCGTAATCCGCTGCTATCCTTACTGCACCTTTTATTACTTCAGGAAATATTTTGTCAACTTCATGTTCACGGCTCCCGGGCATAACAAGTAATATCTCTTTTTCCGGAAGCTTAAATTTATGCAGCAGCTCCTCACGGCTTAAAAAGTTATAATTATCAATTCTCTCAACAAGAGGATGCCCTACCAATTCGACATTTATATCATTCTTCCTGTACAACTCCTCCTCAAATGGAAAAACGACCAGCATCTTATCGACGAGTTTTTTAATCTTTTTAATTCTCCCGCCGCCCCATGCCCAGATCTGAGGGGAGATATAATAAATGATTTTGACACCCGTGGCTTTTAATTTCCTGGCGAAGTTCAGATTAAAGCCGGGGTAATCAATCAGTACTGCGTATGAAATATCATTCTCCCTGACGATTTTTATTAATTCACTCTGTACTTGTTTTATGAAGGGGAGATGCTTTACAACTTCAGCAAATCCAAGGAAAGCCATTCTTTTTATGTGATAAAGAATGTGCATTCCTGATTCTTTCATTTTGTCCCCCCCGAGACCGAATACGTTAATATTCCCATCAAGTTTTTTTAATTCGTCAATAAGGGCTGCCCCTATGTAATCACCCGAAACTTCGCCGGCAATCATCATTATGTTCTTCTTTCGCGTTCCGTTCATATCAGAGTCTTCTTAAAAACCAGATGAGCAAAAGTGTAATTACTACAAATGTAAAAGCCTGCAGACTTCTTCTTTCAGACTTCAATCCTTTTTTAATATCGTACGACGGCTGTTCTATTTTGCCTGCTTTATATTTCGTAAGCCTCGGAATGAACCGGGGTACATTTGCCTTGTATGCTTTAAATTCCTCTCCGAAAGTTTCTTCAAGATACTTTTCCTCTGCCTGCACGATCATATAATATTGAAAAGAGAAAAACATAAATCCGGCAATCTGAAGCCAGGGGAAAAGGGCAAACGACATAATTCCAAGACCGGTATACATTAGAATATTTCCCAGGTAAAGAGGATTTCGCAGATGAGCAAAGGGACCGCTGACAATTAAATAAGTACCGCCGACACCGCCGGTTGTTCTTGTTTCGCTTCCTGCCCAGCTTACACCCCACAGCCTGATCAGCTCACCGGCTAAAGCGATAATGAACCCGGCTGTCAGGCTCCATATATTTGGATAGGCAAATACCAGCATTACCACAACAAAAGGTATCGGTGTATAGCTGCGGTAAGTGAAAAATTTTGACGCAAGTCCCGACATTAAAATTCCTTATTCCTTTATGTACAGTTCACGCCGTTTTAATTCGGCCTGGTGTCTTTTCTTTAATCTCTTCCTGTTTCTAAGCGTCTCCACTCTTTCGATGACTTCTGTGAAATTATTAAACGGAAAGTAAGATATCCGCTCCTTCTCGCAGTACCTGAGCAGATCATCTTTTGCAAAAATAAAATCGCAGAAATGCACGGTGTATTTATCCGAATTTCCGTCACCTATGAAAACGGTATATTCATCATCGGCACTGTTATTTATTATGTGGTTCCTTTTGCAGTTTGCTGAAGTTGTACATCCCGAATCATAGTAGGGGAAAGCAGGAGTTAAAGTATTATTCTTATTCAGTATCAGCTTGTTTGAAAAAACTTTCAAATGGTCCAGTTTTTCACGCTTAAGGATCAGATCGATATAGTAATCAAAACCGTCGCTGAGGATAAATAATTTAATTTTATTTTTATCACAGTATTCAACCAGCTCATGGAAGGTTTTATCTATTTCTATGCGGAGGATAAACTCATCAAGTTCCTGCTTTTCAATGTAATCAACCGACTCACAAAGCTTAAGCCAGCAGTCCCTTGCAGAAATTCTGTCGCTCAGCAGGTCATCTATCACCTGCTTTACTATAGCGGTGTGCCCGAATTTCGTAAAGACAGCATCCCCGATATCCTTCCTGGTTATCGTCCCGTCAAAATCGACAAATACCTTAAATACTTTTTCCATATTTATCAGTTTGTTAAAACCATTTTCTTTACCTCAACAAAGTCCCCGCTCTCGAATTTGTAAAAATAAATACCGGGCTGCCGGTTGAATGCCGAAAATGTTACGCTGTTCTCTCCCGCCGGAAACCTGTTGTTGATTTCATCTATCTTTTCAATGCGATTATCAAAAAATTCTATTTTAACATTTGATTCTTCCGGCAGGTAGAACTTAATTTCGGTCGAATCGGAAAACGGATTAGGATTATTCTGAGTAACAATTATGTAATCAGTTGAATTAAGAAAATTTACTCTGGAAATATCCGATGAAAGAGTATTTCCAGTATTATCAGTTAGAACCACCCGGTAATAAAGAGTTCCGGAAGTATCCGGCTTATCGAAATATTCATAATAGTTTGCTGACTTAGGAGTCTCTGAAGTGAATGCTGCGAGTTTCTGCCAGTTGGAATTCCCGGAATCTGTCTGAACACATCTTTCAATTTCATAAACACTTTGCGGAGTTTCATTTGCAGAATACCAGTTAACCTTAACTGAATCTGAAATTATTCCTGTTGAAAATCCGATAATCTGCGATACGAAAGTTCCGGTATTAAAAATCTTCTGGACGTAGATTCCGTTCTCGCTGTTTCGCTTTTCCTTAAAGACTGCTATTGCACTGCCTCTTCCGTCCGGAAGAAGATTCAGGTAGCTTTTGGGTGTATTGTAAAAAGAACCGATCGGGATCCCGCTGCTGTCCCACATAACTTTTCCCTCTGAGTTAACACGCTGCGAGTATATATTCCCGTTGATGGATGCAGTTCTTCTGTCGAGCCAGGCTATAATTGCACCGTTATGGTCATCAGATATTAGTTTCTGACCGAACTGATCACCACTCATTTTTATCACCGGCAGTCCGCCTGCCTGCCATGCAGTTTTTCCGGCCCTGTCATATTTCTGTATGAAAATATCCCGGTTGCCGTCAATTTCACTGGTCCAGCATAAAATAAGCGAATTTCCTGATGTAATCATCTGGGGATTAGACTGGCTTCCGCTTTTATCGGAACAAATCTTCCCGTTCATTCCCCAGAGTAGTTTTCCCTTTGCACTGATGAGCTGATGATAAATCGTTTTTTCTTTTTTAAGCCCCTGGTATGCGATATAGATATCAGTCCCTGAATTTATTGCTGAGAAAGTAATAACGTTTAATTTGTTATTTGTTAAGGGTATGGGGACTTTACCCCACAGCGGGCTTCCCATCCTGTTATAATGCTGCGAAAGAATCATTCCTTTGTCCCCTGAACTCTCCAGCCAGAAAACATATACTCCCCCGGAATCATCAGGAAGTACAGCCGGAGTGAGTTTCCCGTTCGAAGATGCAGAAACGATAACCCCGGTTGAGTCGTACATAAATTTACCTGCAGGTGATAATTTCCTGAGCATCAGCTTTGAATTAAACACCTGGTTTGGTTCTTTTGCGATAAACGAAATAAATATCTCGCTATTCCCGTTTGCGCATAATGAATAATCGCTTATTTCTTTATTAAACCTGTTTATTTTTATTCCTTCGGGGTTCCAGATGGCATTGCCATTTGCCCTGACTTTCTGAATGAGCAAATCTCCGGTTTTATTCCGGGAGAAATCTTTCCAGGCAGTTACAGCAGTGTTTTTCCCTGCGCTTATTGAAACAGGGTTATCCTGGTCTCCGGTTGATTCGGATATTCTTTTTCCGTCAGCTCTGAAACTTATATCTCCGTTTGATTCAATGTGCATAAATTTTACTTCATTCTGTAAACCGGTTACGTTGTCCTCCCAGAAAATAAATGCCCCGCCGTTCTGATCATTTGAGGCTGAAATATTTATTGGTTCGGCAAGGTCAAAAACTGCTCTTGTATTTTCTGCAGGATTGTTAACCCATTGTGCCTTCGATTCATTCGAAGAAACACAGATCAAAATCAGGATGACAGGTAAGAGAAATAGCTTAACTTTAATGACCTGGAAAGGAACGGCAGAATGAAGAAGATCAGGCACTGGCAAAGTTGAGATCCTCATTAAATCTTACGCTTACCAGTTTTGAAATTCCTTCTTCCTGCATCGTAACGCCATACATTGTATCTGCTGCTTCCATCGTCCGCTTATTGTGTGTGACTACAATAAACTGTGTATTCTTGCTGAAGTCCTGAATGATTTTTGTAAACCTGTCGATGTTTGCATCGTCAAGAGGAGCGTCGATCTCATCGAGTATACAGAAGGGACTTGGTTTTACAAGGTATATCGCAAATAAAAGCGCAATTGCAGTCAGGGTTTTTTCTCCGCCGGAAAGCAGATCAATCGATGTAGGACGCTTTCCTTTTGGTTTTGCAATGATTTCAATTTTAGCTTCAAGAGGATCTGCTTCCTCTTCGATTCTAAGATCGGCTTCATCACCCGGGTTGAATAAACCGCGGAAGATGGTAATGAAATTATCTCTTATTTTATCAAATGTTTCTTTGAACAGCAGCTGGGCTGTGTTATTTATTTCGCCGATAGTGGTTATAATATCCTTTTCCGAATCAATTAAATCATCTCTTTGTTTGCTGAGGAACTCAAACCTCTGCTGCTCTTCTTCGAACTCAGAATAAGCCAGAAGATTGATCGGACCGAGGTTTTTTACCTGCTGTTTTAGTGAATGCACTTCTTCCGATCTTTGCTTAAAGTCAAAAATACCAAGGTCATCAAATTCTTTACGTTCCAGTTTTATCGAATAATTCTCCTGGATATTCTCCTCGAGATTGCTCAGTTTTATTCCCAGTTCATTAATCCTGATTTCACTCGCGTGAATCTCTTCGGATACCTGTTCACGTTCTGTTCTTAATGAGTTCTGCTTCTCTTCAAGTTCATTGATTTGGTTCTGGATCTCTTTATATGCAATGTCCAGTTTTTCCTCTTCGTTCTTTAGTACTGTTTTTTCAGCAGCAAGGTCGTCAGATTCCAGTAATTTCTCTTCAATGATCGAAGCCAGGGTGCCTGTCTCTTCCAGGAAGGCTGCAATGTCTGCTTCTCTTTTTGTGATATTCCTGTTTACTGTATCGATTGAATCTTTAGCTCTTTCGATTGCATTTATTGTATTCTTCTTTTCGCCGAGAAGTCTTTCATATTCAAGGTTCAGCCGGTTTTGATTCCCGACCATTTCATCAAATTCCTCCCCGGAAGCTCTGAAGTCGGCCTCAAGTTTTTCTCTTTCCTCATCAGATTTAACTTTTTCAAGTCTGGATTCTTCAATAATATCAGAGAGATTATTTTTGTCGGTATCAAGCTTGTTGGAATCGGCGGCAAGTTCCTGGATTTCTGTCCTTGCCTTTTCAATTTCATCAGCAGCCTTTTGTTTTTCAAATTCAAATTGTGCAATCTGCTTTTCAACATTACCCAGGTCATTAACTATCATGCGCCCCTGTTCAGAAAGAACTTTCAGATCTATTCCGTCAATTTTTTTCTCTGTTTCCCCGATCTTTGACTGAAGGCCGATCAGTTCTTTTTCTTTCTGCGGGAACTCATCCTTCAGATTTTCCAGAAGTTTCATTCTTCCGAAAAGAGAGTCATCCAGCTTCGGTTCAGACCCGGCTTCAACAAGTCCCGATGAAGCGACAAAATCCCCCTGGGGAGTCACAAAATTAAAATCAGGATATTTTAATGACAGCTCGAATGCTGTATTTATGTCCTCTACAACGGCAGTAAGGTTAAGCAGACGGTTGAAAAAACCTTCCCATTTAGGATCTGTCTGGATGAGTTCATAAATCCATTTCTTAAATCCTGTTTCCGCAGCAAGATTTTTTTTCTTCCTCTTTACCGAGTAGCTTTTCAATCTGTCAAGAAGACTCTTCTTTCTGCCCGGCCGAACGTCTTTGACGTAAAATGCGGCTTTACCGATCTCATTTTCCCGCAGAAATTCTATCCCGCTGAAAATATCGTCAATGGTTTCAACCAGAATATTATTTATATCGCCTCGCAGAGCAGCTTCAACAGCAAAACGGTACTCATCCGGAGTATTCCCTATATGAGCAAGAAGGTTTTTTTCTCCCTTCGACCAGTTATTATTTTCCAGCAAAGCCTTGGAACCTTTGGAAACACCTTCGAGGTTTTCAATTAGTGTCTGAATGAAATCAATTTTTTCCTTAAGCGTATTCAGGTAGCTCTTATCTTCAAGTTCTTTGGTTTTTAACAGGTTAAGCTCTTTTTCGAGTTCCTCTTTCTCTCTTTGTTTGCTTGAATAAACTTCCTCGGATTGGTTAAGTTTCTTCTCAAGTTCGGTTTTCTCGTCTCCGAGTTCCTCCAGGAATCCAACTGTTTTTGCAATGTTCCCTGTGAGCGACTGAATTTTTCTGTTCAGCTTGTCCAGCGATTGGTTTTTGTTCTCAAGCGCCTTCTCAAGGTTTGAAAGCTCGTTTTCTTTTCCTGTCAGTTCTTTAAATTTATCAAGCTGCTGTTCAGCATGTTCCCTGAGCTTATTCCGCTTGCTTTCAATTAATTCCTTGCAGCCTTGCTGCTTCATTTTCAAAATCTTGTTTTTGACTTTCCTTAACCCGGATATCGTTCTCAAATGATTCAATGATCCGTGTGCTTTCATTTATGAGATTTTCAGATTCTTCAAGCTGCGCTTTTAAGTCAACCAGTTCCTCCCTGTATCTTTCAATATTACGTTCTAAGGAATCTTTTCTTTCTTTAGATACCGAAAGCTGGTTATCCACTTTATAAATTGCTTCAGTCTTTGAGTTTAATTCTCCGCGTTTGTACTTCAGGGTATTCTCTGCATTTGAGAGTTCCAGCTTCACCGCTTTTATTTCGTCATTTAATTTTGCTAATTCCGATTCGAGACGGATTTTCTTCTGTAAATTTTCTTCCTTTAGTTTTCTCGCTTCTTCTTTCTGCAGAGAGTAAAGGGAGAGTTCTCTTTCTGCAAGGTCAAGTTCAAGCTCACGGAGTGACGATGAAATCCTGTTGTACCTGTCGGCTTTTTTAGCCTGCCTTTCAAGGGAGTTGACTTTTTTCTGTACTTCTGATACAATATCATTCACCCTGGTAAGATCAGCCTTAACTTCATCCAGCTTCCTTAAAGCCAGTCTTCTTCTAAGTTTGTATTTATTAACACCCGCAGCCTCCTCGAACATAGTGCGTCGCTCATCAGCTTTATTGCTCAGAATGGTCTCAACCATTTTAAGCTCAATTACAGAGTACGCATTTGCCCCGATACCGGTATCCATAAAGAGATTGGTAATATCCTTCAGCCTGCATATATTTTTGTTAAGCAGATACTCGCTCTCGCCCGACCGGAATATTCTTCTTGTTATTGTGACATCTGTGTACTCGGTAGGTAGTATGCCTTTATTGTTGTGAATGGTCAGGGAAACCTCGGCCATACCCATGGGTTTTCTTAAAGAGGTGCCGTTGAAGATAACGTTTTCCATCTTATCGCTTCTTAATGCGCCGCTTCTCTGTTCGCCAAGCACCCACCGAATAGAGTCAACTATGTTGGTTTTGCCGCAGCCATTCGGACCGACAATTGAGGTTACCCCTTCGTTAAAATTGACATTTGTTTTCTGTGCAAATGATTTAAATCCCAGTATTTCAAGCTTTGATAAATACACTCTGTGCTTAACCGTTAAATTGTGTGAAAACTAATTTCATATAATCAATTACTGAATTTGTAACCTGGTAATAAATCAGGAATCCGCCGACTACAACCAGCACCAGGATTATACCATAAAAATAAACCGTTCCGGGATTCGCATCGAATATAACATAAATCCCCTTAATGAGCCTGTAAAATGACCAGAGTATAAAAAGCAGTAGTCCCAGGTATATATAAATGTTGGCAACGTCTGCAGAAAGCATACGGAATAGAATAATTCCCACCGGTATTAATAACACCATGGGAAGAAGAGACCAGATGGTTGTGTAATATATACTGGAAATAAATACTTTTGTCCTTACAAAAAATGATGCAGCCTTAATCAGGGCGGAAAGAAGGGGAACAAATATTATAAAGATAAGAGTAATCCATGCTAGCGAGAGTGCAGGATGCCATGCAAGGTAACTTATTGTGGATAAAATCCCTTCACTCCCGAACGAGAGGAGTATTCTCTCAAAGAAAATATTATCCCGCAGATAATAAAGCATATTACTCAGAAGCAGGGCAAGGATCGCGGCTATTACGAATCCAAGTATGGTGGAATGGTATCCCGACATTATCCTCTGATCACGTACATCAGCATAAAAGTTATAGGGTCGCAGAAGAGCACGGGATGAATCCTCCCGGAATTTCCGTCCCGAGTTTACCAGCACTCCCATAATTAGGGCAAGGAATAAACCGAAAATGATAAATACCATCGGCGCTTTATCTTTTTTGCTTCCGATCGGAATTGTAACTGGTTCGGTATTATGGAGCTTTGCATAGACCACCTTATAAGCCAGCCTGTTTGTATTCCTGTTTATGTCCGCTATACCGATGTTATACAGATTGTCTTTACTGTACCCGTTCACCAGTGAAGGAAAATCGCCTTCATAGTCGAACATAGTATTGATAAAGTAGCCTGCTATACCTGATGTTTCAGAATAATTAATTACTTCTTCAAAATACTTTGCCTGGGCTTCATATGAATATTTATTTATGTACCCGTCCGTATTGCCGGAATTCACAGTGTATGTTGCCGAACTGATAAATAGCCTCCCCTCGCCAAGCTTGTTTTTAATATCATCGAGGCTTTCAGAAACATCTTTCGGAGAGGTATTAAGCAGTTCAATGCCGTATAAATCAAGACTGTCAGCCGCTTCGATATTCAGATCATCGAATGAAGCGTAGGATAAAATATCCCAGTTGTTTTTCAGATCATCGTTCAGCCGGGCGATCAGCTGAATATGTGCATCAATTTCAGGAATATAGCCGCTGCCCAGTCCTACCGCAGCAACTGCGCCATACTGCTTGTAGCCGCGGATAAAATTCAGCAGGAAGTTTTTGCTTCTTTCAATAAAATTACTGCTCTGTGCTAAATCGGCAGGAACTGAATTTATTGGAAGTTCAATTAATGCAAGAAGTCCGTATCTTTCACATAATGTCAGCAGATAGGGATGCGGAACAGCCTTTGCAAACCGCACAGCATTAAATCCCGTTTCTTTGATCAGCCTGATGTCCTTCTCCATTTCGGAATAAGTCTCCAGGTTCCCGTATTCACCATTTGAAGGCAGATAAGTAACACCGTTCAGTTCAAATCCTTCTCCGTTAAAAAGAAGCGAATCTTTTCCAGTCATCAATGAATAAACCGGAATTGTCCTTTTAGTGATATCAATAAGAATATCCCCGCGCCATAGCTCAAGTGATACGATATATGACTTTGGGTTGGATGAGGACCATAAAACAGGATTGCTCAGAACCAGCTTATCGTTGAATGATTTATCTTTATTGGGAATTAGAGTAAATTTTGATTCAACCGGATTTTTGATTACAGAACCATCCGGGGAAGTAATATTAACCCTGTATGTTAATCCATTGTCGCCTGCAAGAGTGTCAGCTGCCTTTGTAAATTCTTTATTTTCTGCTCTCGAGTTAATCAGCAGGGAGGCGCTTTTGGAACCGGGAAAATATTTATAGGAAACGGCAACATCCCGGAGAGAAATGTTCGGTATCAGATGAATATATACGTCCCGTATTATTCCACCGAAATTCTGAGGGAATAAAAACCTCTGTTTAAGCGGGATGGTGTTTTCGGAATCGAGTTTGTAATTCAGCTTTACAGAAATGATATTGCTTTTATCTGTGTTGAGGATATCTTTCGGCAGATCAACCTGAAATGGGAATTCTCCTCCCGGATGACGGTAAATTATATTCTTATTTACAGAAATGTCGGCTGAGTAATTTATTCCAAAGAATACCAGTTTCATCTGGTAATTTTTCAGGTCCTCTAAAGGTACCGTAAAGCTTTTCTCAAAGATCAGTTCTCCTTCACCTTGAAAAACGGACGGAACATTTACAGCAACTTTCTGTGCTTTCTCATCCCCGGCAGGATGAACTTTCCAGGAACCGTTCAGCGGGATGATTTTCCGGTTCGCTGTTATATCAAAAAACAGCGAATCACTATCAGCAATCCTGTACCCCGGCAGTTCTTTAAATACAATTTGAGCTCTGGAAAAAGGGAGAAAAAGGAATAAAAATAAAGATGTGAGTAAAATATATTTGGGGAATCCCATCCGAATCAGCTATCCTATAATATATATTCAATTAAACTTACAAATATAAGTTAGAAACGAGGGGAATGCAATGTAAATTTTGCTGATCAAACACTTAAAACGAAGAAATTTTAATCCGTTAACTATATAAATTATAAATAGTTATGCGGATTCAATTATACTTATGAATGAATCAGCCTTCAGACAGGCTCCGCCTACCAGCGCGCCGTCAATATTTTTTTGAGATAAAAGGTCTCTTGCGTTATCAGGTTTGACACTTCCTCCATACTGAATTACCATGTTCTCAGCTGCTTCAGAAGTAAAATCATCCTCTATATAACTGCGGATATAATCATGCATTTCTTCAGCCTGGCCGGGAGTTGCAGTTCTGCCCGTTCCGATTGCCCATACAGGTTCATAAGCTATTATAATATTCTTAAGTTCGCCAAGAGAAATCTCATTTAACCCCCCGGAGAGCTGGGTTTTAAGTACATCCTTTTCTTTACCTTTTTCCCTTTCCTCGAGAGTTTCTCCGATGCAGAAAATCGGTTTGAGTCCCGCTTTTAACGCAGCTTTAATTTTTTCATTTATCAGGCCGTTTGTTTCTTTAAAGATAGTCCTTCTTTCTGAATGACCGAGGATTACATACTCACATCCCGCACTCATCAGCATTTTAGCCGAAACTTCGCCTGTATACGCTCCGCTTTCCTGAAAATACATATTCTGTGCGCCGAGTTTAACCTGGGTACCCTTAATTAATGATGCCGCTTCACTTAAAGAAGTAAAAGGCGGACAAATAATAATATCACAGTTGAACTTTTTTCCGCTCAGCCCTGAGGTCAGCTTCGAGATTAAGTTCTGGGATTCCGGCAAATCATAATGCATTTTCCAGTTTCCGGCAATGACCTTTTTACGCATTGTTTTCCTCAATCATTTTTAGATGTGTCTGCAAAAGTAGTAAAGAGAAAGATTTACTTCAAACATTAAGAATTTTTTGTGAGGAATAAATACAGCAACAGCGGGGTATCATTATTTGCGGCTCAGTATTTTTGAATCCCGAAGGATAATTATATTTTTATTGAATGAAGATTAAAAATATTCCGAGACAGGTATTGATACTGAGCCTGGTCAGTCTCTTCACTGATATTGCCAGTGAAATGCTTTACCCGGTTACCCCTATTTTCCTGACTGCCGTTCTGGGTTCCTCAATGGCTGTCGTCGGTATTATTGAAGGCGCCGCTGAAGTGACTGCAGGACTCCTTAAAGGATATTTCGGCCGTCTCTCAGATAAACTTAAAAAACGTTCACTCTTTGTTGTACTGGGGTATTCGCTTTCCGCTCTGTCGAAACCTCTGCCTGGTATTTTTCCCTCGCTTGGTGCAGTGATTACATCAAGAATTTCCGACCGTGTGGGAAAAGGCGCACGTACAGCACCAAGGGATGCGCTGCTTGCAACATACGCAGAAGGACAAACCGGGGCGGTATTCGGCTTCCATAGGGCGATGGATACTCTCGGTGCGGCGCTTGGTCCTGTAGGTGCACTGATCCTGCTTCATTTTTATCCCGGCGATTACGCATTGGTTTTTCTCGTTGCTTTCGCTCCTTCTGTGATTGCCGTAAGCTTTACCATTTTTGTAAAAGATAATCCCGCATCATTTAAAAAAGTTACTAAAAGAAATTATGCGGAATTCTGGGCTTCTGCTCCTCATCAGTATAAACTTATCCTGTTTTTGATTACACTGTTTTCCCTTGTGAACAGCAGCGATGTATTCCTTATACTCAAGTCCAGGGATATTTCTAACTCGGCAACTCTTGCAATATGGGGATACATTTTTTATAATCTGGTTTATGCTTCGGTGTCCTATCCTATCGGGAGGTACGCTGATAAAGCGGGTAAGAAAAAAGTTTATATCACCGGACTCTATATTTTTGGCGCGGTCTACATGGGTTTTGCGTTGTTCCCTGATATCTACTTTATATGGCTTTTGTTTGCTTTATACGGCATCTATGCTGCTTCCACAGAGGGAGTCGTAAAAGCCTGGGTGTCTGATTTGATTCCTGATGAACAGCGCGGCTCGGCAATCGGATTGCTTACGATGTTCACAAGTTTATCCATTATGCTTGGATCATTCGTCGCAGGGGTTCTGTGGGACAAGTTCGGATCAGCCATTCCTTTTATGCTCTCTGCCGTTGTAAGTATAATCGTCGCGACTTTATTTATAGTGATTAAGAAAAAAGATTGAAGATTAGAATTTTAATCCAACACCAATATTAAAGAATCTCTTTGAATAAATATTAGGAACCGGAACCGGCTGCTTTGTTTCCGGCAATACATGGTACCACGAGTATGATGCAATGTTATATTGGTTGAATAGATTATATACTTCCGGACTTATGGTCAGCTTATACTTATCCCATAAATTGAAATCAAAAGTCAGTCCCATATCCACACGGAAATAAAACGGAAATTCATTTACGCGGTTAAAATCGGGTGAAATGGTGTTCGCTCCTGAAACCGGGTCTGTAATTGTTTTTTCAGGATGATAAAGGAAACCGGAACCAAATATAAATACAACGTGTGACTGGAAGTTTTTATGCCTCTTTGCCTGGTCTTGCAGGTAAATCCTTATTGTATGCGTCTGATCGAGAAGTCTTCTCTTGTAACCATTGTCATCAGATAAATTTCTCTCCCTCGTATCTAAATAACTGTAGCCGATCCAGCTTGAAATACCTTCAACTAATTCGCCATGATACTGTAAATCAAGTCCGTATGCGTATCCTTCAAAATTATTCTGATCGCCATAAACAAGTTTAAGCTGATCTACTGAATAGGGGATGAGGCTTGTCAGTTTTTTATAAAAAATTTCTGCAAGCAGATCAGATGTGGGCTTTAACCTCGTCTGCCAGCTGAGTACGTACTGGACGGATTTTTGCGCAAGCAGCGGTTTGATATCCGCTAAATTCTTATCGCGGAGCTCGTAATAATAAGGCGGCTGGTAATAAAAACCCCAGCCGAAATTCAGTTTATTGTCGGGGTTAAGGGTATAATTGATATTCAGACGCGGACTTACCAGCGTCTGATTGTTGTAAAAATATTGTAATACTCGTATGCCCAAATCGGTCTGAACCTTTTCAGTTAAATAAATATTATCCGAGAGATAACCGGACACAGAATTGAACCCGATTTCCTGCTGAATATTTATATTAACAGGCGGGATTCAGTACAGTATCAGGCCCGCTTTCGTGCGTTGATGAAATAAGGCTATTCTTCATATCGGAAATTTTTACTTTAATTCCGCCCTGCAGATTATGCTTTTCCTTTTTGTATGAAATATCAGACTTAATTTCATACGTGTTTACATTCAGATCATTTTCATCATTATCATATGCAGTTTTAAGGTATAGCCGGTTATCGCCGGGATTGTAGGCATCCTCTGAATAGTAGACTCTGCCGGCAAGATTTCTGTTTTCATTTTCCTCATTTGAGTAATACGCCAGTGACAAATCAGCGCCAAGGTTGTCCGATAGTTGTGATAAGTATTTTATTCCGTATATATTCCTCTTGAAACTATAATACTGCTTACCATCATACTCCAGTGTAACCTGCCTGATATCCGTTCTGCTAAGCTGGAAATAACCGTCCCAGCTTTCCGGAGTCAGATCAAATTTATTGTATGCCTTCAAGAAGAATAGCTCGAGAGCAGAGTTTTTTGACAAATAAATTGAAGATAACAACTGAAAGTCATAGAAAAGCGGCCTGTACTTTCCGCTTGTCTGCAGTTTATCAGCGAAAAGCGCCGGGTTGGCATACCGTATTCCCGTTGATAAATTTACACTCCCTATCCTTTTGTTCAGTGTTAACCCGGTATTAAGAAGGTCAATGTTAAAAGTCCCGTTCAACGTGGAATCAAAATTATTTTTATAATTTATTTCAAGTACGGAAGACATTTTATCATCGAATTTCGCCGGGAAAGCCCCATTATAAAATTGAATATTCTCAACCATATCCTGGTTTACAATTGATTGATTTTCCTCGATACCCTGCTGTAGAAGAAACGGTCTGTAGATCTCATACCCGTTCAGGTAGATAAGGTTTTCATCAAAATTACCGCCCCTGACATTGTATGCACTCGTTAGCTCGTTGTTTGAAGTAACTCCCGGAAGGATCTTGACTCCTCTTATTACATCTGAATAGAGGTTAGGCATTGCAGCAAGGTCTTTTTCCTTTATTTCCTGAACAGTTATTGATTTCGGAACTTTCCCGCTGACGCTGATTTCTTTTGTTTCGTATATTTCCGGTGTTAGGGAAATATTTAATACCATCAATTTGCTGTCATTCGGAACTTTTAATTCCTCGGATTTTCTCTTGTAACCAATACAGCTGAAAGTTATAAAATGACTGCCCGGAGATATTTTCACAGTATAGAATCCGGAACTGTCAGATATGGTACCTTCGGATGATCCATTAATAATTACATTAACATCCTTAACGGGGATATTGCTTGAATCTTTAGTGATCTGTCCTGAAAGGCTGACGGTTCTCTGCTGGGCACAGAGATGAGCAGTAAAAATTATTAAGATTAATACAGTAAACCTCATTAAGACTCCGAATGAAAAACACAATTAGTTTACGGTATTAATTTTTTATAGGCGAATCCTTTTCTTGCTTCAAAATTATCGAAAAATAACGGACAGGACAATTAAATTCCGGGTCATATTTTATCCCCCATACCATAACTTCCTATCAATTTAACTTTCTCCCGGTTAAGGGGGAGCGTGTTGCTAATAATTAATCGGCTCCAGTTCATCAAAGAAAGATATACCGGCTCTTTGGACTTCTTTTTCATAATCTTTCCAGACAATCTCAAAAAAGTTATTTACTCTATTGATCGTTGTTTTAAGCTTTTTATCAGCAAGTAATAATGCCTCGTCTGCTGTTTTTCCGGGTGCATCATAGGAGGAATTTACATACTCATAAACCGACGATAATCTTGATCCCAGTGTATTTGGGTTGTCTCTTATTCCCTGTACCTCCGGCGAATTGATCAATTCAAGCAGGTTCTTTAATGAATCTTTTACGGCTTTAGATTTTTTTGTCACACTGTCTATCTGAATTCCGCTTTTTCCTTTAATCCTGTCTGCAATAAGTTCTATTGTCTTTTCTGCATCACGAATTCTGTCAGCAGCTTTTGTTGCGGTTTCAACCCTTGAAAGAATTTTATCGAGATAATCACTCCTTGCTTTTAGATTTTCGGCAGAGAACTTAATGCGCGGATCCGTCTTAACATTTAATGAAGTCGAGTCAGAATTAGCTGCAAACGAAACCTTAATAGTGTAATTTCCGGGAAGAACTGACGGCCCCTCGTATTCATGTTCTTTTTCAGGTTTGGGAGTATCAGGCCAGCGTACTCCTTTTCTGTCGTAATTCCAGTAAATTCTGTTGATTCCCGGCTCAATCTTTTCTCTTAATGTCCTTAGAACTTTTCCGTCGATGCCTGATATCTCCACTTTGACGCTATCCATATTTTTCTTTTCAGAATTTGATGAATCCTCTTCAGTTAAATCTTTTTTCACTGAAGTATCCGGATTTACAATAAAAGTAATCATTGCCCCGGAAGGTCTGTTGTCTCCTTTAAAATCACTTGCTCCGGGAAATAAAGGTCCCTGACCATGCCAGCTGAAAATTTCATCGGATGCTTCAGGCACAGGGAAGAGGTAAAGAACCTTATCAAGAATCTTATTATTTCCTGCTATTTCTCTGAGTGGTTCAATATTATCAAGTACATAAGCTGCCCGTCCGAAGGTACCAAGTATCAGGTCATTCTCTCGCGGCTGGATCTGCATATCCATCGTGGAAACATTCGGATAATCCGTTTTCCATTTATTCCAGGTCTGTGCTTTATTGAAGCTGACATACAGGCCGAATTCGGTTCCAAGAAAAACAAGGTCGGGCTGCACGGGATCGTGCAAAATGGACAGGGCATATCCGAAAATCGAATCATCATCAGCAATCCTTGTCCAGCTTTCACCAAAATTGTTGGTATAGTAAGCATAAGTATTCCAGTCATTTCTCCGATGATTATCGAGGACAACCCATGCTTCAGATTCATTATATGCTGATGCTCTTACCTGCGGAATCCAGGTTCCTGATGGGACACCTTTCATATTACCCGAAACATTTTTCCAGGTCCTGCCATCATCTTTTGTAACCTGAAGGTTGCCGTCATCTGTCCCGGCCCAGATCACTTTTGTATTTACCGGACTTGGGTCTATTGAAATTATTGTCGTAAAGTTTTCTGCATCTGTTACATCATAGGTAAGCCCGCCGCTTTCATATTGATTCTGTTTTGAAGTATCATTCGTTGTTAAATCAGGGGAAATAATTGTCCAGCTGCTGCCGCGGTCTGTACTTTTATGAAGGAACTGACTACCATAATAGATCGTTGCATCGTCAAACGGGTCTTGTGCAATTGCAGCGTTCCAGTTAAATCTTAGCTTTACAGTATCAGGATCGGGAGGGCGGATAAAAGTAGTATGTCCGGTTTCTACATCATACCTTACAAGGTTTCCACCCTGCGACATTGAGTAGCCATAACGTGAATTTGAAGGATCAGAAACAACGTCGAAACCATCACCATAACTTAACATCTGCCAGTAAACATTTGTTATGCCGCTATGACTCAGAACGCGGTTAGGTCCTCTCCATGAACCATTATCCTGCATGCCTCCGTAAACATTGTAAGGGATATCCATATCATAACTTATATGATAGAATTGTGCAAGCGGAAGATTTTCGACAAAACGCCAGGTTTTCCCTTTGTCGTGAGAAATAGCCATGCCGCCGTCATTTCCGTCTATAAGAAATGCGGGGTCTTCAGGACTAATCCAGAAAGCATGATGATCCGGGTGGAGTTTATTCCATGAAATCAATGTTTCAAATGATTTTCCCCCGTCTTCACTAACAGTAACAACCGAATGAACGTCATAGATTCTGTTTTCATTCTCAGGATCTACGGCGAGCTGAGCATAGTAGAAAGGCCGGTCTCCCACTTCTTTATTATTTACCATTTTCCATTTAAAGCCTCCGTCATCAGATCGGTATAATGCATTCTTTTTCGACTCAATCATGGCATACACAACATCCGGGTACTTATTACATAACGCCAGTCCGATTCTGCCGAGTTCACCCTTCGGCAATCCGTCCTTATCAGTTCTTTTTGTCCAGTTCCTGCCGCCGTCAAAGGTAACATATAAACCCGAGCCCGGACCGCCCGATTTAAAAAACCAGGGCCATCGTCTGTATTCCCACATTGCAGCAAACAGCTTATTCGGGTTTACAGGGTCGATTATCAGATCCGCGGCGCCTGTTTTTTTGTCGACATAAAGTACCTTTTTCCAGGAATCACCCCCGTCGGTGGTTTTATAAACTCCGCGTTCTTCCGTACTATCCCACGCAGAACCTAATGCCGCAGCATAAACAATATCAGGGTTACCCGGATTTATTATAATCCTGCTGATGTTCCTTGTTTTATCAAGTCCGAGATGCTTCCATGTCTTTCCTCCATCAATGCTCTTATAAATCCCGTTGCCGCTTGACTGACTGTTCCTTGGATTTGCTTCACCAGTTCCGACCCATATTATATCAGGTACCTTCTGATCAACAGCCACGGCTCCGATCGATAAAACCGGCTCTTTATCAAAAACAGGTTCCCAATCAATTCCTGCACTGGTTGACCGCCACAAACCTCCTGAGGCTGTTCCTGCGTAAATAATATCGGTGTTTCTCATTACTACATCAAAGGCAGTTACTCTTCCGCTCATTCCGGCAGGACCGATGCTTCGTGGTTTCATCCCCTTAAATTTTTCCATTTGAATATTCTGGGCATATAATTGAAAACTGCAGCACAAAATTAAACAGGTTAAGAATGAAGCATTTATGAGGAATTTGATGAAGCGTTCCATATGATGAATTCCGTTTTTGTTGAACTTGCGGCTAAGATGTTATTCTATATTACCATTGTTTGAAAAACTATACAGAAAAATACTGAACTTAAAAACAAAATATTGATCATGTATAATAAAATCAGGATCCGCGATATTTACGAAGCTCAGGATTTTGCCGCAACGACTCCAGCCAAAATCAGCGGGATTTCGTGAAAATCAACTTCGATATGAAGTACATGTGGTAGTTCTCAGTTGCTGCTTAAGTCTTCTTTTCTGCATCCCCAGCCCGAATGACTTTTTTTATTTTTGTTTTTGCCGAAGGCAGGAGGATTGTAGAATACTGTTACCCCGTTTTCCATATCCTCTTTCAGGTAATATTTTATTGAGTTACAGTCGCAATTGCTGATTGCATATTCCGGTTGAGACACTGTGCTTTCAGAATTATTTTCTGAAACAGCCTGGAGATAGGCTTTTGTTTTATCAACATCATAAAGCGAGATGGTGATAACAGTTAAAGTATTCTGTTTAAGATGATTAAATGCATTTTGTGCAAATGAATAGGCAAATGAATAAGGATCGTAGCGGTCTTTATTCAGTTCCTTAAGGAAAGTCGAATTCATCTGTGAAAGATGGAGATTTTCAGGGGACGCGATTAGATATTTTGTATAAGCTGAAAGAAGTGAAACCATCCGGGGTGTGCCGTTATTGCAGGTTGATAAAACGATCAGATCAAATTTTTTTCCTTCTGAAAATTTTTCAACAGAATTAGAAAATAATTCCTTATTAAAATTGATTTCAGGATGGCTTTCATTATATGGGTTTATCGCGTCCTTTTCTGATGGGATTTCATGCCCATAATACAACAGGAATTTAGCTGAATTCTGTACTTCCTTATCTCTGTTTTTATCATAAAGATTTATTTCTTCTGTGAAAACTGTGTCGGATATATCTCGCTGGTAGGAATCTTCTTTAATTTTTTTGCCTCCATTGAAATAATAAAAATGGCTATCATCCTCTGGGAAAAACAAAAATCTTGAGGCAGAGCCCTGGTGAAAAATGAAGACTTCAGAATTGTCAAGGTGTTTTGCGACGTCAACGGCTTGTTTTAAAGCTTCATCATCAGCATTATAAGCTGTCCCGGAAGTATCATGGTAAACATAATCTGCATCACCATGAATTATATAAATAATTACGTAATGTGCTGAACTGCCGGCGTTATATGCATTTAAGACCGCCTGGGCAGCAAATAGAATTGTAAGGAAAAGAATTTTCATAAAGAGCAGCCGGTTATAGAACCGGCTCCAAATATTTCCTATAAGAGCAGAGCAACCAGTATAATTATAAGAACCAATGCTATTACACTTATTGTAATATATTCTGCTGATTGTTCAAACTGCTGCATTGAGTAATTTGCAAACTGGTTAAGACTTGCATCCTTCACTTTATCATAACCATTCAATCCATTCAGTTCATTTTTCTTGTTCTGCACCTTCTGCTTAAAATAATTTATCCCGGCCATGTCCTTTGAAGATAAAGGCATTTGCTGAGCAGTACTAAAAGCTTTCAGTAAATCATTGAACGAATTATTAAGGATTTCTCTCTTTTGAACAGGATCTTCTGTCTGCTGTACTTTCCGGTTAATTTTATTAAAATAATCTTTCAATTCTTTCTGCGTATGATTACCCGCGAAAGCAGAACCGGTTAGGAAAACAGTGAGTAGAGAAAAAATCACAATCTTAAATTTCATCATTCATTTCTCCTTCATATTAATATTACTTCTCACCGAAAGAATACAAAACAAACTGAATGACAACTGTGCGAGCTAACACCGGTTTATTCTAAATCAAATCAGTAAATGCTTTAAATACCCTTTGAGATTTAGATGTAATTGAATTAAGTTTAACCGGAGTTAACCGTTCTTAACGGTAAGGTTCTTATTAAAATGACTCTAATTCAACAAACTTTAACAAATAGTCAGGAGTTAGCTATGAACCTTGTTGACCGTGCTAAAAACATTTTGCTAAGTCCGAACACTGAATGGGAAGTAATCCGTTCAGAATCACCTACTACCGCTGAATTATTTACCCAATATGCAGTTATTCTTGCAGCAATCCCGGCTGTAGCAGGATTTATCGGGTATTACCTTATCGGGTTATCATTCGGTGGATTCGGAACTATAAGGCTGGGAATCGGTACCTCTTTTTTCTGGGCAATACTTACCTTCATACTTTCTCTTGTGAGCGTTTACGTCCTCGCATGGATAATTGATGCTCTCGCTCCCTCCTTCGGATCAACTAAAGATTTCATTTCTTCCCTGAAAGTAGCTGTCTATGCTTATACGGCAGCATGGATTGCCGGCATTTTTCAAATCATTCCTTCACTTTCTTTCCTTGCTGCCCTGGCAGGAATTTACAGTTTTGTTCTGCTCTATATTGGTCTGAAAAAAGTTAAACTTGTTCCGGAGGACAAACTGATAGGTTATTTTATCATTACTATAATAGTTTCATTAGTTCTTTATTTTATAATCGGAGCAATCATAAGTTCAATAGTTTTCAGAGACTATCTTTTTAACGGAACCATATAATACTATTTGATATCCGCCTTTTATCCGGGGGCGGATTTTTTCAGATCATTGGAATAAGTTCTGCTTTCATCCGTTTTCGTTGACCCATAAGCAGACGGTTCGTATATTCTACAAACCATCAGGAGAATAATACATGGATCTGAATGAAAAATACTTTTCAAACGGTTCCCGCGGTTTCAAAATATTGAATCGATTTTACCTTAAGTACAGGGACCTTTTCACCAGGACTATTTTTATAGAGTTTGATGACTTCAAAAATCAGATATATCTGAATCTTACAGGCATCAGGCTTTCAGAAGATATTGTTAACGAGGAAGCTTACATTATAGGTGCAATAAAGATTCAATGCAGGGTGCAGCTCGACAAAGCAATCAGAAGTAAAAGAGTGGTATCGGAAAGCAGAACGACAGGTTCATCGGCTGATGGAGAAATTCCATCATATCTCGAAAAGATAGAGACAGCTCTTCCTGATCCCCATATTATCCTCGAAGGTGAGGAGCTGCTCAATATTATAAATATATTTAAAATGCAGCTTAAAACTGAGGATAGAGACCTCCTTAACAGTATGATCGATGAGAAAACAAGGGCTGAAATTGCCGGGGAGAAAAATTCAAATTTAAATACTCTCGATACTCAAATCAGGAGATTAAGGATAAGATTTTTTTCTTTTCTTAAAGACAACGGGTATAATTATGAAATGTTCAGAAAATATGAGAAATATGATTAGTCCGTCTGAAAGTATTTACCTGTTATTTAAACTTAATAAGCGGTATTAACTCAGGAAATGTGAAAATGGAAAAAATAATCTCGGAATATTCAAAATTTCTGGATCAATCCGGCAGCCATCTGTCGCTGCAGACACTGGCGATGTATATAAATCTGCAGGATCTTCTAAGTACTAAAGAGAAGACATTTATATCTGATCATCTGTCGGAATGCAGGCGGTGCAGTGATTCATTTAATCTTGTCTTTGATGAAGACTTCGAACTGGATACACAAAAAGATCAAATCCCCGTTTTCCGGCAGCCGGACAATGGTGATGAGGATATTTCACTTTTTACAAGTGAAGACGGCCTGGTGGAGATTGAATTAACGAGACTTAGTCCATCAGATTATAACCTGAGGTTTCTTTCATTACCGTCAAGGTTGCAAAATGAAAAAGCAGCTTTACAGGTAAATTCCCGGTATGTAGTACGGGTGCTTTCAATGGATATGGATACTATATACATTGTGCACAGCGAAACCGATATAATGAATGCCGGTTTAGCCGAACTGGTATCATTAACTTCCCCGCCTGTTGTTCCGGTACTGACTGAATCAGCAAGCCATGGCATTAAGAGAAATATTTACTGGTATGCTGCTGCTGCAATGGTGATTATTGCGGCATCCTTATTTATTTATTTTGCTTTAAACAGAGCGGGTAACTTTCTCAACGAACCAACCCGGGTAATTACAAATCTTACTCCCGGACAGAAACCCATAAACGAATCAGATACAGCTGTTTCAAAAACTCCATCTGCTGAGGAAAATGCAGCTGAGAAGGATAATTCTACTGACAACGAAGATTATTTTGCAGCGAACTCCACGCTCGAGAATTTCATCGGAAGGGACGAGAGAGGCGAATCAAATGTTGAGATCATATCTCCCTCTATCGGAGCTGATATAAGAATGCCTGTTAGATTCGAGTGGATGACGGCAAGGAAAAATATGACGCTGAAATTTATTATTCTGAATAACAGGAATTCTTCTGTTTATGAACGGCTTATAAGCGGAAAGGAACTGACCATTGACACAAAGCTTAATCCCGGACTCTACTACTGGAAGCTTGAATCATCAGATGCAGTTGAGGCTATGGGTAAGTTTTATGTACGCTGAATCAGCGGCCTATCAAAACAAAAGGACTCCACTCAAGAGGGTAGGCAAATTGTCCTGAGTGAATCATGTCGAGCTTGGCTTTTCTTAAAGCCGACGAATAATCCATTCCTGAAAGAATATTTTTATAGAAACTAACCATTAAAGCCGAAGTAGACTTATCGGCTACCTGCCAGAGAGAAACAACAATATTATCAGCTCCGGCATAAAGAAAACTTCGTGTCAAAGAATAGATTCCTTCGCCTTTTACGATTTTACCAAGACCGCTTTCACAGGCACTTAAAACAAGCAAATCTGCATTCAGGTTGAGGTCATATATATCCCCGGTATGCAGTATTCCGTCATCAGTAGAACCCGGAGAAGTATAAAAAGCGAGCCCGGAAAGGCCGGGGTGTTCTTCATCGATAAATCCATGTGTAGCCAGGTGAATGAATTTATAATTGTACATTTTATCCGACTTTAGTACACCTTCAGTTGAGGCTTTATTCAGAAACAAATCATAGTGATAATTATGTTCTTTAAACAATTCACCGATTGATTTAACTTCCGTTTCGGTTTCAGGCAGAGGAGAATATTTTTTATCTGGTACAAAGAGAGATCGTGCGGAGAAACCGGTATCGATGACAGATGCAATTTTATCAGAGTTATTATGATCATCCGTAAATACCGGCGCGAAACCGGCAAATGACATCCCGGAATTATTATTCTCATGCAGCAGGCTTTCCTTTAATAACCCTGCAGAATAATGGTAGCTTATTTTATAATAATTTATCAGGTAAGAAAGCTGAGTGAACTCGCCGTTGAACGGCTCAGGAGGATGTTTTGTCAGAAGTGCTTCAAACGGGAGATAGGAAAGTTTATAATCCGGAATAATGTACAGTTTTTCTTTATTGCGAATAAAACTTTCTACGGGTTCCACGAGTTTGGAATATAATTCGGATGCTGTAGAAAGATACTTTATATAGTTCAGTTTCTGCAGGGAAATCCTGAAATCTTTGACTTTATCATAAAAAAGGGAATCGCAACCTACCGTAACGGCATTCACTGTTCCCCGGGTTAAAACAAAAATTGTAATAGCAGAGTCGCTGGTAAAATATTCCATGAGGCAGGCATTGGGCGCCAGAAGCTTTCTGATCTCATCAGAAGAAGAAAGCTGTGCCGGGTACTTTAATTTATGGTAAGCAGGGAAATTCTCTTCAAAATAATTAATCAGATTATCGTATTTACGCTGACTCTCAAAAAGCAATTTCCTGTTATCCCCCTCTGCCTTCAGGTCATTAGATTCTTCTGCTTCTTGCAATTTTGTCTGGTACAGGTAAACATCTGCCCGCAAATCTTTTTCCTTATCAACCAGGCTGTCGGGCAGGCTGGCATATTTCCTTGCGTCCGATTCAGCTATTGATTCTGAAAGTATGCCTGCTTTATTTCTTTCAGCAAAATGAAAAGCCGATTCAATATAGTCTGCGTTTTTAGTCAGGCTGTATAATTTGAGAGCAGTCAGCACACCGTATTTATTAACCTCGTAGGATTTTTTTGTCAGAATTAATTTTGATTCTTCCCGGCCGAAACCTGCTTTCAGTTTTTCCATTACTCCGGAAGCTGCATTAAATGCTTTAAGAGCCTTATTAAAAATGCCGGCATCATTTGAGCCTTTTGCTTCCCTGTAGTAAGCGTTTCCCTTTCCAATCAAGGCAGTAAGTAATTGTTCTTCTGCCGGCATCCTGCCGAGTTCCCCGGGGTCGGTGTTATCGGGATTGTATTCAGGCCAGATTACATAAAGCGCGGAATCATAATATGCTTCAGCCTGTTCGTATTCGGATTTTTTCAGTGACAAATCCCCTGAGAATAAATATGCTTCCGAGAGTCCCGGATTTGCAGGATCGATTTTTTTATAAATATTAATTGATTTATTAAGAAAATACCTGGCGTTATCAATGCTGCCCATTTTAACAAATATATTTCCTATACCTGAATAGCTGAATGCAACATCACGTGATTCTTCCCCGGCATAATCTCTTCTGATCTGCATCGCTTTGTAGGCATACTCGAGCGCTTTTGTGAAGTTGCCGTTATAGCTGTATGTGCTGGCGAGGTTATTATAACTCATTGCAACATAAGGATGACTCTCCCCGAGTTTCTCTTCCCAGATTTTCAAAGCTTTTTCATCGTATTCAATTGATTTGGAGTATTCTTCCCTGAGAAAATAAACATTTGACATGTTTGTATAGCAGTTTGCAAGATATGGATTATCACTGCTTAAGGTGGAATCCCAGATGGACACTGCCTTTTCAAAATATTCCAGTGCCTTCTCATAATCCCCTGTGCGGTAATATATTAATCCTACATTATGATATCCTTTGCCTGTATTTGTATGCTCCGTTCCAAAAATTCTCTCATTTATTTCAAGCATATCATGGTAGTATTTGTATGCTTTATCATAATTACCTTTTTCGTAATAAATCGTTCCTATGCTGTTATACAGTTCGGCGCGGAGGGAATCCTGGTTTTCTTTAAGATAATCAACGGCATCCAGTCCACTGTTGAGATGAGAAAAAGCCTGGGTGTAATTTCCAAGGTACCTGAAATTTATGCCCATATTTTTCTGGCAGTCTATATAACTTTTCCAGCTTTCGCCTTTTTCAAATAGCTTTGAAGCCTTTTCATAATAATAATTGGAGCTATCGTATTTAACATCCCGCCAGAAATCATCCCCTTTTTTATATAGTTTTTCCGCTTCAAGTGAATCCGCGGGGCTCATTGAAAAGATTTCGGATAAAGGGCAGGAGGAAAACAGTATAATTACAATGAATAACAGTAAATATTTTCTCATTCGTCAGCGCATCTATTCCTGATTTATGGTGAGGGGCAGCCTTTCCAGCATTTACTCCTTAGTAATCTAAATTTTCTTTCATTCATTTTCAATAAAGAATTTATGACCCCGAAGGCGGCTGATTTAGAAGTTATTCACAGCTTTGTCTAAATAAGTCAGATAATTATCTAAGTGAGTGAAAGTTTTTTAAGGAATCTCAAACTATAGCCTTAAGAATCCATGATAAAATATAAAGGGCATAAGGATGATTTCCCGACTGCCTGACCTATACTTTTGCTCATTCTGTTTTTTCCGGAGAATAAATTTTAAACTATATATAATTTGGTGAAAACATGAAAAGCCTATACTTAGCTTCAATTATGCTTCTTCTGCTGCTGTCAAATAACTCCTTCTCTCAGTTCAATCCCGTTTCTAATCCGGATGATATCAACTGGAGCGGCAGATTCGCCCATCCGGGATTATTCAACCGTGCCCAGGTGGTAACGACTTACAACGCAACGACAGTGGTTTTTGCCGGAAGTTTCGAACTTCCCTCAGATAGCGGAGGATTTGATGATTATCTGCTTGCGTTCTGGGATGGATCAGACTGGAAAATAGAAGGTCCCGGCAGTTTTAGTGTAAACGAAAATGTTTATTGCATTTGTGTCGTCGGAACAGACGTGTATATCGGCGGAAATTTTACAACTCTAAACTCACAACCGATAGCCTACCTTGCCAGATGGAACGGTACACAATGGAGCAGCGTTGGAGGAGGTGTGAACGGATCTATTCGTGCGCTTACTACTGACGGCTTCAATCTTTTTGCTGGCGGTGAATTTAGTATGGCCGGAACCACAGAAGCGAATAATATAGCAAAGTGGGACGGAGCCGGATGGAGTGCTTTGGTAGAGCAGGGAGGTCTCACAAACGGTGTAAATAACACTGTGCGGGCAATAGCACTTGGAGGGGATGGAATTTATGTCGGCGGCGACTTTAGTATAGCCGGCGGGACGAACGCCAACTTCGCCGCAAGATATACGAGCACAGGTATCTGGGAAAGTATTGGAGTACAGTGGACAGTCGGCAGCGTTAGTTCAATTGGAATTGCAGTGGATCATATTTACCTCGGCGGCTATTTTAATACTGCTAACGGCTGGCCCGGCAACGGTATTGTAAGAAGCAGCGGCACAGGCGGATGGGAAGCTCTCGGGAATGGTTCTCCCGTGGGAGTTCCAAAACTCCTGGTGAATGCAAGTGGTTTTGTGTTTGCCCTTGGAGATTTTTCAGCTGATGCCGGACCCGCTGCTAACCAGATTGCAGAATGGAATGGTGCCGGTTGGGCGGCATTAGGCAGCGAACCTTTCATTACAGGACAGACAGTTGATTTCACACTCTCTGAACCAAATACTCTTTATACTGCAAAATTTGAATTTCAAAACCAAAGCTATTTATACGGCAATGGTATTTACAAATGGGATGGTACATCCTGGTCGGGCGCCGGGCTGGGTATAGGAGATTACTGGACAACAGTGTACCAGGCAAACACCCTTGCGTGGTTCAATTCACAGTTGTATGCGGGGGGTAATTTTTTGACGGCCGGGGACAAATTTATAAATGGTCTTTCCCGGCTGAATAATAATTCCTGGGCTGATGCAGGCAATAGTTCACAAACCACTAATCTCTCCATTAAGAAGTTGTTAACGGTAAATAATAAATTATATGCAGCAGGAAATTTCATCTCTATTAATGGGATAACTTTGAATCATATAGCCTCCTGGGACGGTTCTCAATGGTCACCGCTGGGCTCCGGTACTAATGGAAATGTCGAAACGATTCAAGCTATTGGCAGTGATATTTATATAAGCGGAGATTTTTCAACTGCCGGAGGAAATAATGCCATTGGATACGCCAGGTGGGATGGCAATTCATGGCATAGCCTGGCCGGTGGTGGGCCATTCTCATATACTATGACAAATATCGGAAGTGATTTGTATGCGGGGGGGCAGTTTACTTCTATTAATGGAGGAACAGTCCTCGTAGAAAACCTTGCAAAATGGGATGGATCATCCTGGTATGATGTAGGCGGAGGAGTAAGCATGGGTTCTAATTTCACTACCTCAGTATATGCATTGGCTGCCAGGGGTAATGATCTAGTTGTTGGAGGCAACTTCACTATGGCAGGATCAATCCCGGCAAATAATATAGCTATATGGGACGGGACTCAATGGTCAACGCTCGGAGATGGACTCAATGGCCCCGTAAGAGACATACTTGTGTCCGGTTCCGATATTTACGTTGGAGGCCAGTTCACAGAAGCCGGAGGGAATATAACTTACTCTATTGCCCGATGGGACGGAACCAGCTGGCATCCGCTGGGTTCAGGCATCAATCAGAGTAATAATTTTGCTGCAATTGCAACTGTTAATTCTTTACTGGCCTCTCCTGATGGATTGTATGCCGGGGGCCAGTTTACTCATGCGGGAGACAAATACTCCAATATGATCGCACTGTATACTGATTTTACTACCGGAATTAAAACAGAGAGTTCAATACCGCCTGAAAAATACTCCCTTTCTCAGAATTATCCGAACCCGTTCAACCCTTCAACGAACATTGATTTTAGTATTCCCCGGCAGGAATTAGTTCAGTTGAAGATATATGACGCTATAGGCGAGGAAATTGTCACACTCATAGATGGGGTTATGAACCAGGGGAATTACTCTATTAAATTTGATGCCCGGAACCTGGCATCAGGCATTTACTTTTATAAACTGCGATCAGGGAATTTTTATAAAGTGAAGAAAATGGTACTAACAAAATAACGAATTATATGGTGCCGGGTATTAACTTTTCCGTTAAGTCTTTTAAGGAAAAACGATATAATAGTCGTTGACTGGAAATTGTAAATATTCATGGTTTTTGATCTCAATTATAACTTCGGTATTGGGGTTTAAGCGGAATTTTTTAAATAAATGATGCGGCATTTGAAAGTTTTTTGCAGCTTACTTTACTAAAGATAGTGAGCTAAAAAAACAAAAAATTTCAAAGGAGGCATAATGCCAAAAACATTTACTGCATTAATACCGCTATTAATTTTTTCCATCCTCAGAGTCAAAATGATAGAATAAATCAGAAAACATCAAACAATTTTATTTAATTCATATAAGTAAAAAGGGATATCAAATGAAAAAAGTTTTGACAATTTTAATTATCTTTTTAATTAGTTCACTTCAGGCACAAACAATCTGGGAAGCATTGCCGACACATCCGGATGGCAGCGGATTTACCGGTCTCGTTGTAAATCAGAACGGCGATCTTTTTGCAGCAACGGGAAGTTATAATTATCCCTCTGCAATCGGCGGCGTAAGCCGTTCAACTGACGAAGGAAATTCCTGGGATAAAGTATTTCCTGCTTATATCGCGAGAACGATTGAGATTACATCAGACGGGACCCTATTTGCCATTATCTGGGATTATCCGAATTCGAATGAAGGAATTTACCGTTCGACAGATAATGGTTCAACCTGGCAGCCAATGTATATAACTACAAATAGCAACGAGCATTTTTTTTCGATAAAGGATGCAGGGAGCGGAGTGATATATGCTGGTGCAAGGTACGGAGTCCTTGTGTCATTTGATGGAGGCAGTACCTGGGGGTATGATGCTTCTTTTCCTGTCGGTGAAACATGGGTATGGGATGTTGAAGCTGCAGGTGGGACTATATTCGCTGCATCTGCTGCCGGTACATATTCGAAATCGCTGCTTAACTGGGATTTGATGCAGGGGGTTTCGGCGGGGGATACAGTGATCTGCCTGACTACTCCTCTAAACTCTGCCAACAATGGAGGCTCCACCTTTACAAATTTAATTTTCGGCGGCTCTCAGAAGGGCCGTATTTATTCGGCAGTTGTATATCCGCTCGCCAATTTTGCAATAGTTTATGCGAGTTTAGTTTATAAAATGTTTGCTCTTTTTAATCTGAATAACTCAATCATATTTGCTTCCCGCGCACATAAATCGGCCGCGGATGGTTTGGACGGAGATACAACAGGAACGGGCATTATGATATCTTATGACGGCGTCAACTGGATTTATGACAGCGATGGATTGCCTACTGATGCAACCATTGATGTATTTGCTTCAAATAATACTTTAAGAGGTTCTATGACAGTTTATGCAGGGGCATTCCAGAATTCAGCTGACGGAGCAAAGATTTATAAGAAAGGATACACCGTTGCAACAGATGTAAAAAATGAAAAAGCTGCAGTACCTGAATATGAACTTTCACAAAATTATCCTAATCCTTTCAATCCAACTACAGAAATTAATTTCAGAGTCCCGCATCGGGCATTAGTCACCCTTGATATTTATAATACGATAGGAGAAAAAGTCAGCACGCTTGTTTCTAATGATCTGAATCCCGGCAGCTATAATGTGGAATGGAATGCTGCGGATTTTCCAAGCGGTGTATATTTCTACAGGATCAAAGCCGGGAATTTTAGTCTCGTTAAAAAAATGCTGCTCGTAAGGTAGTTGTCAGATCTTAAATCTATTTTTTTAAGTAGTCCCGTTTATTCATTTATGAGCATTTATCGATTATCCCGCCCTAAATTTTGGATATATTAGGCGGGATAAACGCTCCATTCCGTAATTTTCCCCCCCCCGCCTTGCTGTCGGGGCAGGCCCCGCCTAGCCGTCGGGGCAGGCTCGCAACATGGTTTTCCTGACTAAACTAAAAATCAAAAAATTACTCGTAAATGTTGTTTCGAACATCAACCTCGCCGGAAGATGAGGAATTCCAGGCAGTTTTTATAGATCACCAGCAAATTCCGATTTGATAAAGGGGGATTCAAGATAAGTAAGGAGGAATTGTTTTATTTCTTTTCTAAAGCTTAAACTATTTTGATACCTTAAGATAATTTTGTACAGCGCGGCCTTGGATAATGTTTTAGAGTTCGGGAACTCATTTACTGTAATTTCTGTTATCTCCTGTAAGCCGCACAAAACCGACAGTTGTTATACAATCGCATATGGATTTTATAATCCGGGCGGCGAATTATGTCAGGATTAATTATAATAACAGGAGAAAGCATGAAGCTTAAAATAATTTCATTCGCAGTGACCATTCTTTTCTTTTTAATTGGAGCACAAATTTCTGCGCAGACAGCCAGGTTGCAGGTTATCCACAACTCTCCAGATGCGGCAGCCGATCCGGTCGATATTTATCTTAATGGAAATTTGCTGCTTGACGATTTCGGATTCAGAGCAGCAACCCCGTTTATCGATGCACCTGCAGGAGTATTGTTGAATTTAGGAGTAGCTCCGGGAAACAGCCTCTCAGTATCAGATACACTGGTAAACTATGGAGTGACGCTTGAAGACGGAGGATCTTATGTCGTAATTGCTGACGGAGTACTTGATCCGGGTTCGTATGCTTCGAATCCTGACGGCAGAAGTACAGCTTTTACATTGTTCGTGAAGACAATGGCCAGGGAATCTGCATCCGGTTCAGGAGTGGATTTCTTTGTAGTTCATGGATCCACCGATGCACCAACGGTCGATATAATTGCCCGGAATACAGCCACCCTTGTTAATAATGCAGCTTACGGCGATATTACAGATTATATAAACGTACCGGCAGGAAGCTATATCATCGATATAACTCCCGGAGACGATAATAACACGATAGTTGCGTCATTTAATGCAGATCTTTCTGGACTTGAAGGAGGCAGTGCAGTTGTTTTTGCTTCCGGTTTCCTTGATCCTTCGATGAATCAGAACGGAGAACCATTCGGTATTTTTGCGGCTCTGAGTGACGGAACGGTCGTACCATTCAGTACAGTTACATCAAATAAAGAAGATGATGCAAAAACTCCGGTTAAATATGGATTGCAGCAAAACTATCCTAATCCCTTTAACCCGGCTACAAACATCACTTTCAGCATTCCCGAGCGTCAATTAGTACAGCTGAAGGTATATAATGCGATTGGACAGGAAGTTACAACCCTGGTAAACGATGTAATGCACAGCGGAAATTATTCTGTTGCCTTTAATGCAGCAGATTTTTCATCGGGTGTATACTTTTACAGGCTTCAAACCGAAAATTTCAGCTCAGTCAGGAAAATGGTCCTGACAAAATAATGTTGTAAAGTATTTCATAAGTCCTGCCCCGGCAGGACTTTTTTTTGTTCTCCTGGTTTCTTTATTTATAGCCTTATAACTGCACATAAAAGTTTTAAACCGCGAAAAGAAATTTGTCTTACGTCTAATCTGTTTTATATGCAGAAAATTCCAGGATAATAAACTTATTGACTGATGGTAAATAATAACTTATTTTCCTTCAGTTACCTTTGATACTCTCCACTTGATTTTCATTAAATACGCGGTTCAGTGCCGTTTATTAAGTTACTTTATTCTGATTTCCTGATTGAAAAAGACAAATGAATAAACCCGGCTATATATTAATTATCTTTTTTATACTGTTCTTCATAAGGACGGGCAGCTGTCAGAAGATTAAATTCAAACATTTATCAGAGCAGAACGGGCTGTCAGAAGGCGTGGTTAATTGTATGCTTGAGGATCACTTCGGCTTTTTATGGTTTGGAACCGAAGACGGATTAAACCGTTATGACGGATATAACTTCAGGGTATTCCGCAATGTTCCGGGAGACACCAATTCGCTTTCTGATAATAATATCTGGTCATTATTCGAAGACCGGGAGGGAAATCTCTGGATAGGAACCCAGGATGGTGTATTAAACTGTTTTAATTTTGAATCTGAAAGGTTTAAACACTTTAGTACCGTTTCGAATGATCCGGTGAGCGGGAACAGCATAACATGTATTTACCGGGATAAGGAGGATATCCTCTGGCTCGGAACATACAAAGGAGGACTTTACAGGCTTGATATCAAAAAAGGAACTGTTAACAAGTGGACGCCGGATCCGGAAGATGAATCATCATTGAGCAATCAATTTGTAACTTCTATTTATGAGGAACCCGGCGGAAATCTTTGGATAGGTACGTATAACGGGCTATGTCTATTTAACAAATCATCATCTAAACATCCTTTTACCCGATTTTATCATAACCCTGCAGATGTTAATACACTGACAGATAATATCGTCTGGAAAATAGTCCCCTCAAGAGCAGACAACGAGCATATATGGGTATGCACATATAATGGATTGACATATGTGAATACCAGGAAAATGCTTTTCACGGGAATCATTCCCGACAAAAATAATGCGGATAAGTTCAGCCGCAGCATAAGTTCAATCTGTGAAGACTTTGCTGGTACCGATAAATATTTATGGATAGGCACATATGGCGGATTGGTTAAACTCAGTTTCAAGGAAGAGCTTAGTGACTTTATAGCTAAATCCAATCCGGATTCTCTTCTGAGAACAAATAGAGTTCAAATGAAATTTTACAGGTGGACAAATGAATCCGGCAATCCGTCGTCTGTTAAAAATACCCATATTAACAATATCCTCGTTGACAGGTCGGGGGTTTTGTGGATAAGCGGACAGGAAGGAATAGATTACTATCCCAGGTTAAAAGATAAATTTAACTCCTGGGCTGTACATCCCGATTTTGAAATGCCTGAATTAAAAGATGTTCAGGCAATATGTGAAACAGGAAAGGATCTTATCTGGATTGGAACCAACCAGGGAATTTATGCTCTTAATACTTCCGGGAGTAATTACGATTTAACCGGATTCCCGGAATTTTCTAAGATGAATATCTGGTCAATGGCTGCCGGTAATGATAATGGTTTATGGATTGGCACTTACGGGAACGGGCTGGAATATTTTAACGCGGGCTCAAAAAAAATAAAAAGGTGGAAAGGCAACTGGTTCGATTCTTCCAATATAGGAAACTCATATGTCCGAGCTGTTCACCAGGACAGATCGGGAGCTGTCTGGATCGGCTTATGGGGTGTCGGTCTCAACCGGCTGAACCCGGAAAACGGCATAATAAACAGATGGCATCATGAAAGTGACAATGCACTCAGTCTGAGTTATGATGATGTATGGGTCATTTATGAAGACAGCAGGGGAAGGATATGGATAGGCACTTACGGGGGCGGGCTGAATCTTTTCACTCCGGCTCATGGCGGCTCTTTCCAAAAATGGAGCTTTAGTCCCGGGGAGGTTAAAGGTCTGAGCAGTAATAATATACTTTCTATCTGTGAATCCCGCGTGAATGAGCATGATGATAAAACAATTTTATGGATCGGGACAACAAGAGGCTTGAATAAGCTCATTGTAATGGATGAGTCAAATGGTAAAACAGTAACGCAGGCTTCCTTCAAAGACTATCCATCAATCGACAAATTTCAGACTATTTCGATTAACAGTATTGAAGAAGACGGTAAAGGACATCTTTGGATAGGAACGAATGATGGTTTGATAGAATTTGATCAGACTGAAGGAATTCGTGAAACCTACACAATCTTTGATGGATTACAAAGCAACCAGTTCAATCCTAATTCTGCTTATAAATCGAATGAGGGCGAAATATTTCTTGGAAGCGTGAATGGCTTAAATGTATTTCATCCTGACAGCATTTATCATTCCTCATATAATCCGCCGGTAATGCTGACTGATTTCCAGGTGTTCAATCAGGCTGTCCCAATCCGGTCTGATTCACCTTTGAGATCTTCGATAATAACTTCAAAGGAAATAGTACTCGCCTATAACCAGAATGTTTTTTCATTTCAGTTCTCAGCACTTGATTATAATGCCCCAGAGGTTAATCAGTATGCCTACAAGATGGAGGGATTTGATAATGAATGGATATACAGCGGAACCAGAAGATATGTAACATATACAAATCTGAATCCGGGGGGATACACTTTTAAAGTCAAAGCAACAAACAGTGATGGTAACTGGAATAAATCTTTTTCACAGATTTCAGTCATAGTTACACCTCCATTCTGGGGAACGTGGTGGTTCAGGGTATTGATCCTGATAACTATTATGGGTATTCTATATTCAGTCTACCGGTTTCGTTTAAACAGGCTGCTGGAATTAGAAAGACTAAGAATAAAAATTGCATCTGATCTGCATGATGATATAGGTTCAGCACTCACACGGATTTCACTGGAAAGCGAACTGCTCAACACAAACTCCGACCCTGAAAGCAGGAAGGAAGGATTAAGCAGAATAGGTAATATGAGCAGGGAAATAATATCATCTATGAGTGACGTAGTATGGTCGATCGATTCCAGGAATGATTCAATCGAAGACCTGATTAATAGAATGAAGGATTTTTCTTTTTCTTTATCTTCATTAAGGAATACCAGGGTTATATTTGAAACTGAGAACCTTAATATGCAGAAAAAATTAAAGGTTGATTTAAGACAGAATATATATCTTATTTTTAAGGAAGCCCTGAATAATACAATTAAATATTCTGTCTCAGATGAGATAAAAGTAGAACTAAAAAATATAGATGGGGAATTCAGCATGACTATCCTGGAGCCGTTATCTGATTTTAATCCTCAGAAACTGACAGGCCATGGTTTAAGAAATATGGAAATGAGGGCGGAAAGAATAGGGGGTAAAATAGAACTGCACAAAGGGGAAGGGTTGGAAGTAATCCTCAGAAGAGCAGAAATATAAAATATCCCCGGTCAATGCAGCTTTAATTCGAATAAAAAACGAAACTTTTAAATCCTCCCTGCATCATTATGCAGTTGCCGCAACCAAAGTTATTTCATAGCATAGTCCCATAATATACTCCCAATATCAAATTAACGAGGTAGACATGAAGAATGCTATAATGGTTGCAGCTGTATTCCTGTTTTTGTCCGGAAGTTTTTTTGCTCAGGTGAATGGCAGTGCTCTTTTATATAACGGTGTGAGTGACTATGTGAATTTTGGAAATTCACCGGTCTTCGATATTGATTCAGCTGTTACGTATGAAGTCTGGATAAGACCTGATACGTTACAATCCGGTTTCATTTTTAATAAGTGGGTAAATTTCCAGGAAGATAAACAACTGGTTTATTCATCAGGACATGTATCTTTTTATCTATTCAACACTTTCGCGGGTGCTTCACTTCAGACATCTGCTGCTATCCCTCTTCATGTGTTTACGCATATTGCAGCAACTTATAACGGTACAAAAGCAAAACTATACGTAAACGGCGTGCTCGATACTATGAAGGATGTTATTAGCGGTGTATCCAACTCCGCAGGTAATCTTTTTATGGGATTCAATGCAGACCGGTTTGATTTTATAGCTCCCTTTACGGGGGCTATAGATGAATTCAGGATCTGGAATACTGTGCTGTCTGATTCAGAAATTCAGGCTACGATGAATCAGTCTTTGACAGGAAATGAGGAAGGATTAATCGGATGTTGGGATTTCGATGAAGGTTCCGGGACAACCACTGCCGATAAGACGATGAATGGCAATGACGGTACTATAAGCGGAGCAACGTGGTTAAATCCGACAGAAGTAAATGATGAAACAGTTTCCGTACAATCTTTTAATATATCACAGAATTATCCAAATCCATTTAACCCTTCTACCAGTATAACCTATAATCTGCCTTATGAATGTAACGTTGAGATTACAGTTACGAATACAATAGGTGAAAAAGTAAAAGAATTGATAAATAACTATGAGGGTGCCGGCGAACATACTATAAACTTTTATGCAGGCGGTCTCGCTTCAGGTATTTACCTCTATCGTATTAATGCTGCATCCCCCGGCGGCAGTGGAAATTTTATAACTACTAAGAAGATGCTCCTCGTGAAATGATAAGCAGCCTGAAGGTGATATTAAAAATCCTCATACAGACGGATTCGGAACTCAGATATTTGTTTTCTGAACTCCGAACTCCGTCTTTTTCCCCGATCTCTGATTTTCGATTTCCATCTTTAAACCAACCTTAAAAAGGATTTCCCACATCTTTATGCGGTTGTGCAACTCCGCCTAAGTTTTAATTTATCAGAAAATTCCCTGATCCTTGAAGCCTTAAGCAGTGTATCTTCAACGTATGTGGAACGTATCAGGGACGTATCAGGGACGTATGTGAGACGTATGTGAGATGTATATAGGAAGTAATAGGATCGGAATTAAAGTAATGGAGAAAAACAACATATAACGGAGGGTTATTTCAAATGGGAATAAATAAAAATTTAATGATCGTCAGTTTTATTACTCTTGTATTGATCTGTGGATTGAACCGGAGTAATGCGCAGGCATTAAATGGTTCCTATACAGTCGGGGGAACCTCCCCTGATTTTACAACTCTGCAGGATGCAAAACATGCACTAATTACAAACGGGATGTCGGGACCTGTAAACATTAATATCTGTCCCGGGATTTATTCGCGTGAAAATCCTCCGGGACCTGTATTGGTATTAGACAGTTCGATAGCAGGGCTTTCAGAGACAAATCGTCTTACCTTTCAGCCGGATGGAGCTTCAGGAGGTAATGCGGATAATGTTATACTAAAGATTGACTGTGACAATACTACCGGACCTTCTGATAAAGAAGTTGTTTATTCCTTCAGAGATTTTGTAACCTTTAAGAATCTGAGGCCGTATGGGCGACACAAGGATAAATTACCGGTTAAACCTGACTACATCTTTATGCGGTTGTTTTAATAAATTACATTTAATAGACTGCAGTCAATAAAAAACTCCCTTGCAATTATCCGGAAAAGACTGGCGAATTTATTATTCAGCCCACACAATAATGCTATTTAATTCTAACTAACATTAACAAATAGGTGGTTTATGATATATCAATCGTTACGACTAATGAAGTACAGCTGGTTAATAATATTTTTAACCTCGATTTCGTATTCCCAGTATGCACTTGATCCTGGTTTCGGCAGTAATGGTATAACACAGGTTGATTTTGGTCCTAATTTCAATGATTCTCCTAATGATATGTTATTACTTCCCGACAGCAAGCTTCTGGCAGCCGGAATCAGTATAAATTCCTTCGACTATTTTATTGCGATGACGCGTTTGCTTCCCGACGGGGAAATTGACTCTGCCGGTTTTGGTTTGAATGGAAGAACATTTCTTCATTTTGTCCTGAGGGATCAGGCACATGATATTGAACTGCAGTCAGATGATAAAATCGTAGTGGCCGGCACTGAAGCGGAGGGAAACGGAGGCAGTCAGATTACACCTGCACTTTATCGCTTTAATGCGGATGGAAGTCTGGATACTTCATTTGCGGACAGCGGGAAAATAGCTATCCGATATGATAACGTTTCAAGCGGGGAATTTTACGGAGTATCAGTACAGCATGACGGGAAAATACTGGCAGCAGGAAACAGTACCGGAAATGCAAACGGGGGCGTAGCCGGGTTCGGGGCAATGCGTTTTTTGCCCAATGGGAATATAGATACAACTTACGGCATCAATGGTAAAGCACGAATAGTTGAGAATATTTTATATCATCCGATAGCGTGTCTGTTTTTATCGGATACAGGGATTGTTATGGCCACCGTATCATATATTAATGGAATTGAGCAGTTTGTATTGGGTAAGATGGATAGTCTGGGCAACAGAGATACAACCTTCGGCGATAACGGATTTGTGCTGACCGGCATTCCTGCAGTATATAATTTCACCGGGGGGGAATCACTTGCATTGACAAACGAAAATAAAATAATTTTAGCCGGTACAACACTTGATTCAACTAGTCAAGATCTGTTTTCAGTATTTCGTTTTTCACTTCAAGGTTCTATCGATTCAACTTTTGGAACAAATGGAAGGACAGATATCAAACTAAGCAATTACGATATTGTGTATGATATGAAGATTGATCAGAATAATAAAATCCTGCTTGCCGGACAGGCAGGCAATGAGGCGGGGCTGGCACGTCTTAATCCCGATGGATCACCGGATACTTCATTTGCCCCAGGCGGAAAGCTTAGTATGAATTTGAATAACAACCTGGGAACGCATTATTTAACTAATTGTTTGCCGATGCAGAATGGAGATATTCTTGCGGGAGGATATGATTTCGCCAGTAATGCGGGCAATTTCATTCTGACAAAACTAACAATGGGAACAACAGGAATTGAATTGAAGAGCAGCATCCAGCCGGCCAATTTTGAACTTTTACAAAATTATCCCAATCCGTTCAATCCCTCTACTAAAATAGATTTTAATCTTCCTTCAGAAAGTTATGTAAAGATAAACGTATACAATCTGCTTGGAGAAAAGGTAAAAGAATTGCTTGATAGCCGTGAATCTGCTGGTAAGCATTATGCATACTTTGATGCCGGGGACCTTGCCTCAGGTGTGTATATCTACCAGGTAACCGCTGAATCTGTTGCGGGTAAGAATTTTTTCAGAAAAGAAATGAAAATGGTTCTTTTAAAATGAATCTGATCTGAACCAAAAATATTGCTCTCCATAAAAAACCCCCGGCATCCTGTTTATTTAATGACCGGGGGTTAATTAATTAGAATTAAAGATTGATAGTTCCTATGTCGGTATTATTGCCTGCAGTAACTTCCACACCTGTTACCACACTATCACTGTAAGCAAGGTTATCAGGATCGATATGAACATCGTAAGTGCCTGCAGGGAGAGTCATAAGTCCGAAGAATCCTCCGCTATTAGGAAAAGTAGAGATAGTATCAGTTCCGGACACTGTCCAGACACTGGCGTCAGCATCTAAAGGCAAAACCTGTCCTGAGATGGAACCCGAAGTTACCACGGGCATCACCCGTATAACAGGATTCATCATATATACACCATTTCCTGTTACGTGTATTGACTGCTGAGCATTAAAGTCCAGCATAAGTTCATAGAGATTGCCGGGTTCAATATCAAATTCATGAGTAAGTTTTATACCTGTCTGCATACCGCTCGGGATAACTAAGGGTAAAGTATCTCCGTTTACAACCACGTTGCTTCCCTCGCCCAGAATGAGGCGGATCTGGGTATAATGTCCTGCTGTAAGAAAGGTATCGCCGAGGACAACGCTGGCGCCGTTTGTCAATAGAAGAAGGTCATAGGTATGGGGCACAGGGTTAACCACCATCCAGCTTCCTTCAGAACTGTCAGCCATGTGAACTTCAACACGTGTGACGACAATATTAACCTGATCATACTGTGCGGGGGAGTCAACCATCGAGATTTTTAATTGCCCCTGGCCGCTGCCGGCAGGGTTGGTTGAATTATCCTCCGAGCAGCCTGTATAGAAAAAAAGAAGTATTACAGGTATTAAATAGATTAGTTTTTTCATTTTCGCACCATTCATATTATTGATGTATTTTAGAGAAGTGTTTATTTTATTAATAATTTTACGCAGGGTTAATGTTTCCAGTCACTATTCCAAAATCCGGAGATTTTTCATACATAATCTTTAACAGATATTGTACCATGGATTTGGTTACTGAAAAAAACATATGTGTCTTCTTTATTATGGAATTTATGACTGAATTAGTGCTGATATGTCTTACTCTGAGAAATAATTAGTGATGAATCTCTCACAGCATGAAATTATCGTTTTATTTTATAAGGTTTAATGACAATCCTGCCGGACAGATTGTGTAAACCGATTTGTGTGAAAAGGAAAAAATTTCGCGGATATGCAAATAAATCACATAACCATAAGAGATAATTTTATTTCATAGTGCAGAATTTAATTGTAGTTGCGGGCCTGGTTGCCCCGGTTTTTTTAATTGTTGCTCTGGGTTATTTCCTGAAAAAGCTGGGAATGATAAATGATAATTTTGTAAAGCTGTCATCAAGAATTGTTTTTTCCGTCTCTCTTCCTGCCCTTATCTTTATTGAAATAGCAAAAACCGATCTGTCAAGAATCCTCAACCTGGAACTCATAGGCTTTTCTTATATCGGGACCCTTCTGACATTTTTCTTTGTTTGGCTGATATCGATTCCGGCTGTTAAAACGGCTACAGACAGGACAGTTTTTATACAGGGAAGTTTCAGAGGAAACTTTGCCGTTATCGGGCTGGCACTGATTGCCAACGTCTACGGAGTAAATAACCTCGGAAAAGCATCACTTCTTCTTGCATTTACGATCCCTTTATACAACACCCTGTCAGTAATTGCATTAACGGTTCCTCTTAGAAAAGAACGGCAAATGAATGTTGGTCATACCATATTTGAAATAGTCAGGAATCCGCTTATCCTGGCTGTAATATTCTCTTTACCGTTTTCCTACTTCAAAATAGAGCTTCCGTTTATTGTTGACCGTACGATTAACTATCTTGCAGCCCTTGCGCTTCCTCTCGCACTTCTTGGCATCGGAGGATTCATGAATTTTACAGAAATAAAGAAAGGATTTAAACTTTCGGTAATCTCATCAGCACTGAAATTAATATTTTTCCCTTTAGTTATGACTTACGGTGCTTACCTTTTCGGCTTCAGGGGATATGATCTAGGTATTTTATTTATCCTGTTTGCCTGCCCAACCGCTATTGCAAGTTTTATCATGGCTGAAGCGATGGGCTCAAATAGTAAATTAGCTGCAAACATTTTACTTATGACAACCCTTGCCTCACTTATTACAATTACTGCGGGACTTTTTATATTAAAACAATATAATCTTATCTGATTTCTTTTTTATTGCGCAAACTGTATATTCAAATCAATTCATTTTCATCTTTTTTAAGGGAGAGGAATCCTATGGAAAAAACTATACGCGGATTAAAAATAATTATTGATGAAGATATGTGTATAGGAACGAGCAACTGCATACGGGTTGCAGGGGAAGTTTTCGAATTAGATAATCAAAAGATTGTCACTTTCAAAAAGGATATTGGTGAAATTGAACAGAAGATGCTGATAGAAGCATGTTCTGTATGCCCGGTAAATGCATTAACTGCGATAGATGAAAACGGGAACCAGGTAGTTCCTTAAATATATTGCATCAGGTACATTTACACGGGTAAATAGTTTTATTTTAGATACTAAAAACCAAGGAGGGCAGGAGTATGGATGAAAAAGTATTAACGAAAGAACTTATAAACCTGTTGAGTAAAGAGCAGGCTCACATTTCTCTTGAAAATTCCTTAACAGGTTTGAAGCCTGAAAACCGGGCAAAGAAACCGAAAGAGGGATTGCACTCAGTCTGGGATGAACTGGAACATATAAGAATTACGCAGGAAGACATATTAAAATATATGGTTGACCCTGAATGGAAATCACCGTCCTGGCCTGATGAATACTGGCCGGCTGACAAAGACCAGGTTTCAGATGAAGAATGGAACAACTCTCTGAATCAGTGTATTTCCGACAGGGATGAAATGCTGAAAATTATTAAAAGCCGTGGAAGTGATATAACTGATGCCATTCCTCATGCCCAGGTACATACATATCTAAGGGAAGTTCTGATAACAGCACAGCATAATTCGTATCATGTTGCGCAGATCGCCCTGATAAGAAAAATGATCGGCGACTGGAAATAATCAGCTGGTTCACCTGACCGGAACATCTTCATTAATTTAACTGAATTCCTTTATGTTTGAATCAATAAAAAAGCGGAAATTAAAAAAAGAACTAAAACTGCTTGATGTATATGCTATAGCTACGGGTACTACATTAAGCAGCGGATTTTTTCTGCTTCCCGGGCTTGCAGCCGCTATTGCAGGACCTGCAATTGTTTTGGCCTACCTTCTTGCAGTTGTCCCGCTTATTCCTGCTATGTTCAGTGTTGTTGAACTTGCAACTGCAATGCCGAGGGCCGGAGGCGTCTACTTTTTTATGGATAGAACATTAGGGCCAATGTTCGGCACTATCGGGGGTCTCGGAACCTGGCTTGCCCTTATACTGAAGGTTTGTTTTGCTCTTATTGGTATGGGAGCATATATAGCTCTTTTTATCCCCTCGGTTTCAATCGTTCCCGTGGCAGTAACACTTGCCATCCTGATTGGAATACTTAATCTGTTCAGCGTTAAGGGCACCGGTAAACTCCAGGTAATTCTTGTGATGGTTTTGCTATCTATTCTTGCTGTATTTTTAGCAGGGGGAGTTCCTCAAATCAGTTTCTCAAACTTCAAAGGATTTCTTGATCCCGGGTTTAATGCAATATTTTCAGCTGCAGGACTTGTTTATATCAGTTATGTCGGAATTACCAAGGTAGCAAGTCTTTCCGAGGAAGTAAAGGATCCCGAAAGAAACCTTCCCCTTGGAATTTTTCTTTCACTCGGAACTTCTTTCATTGTCTACGGTTTGGGAACTGCAATTATGGTCGGTGTAATCCCAATGAAAGAACTTGTAGGCGATCTTACTCCAGCTGCAACTGCGGCTGAGAAATTCTTCGGTCCGACGGGAGTGATATTAACCTCGATAGCTGCCATCATTGCTTTTATCTCTGTAGCAAATGCAGGAACACTCAGTGCTTCCCGGTATCCCTTTGCAATGAGCCGCGATCATATAATGCCTCATATCTTTCAGAGACTATCTTCGCAGGGAATCCCATATGTATCGATCATTTTAACTATCACAATAATTGTTGCAATAATTATTTTTTTCGACCCGACAAAAATTGCAAAACTTGCCAGTGCCTTTCAGTTATTGATGTTTGCGTTTGTCTGCCTGGGGGTAATAGTAATGCGCGAAAGCAGAATTGAATCTTATGATCCGGGATTCAAATCGCCGTTCTATCCATGGATGCAGCTTATAGGGATATTTACCGCAATCTTTCTAATATATAAAATGGGCTGGCTGGCGATATCATTTTCATCAGCTTTGATAGCTGCAGCAGTACTATGGTACAGGTATTTTGCATATGGCAAAGTACAAAGGCAGGGAGCTGTCTATCATATATTTGAACGGCTGGGAAGATCAAGGTACAGCGGACTTGATAGTGAGCTCAGGGGTATCTTAAAAGAAAAGGGATTAAGAGAAGCAGATCCATTTGATGAAATCGTCACAAGAAGTTTTGTTATTGATGTTAAGGAGAAATCCGAATTCAGCGAGGTGGCCGGTCAGGCGGCAGTGTTATTTGAACAGGCGGTTTATGTCGATGCAGATACACTTGCAAATAAGTTCAATGAAGGCACAAAAATCGGACTAACACCGGTTACTCACGGAATAGCCTTACCGCATTTCAGACTGGAAAATATATCACAGGCAGAGATGGTACTTGTCAGAGCGCTTAAGGGAGTTCATATAAAATTTAATAATCCGATTACCGGCAAGCAGGATGATGAGGCAGTAGTTAAAGCACTTTTTTTCCTTGTAAGTCCTGAGAAAGACCCCACACAGCATTTGCGGATCCTCGCTCAAATTGCCGGAAGGGTAGAGGATGATAATTTTACAGCAGAATGGGAAAAGGCAGAGAACGAACAGGAACTGAAAGAAGCTCTCCTTCATGATGAAAGACTATTGATGATCCATATTAATAAACATGAATCCTCTTCATTCTTAATTAAAAAGGCATTGCGGGATATAAATATTCCTAAAGGTTGCCTGGTTGCTTTTCTCCGCAGGGAAGGAGAAACAATTGTCCCGAATGGCAACACCGCTTTTAAAGACGGAGATTACCTCACAGTTATCGGCGATCCAAACAGCCTGGCTGAACTTAAAAAATACATAGATAATTATCAGCCGGTTAAGAAACTTTAAACTTATTTGTGAGTTATCTAAACTCTTTTGCTTTTTAAAATCCTTACACTGTGAACCAAAATATCCCGGAGAATTATGATTAAGAGAAAATTCGGACGAAACGATTTTGAAGTTTCCGCAGTTGGATTTGGTGCGGGTCATATCGGTGGAAATGAATTATCCGACACTGATGCCGGCAGGCTTTTAAATTTTGCATTAGATAATGGAATAAACCTTTTTGATACGGCAAGGGGATATGGTTTATCAGAGGAAAGAATAGGTGCATTTCTTTCATACAGAAGGGAGGAGTTTATTCTTTCTACGAAGGTGGGATATGATATACCGGGATATAATGACTGGACGTATGATATAATTTCAGCAGGAATAGATGCGGCTCTTAGAAAACTCAGGACTGATTATATAGATATAGTCCATCTTCATTCCTGCTCAAAGGAAATCCTTATTAAAGGAGAAGTAATAGATGCCCTCGATAAAGCAAAAGCCTCCGGCAAGATAAAAGCAGCTGCCTACTCGGGTGAAAATGAAGATCTGAATTATGCAGTTCATTGCGGAAGGTTTGATAGTTTACAGACATCTGTAAATGTAGCTGATCAGAGGGATCTTTCTGATCTGATACCCAAAGCAAAAGAAAGCGCAATGGGTGTCATTGCTAAACGTCCTATAGCAAATGCATTGTGGAAATACAATGAAAGACCCGCAGGAAATTATGCCGAAGAATACTGGGTCCGCTGGCACAGAATGAATTTAAAGTTTGATATAAAACCTGAGGAATTGTTTATCAGGTTTTCCGCATTTGCGCCCGGGGTAGATTCTGCGATAATCGGAACATCCTCAGTTGAACATTTGAAAGCAGCCATTGAAGCTGTTAAAAAAGGAAAGCTGCCGGATGATATATTTAACGCTTTAAGGACAGCTTTTACTGAAAATGATAATAACTGGATTGGGAAAACCTAGTTTTTATAATTGGATAGAATATGAAATATAAATTTATTCCTTTAACCGGCTTCAGGCAGCTTCCCGAACCTGAAATGATAAGCAGGTCGGCGGAGTTTTATGAAGAAATCAGGAAAAGAAGGTCAGTACGGGAATTCTCTCCCGGACCTGTATCTGTGGAAGTAATAAGAAACTGTATAAAAGCAGCCGGCACAGCTCCCAGCGGCGCAAATCTCCAGCCCTGGCATTTTGCTGTTGTTGAAAATAAAGAAGTTAAGCGTGAGATAAGGGAAGGAGCAGAGGAAGAGGAGAGAGAGTTCTATTCAAAACGTGCGCCTGAAGAATGGCTTAAGGCAATTGCTCCGCTCGGAACGGATGAAAATAAGCAGTTCCTTGAAACCGCCCCCTACCTGATCGTTATTTTTTCAAAAAGTTATGATATAATGACAGATGGTAAAAAGATAAAACAATACTATTCAATGGAATCAACCGGTATTGCTGCTGGAATTCTGATCACTGCATTACACTTCGCCGGTTTGGTAACACTTACCCATACTCCTAGTCCGATGGGGTTCCTTAATAAAATTCTGAAGCGCCCTGTTAATGAAAAACCTTTTTTAATTCTTGCGGCGGGTTGCCCGGCTAAGGGAGTAAAAGTTCCGGATATTAATAAGAAAGACATTTCTGAGATTACTTCCTTCCTGTAATAAGCTGCTGCTATTATTGGGATTGCGTTAAAAATCACGTTATGTGCAGTATTGATTCCGCACAATATCATTTTATTAAACTTAAATTTGTTGAAACTGTCTAATAATATTAAAGATATAATTTCAATCCATATGGAAGAAGAGATGAAAAAATTATCAATACTTGTATTGGCATCGGCAGCTTTGATGATATTCGGCTGCGGCAGCACAACCGAACTAACAAGCACCCCTGTTCCCGGAAAAATAGATATAAACGGCGACGCATCTGACTGGGGTACAAACCTGAAGTATCTTCCCGACGAAAAAGTTGCTGTCGGTGTATCGAATGATAATGATTATCTTTATTTATGCCTTGCTGCAAGTGATATGAGCAAAATTATGCCGATGTTCGCGGGTGGTTTTACTGTCTGGGTGGAAAATGAAAATAAAAATGATAACACGATCGGCATAAAATATCCTCTTCATAATATAGTGAATGAATCCAGGATAATGATTAACCCCGGAGAGTTTCAGGAAAAAGGAAGAGGAATGATGATTACAAAAATGATTAAAAACCAGGATGAGATCAGGATTCTGAATAAAGACAATTTTCCCTTAACAGTGATTTCTATTTCCGACAGCAGCGGTTTAACTGCCAGGCTCGGGTATAAAAATGATCAGTATGTTTATGAACTCAGGGTTCCTCTTAAAGTAAATGAACAGAACAAATATGGAATCAATGCAGATCCCGGCGAAAAACTCCTCATTAAATTTGAAACTGAAAAACCGGAGAGGAACAATTTTGGCGGAAGAGAAGGTCAGGAAGGGAATAGACCCGGCGGTATGGGCGGTTTCCCGGGAGGAAACAGGGGCGGAGGAATGAGACCTGAGGGAGGAGGAAGAAGATCCTTTGAACCTGTTGATTTTTCGGTGGAAGTCATGCTAAAGTAATTCAGCGAGAATGATCATTATTTATTTCTTGCTGCTTCCAGGGCTCTGCCGTTTTTACCCGAAGCACTTGACTCAACGGAGGCAACCAATTCCCTGACAAATTGATTCCCGGCAAATTCGTCCTCCCTAAGCAGCTGTATTTTCTCTGATTTAGGCACTTCGCTTACAAACAGAATAATGAAAGCCTTTCTTAAAACAGAAATATCTTCAGTACTGAAATTTTTTCTTTTGAGTCCCTCTGTATTTATACTTCTTTCACGCGAAGGATTTCCTTCCATAATTACAAATGGGGGAACATCGCGATTGATGCGGCTCATAAATCCTACGAAGCAATTTCGTCCTATAGTTACAAACTGATGAACACCTACTAGTCCGCCGAGATAGGCAAAATCTTTTATGATTATATGTCCTGCCAGCTGAGTGCTGTTTGCAATGATGATATTATTACCAAGGATGCAGTCGTGAGCGATATGAGAATATGCCATGATCAGGTTGTTGCTGCCTATGATGGTCTTCCCCTCATTTGCAATAGTTCCCTGCTGTATGGTCACAAATTCTCTTATGGAATTATTATCGCCGATGATTACCTGGGATGGTTCTCCTTTGTACTTAAGGTCCTGGTTAATATTTCCTATAACTGCCCCGGGATGGATGACATTTCCTTTTCCGAGTACCAGAGGTCCGTATAATACGGCATGATCTTTTATTATACAGCCCTCCCCGATCTCAACCTTACCTCTTATAACGCAGTAAGCCCCAACCTCAACATTGCCGCCCAGGGTGACTTCACTATCAATAACCGCAGTGGGATGAATATTCATTTACATGATAAATTATTTGTTAACATCAGGCAAAATAATGATTTTTGGATAAAATTATCGAAGGTAAGTATAAAATCAGTGAGTCTCCGATGAATTTACAGAGGCTTAAGTGGGTGCACGGAACACACTTTTAGTAAGGATTTACTGATTTTCGAAGAGCGATTCAGCGAATCGCTCTACAAGTTTCCCGCTACCGGGACACAAACTTTAAAATCAATTTCTCTTGAAGTCAAAAAAAAGCCCGTCATAAAAGACGGGCTCTTTGAAAAAAGGTTGATTCCTTTTTATTCTGCTTCCGGTTTTCCTCTCAATGCGTCCCAGATCATATAGACACAAAGTAATGCAAACATTATCAGGGCAAGTAATTCTGCAGAATGAGATTCAGCCCATTCAAGGTTAACCCAGTTATACCCGAGATACCTGAGGAATGCGCTTATTACTCCCATCAAAGCACCGCCCGCAATAAATCCGGAGGCTATCAAGGTGCCCCGTTCACGTCTTGCATTATTGACTTTTTCGTCTTTACTTCTTGTTGAAACAAAGTAAGCAATCAATCCGCCGACAAGCAGAGGAGTGTTCAGTTCAAGTGGAATATACATTCCGAGAGCGAAGGCCAGTGCCGGAACACCAATCATTGTTAGTACAAGTGCCAGGATCGCTCCCACAATATAAAGCATCCAGGGTGCAGGCTGCTGTGCCATAAGAGGCTGTATTACTGCTGCCATTGCATTTGCCTGGGGTGCAACGAGAGCGCCTTCACCGGTGAACCCGTATGTATCGTTAAGTATCATTATAACATAACCTACTGTTAAAGCAGATACTAAAACACCAAGGAACTTCCATCTTTCCTGTTTATAAGGAGAAGTTCCCAGCCAGTAGCCGATCTTAAGGTCTGTTATAAAGCCGCCTGCCATCGATAGTGCCGTGCAGACAACGCCGCCGATTATCAGTGCGGCAACCATTCCTGATTCACCTTTAAGACCAACCGACGTTAAAATTATGGAAGAAAGGATTAATGTCATTAAAGTCATTCCGCTTACAGGGTTTGTGCCGACTATAGCAATTGCATTGGCGGCAACGGTTGTAAACAGGAATGCGATCAGCATTACAATAAACAGTCCTGTGAGCGCCCAGCCGATATTATGTACTACTCCGAGCTGGAAGAAATACAAGCAGCAGGATCGTTGTGATAATAAGACCAAAAACAATTACTTTCATCGAAAGATCCCGGTTGGTCCTTACATGTTCATCATCTGCTTTTTTCTTCTGGAAGAGTTCCGTTACACCCATGGTAACTGCGCCCTTGATGATTTTTGATGAACGTATAATTCCAATGATGCCCGCCATTGCAATTCCGCCTATACCCACGTGACGGATGTAATTCCTGAATATTTCCTCCGCACTCATCTGGTTTATGAGTTTGGTAACCCCTGTTCCGAGGGGAACTGCGAGATCAGCACCGATATATGATACAACGGGAATCAGCAGGTACCACGAAACAAATGAACCAGCACAAATTATCGCGGCATATTTCAAACCGACTATGTAGCCTAATCCCATTACCGCTGCACCGACATTAAGACGAAATACGAGTTTGAATTTATCGGCAAGAACTTCACCAAATCCAAAAACCCTCGTAGTAAAGGTCTCACTCCACCAGCCGAAAGTTGCAATCACAAAATCATAAATACCGCCTATCAAACCGCTTGCAACAAGTACAAGAGCCTGCTTTCCGCCTTTCTCTCCGGCAACAAGGATCTCAGTGGTGGCAGTCGCTTCGGGGAAAGGGAACTTCCCATGCATTTCTGCAACAAAATATTTTCTGAAAGGAATAAGGAACAGGATTCCCAGGACGCCTCCGAATACTGAAGCAAGAAATATCTGGAAGAAATGAGCCTGCAGATTTAAAATGTACAGGGCAGGGATCGTAAATATAGCACCGGCCACAATCAAGCCTGAGTTCTGCCCTATTGACTGAATAATTACATTCTGCCCCATTGCTCCTTTCATCTTACTTCCAGCCGAGAGGCCGACTGCAATAATCGCGATGGGAATAGCTGCTTCAAAAACCTGACCTATCTTTAGTCCAAGATAAGCAGCAGCTGCAGAAAACAAGACAGCCATCAGCAAACCCATTGTCACTGAATAAGGAGTAACCTCCTTCGGATTCTGACCGGGCTTCATTATCGGGACATACTCCTCTCCCGGCTTCAGCTCAGTGTATGCATTCTCCGGAAGGCCTTTAACTTTTTCTATATGTTCACTCATAAGACATTACCCTATTTAAAGTTGATAGTAATTGGTAATTCGTATTCAGTTTTCTGCGATGCGGAAGATGTAAATGTAACAGTTCCGTAAACCAGCGACCCTTCCGGCATGCTGTAAGAGGGGTCTGAATAATTCAGGTACAGCTTCTGTGCAATTGAAGGATAAAGTGAAGAACTTCCTCTTGAATTTCCTGTGATTGAAAACTGAGGCTGAGAATCCATTTCGGTTTCCTCTTTTACAGTTACTGTCATACTGTCCGAAGCATTTGTGAACGCAGGGACAAGTTCGAAAGTCAGGTTTGATCCGTCGTTAACTTCTCCGGCGGTTATGGTAATAGATCCTGTCCTGTAGCTCAGACCATCTTTGGTAAGAGCAACACCGCTGTCATCAAGCACCTGGAAAGAGAAATCGGTTACTTTGTTATAATCTTCTTTGCTCAGGATGAGATTAAACGTCTTGGATGTTTCACCGGGTTTAAATGTGAAAGGATATTTGTAGGTATCTTTTCCGTTTAATTTAAATTCATGGGTCACGACATATCCCTTAATTTGTCCCGCAACCGAATAAGACTTCAACTCGTTATAATAATTAATAACATCAATAGTATTACTTGTTCCGGTAAGTTCATTACTGTCAATTCTCTTAATACTATTGAAGTCAACCTTCAGGTTGTAATTTGAAACGGTATCGGCAAGGAAGTATCCTTCAACCATCACTTCATATACACCGGGTTCAAAATTGTAATAATTGCCTCCGATAGATTCATTATCATTCTGTGAAGACAGCATATTAGAGAGTTCAATGGGTCTTCCATCGGGGTCTGCTATCCTGTAGCGGGCCAGGATGTATTCCTTGCCTGCTTTACTCAGTTCAATATGCATAGTTGTCTCACCGGCCGGTATTCTCACGAAATACCTGTTTACCATACCTATATTTACCTTCTCATTTTTCCATTCCATACTGTAGTCATTGGAAGCATTGAAATCGTAGGGTATTATTACGGTGGCCAGCATATCGAACTCAGGCATTTTTGTATAATCATCCCGGGTTGCCGAGATCCTGCCGCAGTAGAGTCCGGGTTTGGTCAATTTGGATTTATCAAACTGGATGTTTATTGCAGTCGGCTGATCGTTGCGTATATAGGTTTTCTTCTGAACCGGTTTTATCCAGTCGGCATCTGTTTTAATATTGAATCCCCTGTAAAAATTTGCCTGCTTCTGGAAATTATCCCTCCGTACAATAAAATTAAAACTTTCTTTTCCCGTAATAAATGAGCCGTCTCTCAAGTAAAGGTTAGGTGCTTTACCATCAGGCATATTGGGCGCAAGGGAAGTAATCGTATAATGTTCATAATTCTTTACTTCACCCTGGTCAACAAATTTCTTCAGCAATTCCCATGCTTTCGCTGCATTTATATATCCGTGGCCCTGATCGATCCAGCTATAATTCTCCATATAAGTAGCACTCTGCCTTACCGCTTCATACAGCAGTTCCGATGGGATCTTTGTATCCGGGTATTCTTTTGCTGCAGCGCTTAGAAGAAGCGACATAACACCTGTAGTGTATGGTGATGCCATACTTGTTCCCCAGAACCTGTCCGCAGGCATATAATTCGGGACTGTAGAAAAAGCCGCACCCGGGGATACCACATCCGGTTTATCTACCTCACCGCCTCTTGAAGAAAAATAAAGTATGATATCATGGTTCAGCCTGGCACCGTAAAGGTCCCTTCCCACACTTTTAGTCAGGACAGCCCCCGAAGAAAAAACATAATCAGCAGATGATGGAAGTCCCTGCGATGAAACACTCGGGCCTTCATTACCATTAGCCACACATATATAAAGATACGGGTTGTCCTTCATCAGCTTTGTTATCAAATTTTCCATTTCGGCACGCCCTTCAATTTCAGCGCCTATTCCAAAGCTCATATTGACTATACACGGCTCTTTTCTTTCTTTGGAAATCTTATCAGCGAACAAATAAGCCTTTTTCATACTCTCAGTTACCGTGGCTCCCCCGGTAAAAAGATTATTACCCAGTTTGCATGCTATTATCTTTGCTCCGGGAGCAACACCGTTAATTGTGGATCCGTCGATCATATAACCTGCGGCAATACCTGCAACGTGGGTTCCGTGAAATCCATCGTCAAAGAATAGCGAGATTTTACCTTCATCCGGAAATACGTGTAAGGCAAATGTCAGAGGGGTAAGTGCCTTTGTGGTTTTTATATGAAAAGCCTGCTGTTCCTTATCATAATCTTTTAAAGGCTGGTCATCAGAAAGGTCACCGTCACCGTTCATGTCAAAATAGGTTATCCAGTCGCCCGATTGGTCCTTATAAGTAACCATATAATATTTATCATTTGTATCGCCGTCGCCGTTAAGATCGGCTGAACCTGAGTTTGAATTGATAAGCTGCTTTTCGGTAAGAACACCGATATAATATTCCGCATCGGGAGATTTTATTTTATCTGCTCCTTTAACAGAGTAGCCCTTATCCTCGTTTACAAAATTGTTGTCGTCTTCATCCGCCTTATAGATAGGGATGTCTCCTTCTCCGGTAAAATCACGGGCATCGATAACTTTATTCTCGCCGGTTGAGGTTTTCTGAAGTCCGGCAATGCCCATATCAACTCCGGTATCGAGAATGAAGATTATTGTGCCTCTGCCGTCGTATTCAGGATGGAGGCTGAGGAATTCGGAAACTCCTGTCGGATTTAAATCAAGAAAAGTCTGAGTTGAATCCTGCCCATATATAAAAGCAGATAGAATTATAAAATATACTGCTATGGTTTTATTTAAGTACATAAATAGCCCCGGTTGCTTTGTTTGTGAATAGAATAGATGGAATTATATAAGTTGAAATTTCATCGGTCGGGTTATATGAATAAAATGATATGATAAATTTAGCCATTAATCCAAAATTACATTTAAAGTGGCATCCTAAAATTACGTACATTTGTATACAGTGACAATCTAATATTACTATTTTATAGAAATAATTCGGCCTATGAACAGAAAACTATACCTGGTTTCCACTCCCATCGGTAATTACGATGATATAACACTTAGAGCATTAAAGGTACTGCAGGAGGCAGACTTTATTATATGCGAGGAATTTAAAGAGGGGAGGAGGCTTTTATCGCAATATAAGATTGAAAAAGAACTTATTGACCTTAATGAACATAATGAAAAGGAAGCTGTTAACGATATACTGCTGAGGATTATAAATGGACAAAATGCAGCTTTGATATCGGACTGCGGAACACCTTTATTCTCCGACCCGGGGCACCTGCTTGTTGAAGTGTGTATTTCTCAGAAAATTGATATCGTACCGGTGCCCGGTGCTAATTCTTTATTGCCTGCTCTGACGGGATCTGGGCTGGATTTCGAAAAATTTTTCTACTACGGCTGGCTTTCCCCCAAGAAGGATATCCGGCGGCAGGAACTCTATAAACTGAAATACATGAAATACGTAATTGTACTTCTTGATACGCCATACAGACTACGGGCGCTGCTCGCAGATATCGTAAAAATGATTGGTAAGAACACCCGGGTTGTACTGGCATTCGAGTTGACTAAAAAAGGTGAAATATTTTACCGGGGAACAGCAGAGGAAATTTTGAGGATCGCAGAACAGAAAAATCTGAAGGGGGAATTTGTACTGCTGGTGGATAATTCGAAATGAGATCGCAGCCGGTGGGTAAGGAGGTAAGGGGGTAAGAAGGTCAGAAGGTGAGAAGATAAGAAGATAAGAAGATAAGAAGGTGAGAAGGTTAGAAGGAACAAGGAAGCATAAGGGGTTGACTAAAAAAGTAACCCTGACATTCCGATCGAGGGAAGAAACCTTAGAATTCGAAAAGATTTCTCGGTCGAAGACTCTCTCGAAATGACATTGTCTTGCTTTTTAGTCAGCCCCGCGTTCTCACAGCTTCTCACAGAGAAATTTATAAAAGATAAAAGAAAAGTATCAAGGAAGAAGGAAAGAAGGTAAGAAATTAAGCTGCAATGGTTGTTGTTCTCCTATAATATACAAGCTAATCATTTTTTCAGCAGAGCTACATTCTCAATGTGGTACGTATGCGGGAACATATCAACGGGACGGATTTTTATTAATTCATAACCGGCTTCTTTAAGCATTTTAATGTCTCTTACCTGTGTGGCTGGGTTGCAGCTTACGTAAACTATTTTTCGGGGACCTAAGGCTATTACATCATTAACGGTATTTTTATGCATTCCATTCCTGGGCGGATCTATTATGATTGTATCAGGTTTGGGGAGTTTCTTTTCTTCAAGTAAAGGAAGAAATGATTTGTAAAGATCGGCTGTAATAAAATTTACATTATTAATATTGTTTATGACGGCATTTTCCTCAGCGTCTTTTACTGCAGGTTCGACTGATTCAAATGCATATACTTCCTTTGCCTTGCCTGAAACGTATATGGCTATTGTACCAGCTCCTGAATAAAGATCATAGACTATTTCATCGCCGCTGAGTTCAGCAAACTCTAAAGCCGTATTATAAAGGTTTTCAGCCTGTAATGTATTTGTCTGAAAGAATGAATTTGCACTGATCCTGAATTTGTAGTCACCGATATAGTCATAAATGAATCCATCTCCGTAAAATACTTTCTCATAGTCTCCGGCAGCTACGGCAGCTTTCTTTAAGTTGATATTATTGATAATAGTAGTGATCTGAGGGATTTCCTTTATCAGCAGGGCTGAATAATCCCGCATTAGTTCATCGTTTTCTGAGGCGGTTACAAGGTTTACCATTAAACCTGCATCTTCCCCTGACTTCGCTTTTGATCTGTGCGATTGCTTAATCACGAGGTTTCGAAGGTACCCCTCGTGGGTTTTTGTTGAGTAAACCGGAACATTTTTTCCCTTGAAGAACTTTCTTGTAAGGTTCAGAATTTTATTGCTTAATTCCGACTGCAGGAAGCATTCATCTATATCCAGGACTTTGTCATAAACTCCCGGGACATGCAGTCCCAGAGCAAATTCTTTATCAAGTATTTCCTGTGAACCTATTTCCTCTTTAGTAAGCCATCGTTTATCGGCAAAAGAATATTCCATTTTGTTCCTGTAATAGAATATTTTTTCGGAAGGAATGATATCGTCCGTATCAAAGCCGGTTAATCCTCCGAGCCTCTCAAAAATTTCCTTTACCTGGTCATGCTTATAACTTAGCTGAACCTGGTAATTCAGGTCCTGCTGTTTACATCCTCCGCATGTACCGAAATATTTACAGCGTGCCTCTATTCTGTAAGGTGAGGGAACCAGGATTTTTTCAGCAACCGCCTCGGCATAAGATTTTTTAGTTTTGGTTATTCTCGCTTCAACTGTATCGCCGGGATATGATCCATTAACGAAAACCACATAGCCTGATTTCCTCTCATCGGAATCTTCTTTTTGTATTCTTGAAATACCTTTCCCTTCAAAGGCATATTTTTCAATCTGAAATTCTAATTTGTCGCCTCGTTTCAATCTATTTCTTCCTCATAATTAAAGCTGAAAAGCCCATATATTCATTCCCTCCCAGTTTCAGATATACATTCGACTCATGGCTGATTTTCTTTAATACTTTTTTATAATAGCTTTTTTCCTGTTCACTCAGGTTTCCGGCTTCATTTGAAAGCTTCTTTTCACTCCACTGATAAAATTCTCTCAGCGTATATGACAGATCCTTTTTATCGAGTATTTCAAAACCTCTCTCCTCATAATATTTTTCAAGTTCCCCGATGAAAAGAGGCATCAGTTCTGAAGATTCCCAGATATTATTAATAAAAGCCGGGGGATTCTCTTTCAGCAGCACAATTTCACCGGCACAGAAGGTCCCGCCCGGTTTAAGAATTCTTTTAATTTCCTTAATGATTTTATTTCTTTTAGGCACGGAGAGAGATGCCTGGGCGAATAAAATGTCAACAGAATCGTTGCGGAAATCTGTATTTTCATATTCCATCATCCGGATTTCGATATTTTTTTCACCTTGCTGCTGCAGTCTGTATCTCATGGTTATAAGGGAATCATAATCATCGACTATTATAATAATTTTTGCCGCTTCACCCAGGTTAAGTTTCCGGGCAATTTCAATAGTTCCCGGTCCGGCAATAATTACTTTTTGATCCTTTATTTCGGTACTGCTGAATAAGAATTTTACCTGCTGGTCGGTACCTGGAAGAAATATCATCTTTTAGTTTTTCCGGGGAATAGATGGAGATATAAAATTTAGAAATGCAATTTACTCAAACTTTTTTAAACCCTGAAAGATATGTGACGGGATTAGCTTAACATTGCCTTTATAAACAAGTTAGGCTATTTTTGAGAAGCGATCGGGGAACAAATATGAATAAAAAATGCAAATTCCCTGCAGGTACAATCAATTCGAGGCTTAAATGAAAAAATTATTATTATTCCTACTGCTTATTCCTTTTATTTCTTATTCTCAGTCGAAACATCCATTGACCGTTGATGATTTATGGGCAATGAAAAGAGTCGGTACTTATGATCTGTCTCCCGATGGTAAAACGATAGCCTTTCAGGTTACATCCTATAACGTTTCTGAAAATAAAGGTAATAGCGACATATATCTTGTTGATTCAGATGGATCTGATTTACGTCCCTTAAAAAATTCTGATAAAAATGAGTCCGGTCCTGCGTTTTCTCCCGATGGCAAGAAGATTGCTTTTACCAGAGATGGTAAGATATGGACCTGCGGTTATGACGGCTCAGGTGAAGAACTGATAGCAGATATTTCAACAGGAGCTTCCGGCATCGTCTGGTCTTCCGACGGTTCGAAAATATTGTTTGCCTCATCGGTTTACCCCGGTTGTGCAACTGATGAATGCAACAAGCAGAAAGAAGAAGAAAAAGAAAAGAGTAAAGTTAAAGCCAGCCTGTTCAAACACCTTCTGTTCAGGCACTGGAATGAGTGGCGAGGCGGAAAGTTCAGCCATTTGTTCCTGCTGGATACAAAAACTAAAAAGTATACAGACCTTTTCGTTCATAAAGAAAAAGATGTACCTCCGATAGCTTTGGGAAGCGCAAATGATTATTCCTTTTCACCTGATGGAAAAGAGATCGCATTGACTATGAATCCCGATACATTGGTAGCTGCAAGTACTAATAATGAAATTTATTCAATTGAATTAAAGGATGTTAACGATAATTCAGCAGCACCCCTTAAAAAAATATCAGTAAGTAAAGGTAATGATAATCAGCCGGTTTACTCCCCCGACGGAAAATATTTAGCCTATGTTTCTATGAAGCAGGCGGGACATGAATCAGATCAGCAGAACCTGGTGCTTTATAACCGCAGCAGCGGCGACAGTAAAATAATTACAGGCGGCTTTGACAGGTCGGTGGGACAATTCAAATGGTCTCCGGATTCAAAAACCATTTATTTTATAGCGGAAAATGAAATTTACAGTTCGGTTTACAAGATAGATATCGCCTCTGAAAAGGTTGATATGCTGCTGAAAGAGCACGACAACGCTTTAATTACTGTTTCACCCGACGGCAAAATGCTGTATTTTGAACAGATGAGGAACAACCTTCCTACTGAAATATTTTCTATGAATTCCGAGGGAAGCAATGTAAAACAGCTTACAGCCCTTAATAAAGACAGCCTTGCGGATATAGAAATGATACCCATCGAAACTTTCTGGTATAAAGGCGCCGAGGGCAGAAAAATAGAATCTATCCTGGTTAAACCGCCTTTCTTTGATTCAACTAAGAAATATCCATTGATACTTTTAATACATGGCGGTCCCCAGGGACATTGGAGCGACGATTTCCATTACAGGTGGAACACACAATTATTTGCTTCAAAAGGTTATGTTGTAATAGCCCCTAATCCAACAGGAAGCACAGGTTACGGACAGAAGCTTACTAATGATATTTCAGGCGACTGGGGCGGTAATCCTTATAAGGATATTATGAACGCGACGGATTATGCCCTTAAGAATTTCAGTTATATCGATAAGAATAATACCTTTGCGGCAGGAGCATCCTACGGGGGATACATGATCGACTGGCTTGAAGGACATACCGACAGGTTTAATGCTGTTGTTTCTCATGATGGTGTATATGATTTAAAAAGTATGTATGGAACCACTGAAGAATTATGGTTTCCAGAGTGGGAATTTAAGGGAACCCCGTGGAAAAATCCTGAGCTATATGAAAAATGGTCGCCCAGCAATTATATTCAGAATGCAAAAACTCCTATGCTTATAGTTGAAGGAGCCAATGATTTCAGGGTACCGGAAGGACAGGCTTTCGAATTATTTACAGCCCTGCAGAGACAGGGAGTGGAGAGTGAACTTCTTTATTTTCCCGATGAATATCATTTTGTAACTAAACCGCAAAATGCTGAACTTTGGTGGAATACTATTTTTGACTGGTTTGAAAAACATAAAAAGGAGCAGCAATGAAAGAAACGGATTTTCAGGATGGAACTGATTTAACCGAACTCGAAGAATTCGATGCTCTCGATTTCGGCGGAGAAAGCGAAGAGAAAACCAGGGAGAAATTGAATTATGTTGAAGAAAATCTCTGGGAAAAACTTGAGAGAGTTGGTAAGAAAATCTCCTTCGCAAAAGATATACTGGCCCTTGTAAAATATATGAGGGATCCTCTTGTTTCCTGGCACCGCAAAGCTATTGTTGTAGCCGCTTTGATCTATTTTATCAGTCCTGTTGATGCAATTCCCGATATCGCCCCGCTGGTAGGTTATCTTGATGACCTTGGTGTAATTACAGCTGTTTTGAAGTTCCTGGGACATGAACTTATTCCGTACTATGATTCTTCCTACCGGGGCTGATTTCACAAGACGAGATTAAGTCTAATAAATTCCTGTCGTACGGCAGGAATTTATTTTTTATTATGGAGATAATATGAATTATAAGATCCTTGAATCAGATATACTGTTCAGAGGGAAAGTCTTCGACCTGCGGGTTGATAAAATTAAGTATGACAGCGGTAATGAAGGCGTGAGAGAGATCGCTGTTCACCCCGGCGGGGCCGTTATTGTACCTGTAAAGGCTGACGGCAAATTTATTATGGTTTGGCAATACAGGTATCCTTTTGAAAAATTCCTGCTTGAATTTCCTGCGGGTAAACTCGATTTTAATGAGGAACCGGAAGTATGTGCGTTCAGGGAACTTCAGGAGGAGACAGGTTATAATACTGATAAACTTCAGAAGCTCGGTGCAATTTCTACGACGCCGGGTTTCTGTACTGAAATTCTTCATCTTTATCTGGCGCAGGATCTTACTCCCGGCGAACATAACCGCGAAGAAGGGGAATATGGCATGGAGATAAAGGAATTTACTTTTGGGGAAATTGAAGAAAAAATTAAGAAGGGTGAAATTATTGATTCAAAATCAATCTGCGGTTTTTATATGGCTTCGGGCCTGCTGCTGAATAAAAAATAATATAAATCATCAATTAAAAACTGTCCAAAAAAATTAAAGCATCAAAAAAAGACCTACGATTTGATGAGGGGGAATGATAGTAATAGTATGGAGCAGCAGAAATGTGCATACAGGTTTATGGCGAAACCTAACTTATTACTATCATTCTCTTCTTTACTATTCCTTTTTTATCTTCATTTCTTTCCTTTTAATTGTTTTTGAAATTCCATCTAAAATCATTTAATTTTCAGTTCATTAATAAAGTTATAAAATGCTCAAATCACTTCACGTAAGAGACTATGCGCTCATCGAGAGTATTGATGTTGAGTTCGGAAAGGGACTTAATATTATTACCGGTGAAACAGGTGCAGGCAAATCGATCCTGATCGATGCTATGGGATTGCTGCTTGGAGAAAGAGCGTCAACGGAAGTGGTAAGGAAAAATTCCTTAAAGGCTGTTGTTGAAGGAGTTTTTGAGGTTGAGTCCAACAGCAAAGTGAAGAAACTGATTGAAGATAATGAGATCGATTTTTTCCCTGAGCTTATTCTACGCAGGGAAATTTCCCTTAAAGGTGCTAACCGGTGTTTTGTAAATGATACCCCAGTTCCTTTGTCAGTAATAAAAGACCTGGGTGACCTGCTTGTCGATCTGCACGGACAGCATGAACATCAGTCGCTACTCCGGACAGAAACGCATATCGACTTCCTTGATGAATTTGCAGGTACCGAAAAGCTTCTTAAAGCTTATGCAGATGCATATAAAGATATAAGAGAATTATCATCACGACTGGCTGAATTTCGTAACAAGGAGTCATCCCTGAAAGAGAAGAAGGAGTTTTATTCTTTTCAGATTAAGGAAATAGATGCTGTGTCTCCTGTGGAAGGTGAAGAGGAACAGATTAGCGGTGAGCTGAACATAATGGAAAACGCAGAAAAACTTCTTGGGATCACAGGATCGGTGTATGAAAATCTGTTTGATTCGGAAAATTCGGTTCACGATCAGCTGACCCAGATAAAAAATAAAATAGATGAACTACTTAATATAGACAGCAGTTTCAGTGAAATTGAAAATGAGTTCAGTTCAGTCATAGCCCAGGTCCACGATGCTGCCGAGTTTATCAGGAAGTATAATTCTAAAATAGATCTTGACCCGGGACATCTCGAAGAACTTAGGGAAAGGCTGGGAGCGATTTCGTTGCTTAAGAAAAAATACGGCGGTTCGATTGCTTCAGTCCTTGCTTATAGAAATAAAATAGGGGAGGAATATGATGCTGCAGCAAATTATGCTCAGCATATTCAGAAACTCGAAAAGCATGTCCAAATTGCCCGTGAGGCTGCAGGACTAATTGCCGGAAAGCTCTCATCCAAACGAAAAGAAGCAGCAGGTAAAGTGGAGAAGGATGTCGTTAAGGTCTTGGCCGGACTCGGGATCTCAGAAGCAAAATTTCAGGTCAGAATAAATCAGTCAAATGAAAGTGATCCCGCTGATTCTGTTGTTGTTTCAGGAAAAAATTATAAAGCAGATGTCAAAGGTATCGATGCGGTGGAGTTTTATATTTCTACAAATTCTGGAGAGGATGTTAAACCATTAATTAAAGTGGCTTCCGGCGGTGAGATTTCAAGGATTATGCTTTCGTTAAAAACTATACTTGCAAAAAATGACAAACTTCCGCTTCTCATATTTGATGAGATTGATACGGGAGTGAGCGGTAGAATTGCTCAGAAGGTAGGCACGGCGTTAAAGACGCTTGCATACTCCCATCAGGTTATTGCAATCACTCATCTTCCACAGATAGCCGGATTGGCAGATACTAATTTTGCTGTAGAAAAGATAACCTCGGATAAAAGGGTCACAAGTTCCATCAGAAAACTCAATGAGGATGATAAGATCAGGGAAGTTGCGAAACTGATGAGCGGTGAAAATATCACGGAAGCAAGTCTGAAGGGAGCCAGGGAGCTTATGGGGCTGAATTAATCGGTAAATTATATCAGTCTGCATTAGCTTTTACACGAATAATCCTGCATTTATAGTGAAAATAAATCATTTTTAAGGGTATTATTTTTGTTACAGTAAATTGATTGTGTATAATAATATCTTATATTTCGACTCTTGGATTAAACCAACATCTTTAAATAAACTAAGGAAATGTAGATGAAGAAGACCCTGCTTTTGCTTACATTATTTATCTTCATCGCGAAACCCGGATTTTCGCAGATAGAGGACAGATTAGCACAATTAGGAAAAGATAATGTCTCTGACTACATCAGGCCATTTGTCACTTCTCTTGGTACGGCTATGAATTCTAACGGTTATTATTCTGCTGATATATCTACATTCTTATCTTTTTCCGTGAGTTTCCGGGGCATGTATATTCTGATTCCGGAAGACCAGAAGACTTTTACACCGACATTCAGCGCCGTGGGATATAATGCCACCAAACCAACTGCTACGGTATACGGCGATAAAGGTGCTGCCTATGCAGGACCGCTGGGATACATAGTAATGCCCCCGGGAATCAACCAGTCTTCTGTTCCTGTTGCTTATCCCCAGGTTAGCGCAAGTCTACTAGGTACACAGGTAATATTGAGATATCTTCCACCGACACAGATTGCTAATAATAATGATCTTAGTATTTTCGGCTTTGGTATTGCACATAGTATCAGTCAGTATATTCCTTTTTTCCCGCTTGACTTCGCTGTTCAGTTCCTTTATAACCGGGTTGAAGTTTCGGATATAATGAAGCTTAACAATATCGCTTTTAATGTCCATGCAAGTAAAACGCTTGGACCTCTTACGCCGTACGTGGGAATTCAGTATGAAAAATCTACGCTTGATTTGAATTACACCATTAAAGGTGAATCTCCAGGTCTTGCTACTAATCAGACGATTTCGGCCTCGGTTGAAGGTGACAATAATTTCAGAGCTACTATTGGTGCGGCATTGAAACTTGCGGTAATAGTTTTTAACGCTGATTTCAGCATTAGCGCACAGCCTATTGTTTCGGGTGGTTTAACTTTTGCATTTTAACAAGGAGAGTAAATGAAAAAATATTTTATACGATTCGGAACATATGCAGTTCTTCTTTTCCTTATGCTTGCATGGAACGGATGTGATAAGTTCAATTCACTGCCGCTGAATATCCCGTTCAGTTTCCCGGTGCATGTAGAAGGATCGGCTACAACGTTGTCAGACAATACCTCATACTGTCTGAGCACGGATTCCCAAACTTATAATGAGTACAGGGACAAAATTAACAGCCTTCACTTTATAGAGGCTGCATACAGAACTACCAGTGTAATTCCTGCTGATCTTTCAGGAGATATAAATATCACACTGAAGGATGGTGACGGGAACGTTCTTTTCTCATATGATATTCCGAACACAACACCATCGGATTATATGAGTCCAAATTCACCATATATTCTTCAATTGAATCAATCTCAGATCGATTTTATGAATACATATCTGAACAGCCTGCTTAACCAGGGTGCATGTTTTACAGCAATTATTACAGTAAGCAATATCTCCGGTCAGGCTCCATATACAATAGATGGTGCTGTTGATATGGTTGTAGAAGCGGATACAGACCTGTAAAGCGAAACGCTGTTTCGCTTCAACACATGCTGTAAAGTGAAACGCTGTTTCGCTCATATATACCTGTAAAGCGGGATTTATCCCACTCGACAGTAAAGCGCGATTATTTCGCCAAATGAATTAAAGGAATGAAAAACCTCAGTCCCCGCTGAAAGGTTGACACCAGGATTCGTCGAATGTCCTGCATCAATTGTACTTTTCATCTTTACACTCCTTTCTTTATTTTAGCCAATTAAATTATTTAAGGTGTTCAATGAGATTTGAAAGAGCTGCAGGAATCCTGCTGCATCCAACTTCTCTTCCCGGAAGGTTCGGAATAGGAGATCTGGGAACCGAAGCATACAACTTTATGGATTTTCTTGAATCTGCGGGACAAACATTATGGCAGGTTTTTCCTCTCGGCCCTACAGGTTACGGCGATTCACCGTACCAGTGTTTTTCCGCATTTGCAGGGAATCCGAACCTGATCAGTCCCGAAAGATTGAAAGAATATGGTTTGCTTAGCAATGAGGATATTGCAAATCCGCCCGGTGCAGATTCCCACAAGGTGAATTTCGGCGATCTGATAAATTATAAAAAAGAAATCCTGCAGAAAGCTTTTGCTGTATTTGAAAGTGAAAACTCTCTTTCAGATAATAAATTCATTAAATTCTGCGATGAAAATTCTGAGTGGCTGGAGGATTATGTATTCTTCATGGCTGCTAAAGATTATCACGGGGGAGGGTTATGGACTGAATGGGATAAAGGTCTCGTTAAAAGAGAAGAGAAAGCACTCGCTGAATGGAAGAAAAAACTGGCAGAGGGTATAAATTATCATAAGTTCGTACAGTATATCTTTTTTAAGCAGTGGTCGGATCTTAAGCGCTACGCAAACGGCAAGGGAATCAAAATTATGGGCGATATGCCTATCTTTATTGCATACGACAGCGCCGATCTCTGGGCTCATAAAGAACTTTTTTCAGTTGACAAGCATGGAAATCTAACTTTTGTAGCAGGAGTTCCTCCCGATTATTTCAGTGCTACTGGTCAGCTCTGGGGCAACCCCCTATACAGATGGGAGGAAATGGAAAAAGATGATTTCCTCTGGTGGCGGCTGAGGATGAAGCAGATGTTAAATCTTGTGGATATGATAAGGATTGATCATTTCAGGGGATTTGATGCCTACTGGGAAATTCCCGGAGGCTCTCCAACCGCAGAAAAAGGGAGGTGGGTCAAAGCGCCAGGCGAAAAGTTTTTCAAAACAGTAAAAGAATACCTGGGACCTCTCCCCATCATTGCCGAAGATCTTGGCGTCATTACCAAATCGGTTGAAAAGCTGAGAGATGAGTTTGATTATCCGGGAATGAAAATACTGCAGTTCGCCTTCGGCACGGGGATGGAGAGGAAATTTCTTCCCCATAATTATAATCCTAACTGTATGGTTTATACCGGCTCGCACGATAACGATACAACCACCGCTTATTTCGAAAAAGAAAAAAATAATGATAATGATATCTATCAGCACGCTCAGAAATATCTTGATTATTTTGGAGATGATTTAACCGGCGCATTAATACGTACTGCATATTCCTCCGTTGCTGATATTGTTGTTATCCCGATGCAGGATATACTAAGGCTCGGAGGAGACGCAAGGATGAATTTCCCGGGCAGACCGAACGGCAACTGGCAATGGAGATTCAGCTGGGACCAGGTCCGCCCTGATATTGCTTCGCACTATAAATATTTATGCGAACTTTATGAAAGGCCCCCTAAACCTGTAAATGAAACTGAAATAGAAGTTCATTAAAAAACGGTAAAGAAAATGCTAAACTATTTGAAGAAGATATTTAATGGTCCTGAAGCTCCTCAACAGATTAAATATGAAGAAAGACCCGTTTCCCGGGATGAGCACGACAAAAAGCTGAAAGTTGCAACATGCACTCTTTTCATAGAGATGGCAAAAGCCGATGACAATTTCACCGAAGAGGAACGGGATAAGATTATTTCTATAATGAAATTAACTTTTAACCTTGAGGATGAATGTGTAAGCGACCTGATGGAACTTGCAGAGAAACGACTTGAGAATGATGACAGCATTTATGATTTTACGAAAATTATAAACCAGAATTTCAGTAATGATCAGAAGTTTGAACTGCTGAAAAATTTCTGGCGGTTAATTTATATCGATAAAAAACTTGATATGTATGAAGATCATCTCATCAAGAAAATCGGGGGACTCATAAATATGGGACACGAAGATATTATAGGCGCGAAGCTGCTTGTAAAAGAGGAAATAGACCGGCAGGAATAAATATTTGGGATTACAAATTAAAAATTTATTTACGCTACCTTTCAATTTTACATACAACTATTGAATTTCTGGTGATTCCTCTATTGATAATAGAAGATTAACCCCGGTTTTCAATTGAGGCTGTTTTAATTTATCTGCCGGGAGGCGGATTTTTCCGCTAAGGCGGACGGTTTATCACGCGGGCTGTCAGTGATTTAAAAAATTAATTAGCTCAATAAACAAATTCTGCAATCCCCTTAATCCAAACAAATCTTGCTCTTCCGACTAAAAAACTGTATAATATATTCATCAAATAATCTTTTGCCGCAAGCAATAAAAGTTCTTATGACCCTTCGCTGCATCGTTTAATAATTCAACAACTTACCCCGAAATATCGCGTTGAACCGTCCTTGAACCGTCTTAACAACGGTGTAAATCGGTAATAAATCCGGTCTTCTCAGCGGTTAATGACATAAAACATCTCAGTAAAAAACTTGAAGGCGGGTCCTGGAAGGAAGTAATCCCTGAATTTGTATGCAATAAATTTTTCGAAGTCGGGCGGGCAAATCATCTGACTATATCAAATATTCCTGGTTTTTCAGAAGTTTCACCAGTGTTTTTCCGCCTGCTCTGCAGAGTATCGTATGTGGCTATCCCTGCCAGGATAATCACCACCAGGTATTGTATTATATATTCCATCATGCAATTCACCTTAAGTTATTCGCTCCTAATCTAACTCTTAAATTTCAGATTCAAATTAAGAGGATGTTAAATAAACATTAAGTAATTGTTAAGCTGGTTTTGCTTTCGCAGCTGGCTTCTACCGCTTATCCTTCATTTGGTACGTTCCTCCAATAACGCGGCTATCTGCGAAACATAATCACCTTCCATGCGTCCTAATATTCAAACTACCGGCATTCGCGAACTATTTGGGAGATTAAAATGGAAAAGAAAGTTTCTACAGTAAAAAGGCTTGTTCTGCTGCTTTTCCCTGCAGCAGTATTAGCGCTTGGTACCGGCTGCAGTACATCTAACCAGGGAACCGTATCTCAGCTTAATGCAAACAACAGGGCGGATCAGACGTTTTCATTTAACAGGGACGAAAATGGGAAAAATGTCCGCTGGGAAGTCAATTTTAATGATGGGGAAATCAGTTCTCTGTATAAGGACGGTGAGCGTGTCCCGGATAATAAGATCGATGATTATAAAGATATGATATATCACAGGCTTGATAAGCTTCACAATAAATCTCATCATATTTCAATTGATTTGGGTGACTTTAAATCTGATATGGGCAAATTCAGACATGATATGCAGAAGATGAAAGAGGAGCTGGAAGACAAAAAGTATGAGTTTAATTTTGATAATGAGGAATTCAGGGAAGGGATGAAGAACCTGTCTGAGGAACTTTCGAAACTAAAGGATAAGAAGATAAGAATAGATTTCGATTCCGATAAGTTCCGTGAAGATATGCAGAATCTTAAGAAAGAACTTGATGTACATGTAAATATTAACCTGGACAGCATTAATGGGAACCTCGATAATATAAATGATGAAATGGATAAACACAGGCATGAATTGAGCCATATCAGCATCGATCTAACAGGCCTCGATGAGGCCATGGCTCACCTTGACGAAAACCTCAGAAACATCAAGATAAATCTAAATGGTGTTGATTTAAAAGTTAAAAAGCTTAATGAATTCATTGATCAGATTAAAAAAGAAATGGTGAAAGATAACCTGCTTAAGGATGAGCGTGATAAGTTAAACCTCGATCTTGATGAGAATGGTATGAAGGTTAACGGAAAAGAAGTCCCTTCTGAATTATTCAAAAAATATAAAAATATGTATGAGGAGCATTTCGGGAAAGAGCTTTCAGATGGAAATAATTTCAAAATAATTGATTAGAAGACCACTTCTTCATCTCACACAAAAAAGCGGTGGCCTATTGCCGGGACACCGTTTTTTATTTTAAAAGATCCATACTTTTAAAAACTTCTTTGACTATCGCTATCCTGGCCTCAGTATCCCGATCAATTACTATTTCAATATTGTTTGCAAAGAAGTATGTATCTTTATTTGCTTCAAGATATCCCACATACCACCCCGTACTTCCGGCCCACCCTGTTTTGCCCCTGAGTATATAGTTATCTCCTTTATCATTAATCATTATATCTTTTACGATATCAAGGTTCCTTTTTGAAAAGGGGAGACTATCAGAATATAACCGCTTCAGAAATTCCACCTGTTCAAACGGGGTTATTCGCAGATCACCGTCAAGCCAGAAATGGTCAATCCCTCCGCCTATATTGCCATTGCCGTACTTTACTGTATCCACAAAATACTGCATCCGCTCTTCCCCGATTCTCCTTGCTAATTCCTGGTATGCCCATACGGCAGAATACTTAATCGCAGTTCTTAATGTCTGGTCCATATTCCATTTATCATATTGCCGTTTTACACTATCCCATGGAATTATTTCATTCTCATCTTTAATTACCCCGGCCTCCAGTGCAATGAGTGAATTCAGAATTTTAAAGGTTGATGCCGGCAGAAATTCATCCTTACCTCTTGCCTTATTGTAAACCTGATATTTATTGGTATTCAGATCATATATAATAAGGCAGCCGGTTACCTTATGATTGTCATAAAAAACTTTCCATTCATTATTTTCCTGTATGGGCTGAGAAAATATTTCGGGAGATATTAATAGCAGATAAAATAATAGTGATTTCATACGAAGTTTATAAATTTGATGAGGCATTACAGGCAGCTACATAATATAAAAGGCCGCCTGATTCAGGCGGCCCAAATAAGATCAGATCAGAAATAGAAATTAATACCGAGACTTCCTGTCATTGTTCCGAACCACGAAGCGCTAGGACCTTTTGTCGTTACACTGGTGTTTCCTTCAGTAACAGTTTGTTCCGGTTTATTAAAGTTCAGGAATCCAAGGTGGTAGTCAGCTGACAGGGAAAATCCTTTGTCAATGAAGTATTGTGCACCAAAATTCAATCCTATACCGAGAGATGAGGCAGAAAGTTCAGTTTTACTCGGGTTTGTGCCGGTTGTTTCCTGTGTAGATGAAAGTGAACCGAAAGAAATTTCGGCACCGACCCAAACAGATACATCTTCGAATTTAGGCTGGAAATAGCGGTTTACAAATGCTGTAATTCCGAATTCTGTGCTGCTGAATTTATTCTGTCCGCCGCCGGTCAGATCCTGGGTGGAAGAATTAGAACCAAAATCCAGAACACCTCCAACAGCCCACGCTGTGGCAATAAAATATCCGTATTTTATACCATAAAGAGACATTTGTCCTATTCCCGTCTCGCCGTTATATGTCGGAACAATGGCTGCGAGTTTGCCGTTAAAATTATCAACACCTGGTGTCCACTGGAAACCTGTAAAGGAAGTGCCTTGTGTCAGCTCGGCAGGGTAGCCCGTAGGTGCTTCGGGAGCGTTCTGTGCATACACCATTGAAGCCAGAATAATAACTGAAAAAAGTACTGTAAATGAACGTATCATATTATACCTCATTGTTATTGAGTATTGTGTTTGGTTATATAGGGGGAATTAATTAATTGAAATGAACCGGAAAAATCATACCGATTTTCACTATTCATCCTGCTTAGTAAGTAATGAACTTTTAGTATTTTAAAGTCCAAAAAATAAACCGGAATTGTTAATGGGATTTTTCTCTGACAGAAAAGTAAATAATTAAAAACTTAAAAACAATAAGATTATTAGAATTACTTAAAGTAAATTATGAACTAATTTTGTTCGGTAAGGGATTTCTTCAGACTTTTCAAAAGGCTGTCGGCTTTGGCCCCTTCTTCAGGAGGTGCAATGGTTTTATATTTAATTAATGCATTGAATGAATCCTCATATTCTTCATTCATTGCATATACCAATGCCAGGTTAAAATAGATATTAGGGAATTCCGGTTCGATCTCAGCAGCGATTTCATAGTGAAGCTTTGCCAGTCTGTAATCGTTCTGCTCAAAGTAAAGGTTTGCGAGGTTGTAGTGGGCTTCAAGGTGCCGCGGCTCAAATTTCAGGCATTCGGTGAAATAATCGAAGGCTTTTACCACATTTCCAGTCTGCGTTTCAAGAATACCCAGGTTGCAGTTTGCATCAGCAATACAATCCTCTGCGAAAATTGCTTTAAGGTAAGCCTCTTGTGCACCTGCACCTCCTTTTTCATCCAGCCACAGGGCTTCCTCAAAAGGGGTGAACCTTGAGGGCAGTTGTAATACTTTTGCTTCTGCCTGTCCGAATAAATTTAATTGTCCCTGTTTTTCAAGGTCCTTTGATTTCCTTTTTCTGGCTCGTTTATAGCCAAGAGTTGAGGGACTTTTTGTATCTAACTCAATAACTTTTACCATAACTGCTTTTTCTTAACCCGTTTTCTTTTGTTTCGACTGTTTTTGTGCAGGTTTTGCTTTTTTCTTTTTACCTTTAGCTTTTTCCATCGGCATTTTCTGCTTTTTAGCCTGTTCAAGGCTTTCCTTCAATGCCTGCATCATATCAACTACAGGTCTTACTTCCTCTTCTGTAGAAACTACTTCTTTCCCTTCAATTTTGGCCCGGATCAGATCTTTTAACGCTGTCTGGTAATGATCTTCCATGCTTATCTCTGAAAGCTTTGCAGTCATAGAATCTACAAGAGTCTTTGCAAGTTTAAGCTGTTCCTTATTCGATTTCAATCCATTTAGAAGAGGCACTTCTTTTATATTCCTTACCTCTTCGGGATATCTTAATTTATACATAACCATCCCGTTTTCTTTAGGTGAGAGCATTACTATATCCTCACGGTCGCGGATAACTACTCTTCCAACAGCCATCTTTCCTGTTTCTTCCAGTGTCTGCAGCAGCAGGGAATATGCCTGTGCAGCAACTTCTCCGTCGGGTCCTATATAGTAAGGAGTATCAAAAAGTGTAGGATGAACTTCCTGTTCATCAATAAAACCTTCTATTTCAATTATCCTGGTACTTTTTATTTTTATTTTATCCAGGTCCTCCTGCTCTATTACTGCATACCGGTCTGGTTCATACTCGTAGCCTTTTGTAATTTCATTTTGCGATAAGGATTTGCCGCACTTCTTGCATTTTTTATCGTATCCTACTCTGCCGTTGTCCTCTTTATGAAGCTGATTAAAGCTTATAGAATTTTTTGTCTCCACCGCTCCGTATACCCGTATTGGAATAGTAACCAGTGAAAAACGAATATGACCTTTCCATATAGCTCTCATTTCAGAACCTATAGTTGTTGGTAATATAAACAAAACTAAACGGTTAGAGATTAGTACATTTTTATCAAATAAGCAATGATTTTTTATCCAAATTCTATCCGGGTGCTTCTGCTGACCCCTTGTAAAGCGAAACTATATCGCTTGAACGAGTCTTAGCACCACGAAACGCCGTTTCGCCTAAACAATTTAAAATCTCTTTGAATATTATCCATAATACTTATATTTTTAGTCTAAATTTTAACATTTGCAATAATGCGCATATCCAAAAATCAGGCAGACACATTACGGGAGGTTATCTTGTCAATTGACGATAAAGCCAAAGTTATTCTTTTCGGTTCAAGAACAGACGATAGTAAAAGAGGAGGCGACATAGATATATTAATTGTTTCAGAAAAAATAAACCGCCAGGATATAAGGAGAGTTAGGAGTACTTTTGTCAGTAAATTCGGTGAACAGAAACTCGATATTATCCTTGATGATGGCTCATTTATTGACCCGTTTAGGAAAATGGCATATAACACAGGCATCAGAATATGAGCATTGATATATTAAAAGAGAATATCGAGGCACTCAGGAAACAGCTAAAGTGGCTTGAGCACTCATATAATAAGTGCAGGCAGTATACATTAAACGTTGAATATACAGAAGATGAATTTGACAATCTTGAAACTCTTAGTTCACGCTTTGCAAGAAGTATCGATTTGCTGGTAAGGAAAGTATTCCGGTCGCTTGACGATGTGGAATTTGAAAACCAGGGAACATTAATAGACGTTGTTAATAATGCCCATAAAAGAGAACTATTTGATACGATGGAGGAAATACGAACAATAAAGGAAATTCGTAATGAAATTGCACATGAATATATTGATGAAGGATTAAAGGAAATTTTCGATGATATTCTGAAATATACACCCAGACTGATAGATATAATTAAAAAAACTTTAGTTTATTCGGAAAAATATATTTAATCGGAATCAAATATCGGTCGTATTATAAATAAATAATTTACAATTTATCTTGGGGGTCTTTTCATCTTTTAATAGATGTGTCTGTTCTTATGATTCACGGTTTGAAGAAAACCCCTTTGCAATTTCGGCAAACTGAGATTCGTGGTTCGTCAATCACTCAATCAACCAATCAGTCAATCCAGAATAATCCTCCCCTGTCAATTGTTCTTCTTCCTTTCATCTTGTTCCTTTTATCTTGTTTGACCCATCCGTTTTGTGAATTTTCATTTAATCATTAACTTGAAATAATTTTAATAAAACACGGAGAGATTATGAGTAATGATGTAAGCGGAAAACGCGAGCATAGTTTTTTTGATGATGTTCTTAATTATTTTGATCGTGCAGCAGCACACACAAAATATCCGAAGGGCCTCCTTGACCAGATAAAATACTGCAACAGCGTTTACAGGATGAGATTTCCTGTAAGAATAAAAGACAATATCGAAGTTTTTACGGCCTATAGGGTAGAACACAGTCAGCATAAACTTCCTGTTAAAGGCGGTATCCGCTATAGTCTTTCCGTGAACCAGGATGAGGTAATGGCTCTTGCCGCTTTGATGACTTATAAGTGCGCAGTAGTCGAGGTTCCTTTCGGCGGGGCGAAAGGGGGAGTGAAAATAAATCCTAAATTATATTCTGAAATTGAGCTTGAAAGTATTACCCGGCGGTATACTGCTGAACTGATAAAGAAAAATTTTATTGGTCCGGGCATTGACGTTCCTGCTCCGGATTATGGCACCAGCGGCCGTGAAATGGCCTGGGTCTCTGACACATATGCAGCATTTAATCCCGGACAGATAGATGCGTATGCCTGCGTTACAGGTAAACCTATAAGCCAGGGAGGTGTGCATGGAAGGGAGGCCGCCACAGGGAGAGGCGTTTATTACGGCGTGAGAGAAGCTGTCTGCCAGGAGGATGATATGAAGGCTCTCGGACTTGAAACAGGCATCGAGGGTAAAAGAGTTATTGTTCAGGGACTCGGGAACGTCGGATATCATACTGCAAAATGTTTCCAGGAAGGTGGTGCCGTCATCATAGCTATTGCTGAATATGAGGGAGCCATTTATAATGATAAAGGACTGGATGTTGATGCAGTCAAAAAACATAGAAATGAAACCGGTTCCGTCCTTAAATTTAAAAATGCACATAATATTGAAAAGACCTCACTGGCACTTGAAAAAGAATGCGATATACTTATACCCGCGGCACTTGAGAATCAGATAAACAGTGAGAATGCTGAAAGAATAAAAGCCAGAATTGTTGCGGAAGCAGCAAACGGACCTGTGACGCCTGAAGCCGAAAGGATCCTGCTTAAGAAAAATACTATGATCATTCCCGACCTCTTTCTGAATGCCGGAGGTGTGACCGTATCATATTTTGAATGGCTGAAGAACCTGTCTCATATAAGGTTCGGCAGGATGGGAAAAAGGTATGAAGAGAAACTTAACCGTACTCTTGTTGATTCGATTGAAACCGCTATCGGGAAAAAACTTAATGATTCTTCAAAAAAAATAATTATACACGGAGCTGAAGAGGAGGACCTGGTGAATTCAGGACTTGAAGAAACGATGATTATTGCCTACAATGAGATAAGGGAAACGCTGAAAGAAGATAAAAAGATTCCCGACCTCAGAACAGCGGCCTTCGTTAATGCAATTGACAGAATAGCAACTTCTTATATCGCCCTGGGAATTTTTCCTTAGACCCAGCCGCGGAGTTTGCACGCTTCAGCTACACGAGCTACGCCGACTACCATTGCTCCAAGCCGCGGATGAACTTTCTTTTCTTTTATTGCTTCATCCACACGGTAGTAGGCTTTTGTCAGCTTTTCATCTACAAGTTTGTGGATTGTTTCTTCATCCCAGAAGAAGGCATATTTATCCTGTACCATTTCGAGGTATGAAACGGTAACCCCGCCTGCACTTGCAAGTATATCGGGAATAATATGGATGCCCTTTTTGTGAAGAATAATATCTGCTTCCGGGGTTGTAGGTCCGTTTGCCAGTTCACAAATAATTTTTGCTTTTATCTGGTCGGCATTGTTTTTATGAATTGAATTTTCGAGTGCCGCAGGATAAAGAACATTCACATCCAGTTCGAGGAGTTCTTCATGCTGAATTTCTTTTGATCCGGGGAAACCTTTAACCGTGCCCTTTTTAAGTTTGTAAGTCACCAGCTTTTTTGTATCAAAACCTTCAGCATTATAGATAGCGGCTTTTGAATCACTTGCTGCAATCAGTTTGCCTCCTCCCAATATCTCCTGGTGAAGCAGTGCCGCGCGCTGTCCTGCATTTCCGAACCCCTGTATAGCATAGGTTCCCTTCGGATCTATATTCAATTGCCTGCAGGCTTCCCGCACTGTAATTACACCGCCGCGTGCTGTTGCGTCGCGCCTTCCTTCCGTGCCGCCGATCTGTGTAGGTTTATCTGTAAAAGAACCCGGGTGATGCTGATTGATTATAGTTTCGTATTCATCCATCATCCACGCCATAGTCTGCGGATTTGTATAAACATCCGGTGCAGGCACATCTTTATCTACACCTATCATCGGTGCAATAGCCCTGACGTATTCACGTGAGAGGTTCTCAAGTTCCCTGTCTGATAGCTCCTTCGGATTGCAGCAGACGCCTCCTTTAGCTCCCCCGAGGGGTAGATCAAGAACGGCGGTTTTCCACGTCATCCAGCATCCGAGTGCCCGGATTGTATCTATTGTCTCTGCAGGGTGGAACCGGATTCCGCCTTTTGCTGGTCCCCTTGCATAATTGTACTGAACACGGTAGCCCTGGAATATTTTCACTTTGCCTGAATCCATTTTTACATGCAGTGTGAAATTGAATTCTCTCTGCGGGAGGCTGAGCAGCCTGGTTGTCGGTTCATCCAGGTTTAACATTTTTGCAGCTTCAAGTATCTGCTGCTGCGCTACGTGAAATGAATTGTAAGATTCCATTTTCAATCTTCCTCAAACTTTGATGATTTATCCTGGTCCTTCGGATTCTCTTTCTTCAGATCAGGTTCGAGTATTATCCGGTACCAGCAGTTTTTGCAGGTGATAGTCCTGTCGACTTTCAGAAGTACCTGCTGCCACGGACTTAGTTTATGTCCGCAATGGGGACAGGCATCCGGGATTTTTGATATATCTTCCATAAGATTCTCTGACATTTTAGATTTCAGGTTTTAGAATAATTCCTTTATTCTTGTGTCTATTCATTTTCACTATAACTGGTTTTTCGAAACGGAGCAGAGTGGTATAAGTTTTTTTTACTTCCGGTTTTTGCTGCAGCAGCCAGTCCCAGTTGATAAAGCCCTCATTTTTATGACTGTCAACTGTGAAATATCCTACCATGAATGAAGTAATGTTCTGGAAAAAATGGGATCCCTGAGAAGGAGCCACAGAGAATTCCTTAAACCCTGATTCAACTATTGTCTTTGCCCCGGCAATCTGCTCCCATTTAACAGGAATCCCCAGCCATGGATCCAGCGTACCCCATCTTCCCATACCTATCAGCAGATAAGGCCTGTTCTTTTCCATCAGCATCGAATTGAAGAGGCTGACTTCTCTGGCTACTTCTCTTGATTTTGCTCTTTCAAATGTATTAGGATCGACCAGCACAATATCATAAATATCACCGATAATTCCGTTCCCAAGGACCTGTGTGCTTGTGCAGATGAGACTTTCTGCGTCGAGATCCTCAATTTTAAAATTATCTGATTCCCTGTTTATTACAAGCGGTCTCATCTGCAGTAGTCCGAATTCTTTTGATTTGTTCCTCCCTGTTGCCATATCGACGGCAAACTCGATCTCTATCGGCGTTCCCATTCCCCACGTACCCATATCAAGCAGTAGTTCCAGTATCTCGGGAAGCGGGAAGAGTTTATATTTAAGAAGAGGCGCAAAGGTAACCACTCTCATCCCAGGTCTCGATATGCCGTCTGAAATTGTATCATTGTCGGGGGAATAAGTTGACCCTACGTATGCAAGAGTACCGTCGGATTCTGCCGCATTAATAGGGTGCTGCTTCAGAAGGGTATCGTGGGTCGAAAATTCAAATGTATGGTCGCTTGTCATCTGCAAAGCGAAAAAATCTCTCTGGCTTGTATTAAGCGATTCATCAACCGAGTAAAACTGGATCAGATCGGTGGGATATTTAGGACAAAATCGAACTGTATTGCCGCCGTCAACTACTGTTTTACCTAAGCCAAGAGCTACTGATACAATTCCATCCTGCGGGCTCTGCGGGGGAAGAGGATAAAAGTTATACGACTTTGCAACACCTGAAAAATCCGGGTAAAACCTGTCCTTAAAAGCATCACCGATCATCTTCTGAATAATCACTGCCATCTTCTCTTCTTCGAGCCTGTAAGAGGTAAACCTGATATAATTTTTTGCGCTCTGGTAAAAAGTGGAGGCATAGACTTTCTTTATTGTATTCAAAAGATCATTAAGCCTGGCAAGAGCATTATGATGATTGTTCGGAAGCATAAAAGTTCTGTATACGCCGGCGAATGGATGATATTGAGAATCTTCAAGCAGACTGGAAGAACGGACCGCAAGGGGTGTATGCATCAGGTCGAGGAATGCTGCCAGTTCACCAAGTATATCTTCGGGAAAACTTTCCGCCTCAACAAATCTCCTGGTAAGTTCTTCATCGTCAGTGCAGTTTAATGCAAATGTTCTCAGGTCATTTTCATCAAGGAACTGGTCAAAAACTTCAGTACCCAGGATTACTCCAGCAGGCACGAATATCTTAATATCCTGGAACTGGTTTCTAACGTTGTAATTATTTATAAGTGTGTTCACAAAACCCAGGCCTCTTGCTTTCCCCCCAAGAGAACCTCCGCCTATCCTGGCAAATGTACTGCTCGGATCAAATATTTCCTTGTGAAAATCGGTTATAATCCCTCTCTGCCTGTTATGTCTGTAATTTCTCAGAGTGTGGATCAGGTAATTTCTTAATGACTCGATGCTGGGATAGTCGGAAACCTTCCTTGGGCGCAGCCTGTGCGCCAGCCAGAATTCAGTTCTTGCTTTAAGCCAGTTCGAAAAATGGTTCCTCTCAGCGTGATATTTTATACTGTCTTCGGGAATAATTTTCAACTCTTCCTCAAGACTTCTTAAATCGTTCGCTCTCCCAACTTCAACGCCGTCTGAAGTGCGAAATACAAAATCCCCGAAACTGAAGTAATGATTCAGAAAATTTCTTACTTCATTTAAGAGGATCGGCGAATCCTTTATAACAAAAGTACTACCTGATTCTTTTGCCGGTTTTTCATTATGCGGATTATTTGAAAGCAGCAGGATAGGGATATCGCTGTGTTCCTTTTTAACGTTTAAGGCGAACTCGATGCCTGCCTGCGGATCATTCTGACCATGATGCGGAAAATCAATATCTGAAATAATACCAAGAATGAATTCCTTGTACTTTTCGTAATATTCCCAGGCTTCTTCATAGGTTGAACAAAGTAGTATTTTGGGACGTGCACGCATACGCAGGAATTTGTGAGACAGGTTTATTCCTTCAGAAATTAATCTTTGGGACTGCTTCAGCATTTCTGTGTAAATAAGCGGGAGAAATGAGGAGTAGTACCGCAGATTATCTTCAATGGCAATTACTACCTGTACACCCACCATCTTTGTATCGTGCTCGATGTTCATCCTGTCTTCGAGAAATTTTATTATTGCAATGATGATCCTGAAATCACCTTGCCATACAAAGATTTTATCGAAGACGGAAGTATCTTCATTTATAAGAAGCGTATTTAGCTCAAGATTATCATGCGCAAGCAGTATCATAGGAATTTTAAGTCCTGATTCCTTCGCAAGCCTGGCAAAATTAATGGCGTGCATATCCTCTATATGGAGGGTAGTAATAATAAGGTCGAACCTGTTTTCCTCTTTGGCCAGTTTAATAGCTTCGTGACCGGAAGAAACACGTGTTAGTTCAGGAGAGTGACTCAGGTTCAGTCCCTGGTATTCGTTGCGGATAAGTTCATATAGCCTTCCATCTTCTTCAAAGAGATACAGATCATAGAGACTTGAAACAAGCAGAATATCCCTGATGCGAAGCCGCATAAGGTTCTGAAAACCCTGGAACCGGTTGCCGTAACCGTGTTCAACCCAGAGGTCATCAAAAGTTGTTCTTATCTGTTCGAAGTTTGCTTTCAAAAAATCAGTTTCCTTTCAGAGAAATTAAACCCAAAAAACCGTGTACGAATAGCAGGAACGGAAACATCAAAATGATTTTATCTCTTTGCAGGAATATAATTTCATTTGAAAGAAATAACCTGTAAATCAGGTAAGTGATTATTATGATGAATGAGACTATAAAAACAGAATACTTTATTAATCGATACTGCACATACCAATAGTCATCACCGGATGAAATTTCTTTTGTATCCAGCATAAGCGGACGTACAGCAAAAAAAGCGATAAACCCAATTGCATTAGAACCAATAAAAATAATAAGCAGGGTGGTGGTTAGTCCCACCATAATTTCGAAGGAATAAGCAAATAATAAATTCTTATATACTTTCATCTGATTCCTTCCCCGTTAATCCGGGGCTGTCCAGCAAATAATTATTCTTTCTGATTCTTTGTGTCCTTGAGTCCTGGCGGCAATAAAAACATAGATTTTATACTGAAATTAAATATTAACCACAAAGTCTCCAAGTTCTTCAATCCACTTTTTGGACAGCCCCATATATAATAAACAATTCAGCTGAATTAATCAGCTACACTACACCCTGATCCATCATAGCATCTGCAACCTTCAGGAAGCCGCCTATATTTGCGCCGTTAACCAGGTTGCCCGGGGTACCGAATCTATCGGACATATCAACGCAGGTTTTATGAATGCTTTTCATGATCATCTGTAATCGCTGATCAACTTCTTCTCTTGTCCATGGAAGTCTCATACTGTTCTGCGCCATCTCAAGTCCCGAGACGGCAACGCCTCCTGCATTTGCTGCTTTTGCGGGACCGTACAAGATTTTTTTATCGAGGAACAGCTTAACGCCGTCTAATGTCGTCGGCATATTTGCACCTTCTGATACAACATATACCCCGTTCTTCAGAAGGTTCTGTGCATCTTTTTCATTGATCTCATTCTGAGTAGCGCTCGGGAAGGCACACTGGGCTTTATTTTCCCACATAGGATTATGATCGGCATTAGGATCAAGATCAGTATATACGGCACTCTTATATTTTTCTGTGTATTCTTTGATCCTTCCGCGTCTCACGTTTTTAAGTTCCATTATAAATTCAAGTTTTTTATGGTCTATTCCGGCTTCATCATAGATAAATCCATTGGAATCTGACAGGGTTACAGCTTTCGCCCCGAGATCCAGCAGTTTTTCTATAGTATATTGTGCTACGTTTCCGCTTCCCGAAACCAGGCAGGTTTTTCCTTCAAGTGATTCTCCCCTGGAAGCAAGCATTTCTGCTGCAAAGTATACAGCGCCGTAGCCTGTTGCTTCAGGACGGATTAGTGAACCGCCCCAGTTCAACCCTTTTCCTGTCAGTACGCCTGTAAATTCATTTCTTAACTTTTTGTATTGACCGAAGAGAAATCCTATTTCTCTTCCGCCAACACCAATATCACCGGCAGGCACATCGGTATTAGGACCAATATAGCGGAAAAGTTCGCTCATAAATGCCTGGCAGAACCTCATTATTTTTGTATCACTCTTGCCTTTAGGGTCAAAATCTGAACCTCCTTTGCCTCCGCCCATAGGCAGGGTAGTCAGACTGTTTTTAAATACCTGTTCAAATGCGAGAAACTTCAGTATTCCCTGGTTGACTGACGGATGGAATCTCAGGCCTCCTTTATATGGTCCTATTGCACTGTTCATTTCAATCCTGAATCCCCTATTAATATGTACCTCTCCCTGTTCATCAACCCATGGCACCCTGAAGGTGATTATTCTTTCCGGTTCAATTATTCTTTCGAGGATTTTTGCAGCTCTGTATTCGGGGTGTCTGTCCAGAACAAGCGCTAAAGATTCAGCAACTTCTTCGACAGCCTGGTGGAATTCAGGTTCGGCTGGATTTTTTGCTTTGACCTCAGCCATAAGGTTTTTGACGTACTCTGACATTTCTGCCTCCTGTGTGGTTGTATTGTTAATTACACCAGCGTAAATCAGGAGTTCGCGTTTTACGCATTTGAGTGGTGAGTGAAAACTCTCCCCCGGGATATCAGTTACCCGGTTTTAAAATAATTCCTTTATTTTTACTCCCATTAATTTTTACAATAACAGGTTGATTAAATCTCAAATGCCTGGTGAATTCCATTTCCTCGTGGGCTTTCTGATTTGAGAGCCATTCCCAATCGATGAAACCGGAATCCTCTGAAGAATTAACCGTAAAATATCCTACTTTAAATGAAGTTATGTTCTGAAAGAAATGTGAACCCTGTGAAGGGGTTACGTTAATGTCTTTAAATCCTGATTCGACTATTGTTGAAGCACCTGCGATCTGATCCCAGGTAACCGGGATGCCAAGCCAGTGATCAAGACTTCCCCACCTGCCTACACCGATAAGCAGGTATGGAGTTTTGCTATTCAGCAGTTTTGAATTTATCTGACTTACTTCAAAAGCCACATTCCTGCTTTTAGATCTATCGTACTTATTAATGTCCACATAAACAATATCGTGAATGTCAGTAATTGCACCGTTTCCTAAAACCTGGCCGCTCTGGCAAAGGATTCTGTCTTTTGTATCATGATCTACGTCCAGCTCTTCCATTTCATGGCTTATTACAAGAGGTCTCATCTGCAGCAGGGCAAATTCTTTCGGCTTATCTACGGCAACTTTCAGATTTACTGCAAATTCTATTTCAATAGGTACTCCCATTCCCCATGTTCCAATCTCAAGAATAAGATCGAGTATATCTGCCAAAGGGAATGCCTTGTGTTTAAGTATCGGGGCAAAGGTAACTACTCTTTTACCGATGCGGGAAATGCCGTCATAGACAGCATCATTTTCAGGTGAGTATGTCGAACCTACAAAATATAGCGTCTGGTCCTCCTCGGCTACAGACAGATCAAACTTTTTAATGAACTGATCGGGAGACCATTTTTCCGTAGGGGAGGAACCGCCGCTGTATAACAGTGAATAAAAATCCTGCTGTGCATTTCTCAGGGTCTCTTTAGTTGAAAAGAACTGCATCATATGACGCGGAAATTTCGGACAGAATCTGACCACATTTCCTCCGTCAACTACAGTCTTACCAAGTCCTAGTGCTACCATTGCAATACCGTCTGAGGATTTCTGAGGAGGTACAGGATAAAAATTATATGATTTTGCTACACCGGCGAAATCCGGGTAGAATCGCCCGTCTCTCCTTGCCCCGACAAGCCGCTGAATAATTACCGCCATCTTCTCTTCCTCCAGGCGGTAATCGGTTGCCTTCATATAATCTTTTGCCTTTTTGTAGAATGTCGATGCATAAACACATTTAATGCAGTTCAGCAGTTCGGCAAGCCGGATAGCAGGATCCGGATGATTATTCGGGATCATATAGGTTTCATATACACCTGCGAAAGGCTGGAACTGCGAATCTTCAAGCAGGCTTGACGATCGTATCGCCAGCGGTTCCTTCATAACCTCAAGAAATTCCTGAAGTTTTTGCTGAAGTTCGGGGGGAAATTTTTCGGCTTCCACAAATCTTTTTGTAATCTCCGAATCATCTGTTGAATTTAAAGCAAAGACATCAAGTTCATTTTCAATCAGAAATTCATCGAAATAATCTGTTGCGATGACGACAGCTGAAGGGACGTTAAGTTCGACTCCTTCGAACCTTTCCTTTATCTTGTTGTGGTTAATAAGAATATTAATGAATCCAAGTCCCCTTGCTTTACCTCCAAGAGAACCAGTGCCTATTCTTGAAAAACTATTCTTTAAATCAAATGATTCTTTGCTGAATTCAGTGATAATTCCTTTCAGCCGGTATTCCTGGTAGTTCCGGAGAGATCTCAACAAGTGCTGCCTTAACTCATCAACCGATCGGAAATCTGAAACTTTGCGGGGCCGAAGTTTATGAGCCAGCCAGAACTCGGTTCTTGCTTTCAGCCATTTCGAGAAATGGTTTCTCTCTGCATGGAACATCAGGCTTTCATCCGGGATCTTTCTGATGAATTCCTCCAGAGCTTTCATATTTGTAGCTCTGCCTACTTCGGAACCATCAGGGAGCTGGAAGACAAAATCACCGAACCCGAAGTTATTCATCATAAAATCGCGCAATTCATGGAGCAGTCTTGGGGAGCCTTTCTGTACAAAGTTTGCCCCGGCAGAGTATGCTTTTGCAGCAAAATCGGCATTACTCGACTGAAGCAGAATAGGGATATCTTTCTGCCGGCTTTTTACTTCACGGGTAAATTTTATGCCTGCTTCGGGATCTCTTTCCCCATGGTGCCTGAAATTGCTATCGGTAATAATACCGAGAATTGATTCCTCATACTTTTCAAAATACTCCCAGGCTTCTTCGTATGTGGTGCTTAAAAGGATCTTCGGCCTTGCCCTCATTCTTAAAAATTTATGCGTGAGGTTTACACCTTCAAGGATCAGTCTCTGAGACTGGTTGAAAATCTCGGTGTATATCAGCGGGAGATAGGAAGAATAAAATTTAACATTATCCTCAACAAGAATGATAACCTGCACCCCAACAGCTGCAACGTCGCTTTCCACGTTCATCCTGTCTTCCGCATATTTAATTATTCCCAGCAGCAGCCTATAATCACCCTGCCAGATAAATATTCTGTCGAAAACCGATATTTCGTGGCGGGAAATGAGCTCTTTTCGTTCCTTATTATCGTATGCAAGGAGGATCATAGGCGCCTTAATTCCGGCGGCCTTCATCTTATTTGCAAAGGTAACCACGTGCATATCTTCTATGTGAAGAGTAGTGATAATCAGGTCGAACTGGTTTTCCGCCCTGATAAGTTCAAGAGCTTCTTCACCCGATGTCACGTGCGTTATTTCGGGGGCCTGGCTGAGGTTGAGATTCTGGTATTCCTGCCTGATAAGTTCGTATAATCTGCCGTCTTCTTCAAAGAGGTAGAAATCGTAGAAGCTTGAGACGAGTAAAATTTCACGTATCTTATACCGCATCAGTTTCTGGAATCGCTTGAGGCGGTTGGCAAAGATATCTTCTAAGTGAAATGCCTGGATTTTACTCATTTAATATATTCTGGCTGCCTGGTTTTATCCGGGCAGCCGTTGATAATAATTCGTTCTGTTTATACTAAGCCCTGGTCAAGCATCGCATCAGCAACTTTCAGGAATCCTGCAATGTTTGCTCCGTTAACATAGTTTCCTTTTGTACCAAATCTTTCAGCTGTTTGTACACAGGTATCGTGAATGTTCTTCATAATCATTTGTAAGCGAGAATCAACTTCTTCCTTCGGCCAGGGGAGACGCATACTGTTCTGCGACATCTCAAGACCCGAAGTTGCAACTCCGCCTGCATTAGAAGCTTTACCGGGTGAGAACAATATTTTTGCATCCCTGAATACTTTGTAAGCTTCAATGGTTGTAGGCATATTGGCGCCTTCGCATACACATACGCAGCCATTTTTCAACAGTTCTTTTGCATCTTCTTCAAATATTTCATTCTGTGTTGCACATGGCATTGCTACATCGGCTTTAATGCTCCAGGGTCTTTTACCTTCATGGAACTCGGCTTTAAATTTCTTTGCATAATCGATAACCCTGTCATTTGCACTTGCACGCATCTCAAGCATATAGTCTATTTTTTCTCCGGTAATACCATCCTTGTCGTAAATGAATCCATCTGGCCCGGAAAGAGTGACAACTTTACCTCCAAGCTGATCGATCTTCTGCACAGCGCCCCAGGCAACGTTGCCGAATCCTGATACTGCAAATACCTTACCTTCTATGTCCATTCCTATTGTCTTCAGCATTTCGTGGGCAAAATAAACTGCACCATAACCTGTAGCTTCAGGACGGATTAGTGAACCGCCCCAGTTTAATCCTTTTCCTGTCAGAACACCTGTGAATTCATTTCTTAATCTTTTGTATTGCCCGAATAAGAATCCTATTTCTCTTGCGCCTACGCCTATATCACCGGCGGGTACATCCGTATTCGGACCGATATGCCGGTATAATTCAGTCATAAAACTCTGGCAGAATCTCATAACCTCATTATCACTTTTTCCTTTAGGATCGAAATCGGAACCGCCTTTGCCGCCGCCCATAGGCAGGGTGGTAAGACTGTTTTTGAATACCTGTTCGAATGCTAAAAATTTCAGTATACCCATATTAACCGAAGGGTGGAACCGCAATCCTCCTTTGTAAGGACCGATGGCGCTGTTCATTTCTATTCTAAATCCGCGGTTAATGTGTATTTCGCCCTGATCATCCATCCATGGAACGCGGAAAATAATCACTCTTTCCGGTTCTGTCATTCTTTCGAGAATTCTTCCTGATTTGTATTCCGGGTGTCTTTCCAGTACCAAATCCAGAGAATCAAATACTTCTTCAACTGCCTGGTGAAATTCAGGCTCACTTGGATTAAGCGTTCTTACTTTGGTAAGTACGCTTTGAGCATATTCAGTCATGACTTTCCTTTTGAATTAAAATTTGAGATTTGCTCCCATAAGGGGATATGTTTGACAAACATTGTTTCTATAAAAGTGTGCATAATTAAAAAATTAACACAGGAAAAATTAGCAATCTTTTTGATTAAAAACTCAGTAATTAATCGGAATTCTTATTTTCTTGCTTGCGTGCTTAGTTGTTGATAAGTTTGAGAAGTATCTTTTTTTGAGTAAAAATATTAGGTATTACAATGAACAAAGAAATTTTAAAAGAAAAAATTGATCAGGCAGTTAATATTTTAAATGAAAAAGAAATTGATATGTGGCTGATCTTTGTACGTGAAAGTTCGACAGTCCATGATCCAAGTCTTGATATGGTTGTCAGCGGAAACTGGACCTGGCAATCGGCTTTTATTATTAACCGCGACGGCGAAACTGCCGCAATTGTAGGTTCACTTGAAGAGGATAATATCAAACGCACCGGAACTTACCAGAATGTGATAACTTATGTGAAATCAATAAGGGAACCATTAAACGAATACCTGAAAAAAAAGGATCCTTCTAAAATTGCCATCAACTATTCAAAGAATTCTGTACTGGCCGACGGGATCACCCACGGAATGTATAATATTCTTCGTGAACATCTTGCCGGCAGCGGATTTGAGAATAAGCTTGTCAGCTCAGAAGAAATAGTATCAGCTCTGCGCGGGAGGAAATCACCTACAGAATTATCAATTATGAAGGAAGCGATTAAAGAGACTCTCAGGATATTCGATGAGACAGGTAAATTTATAAAGCCGGGTGTAACTGAAGCAGAGATCGCAGATTTTATGAAGCAGAAAGTTAATGAAAGAGGATACGGACTTGCCTGGGAGGAGGATCATTGTCCTGCAGTGTTTACTGGTCCTGAAGCAGGAGGCGCTCACTCAGGTCCTACTGAGAATAAAGTTCAGAAAGGCCATATCGTTAATATCGATTTTGGCATAGAATATAAAGGCTACTGCTCAGATCTTCAGAGGATGTGGTATGTGATGAAGGATGATGAAACAAAAGCCCCTGCTGAAGTGCAGAAAGGATTTGAAATAATAAGAGATGCTATTCAGAAGGTTGCTGATCAGCTGAAGCCCGGTGTGGCAGGATGCGATATGGACGATATTGCACGCGATTATATTACGGGTAAAGGATACGAAGAATATCCTCATGGACTTGGACACCAGGTTGGGCGAAATGTTCATGACGGCGGAGCTGGTCTGTTCCCGCGGTGGGAGCGTTATGGCGACACTCCATATATGAAAGTGGAAGAGGGCCAGATCTTTACAATCGAACCCCGGCTGCCTGTCAGAAATTACGGAACCTCTACACTCGAAGAAGAAGTCGTTGTTACAAAAAATGGATGTGAATTTATTTCACCGCCGCAAAAGGAATTAATGCTTATCAAATAAGTACTAATCAACGGAGAGCCGCATATATCGCGGCTCTCCAGCTTTATACTAAAAACAGGAGAGAAAATGTTCTGGAAATCGGGACTCTTACTTATGTTCTTGTTCTTTATCTGTGCTTCTTCCTTCTCTCAAATCACCATCACTCAAAACGATGTGCAGCTCATGAGTGCAGTGGGTAATTCCTCAGTTTCATCACTCGATACTCTGACAGCTTCTGTGAATATTGGTAATACCGGATCCAGTTCGTGGGATTTCAGTAATCTGGTTTCGGCACTTGAATTTACCTCAACTAGTATTGATCCTTCCTCTTGCCCTTACATCAGTAGTTTTCCCGGGGCAACAATATGCAAGCATTATGTCAGCGAGTTTCTCGGCTATCAGGCGGATAACTGGCTGTTTAATTCAATTAATTCAGAGGGGTTTTTCCTGGATGGACTTGTGATTTCGATGGATATCGCAGGTTTTTCCATGGTTACAACGGTTACCTATACCTCACCTGAGGAACAGCTGAAGTTTCCTCTGACATACGGAACAACCTGGACACAGGATTATAGTTATAACACAGAAACCTCAACCGGTCAATCATCAAGTCAGAGCCTTCATACAATAAATACTGTGGATGCGTACGGCACTATAGTTCTTCCCGGCGGGCAATCAGAACCGGGATTAAGGATGAAAAGAGATGAAAGGGCTGCCTCGGGCGTATACTACCGGAATATCAGTTATATATTCTATACTCAGTCAGGAAATGCTGTATCGTTTTCTGTTGCGGATACATCTTCTCCTGACCATGGGGTGATCAATGTTGAAGGAGCTGGCTGGGTAATAGGTAATATTACCGGAGTGGAAGAACCGGGAGCGGGATTTCCGACAATTTTATACTGAGTCAGAATTATCCGAATCCCTTTAACCCCATTACGATCATCAATTACCGTCTGTCTTCCGGAGATTTTGTAAAGCTGAGAGTATATAACAGTCTTGGTGAAGAGGTGGCTGAACTTGTGAATGAATACAAACCCGCCGGCGCTTATAGTATAAAATTCAATGCGGCTTCTCTTCCAAGCGGCATTTATATATATAAACTGGATGCAGGACACTTTTCAGGTACCGGGAAGATGGCTTTGCTGAAATAATTTTTATCTAATGAAGATGGTATCATCAGGGTACCATCTTCACGTTATTTACCTGCCTTTTTTCATGGAATAAAGATCACGTTTAAATAAAAATTAGCTGTTAATTACCGGAATTATTTATATCTTCCTCCTTAAGCTTTAGTAAAAACAATTAACAGCAACTCCTCTGATTAAGGGTGAGTTGTATGCATTTCTAAATAATAGGAGAAGATATATGAAAATAATCAGTTCTTTACTGTTTTGTTTTGTCTTGTTAGCAGGGGTGAATGTATCAGCACAGATTACAATAACTACTTCCGATCTTCAGGCTTTTGCGGGTTTAGGGAACACACTGGAAGTTGGTGATGATACAACGGCTAATTCCATTAATATAGGGATGACCGGCGCAACTTCGTGGGACTTCAGTAGTCTGTCTGCAGATTTTCAAACTACCTTCACCAGCGTTGATCCTTCCGGTACTCCTTTCGCGGGGATGTTTCCTGCTGCCACGGCATGTCTGAGCGGTGTGACGAACGTAATGGGTTATGAACTCAACAGCTGGGAATATGTGGGAATTAACAATGCATTATTATTTTATGGCACGGCTGCCCAGGGAACTATAAGCGGATTCCAGATAACCAATATCGTTAATAATAATCCGGCTTATAAACCGGTTGTAGTGCCAATGACGATGGGAACCAACTGGACACAGGATTATGTTGAAACAGATTCAACTGATATTGCAGGGATTTCTTCAACTGTATCTGTTACAAATATTCATATCGAGAATATGGTGGACGCCTACGGGACTATGACTCTGCCTGGCGGCGGCACTGTGCAGGCGCTCCGATTAAGATCAGATACACGGCAGATAATTCAAACTGCCGATGGTTCCAGTTATTCACGAAGGATATCATATCTCTTTATTACAAATACCGGAACGCAGGTTACGGTTGATGCTGCCGATACTACATCTCCAAATACGGGAGTAATACCTGTGGATGGTATTTCCTTCATAATTTCCGGAGTAACCGGAGTTGAACAGGCTGATAATACTGTTCCTGAAAACTTTAATCTTGAACAGAATTATCCTAATCCTTTTAACCCTACAACTCAGATAAATTATTCTATCCCATCAACTCAGAATGTTACTCTGAAAGTATATGATGAACTTGGGAAAGAAGTCGCAACGCTTGTCAATAAAGATCAGGCTGCAGGCAATTATTCAGTTGATTTTAACGCTTCAAACCTTGCCAGCGGTGTTTACTTCTACAGAATACAGGCCGGAAATTTTATCCAGATGAAAAAAATGATTTTGATGAAGTAAAAAGCACATATTCAAATTCTTTAAACCACCCCGGTAATTAGATTTACCGGGGCGGCCTGCTGTTTACTGAATCAAAACTCACATCCTCTCACATATGATGAGTAAAGAAGCTCATTATACTTGTCAATACTGATCTCAACGGCTCCGAACATTTTAAGGTGGTCAGTCATAAACTGAACATCGAGCATTACAAAATCTTTTTCTTTCAGATGATATAAAAGATTTATCAAAGCAGATTTAGATGCCTGGGGTTTCCTTGAGAACATAGATTCTCCGAAGAAGGCTCCTCTGAAAGTTACGCCGTAAAGTCCGCCGACCAGTCTGCCATTTTCCCACGTTTCCACGGTATGGATATATCCTAACTTTTTAAGCCTGAGATATGCTTCAATTAGTTTATGGGATATCCACGTCGATTCTCTATCGGCGCACCCTTCCACCACTTTTATGAAATTAGTATCGTACTTTGTTTCAAATTCACTCTTCTCCAGGAATTTTCTTAACGAACGGGGATAGTTAAAATTATCGAGAGGAATTATTGTCCTGATTTCAGGCATATACCAGTTGATCTTATCTGTCTTTTCGTCGGCCATAGGAAATGCACCGCTTGCATAAAGCCGGATCATATTCCCCGGCCGGAGAAGTTCATCCTGGTTATATAATCTCTCGTTGCTCATTTAGTGTGAAATTTTACTAATCTATTTTAACTTCGAGCTGGATTATGCTGTAGCCTTCTTTTGTTTCATAAGCTGCATATAATACCCCGGCTAAAACTGAAACCATACCTATCAGGAAAATAATTATAATCATGATATTCAGGTTTAATAATGCAAAATACTGTATCCCTATTAAAAGCGATGTTATTACGAATAGTGCTACGGCTATTGTGTAGGAAAGAACGGCATTCCGGACCAGCTTAACCCGGAGAGTAAGCTTCCCGATCTGGAGCGATATGCTTTCCAGCCTGACATTTTCCTCGTAGCTGAAATCACGTTCGATGGCTTTACCCAGTACACGTCTTCTTTCTTCATTCAGCAGCCTGATGCGGTTAACAACAAGTGAATATTTATTATTCATACCGAGAAGAAGCAGCCCGCACGCTGAGATCATTATTCCCGGTGCAAGCATAAGCTGAATTACCTGGATAATAGAATTTAAATCGGTCATTTTTCAAAAATCTGAAATGTGTATGAACAAAATAAAATGAAAAAAGCTGACAATCCAAAAGACTGTCAGCTTTATTTTACTTTTAAAGGATGAAGAGTCAGGGTGTATCGAGGTTTTGTGTATTTCTGCCGGGTAATATAAAAGTTCTTATTCTTCCGAAGAATGAACTGAAAAATTCTTTGATATATTCTGTATTAAAAATAGAAACCCGTAAACGGGTATTCACATCTATTGAACTAAGCATTGCCATCATGTCATTATCACCGTTTACGGGTTCTTTTAATTTCAAAGAAACAAAGACAGGGTGTTCTCTGTTCAGAATTTTCAATGCAGCTGTGCTGCTGCAGTCTTCGTATCGTTCCGTTCCGAATATCTTTCCGGTCAGTTCCATCAATGATACTGCTGAACGGGAATTCTTAATTATCATCAGTTTCATAGCATTAACCCGAATGATTACCGGGGGGAAATCTAAACAAAAGGGTAGATGAAGTTTGTGATTTAAAATATGAGATTTAGGTACTATCCGCCCGCTCTTTTTATGAAGTCGGTAACGGCGGAATCATTTGAATTCAGCAGATCGGAAGGAGTTCCCTCAAAATGAATTTTCCCTTCGTGCATCATTGCTACCTGATCGGCTACATTATTAACACTGTATAGATCGTGGGTCACTACAACAGATGTAACGCTGAGCTTCCCGCTCAATTCCTTTATCAATATATCGATTGAATCAGACATTATAGGATCCAGGCCTGTGGTAGGTTCATCATAAAGTATGTACTCAGGATTTGTAACAAGAGCCCTTGCCAGTCCTACTCTTTTCTTCATTCCTCCGGAAAGTTCTGCAGGTTTTAATTTATATATATCTTTCAGTCCTACAAGATCAAGTTTCTCCTTAACTATTTTTTCAATCTCTGTTTTTGAAAAACCGTTCTGGGATTCTACAAGGGGTAGGGCAACGTTTTCCTCAACGGTAAGGGAATCAAATAAGGCTGCCCCCTGGAACAGAAACCCGAACATTTTTCTTAATTCGTAAAGCTCTTTTTCCTTCAGTTCCGAAACGATTTCACCCTCAACTTTAACCCATCCCGAATCAGGCTGAAGAAGACCTACTATGTGTTTTATAAGGACGCTTTTGCCGCACCCGCTTCTGCCGATAATAACAGTGGTTTTCCCATTGTTAATATTCAGGTTCACACCGGTAAGCACTTCTTTGCTTCCGAAACTTTTATGCAGATCGTGTATTTCTATCATTTATTAAAACAAATCATTTATATAATTAAAAATAGCAAAATGGAGATGAAATAAATATAAATTTTCAAATGAAATGCATCCGCTAACAATGAACCACTGCCTGAGGGGGAAATAGATCACCAAATTGAAAAGAAACATTTATTAGAAAACATAGGGTAGACACAAATAAAAGGAATATCCGGAGGGGAAATACAGGTGAACTAAACAGTCCCGGATTGGGTTCAAAGAGCAATTCAAATCAGTTCGGCATAATAGCTGCAATAGTTTTATGAATAAATGGTTTCACCAGTTTTTAATATCTCAGACAGAAATGGGTCAGGTTCGTCAAATTCAGAAGCCAAAAAAGGATGGGGTTCGATAACTTCATCGAAGTCCCTTGTGAATTTCATAAGTTCCAAACGTGTATTGAATCTATCCTGCGAAAATTTAGCCAGAACAATTGCTAAGTCTATATCGCTGTTTTCAACCTGATCATTGCGCGAATATGAACCAAAAAGCAAAACTTTTTCTACAGGATATCCTTCACGTAAAAGAATTTTATAATATCTTTTTACGATTTCTTTTATCTCTTCAGTTGTTCTAACAGCCATAACCGTGTTTTCTTGATTTTTTCTAAATAGCCGGAAGCAAATTCCAGGTTACATTTTTTATAAAATTCCTGCTTATAATCGGGATATCTTGCTTCAATGTTAAAAGAAGTAATTATATCAAAAAGATTTTTTCTTGATTCATCTAATTGAATGCCGGAAAATTTAGCAAGTTTGTTCAGGTCATGGATTTTAGGAATGAACTCACAGTTATTGTTGACAGCCAGCGCTTTTAACAATTTCTCTATCACAAGGTGTCCCAGAAAAAGTGACCATACATAATCTTTTGAACTGAATAAATTTCCCATTGCACGATAATCTATATCAGAGGCATCTATCCAATATTTTATTTGATCTTCTTTTTCCATTTTTTATAATTAAATCAAATATAACCACAAAACTTTATCGTTTCAATAAAAACAATTCGAGAAGCAGGTTTTGAACATTTTCTAAAGTCAGTGATTAAGGCTTATTTTCCTGCTTCTTGATTCATCCTCCGAATTTTATGTAATTGAAATTCTTTATACTTTTCAGGTGAGGAAATAACAGAGGTTGCAATGAAAAAGATTTTTACTTTGAGTATGTTCCTGGTAGTTTTCTCTCTGCCGGCATTATGTCAGACACAGTCACCTTCATATTACTCCCAGGATGAATTCGGTATGGCATCTCCCGGTGCATACAAATACGGATTATTCGGTTATGTAAACCCGGCGCTGTTGGCAATGGTGGAACAGCCGGATCTGTACTTTGCATTCAGCGATGAACGCGGGAGATGGAATGACTTTAATCATTATGGCATATTTACCTCATTTCCTCACCTGGGATTTGGTTTTGTAAATACGAAAATAGATTCTTTTTCTGTGACAGATTATAAGATATCGACGGGATTCGGTACTGAGACTTTTAGTCTTGGTTTCGGCTATAGCTGGTCGTCCGGCGATATTAATCAATTTAATCATTCCGGTTTCTTCACTGTAGGTTCAATATACAGACCCCTGAAATATATTTCATTCGGACTTATCGGGAACCTTTCAACTGCAAATAAAAACGAAGGTGTCCTGGATCTTGCAGTAAGACCAATAGGAAATGAATTAATTACTCTCTTTGCCGATTATGTTTTTGGAAACGGTAAGTCCCCCGGTGATCTGAGATGGAGTACAGGCGCTGTTGCTGAACCGCTGCCGGGATTAAGGGTTTCGGGACGATATTTCTCCGATCACTTTTTTAATGTGGGAGCAGGATTAAGTTTCGGCAGGCTGGGTCTTACCAGCGAAAGCCGTTTTTCAAAAGAGGGAAAATACGGTTATAATATTTACGGGATCAGGGTTGGTTCTTACGATAGAAATATTATGCAGGAACTGGAAACCAAAAAAGACTTTGTAAACCTTGACCTCCTCGGCAGTATGAAATATCAGAGGTACAAACTTTTTGATAATTCAAATACTCTTTATAATATACTGAAAGATATTGATGCCGCGGGTAAAGACAACTCAGTGTCCGGTATTGTACTTAATCTGTCTGGTATGGCCGTAAACAGGGAGATGATATGGGAACTCAGGGACAAACTCGAAGCTTTTAAGAGTAAGGGTAAACAGGTAATTGTGTATCTCGACCGTACAAATATCGACGGTTACTACCTCGCTTCTGTAGCCGACAAAATAATTATGAATCCGCAGGGTACCGTAACTCTTGAAGGATATATATGGGGAAGACAGTATTACACGAATCTGCTGGAGAAACTCGGCATAGGCTTTACCGAGCTTAGATATTTCAAATATAAATCTGCAGAAGAAACTTTTTCACGTACAAGCATGAGCGAGGCTGACAGTATTCAATGGAAGGCCATCATTGATGCTTATTACAAAGTTACAAAGGACGGGATATGCAGAAGCAGACATATTTCTCCTGATGAATTCGACAATCTTGTTAATGAAACTGCTCTATTCCTTCCATCGGCAGCTTTGAAGAATAATCTTGTTGATACACTCGCAAGATGGGAAAATATAAACGACATTATTGTACGTTACGAAGGTGAACGGAAAACTCTTGTTTCACCCCGATCGCTGGCGGAATTTCAGCTTCCTGATGATAACTACTGGGGCAGGAAACCTGAGATTGCCGTGGTGTATGCAATCGGTGTATGTGCAATGGATGACGGCATAAATGCAAGGAGCCTCGTTAAGGTTATTGAGTCGATTGCCGCTGATCAGAATGTGAAAGCAGTTGTCTTCAGGGTCGATTCACCCGGCGGAGACGGTATGGCATCGGATATCGTAGCAGAAGCAATAAAGGAATGCAGGAAGAAAAAACCTGTGATTGTCTCACAGGGCTATGTGGCGGGTTCGGGAGGATACTGGCTCTCTATGTATGGAGATGAAATACTTGCTGCCCCGACAACAATAACAGGCTCTATCGGTGTAATAGGGGGATGGTATTACAACAAATCTCTGAAGCAGGATATCGGGGTTTCTACCGACCTCGTGCAGATCGGGAAACACGCCGACCTTCCTTTCGGAATGAGAATTCCATTTATCGGCGTTTCATTACCCGATAGGGATCTTAGCAAGGATGAATTGAATAAAGCTGAAAATATGATCAGGGAAACTTACCGGGATTTTGTAAGCAAGGTTGCAGAGGGAAGAAAAATGGAGTACGACTCAGTCCAGGCAATCGCGCAGGGCAGGGTATGGTCGGGAATTGACGGAAAGGAAATCAACCTTGTTGATAAACTCGGCGGATTGTATGATGCAATAACTGAAGCTGCGGGAAAAGCCGGACTTAATGGATCTGAATATAATATTGCTGAGTATCCCGAAGCTCCCTGGTTTAATTTCGGTTCACTCGTCCCGAATATTTTAGGAATAAAAATACAGGAAACTGATCAGGTCATTGATCAGCTTGTTTTCAGGCTGAAATTTAACGGTATACCTCTTTATATGCTTCCGCTAGAAAATATGAACTATGATTTTCCTGTGGAGAGTTACTGAAAATATATGTATGTTTCTATACATACGTGATTTACGGGAATATTTTCTTAACTAAATAATCTATACGGGGGCTATATGCTGACAAAGATTATCTTCAGTTTAATTTTTTCCTCAGCAATTGCTTTTGCTCAGAGTTCATCCATTCATGGAAACCTTATCAGGATTCCTTTCGATGCATCACAAATAAATCCGGCAGACACTATGGGCGACTGGATAAGTTATGGAGATGTCAATGGATATGGCTATTCCTCATATATAAATATTATACACACTCAGCAGGATACCTTATTTGAGAAATCACAGGTTAATGAATCCACGATCTTCGGACTGACGACCCAGCTTTCTCTTGAAAACTTTACCGTCGATACTTCATCTTTCTGCGGCTGGTGGAGGGATTATTATGATGTGCCGGAACCATATATTATTAATAAAACTATTCCATTCCAGGTAGAAAATGGAATGTGGATGATGAATGGTGTTTATAATCTTTCTTTTATTTCCGATGATGATAATATTACCATAATTCCATGGGATCAAAAATTCTCTTATATATCCGGAAAAATTAATGATAAATATCTTACTTCTTTTAAAAAGGACAGTATCGAACCTGTTTACGATCTCTATCTTCTTGATCTGACCAATTCTCCTTCTTTCGATACTGCAAATGCAGAAAAGATTTATTTTGATATTCCCGCAGCCCCTTATAACATTTACCAGATAAGCAGTTCACTCTATATTGCCGGCGTTGATTCGCTGCCTTACAATGGCTATGGAATATATCTTTTTAAGTTCGAAAATGACACTTTCCATTTTATAAAGAAAGTTTTCAATGCCCTTGACCAATCCTGGATTTACAGAAACGGCAGTCTGTATATTTATGAATATCCTGACCTGGTTAAATATGAATATAATCCTTCCGATACCACTTTCATAAACAGGACTTCCATCGTTACGGGCGGAGGTATTACCACAAATGACGATTTTACTTTTGCTGTAAAACAATCGGGAGATAGCCTGTTTTTTTATGATGTTAATAATAGTCAACTAGTAAATACAATTGATATCAGCGGTCTCGATCATCCGCATGGTATTCTCATAGATTCCCCTTATGTATACATTCACCAGACAACTTATGTTACTGACATAAAAGAAGTGCCGAATAGACCATTAGATTATTCTCTGCAGGTCTATCCGAATCCTTTCAATCCCGTTACAAATGTTGTTTATACTGTTCCCGAAAGAGGTACGGTAGAAATAAGAATGTATGATATGCTTGGCAGGGAAGTCAGAGCAATCTACAGGGGTGAAGCTGAAGCAGGAGATCACAGGATTACTATAAATGGAACCGATCTTTCATCAGGAGTATATATTATTCGCTTTACGGCAAAAAATTATTCTGATACAAGAAAGGTATTGCTGCTGAAATAGAATTTGACCTGTGCCGCAAGCTGGTTATCAATCCTTGTCGATCAATGCTCAGAGGATTTTGTAACCTTTGTATTAAAATTGCTGTCCGTCAGATGTATATTTACCTTTGAATGATCAAAGACATCGTCGGAAAGCTGCATAGCAAGGATTTCTGCATAGTTCTGGTATTGATCGCTGTTGTACATATCGGCAGGAACACTCAGGCTTAATTCATATGTGCTGTCGGATTTTGTTAGCCTGGCTTTTTGTACTTCATCATTAAAGATAGCACATTGATTAATAAAATTACCAAGAGTTTCCACTTTATCCTGCGAAATATTTCTGTCGTAATACAACTCTCCCTTATCAAGCTTTTTTGTTTCGTATTCATTGCTGCTGCAGCCGTAGATAAAAAGAAGTGAATATAAGACAGAAAGTGAGATAGAGAAATATGACTTATAATTTTTCATTGCCTCCCTCTCAACATTATTGATGGTACTAAAATTTATTAAAAGAATATAGTATAGTCAACCAATTATTGCCCGAAACTAAGATAAGTCTCTTTATCTGTGACGATTATTCCCTCTATAAAATTCGTTTCTTTCGCAATATCAGATTTGTCCAAAATAAATATCGTGAAAATGATTTTTATCGGGCCTTTGAATTCCCCCGGCAGTTTTAATAACGTCTCTATTAATTTCAATCCTCATTATAACCGATAAACATATACCGGGGCGAATCCTGCCTTTGATACCAGTATATCACGAATTTCCAGCGTAATCAATGCGCATTCAGAGCGTATTCAATGCGTTTTCACAGCGTATTCAGAGCGTATTCACTACGGAGAAATGACGTATTTCAGCCGGAAGCATCCTGCGGAATCAGAATTGAAATTCCTCTTAATATTAACTCCTTTTTTCTTTTCAGAGCTTAATTTAGACCGCAATACGCGCTGCATATAAAAAATCAAAGAATTCGTTAAAAAATTTGTTACTAACAAGGTTCTTTTCGTATAATTCGAATAGCAGATTTTAAATGCTCTTAGAGGAGAGAAAAATCATATCTTAATAATACCCTGAAAAAGAACGGGAGGACAGATGTTTAAAGGACATCCACGAGGACTATATGTTCTCTTTTTTACAGAAATGTGGGAACGCTTCGGCTTTTATACTATGCTCGCAATTTTTGTTTATTATCTAAGCGAAAATTTCGGCTGGGATGCAGCTACCGTTACCAATGTTTATGGAATTTTTATCGCTTTTGTGTATTTCACTCCTATACTTGGAGGCTGGATAGCAGATAACGTCCTGGGTTACGGCAAGACTATAATTATCGGGGCAATAACAATGTGTATCGGGTACGGACTAATGGCAGTTCCTACCCAAACACCTTTCCTGCTGTACATTGCGCTGGCTGTGGTATGTATAGGCAACGGAATGTTTAAAGCGAATATTTCTGTCCTTGTGGGCAACCTCTATGCTCATTCATCCGGGTCATTAAAGGATGCAGGCTATAATATTTTCTATATGGGGATAAATATCGGGGCCTTTTATGCTCCGTTTGCCGCGACTGGTGTAAGACAGTTCTTTATGGAGAATTTCGGGACAACCCTGGCTCATGGATATAATGCTGTTTTTGCCGTGGCATCGATAGGGATGATTGTCTCGCTTCTTGTATTCACCCTCTTCAGAAAATATTATGCTGATGCTGACTACCGTTCTAAAACGCAGCCTAATTCCGAAAAGGATGTTACCCTTACTAAAAAGCAGGAAAAAGAAAGAGTTACTGCTCTCCTTACAATCTTCGCTATCGTAATTTTCTTCTGGATGGCTTTTCATCAGAACGGAGCCGCTCTTTCCCTGTTTGCAAGGGATTATACTTTCAGTGCCGTGCATAAATTTACGTATATCTTTTTTGACGTTATCGGGCTTCACGCCGTCCTTGCCGTAATACTGGGTTCTGCGGCTGCTCTGAACAGGAAAACTTCAGCTAAAACCAAAGGTATAGGCAGTTTCTTCGTATTGATTGGTCTGCTTATAATAATTTATAAGCTCAACAGCCTTCCTGGTACCAATTCCATTGCCCCTGAGCAATTTCAGTCATTTAATCCGATGTTTATTGTTCTTCTTACCCCGGTTATCGTAGGCTATTTTGCCTGGCTTAACAGGAAAGGAAAGGAACCTTCATCTCCTGCAAAGATCGGTATAGGTATGCTGATAACAGCTATAGCTTATATGATAATGGTTGTCGCGTCAGCAGGACTTCCGCCTGTATATTCTCTCAATGGTGCTGCTTCTCCCGAAACGGTTTCACCATTCTGGCTTATTGGCACATACTTTACGCTTACCCTTGCAGAACTCCACTTAAGCCCTATGGGATTATCATTCGTTTCGAAGGTAGCTCCTCCTAAAATGAAAGGACTGCTCATGGGAGGATGGTTCGGCGCTACTGCAGTAGGTAATTATTTATCAGGATTTGTCGGCCGGTTCTACCAGAACTGGGAACTCTGGCAGTTCTTCCTGCTTCTGGTTGTTACTTCATTAATAGCGGCAGGACTGGTAGTGATCTTTCTGAAAAGACTGAAATCTGCTACGCAATAAACAAGTTCACAGTCAGTTTCCTTCCGGGATCGCGGAGAGCTTATAACATCAGGCTGCTGCTTTCAGGTGCTGTAGATCTTCTCAGGATTACTGACGGTTCTTTCGTTCCTTATATTGCCTGTGTTCAGTGTTCCGGCAGGTTCAAAGAGTAGTATATGGACTTCCTCTTCTGCAACAGGTTTGTGCTCCATTCCGCGGGGGACTATAAAAAACTCCCCCTCATTTAACTCAATAGTCTCATCCTGAAGTTCGATCTTAAGTTTCCCCTTTACAACAAGGAATAATTCATCCTCATTTTCATGATGATGCATAATAAATTCCCCTTTAACCTTAACCAGTTTTACATGCTGGCCGTTAAGTTCTCCAGCTATCTTTGGCTTCCAGTATTCATTTATCTCTGAAAGTTTTTTATCAAGGTTTACTTTATCCGGCATTATTTACCTGCAATTAATCTTCTGTGATAGTTTATTTGTCCAAGGTGATAATCAAAATGATTGGTGATATGTATAAGCGTATACCCGTATTCCCTTATCTTCCCGCCCATCTTATCGGGGAAAGTTTTATTCATATCGCTGTCGTTAATTTTTGGTAATGACTTTTTAATTACTTCAATAACGGCATCGATTCTGTTATTTAATTCTGCGCGGGGAACATCCTTTTCGGAAAACTCATTTTCACGATCTCTCTGATATCCCGTTCCTCCTACCAAATGACCTATAAAATGATTCAGGTTGCCTAAGAGGTGAAGGCATAAATTGCCTGCGGAATTTGAGATTTCCCCCTTGATAATCCATAAATCTTTTTCATCTTTATAAAAATTGATTTCCTGTTTTAACTTATTAAGTTCAATTTCAAGAATCTCCATTAACCATCCTGAGAACATTATTATCTCCTTCTATTTTATAATTGAGTAAAGCCGCACGTCAATAAAATTACCGTCTTTCATGTAATATTTCCGCAAGGTTCCTTCATATTCAAAACCGCATTTCTCAAGTACCCTGGCGGAACTAAGATTATGTTCAAAGACTGTGGCCTCAATTCTGATAAGGTGCAATGAATCGAAACCATACCGGCAGAAACTTTTTACTACCTTGCTCATAATCCCTTTATTCCAGTAATCCCTTGCCAGCCAGTATCCCAGTTCGTCTTTATGTGAATTCATACCATACTTGAGATGATAACTTATTCCGCCGATTAGTTTCCTTCCCTTATTGCGGATAGCAAAATTTATGAGCATCCCCGTCTTCTTCCTGTTCTCATCCACATACCTGATCCACCATTCAGCATCTCTTGCCGTATAGGGATATGGCAGTCTTAAGGTATTGTTGTAAATCTCTTTATCAGTCAGATATGATATAAGATATTGTTTATCCTTTTTATCAGGCTGATCCAGGTAAATCTCATCATCAACAATGATTTTCATTCTTCCGATTGAAGGCAGACTGATCATTTTAAACCATCCGTGAGTTTAGTCGCAGGAGGGTCGAAATCCTCATTAAAAAATTCAAAAGGTATCTCACTGCCCACCTTTTCAATTACTCCTGATTCTTCAATAGTGCTCTGATAAGTAGTATAGCAATTCAGAGAATCCTTCAGAGCCTGTTTCATATCCCCGTCAAGTTTTACTATACAATCAATTAATTCGGCAGGACTCTGTCTCAGTACAAATGCATCTCCCTGCCAGGGGGATAATCCTTTGTCAATTAAAGTATTGAAAGCAAGGCGTTTAAGATAACTGTTCCCTGAATCCTTCAGATCGAGGAACACTCTTTTAACAACTGCATGTGTAACCAGGTGATCGGGAAAACCGCTTACTCCGTGTACCGGATAGGAGACAAGGATATCAGGTTTAATTTTTTGGATATGCTCACTGACAATTTTTTCAAGCTCCCTTGGATCATACTCCTGAAGCCCGCTGTCAGGTAAATCAAGGACCAGCATCCCGTCAAGATTTAGTGTGTCCTTAACCTTAAGCATCTCTTTAAACCGGATATCACCCATTTCGGCAACACTCACGCCGAGTTTGAACCTCTGTTTAGTAGCACCTCCCCGCGTTAAAGTAAGAAGGTAAACTTCGTGTCCTTCTCTCTTCTGATCATACATTACAGCGGCAGGTCCGAATGATTCATCGTCAGGATGAGGATATATGTACAAAATTTTATAACTTCTCATTTAATTGAGATAATCCATTTTGGTAATCTGTGTATCGTAAATTTTCCATTCTCCATTGGTTTTACGCAGGGTATGGACTCCTTCCACCCTGTTGTCCCTGAAAGTAGGACCCTTAACTTTCTTAGTTATTTGCACAAATTTTACTTTAGCTTCGTCATCCTTTATCTCGGTTACTTTAAGATCTTTTACCTGGTAATTCAGGTCATAAGTCTGAAAAATTGTATTCATCATTTCCTCAAGCCTGTCGTAATTCCGGCTATCCTTATCCATTGTATTGATATAGGCGGCCACGTCCTCATTATTTCGTGCTTCAGTATTTTTATAAACTACATCTTTTATGGCTTCTTCTTCAGTATCCTTATTTGAACCGCAGCCTGCAATAAACAAAGCTGCGAGCAGAAAAAGGCAGGCATATTTCATTTCAGTTCTCCCGGTTTTTGAATCTGATAGTTAAATTTCATTAGGAATTTAATTTAATACAAATAAAAAAAGCCGCAAAGTCTAAAAAAACTTTACGGCTTTTTTATGATTCCTTCATACCGGCCATCATACAATCAAAACCTGTTCACTCAAATCATCTTAATACACATAAAATCAGGAACCACAAACCCGTCTTCATCCATCGAAGAACTTTCATTACTACAATAAGTTTAAAGAACCAGTACTCAAATGCCTGCGGTCAAATTCATCAGGTTGTCAATTAGACCGTGTGAGTTAAGGAAAAGTTTAAAAAGAAATGCCGCCTGTTTCAGCGGCTATTAAAATGAATGATTCTGTGATTTAGCTCTTTATATTTAATCAGTTCATCTTCACTTATATCTTCGCGTTAATCATCGAATCCAGAATCATTAAATATTTTATTTATCATCTGCTGTTGAGTACGCAATCGTTGTGCCATTTCAATTTTTCTCTGAATTGAACAGTTGATGTAAGATTTTTGTGCTGTTTGTGAGATATGGACGCACCTCCTTCGCAGGGTATGAATTTTTTTCAAGATGATATCGACAAGGTATACGTTTGTATTGCACAGGAATGTCCTGAAGAATGAACACTTATAAGTGATGCAGAGCAAATGTTCATAATTTCCTTGCAACAACTACTATAGTTTTCAGGTTTTCGGTAACCCCCGAATTTTCATTCAATGCTTCAAGAAAAATAATATATATGCCCATTCTTAAAGGCTGACGGTCATCTCCCAGACCATCGAATATTACAGAACCTTGTGAAGAGGACGGCTGATTATTGGCTAACGTTCTGACTAATCTTCCCCGGTTATCAAAAATTTTTATCCTAACCTGTGAAATTGCCTGTGATAATGAAAAATTTATGATACAGAAATCTTCGAAACCATCATTATCCGGAGAAAAAGGATTTGGAGAAACTGATATCTTAGCCTGCCGGTTATTATTATCCGTAAATATACTGTTCTGCTTTCCGGGAGTAGCTCCATCGGCACACACAGAGGTACTCCAATTCTGAGAATAATTTCCATCCAGCTCCGGGTTTATACGTTCGAGTGATTTATCTTTTGTAACTGCAATATTTCTGTTGTGCCAGCCTGCGGAATAAACAACCGAGTCAATTACAACTCCCCGCACATCTTTAAGTAAAATTAATTCACCGCTGTTGGATAGTCCTAATCCTGAAGTCCCCATGAATGAAATATTTCTGTATTTACTCAATGAATATTTTTGCATGATTATGGAATCAGCAGCAAGCACGAAGAAATCTTCAGGCAAAAGGTAAAATCCCGATTCACATAATTTATAGAAATTTCCATTTTCATCTTCAATTCTCCATCCGCCTATATTTACTGAATCTGTTCCGGTATTAAAAAATTCGATAAACTCGCAATTATCAATACCCGGATCAGGCATTATTTCGTTTATTACCACTGTGTTTCTTTCGCCTTCCGGGATACCCGATATAGAGTTTTCCTGACCAGGAGTGCATTTCCCGGGAGATAGTGAAGTTGTCCAGTTGCTGCTGTCGCCCGAAGGTTCTGAACTTGAAATCCGTTCGAGCGAATATCCGTCTCTTCCGCCCCATCTGGATTTATAACGTGCACTGTCTATTATTGCATCTCTGAAGTCATAAAGGATTATGCCGTCTTCGGAATTTCCGAGCGTGCCGAAGTTCGTAATAAATAGATTTTCTATTCCGGGATGTTTTGAATTAACCGAGGTATCTTTAGCGATAACAGCATACTGATTGGGATGCAGGTAAAAATCACTGCCGGTAATAAAATTCCTTGAGGGTGTTGTCAGAACATCACTTGCCGACCAGTCCTTAAGATTAATGCTGTCGGCAGAATTATTTAGTATCTCAAACCATTCGGGTTCGCCGGAAAGAGGATCATACATTATTTCATTTATCAGGACGGTCTTGTTTGCAAATCCCGGCTGGATGATCCTTTCCGCATAGTTATTTAATGTATCCTCATCTTCAGTAAATATAATTCTCACTGCTGTTAATAAACCTGAGGACAAATTTTTTATTGAATCAGCAGAAATTATAAACAGGGAATCATCCGGATTAAGCGAAATACCCTGAAGTGAAGAAAGCAGCTTATCCGCAATATTATCCGAATCGCTGTCAACATAAAACTCAGTAATTATCCCGGAGGCCGGTTCGCTTCCCTTATTCTTTACGATTGCAGAAATGAAAACATTATCACCGTTAACCGGGAATACCGGATCCGAAGAAATCTTTGTAATTGCAACATCTCTTTTCTTGGGCGTAATACTGTTGATTCTTCCGGGTGTACTGAGTTCTATATCATCAGATGAACCCCAGTTGACCGGAAGATTTGAGGGACCTTCAGCGGCAGCTCTCTCAAGTGAATGACCGTCGGTTCCGCCCCAGTCATGATAGAAATAAACCGAATCCATCGTCTGTCCGCGTGGATCCTTCAAAACAAAACCATCGTTATCATTATTCAGGACGGGAAGGTTTAAGATAATTACAGTCGATGGAATTAACCGATGATAATCTGAAATTGACGAATCCCTGGTAATCACTATACAGCCTTGAGGAGGGATCACATAGCAGGATTTTATTTCTGCGAATGCAGGGGTTGTAACTACATCATTTACTTTCCAGTTCTGTAAGCTGATAGAATCGGCTGAAGTATTGAAAAGCTCGACCCATTCCGGTTCTCCTCCTGAAGGTGAGAACATTATTTCATTTATGACTATGGTAGAAGGGGCATAGCCGGGCAGAATATTTTTGATAATATGGTTATTACTGGTATCCCTATCTGAATTTAATTCAGCTGATGCATAATAATTATGAGGGTCGAGAAGATTTTCAACCATGTAGCCTGATTCTATAATTGATGAATCCCCCGGCTGCAGAGTCAGACCTGGTATGGATTTAAGTAATATATCAGGAATTGAATCAAGGTTGATATCTTCAAAGAGTTTAAGTGAATAATCTGCAGCATTATATCCCGGATTCTTCACTTTAATATTCAGCAAAACATCATTGCCGAAAGAAGGGTAGACTGGAGAGGGTATTATATCTTCGACTGAGATATCAAAATCTTTAGGTGTAACTGAATTTATAAACCCCGGCGTTCCGTGATTTCTGCTTACTGAGGCCAGCCAGTTTTCCGGATCTGTAGAAGGACTTTCGGAGTCTATTCTCTCCAGCGAAATACCGTCATTTCCTCCCCAGCCGGATGAATATTCAAGTGAATCGATAACCCGGTTCAGCGAGTCGAGAAGAATAATTATGTCCCCGGTATTATTTAAAGCTGAAAAGGAATGTATGATCAGGTGTGAAGGTATACTGAAATAATTATTTATCGTGCTGTCCTTTGCAATTACAGCAAAACTACCCGGCGTGATAAATAAATCTTCTGTACTGACTGTTATCGTATCGCGTGAATCGGCAATCTGATAATTTTTGAAATTAATCAGCTTATTACTTCTGTTTAAAATTTCAATCCATTCCGGCTGAGGCGTATCAGGGTCGTACATAAATTCATTTATGATAAGATCATTCCTGATCTCATTGACCTGCATAACTGCAACATTTGCAAATGCGGTATTGTTTGTAGTATCGTCATCAGGTATGCAAACCATCCTGGCAATGAAGTAATTGATCCCCTCATAATTGTTGACTGAAGATAGATTTAGCGTTATACTGTCGCCGGGTACCAATGGAACAGAGTTTATGGATGATATCATCTCGGAAGACTGGGGGAGGGAGTCGCAGTTCAGGTCCCTGAAAAGCGATAATGAGAATGAAGGTGAAGTGCTTAGTCCGGAATTTTTAACCTGGATATTGAAACGTACTGGTTCACCTGAAATTCCATATTCACTTTCCGGTTTAAATGCTGATATTTTAAGGTCATTATTTTTTGGGGTAACAGAATTTATCTTCCCGGGGGTGGCTTTGAATAGGCTTTCTGAGGTTAACCAGCTGCTTTGAAGTATTCCATTATTATCAGGGGAAATTCTCTCAAGTGATCTACCTCCTGTATTGCCTCCCCAGTCAGGAGAATAAGAAATGCTGTCTATCATAATCCCGAGTGAATCCTTTATGACAACAGCATCCCCGGTGTTATTGAGCGACGGAAGAATTAATTTAATAATTGGTGATGGAACCTGGTAGAAATTAAGTATGGATGAATCTCTTGTAAGAACGACGAAAGAGTTTCCCGGAAGAATGAAATCTTCATCAGTAATGTTTTTGGATGAAACATTGTCTGAGATACTCCAGCCATTAATATTGATATCTTCAGCCGTGCGGTTATATAGCTCTACCCACTCAGGCTCCTCCACTGACGGAGCATACATTATCTCGTTGATAACTGCATCATTGTAAACATTTCCCCGGGGATAAACTATGAAATTTCTAAAAGCAGTATTATTCGAAGTATCTTCATCGGCAGGAAAATACACCCTGGCAATTACATTATAAAATCCGGCTGCGGCTGAAAAAATATCAGCATAAACTGAAATGGAATCCCCGGAAGGCAGACTAAAATACTCCTGTGTATAAATTTGTTCACTTCCCTGCGGAATAGAATCAAGATTTGCATCATTAAAAAGATTTATAGTAAAATCGTCTGCGGAATTTTCCCCGTAATTTTTAACTGTTGCAGTAATTACAAGATTATCACCTTCCTGCGGAATTCCGGGAGAGATGCTGATTGAGACAATCCCCAGGTTAAAGGAAACCGGGGTTACTGAATTTCTGAATCCGGGTGTTCCATTCAAGGAAATCGAATTATCCCAATTAACCTGTGAACTGTCTGACCCGAAGAGGATTTTCTCATCTGAATGGGTCTGCAGATTATTTGCCGAATAAGTATAAACATCCAGCGTATCATCATCCGGGGAAAGAAGAAATACAGGGCGGTCGGATGTATTTGCCATTCCCGTGGATCCGAAATAATTATCTTCAATACGTAATATTAAGGCTTCGGGCGGGATAAGGTCCTTATAAATGCCGGATGACAGATCATAATCGTCTTCAAACAAAACAGCATAGGAAAGAGGATTGAGGATTGTCCCTTCCCCTGCATCTGAAATTATATCTGCCGTGGAATTGTAATACTTTATTTTGAATTCATCCAGATTGATACTTTGAGTGCCTGTATTATAAATCTCGATGAACTCATTGTTTCCTGAAGCAGGATAAAACATTATTTCGTTTAACTTCAGGTAAGATCCGTTCTGCGCAAAAGAAGAAGCGGTACAGATCAGCAAAAGGAAAATAACTCTGGGCTTCACCCTAAAAATCCCTTGGAATTTTTATTGTCAATATAAAAAATTAATATAAACAAGAAAAATACTTTTATAGAGCATTTTCTTTATCGCATAAAAAACTATAACCCTTTTTTCTTTAGTCCTTCGAGGTGTCTCCTGGCAAAAAATTCAAACATTGAATCGGGTATAATGCCGATCAGGTTTGTGCCTATAACGGTTAAAAGCGGGAACTGGATCTTTCTCTTCTCTTTTTTTATACCAGCGACTATTTTATCTGCTGCTTTCTCGGGACTCATAAGGAAAGGCATGTAAAATTCGTTCTTATCAGTCATCGGCGTTTTAACGAACCCCGGCCGCACCGTTATAACTTTTATACCATAACCGGAAAGTTCAATTCTTAAACTTTCAAGCAGCTTTGAGAATGCTGCTTTACTTGCATTGTAGAACCCGCTTCTTGGAAATCCCCTTGTGTCTGCCAGACTTGAAACTCCCACGATCATCCCGTTTTTTTTGGAAATAAAATAGGGGATCAGTTTTTCCAGAAAATAAAATTTTCCTGTAAGATTAACTGAAATAATTTCTTTGCCTTTATCAGCAGAAAAATCTTCGGCATCAATCCTGTCGCTTGTACCGGCATTTAACATTGCAATATCAATTCCCCCGAATTCTGCAAAGATAGTATTAAATGCTGAATTCACATCCCCCTGATTTGAAACATCGCAGCGTATGGGAAGTATAAGATTATTAGCGGAGCTGAACTCCGAAGCAAATTCTCTTAGCTTATCTATATCCCTCGCAAGGACTGCGATCTTACAATTTTCTTTTGCTAACTTTTTTGCGACAGCATAACCGATTCCGCTGGATGCCCCGGTAAGTAATATAGATTTGCCGGAAAGATTCATATCATTATTTTTCTAAATGAAACGTTCTAAACTAAGAAATTGCGGGAAAAGATTTGGTGCAGGTATATTATGAGTCAACGAATACTAATCAAACCTTAGCGATGATTTTTTCCCACTTTTAAGGGTGATTTCCTACTTCTCCAGGGTTAGATTTATTTTGAGGCAACGACTCGGTTTTATATCCTCATGGTTAGATAATTATGAGTCAATCCGATGAAGTCAATAAATAATTTTTAAACTTTTGTATTATCATTCTAATTGTTATCTTGCTACAAAAATTATTCCAATGTTTTTTAATAATATAGTACCGGTAGAAGACGTAGAAGTCAGGAAAGAAGTTGTGAAAACACGCTTTTCCTGCGATTTAGAGAAATGCAAAGGAGCCTGCTGCACTTTCGAAAGTGAATATGGTGCTCCTTTACACGAGGAGGAAGTTAAGATCATTGGAGAAATATTATACAAAGTAATGCCTTATCTTCCGGATGAGCACAAAAAAATAATAGAGAATGAAGGTTTTTATAAATACTGGAACAAGGAACTGATGACTAACAGCCTTGACAATAAAGCCTGCGTTTTTGTGTATTATGAAAACGGAATAGCTAAGTGCGGCATAGAAAAGGCTTATTTTGATGGAAAAACGGATTTCAGAAAACCGATCTCCTGTCATCTTTTTCCCATAAGAATAACGAAATTCGGTGCTGATGTCCTGAGATATGAGAAATTCAGCGAATGCAGTCCTGCCCTGGAAAAAGGAGAACAGGAAAATATTACAATAGCCGAATTTTGCGGTGAAGCCCTTGAACGTAAATACGGCAGAAAATGGTATTCAGCATTAAAGGAAAAAATAGAATAAAAAGATGTTATCACTAAGTCAAAAACTTTCACAGCAGCAGAAACTTTCGCCCCAGCAGATACAATATCAGAAGCTTCTGCAATTAAATACTCTTGCTCTTGAGCAGAGAATTAAAACTGAACTGGAAATCAACCCTATCCTTGAAGAGGTAATGGACGACGAAATTGAACTTTCCCAGGAAAAGGAGAAAGAAAAGGAAAAAGAGGATGAAGTTGATGAATATGAAGATTACGATAAAGAGGAGTTTGAACTTGAAGATTTTATGAACGATTCTGATTTTGAAGGGGACAGGGTTAACAGGAGCAAGGATGATGAAATCTACCAGCCGCTTGCACCGGCAAAAGAATCGCTGACAGAGCATCTCCTGAACCAGCTTACGATGCTTAACCTTGATGATGATATGTTTATGCTCGGGGAGGAAATTATAGGCAACCTCGATGCGGACGGATATCTGAAACGCAGTCTTGAAGATATTATAAATGAACTTGAAATGTTCGAACACGTTAAAATCTCTAAGGAAGAAGGGGAAGCCCTTTTAAAGAGGATCCAGCGGTTGGATCCTATAGGCATAGCTTCAAGGAATTTACAGGAATGTCTGCTTGTTCAGCTAAGGCATACGGATCACGATGCATATTATACTTACCTGGCGGGTCAGCTTCTTGAACAATGCTATGACGATTTCACTAAAAGAAGATTTGAAGCAATAAAGCAGAAGCTGAACCTTACGGACGAGACGCTCAAGATAACTCTTGATCTGATCCAGAGCCTGAACCCCAAACCGGGTGAGGGCAACATTGAATCGGTGGAGATGAACCAGATTACTCCCGATTTTGTGGTTGAGAAAGTAGATGATAATTTTGTTATTACTCTGAATGACAGGAGTATGCCGTCTGTAACGATCAGCAGGACATACCTTGAGATGTTCGATGCAAATAAGAGATCGAAAAAAACTCCAAGGGAAAAAGAGACCTACAAGTTCCTGCGCGAGAAATTTGAATCGGCTAAATGGTTTATTGCCTGCATACAGCAGAGACGCGAAACACTGATGAAGATCATGCGTGCGATACTTGAGAGACAATATGAGTTTTTTGATAAGGGTCCCAAATTTCTCAGACCGATGATCTACAAGGATATCGCAGAAGAAATCAATATGGATATTTCTACAATCAGCAGGGTTGTGAATGGTAAATATGTACAGAGTCCGATGGGTATACATGAACTGAAATATTTCTTCAGTGAAGGGTTGGCAACCGACAGCGGTGAAGAGGTCTCTAATAAGCATATAAAAGAAAGACTAAAAGAAATAATCGAATCGGAAGACAAAAGCTCACCTTATAGCGATGATAAGCTGGCAGAGATTCTTAACGATGAAGGCGTGCATATTGCCAGACGAACCGTGGCAAAGTACCGCGAACAGCTTAGAATTCCTATAGCAAGGCTCCGCAAGGCTTTATGACCATTGCAGAAGATATTCTTCTGACAGTACTTGCTTTCACTCTTTTCGGTTTTCTTCATACCGTTCTTGCATCACCGGGATTCAAAAAGAAGCTTGTAAAGGAAGCCGGCGCACTGATAGCATTCTACCGGCTTATTTATAACCTTATTGCCTTATTTTTTTTCTACCTGATGTATGAGATACTGCCTCACCCTGATTTGATAATTTATGATTTACCTACACCCTGGGATCTTATTATCCTTGTCCCTCAGTTTTTAAGCATTGCGGGACTGATATGGACGCTAAAATATTTCAGCAGTCTCGAATTTCTTGGGATAAACCAGGTGATAAGATGGTTCCGTGGTGAATACAACATTGAAGATTCAGACGAAAGATTAACTTTAAGGATCGAGGGTCCTTACAGATTTTCACGACATCCCCTTTACCTGTTTACGATTCTTTTCTTACTTTTCCGTCCTGTGATGGATATCTTTTATCTCACTTTTTTTCTATGCATAGTTGGTTATTTTTATGCAGGATCATTTTACGAAGAAAAGAAACTTATTGAAACGTTCGGGGAAAAATATATTAAATATAAAAGTTCAGTCCCCCGTATATTTCCTCTTAGGATTTCCGGCAGGTGATTAATTATCCATAAATTTGAACAGTTGTAAGATGCTGTTTAAATTGTATGACATTTTATTTTTGAATAAGGAGCAGACCACAGAATGGAACAAATGAAGGCAACAACAATATTAGGGCTGGTGCATAACGGGGTTGCTGCTCTCGGCGGCGACGGACAAGTATCTCTGGGTAATACGGTTATGAAACATAATGCAGTGAAAATACGTAAGATTGCAAATGGAAAGGTATTATGCGGATTTGCAGGTGCTTCCGCTGACGCTTTCACACTGATGGAACGGTTTGAGGATAAGCTTGAACAGTACAGGGGAAACGTTTCCCGTGCTGCGGTTGAGCTTGCAAAGGACTGGAGAACGGATAAATTCCTGCGAAAACTTGAGGCAATGCTTGCCGTTATTACAGAGGATAAGGCACTGGTTGTAAGCGGAAACGGTGACGTAATTGAACCGGACGATAATATTGTCGCAATAGGTTCAGGCGGAATGTACGCGCTGGCAGCAGCAAAGATGCTGAAGAAATATAGCTCTCTTCCCGCTGATAAGATTGTTAAAGAGGCTTTATTAACAGCATCGGAAATTTGTATTTATACAAATGATAAAATTAACGTTGAAGTAATTGAAAGTCAGAAATGAGCAAAAGCAAAACAAAAAAAACAAATAAAGAATATACACCATCCCAGATAGTTAAAGAGCTTAACAGGTTTATAATCGGACAGCACGATGCAAAGAGAGCGGTAGCAATTGCATTGAGAAACAGGTGGAGAAGACAACAGGTAGTTGATTCTATAAGGGAGGAGATCCTTCCTAATAATATTATCCTGATAGGTCCTACAGGCGTGGGCAAAACGGAAATTGCAAGAAGGCTGGCAAAACTTGCACAGGCTCCTTTCGTGAAAGTTGAAGCATCAAAGTTTACAGAGGTAGGATATGTGGGACGCGATGTCGAATCGATGATCCGCGATCTTACAGATTATTCGGTAAATATGGTCAAATCAGAAAAAACAGAAGCGGTACAGGAGAAGGCCGATGAACTTGCCGACGAGAAGATACTCGATATACTCATTCCTCCGGTGAAAAAACCTGCTCCCGCCGGTAATTCTGAAGATGAGGTAAATAATGAAGCTTACCAGAACCAGAAAACCCGTGAATGGATGCGTGAAAAACTGAAGAACGGTGAGATGGACGATAAGATGATTGAATTTGATGCCTCTGCAAATACGAATGTGGGTCTGCAGGTGCTTGGTCCCCTGGGACTCGATGATATGGGAATTAATTTCCAGGAGATTATGGGCAACATGATGCCCAAGAAAAAGAAAAAGAGAAAGACAAAGATCTCTGAAGCTAAAAAGATAATCGCCCAGGAAGAGGCTCAGAAGCTTATCGATATGGAGACGGTGCAGAAGGAGGCAATTGAGAGGGTTGAGAATTCAGGAATAGTTTTCATAGATGAGATTGATAAAGTAGCCGGAGGCGGCGGAAAAGGACAGGGTCCTGATGTATCCCGTGAAGGTGTGCAGCGCGATCTGCTCCCTATAGTCGAAGGTTCAAATGTAAATACAAAATACGGTGCCGTAAGAACAGATCATATTCTGTTCATTGCTTCGGGGGCTTTCCACGTTTCTAAACCATCTGACCTGATTCCTGAACTGCAGGGAAGATTTCCGATCAGGGTTGAATTGAAAAGTCTGACTGAAGATGATTTCGTTCAGATATTAACTCAGCCTCAGAATGCATTGCTGAAACAATACCAGGCATTGCTTAAGACTGAGGGAGTCGAACTGGAATTCACCGATGATGCAATCAGAGAGGTTGCAAGAATTGCTACAGAAGTAAATGAACAGGTTGAAAATATCGGCGCAAGACGTCTGCATACAATTTTGACGACACTCCTCGACGAGATTCTTTTCGATGTTCCGGACAAACTTCCCGAAGAAAAGGTCGTAATCACCGGCAATAACGTAAAGGATCGCCTCGAATCAATCGTCAAAAACAGAGATCTGAGTAAGTACATTCTGTAATTTGCTGTTCTGAGTTCATTTCGGAATCTCTGGCAGGGCGTCATTCTGAATTAATGCCAGATTTCTGCATATCGATGTCAAACATTGACTCCCGATTTTAGAGGCTGTGTGAAAAGGTTAAGCAGCTTATCCGCCGGTTACTATTCTGTTAACCTAAGATAAAAAAGTTTGATAGACGGAAAACGGTGTTTCGCTTACCTGTATTGTAAAAATGTTATTATTTTTCAACAAAGTTACGTTATTTTATCTTCCAGGTTTAATTTTCACACAGCCTCTTTGGGATTTAGAGTCACGTTCAATACTCACTTAACGGTTTTAACCATTTATTAAGTCACGCTTCCCATCACGTTTATTCACCACTCAAACAGATAATCCCACCGCCCTATAATATAATCTCATAACCCTATCAATTTTCTATAAGTTTGTACAGTAACTTTTCCTGAATGCTGTAAGTCTTAATACATGATTATTTGAGAATACTGTTAATGTCTACTTTAGTGATCATCTCTATAAAAATATCTGAATCAGACAAAGTAAATGAAGCAAAAGCTTCTGGCATTCTCCTTGGTTACGGGGGAATGATAAACAATTAAACGTGAGGGTTAAGATGAAGATAAAATATTTACTACCTGTTTTGTTTATAATACTTCTTTCAGTACCGGTTCTTCCGCAGGAGGAAAACAGCGAGGCTGATACAACTGACAGCTGGGACTGGAATGACTGGAAAGATTTCCACCACGATATGGATGTCCTGGACGTCGATTTTCATGGGAGTCCTACCATGGATCTACGGTATGGCATATCCAATATGAATCTTGATAATTTCTCGGGCAAGTTCGGTGATCCGAACCTGCTGGAAGTGAAGCTCGGCTATACCGACGAGAAAGAGTATAAATACGAAGAAAACATAATCGACTATGATTTCAAGTATCTCTACCTTTCAAATATATCCACCGATATAAACAGGAATACTGTTTCTGCTCCGGAACTTGAAAATACCGCCTGGAGATTCGGACTTGGTAAAGCCTCGGGTTATGGCTATAAAATAGGAAGCGGAGCAGTTATCCCGTATTATTCCTTTGATCTTTCATGGTCCCGACTGGATTTTAAGGATCAGACCGTTCCTGCTGCCGATAAAACTCTCCTTGATAACTTCGACGGTTCTTTCCGGTTCGGAACAAATGCCGAAGGAGGTATTAAACTGAAGGTAATACCGATGCTCACATTTGATGCTTCTTACGAACGGGCTATCATTTTCCCGAGGCACCTGTTCTGGAAATGGGCAGGAAGTGCTGCAATTGAGAGTATAGGACAGTTGCTTGTGGACGGTTTTGTGAAGGAAATAATGCACTCATCCCCATATGCGGGTCCTGTAATGAGCTTCATCCTTAAGAATGCATTGTCCTACGGAATCTACGAATTAAGGCAGGATAAAATGAACTGGCCTTTCAGCAGCGCCGCCCCTCTTGCCTACGATCAGTTCAAATTCGGCTTCACAGTAAACTTCTAATAGTATCGCACTAATCTTTTTCATCCGGATGGGTACAGCCCCATCCGGATAAAATATTTGTTATTTATCGTCCAATGAAGCATATTATAAAATGGCTCCGTTTTTACCAAAAGAATAAATTCCATTCTACCGGATGAAGATTACAGAGGGTTTCAATCGATGTGAATTCTTGATCCCGGTAAAGGAAAAATCATAAGGGGAAGAGGTGGATTAAGAAAGATGAGGTATAAAACTTCCGGTGAAGGTAAAAGCGGAGGAGTTCGAATTATTTATTACCGGGTTGTAAAAAAGAAAACGATATTGATGCTATTTACTTATTTTAAAAATGAGCAGGGTAGTCTTAGTCCCGTAAAATTAGGAATATTAAAGACATTAGTAGGTTTTATTAAACGTTGCCGCAAGATTTCCCGATGCCGTATTGAATACAGTCTATAATCAGCCTTGATTTCCTTGTTTTATTTGCGGGGGTTCATTAAGTTAAGAGTAAAATAAGTGTGGGAGTAAGGTGAAATGAAAAGTGTAATTGAATCATTCAGTATTCTGCTCTTTCTATCCTTTTTGATTCTTGCCTGTAGTGATAAAATAACTGAACCTCCAGATGAAATTACAGCAAAGCCGGTGGTTAAAAAATCGGATATCAACTATACTCAGGAAACTTTCCTTTCTTCATTTCCGGATACTGCTTCCCTGCAAAATATTAGCAGAGCATATTCTAATAATTATTCTGAAGAGTTGAGAACTAAATTATTGGATTATATGAAAGATGAAATCGATAAACTTGGAGAGGATGTTAATACTTTTGATAGGATTCTAAGTGTAACCGGCTGCAGAAATTCGGATGGATATATGTTGCCTACCTATGCAGAAAAAGCTCAATATGAAAATCAGGATGCCTGGATTTTTCAGGTGACTTATGGATTAGGAGAACCAGATTTTGGCCACTCCAGATGTTTTGTATTCAGCGCATCAACCTTGGATACACTTACTTATATTCAATGCAGATAATGGTTTTTTTATTTCTCATCCTTCTACTGAATATTGTTGTCTATGCTCAGAAGCCAACATCCGATTCTTTCACACGTGCTAATATGGAATGCCATACTGCAAAAGACAGTATTCCTGCAAACCGCGTTTATCAGAAAATGCTGCGGCAGGAGTGGGTGCCTTTACTTCCTGACCAGAAGACAATTTTAACCCCATATGAGGGAATTGAAATACTGAAGAAAGCTATGGGATACAACGATACTTTAGTTTCAAACCTTAAAAAAATTGGTGTCGAACTACAGCCCGGTAAAAGATGGGATCCTTCTGATATAAAAACTCTTACAGCGGTATCAGATTGTATTGTGGTCGGCACCGTTATCAGTAAAGAATATCCCCTCAGGACGAGAGCACAATTTAATACCATCGCTTATGTCCGTCCCGACGAATATCTCCGAAATGATTATAATCTTACCGGTGAACCAATACATATAATGATTGCTTCGGGACCTCTAAATTCAGGGGAAAAAATGATCAGTGAGGGAGAAGATACTTTATTTATTGGTGAGCGCGCATTGTTTTTCCTGACGGCAAGCGGACTTATCGAATATGCTGATAACAATAGAATGAATGATTTATATGAGGAGCTGATAAATAATCCGGTTATTAGATTTAAAATCATATCAAAATATGAACTTAAAGATGCAAAAGTTTTTAATAGAGATGTACATATTGATATGACCGATGTAAGGAGAGATATTAATACTGTGATAAATGTATTGCATTAAAGTAAACTAAGACAACCCTGTTAAATTGAATTCGCAGTGGCAGAGATGAAATATATGCTTATCTTTCCCCTGAGGAACCCAGAGTTAACCTGTATTATTTAAAATACACTTTAATGTTTACTATTTCGGTTCTGCTCCCTGTGCGTACCGGCGGTCCCCACGTTCCGATCCCGCAGGTGACATAATATTGTGTATTCCCCTTCTTAATATATCCCCAGTCCTTTTCATAGATCATTTGAGTGATGTAGTTTAGGGGCCACATTTGTGCATGATGTGTATGTCCCGACAGCTGCAGATCTACATTATTCTGTTCTGCTTCCCCAAGTCCGAACGGCGTATGATCCATCAGGATTACAGGCAGATTCTCATTTCTTCCTGTAAGGATCTCGTTTAATGGTTTCCTTGTTTCTCCGGTGAACTGCTTCTTGCTTCTGTCATCGCGGGCAGCGATGTAAAACGCGCTGTCAATCATAACCAGTTCGTCCTGAAGCAGCTTTATATCATGCGTGGTTATAAACTTTGATGCATCTTTTATTCCCACAATATATTCGTGGTTTCCGGTGCAGGCGTATGTGCCGTATTTTGATTTAATCCTGAAGAATGATTCCCCGATGCCACGGGAATCCAGCCAGTCGGACTTTTCATCCACAAAATCTCCCGGTATGAGCACTATATCCGGATTAAGGGAATTTGTTTTATCGATGATCCTGCTTAAGAACTTTTCATTATTCATTGCGGTAAGATGGATATCTGCAAATGATACTATTCTAAGTTCCTTCAGCGTGGTGGATCGTTTATCTAAAGTTATATCCAGGTTCTTAACTGTTAATATTCTTGTATTGATATAACCAGCTGCCGCCATAACAGAAGAAAGCACAACTACAGCTGTAAAAGTTCCGAACTTCCAGACCTCATAATTATTCAGCACTGTAGCCGGGAAGATTGAGAAGAAGTTATTTAATAAACGAAGTATATCCAGCAGCACTATACTCAGTACGAAGTACAGCATGAATGCAAACCAGAACGACCCGATCCATTGCAAAGCATCATATAGAAATGAAGAAAGCCGATCAGTGAGAAATTTTGAAATGATATAGGATAAAGAGATAAAAAGAAAAACAATGAGATAAATAATTTTAAGATGCGGAAATATCGTAAGTGCCTGCCAGCCGCGAATAAAAATGTAATAGTTTATTGCAGCATATACCGCAAAAAAGACCGAAAAGAATACTAGCATTTTTCTCCTGAAATTAAGTTGCTATCCTGTACCCGTCTAACTAATAAGTTTGAGTTTTTAAGTCCGCCCTGGTTAGCAGGCAGTTTTTGTTTCGTCATCTCTGTCGGCGGTAATTTTTCAGGTTTCTTTTTTCCATTCCTTTGTAATAATTACCTGCTATCTTTAACTTTGGTCAGGGAATTATTTTCAAATTTTCCTCTATTGCAAAATGTGACGGATGGCACCAAAATTGCACAATTTCTGTCGAACGTTCAAAATTAAAGGAGCCACTAATGGAATATATTGAAATAGGAGTAGTTCTCTATCTCTCTATTCTTGTGATCATCGCCCGCACCAACTCTAAAAAGGTTGCCCGGCAGATGAAAAAATTCAGCGTGAACAGGTAGTAATACCAGCCAGATTTTTAATTAAAAATTTATTTGTACAATTGGTGAGAAAAGTTGAGATCTCACCTTTTGTTTTTTAAAGCAGGATTACTCCACCGCCCAGACATACTTCCTCATCATAAAAAACAGCAAACTGACCGGGAGCAATTCCTGCATCGGGTCGGTCAAGTGTTATGATAGCCTCATCTCTTCCCTGGTAAACCATCCTGCACTTATAAAAGTTCACTCCGTGCCTTAGTTTAACCAGGTATTCTTTCCCTTCTAAGGGTGATTCATTTATCCAGTTGAATTTTCCCGCTGCAAACTGAAGCCGTCTGCGGTTAGCTGTATTTTCATGTGAGATGAAAATTTTATTTGCTTTGATATCCTTTTTTACAACGTACCAGGGACCGCCTCCGAGCCCTAATCCTGAACGCTGACCAATGGTATAATAATAATAACCGTCATGTTCACCCATAACCCTGTCTGAATCGAAGTCTATTATTTCACCTTTCTTTATACCCAGGTGATGCTTAATGAATTCAGAAAACTTAATTTGTCCGAGGAAACAAATTCCCTGGCTGTCCTTTCTTGCTTTGTTGGGAAGATCCGATTTCTCAGCAAATTCTCTTATCTCAGATTTATTGAACTTTCCGATAGGAAACAGCGCCCTCCCTAACTGCTTCTGATTCAGATACGCAAGGAAGTAAGTCTGATCCTTCACTGGATCCGGCGACCGTTTCAGAAGAAATCTGCCGTCATCTTTCTCAACCCATGCATAATGTCCGCTTGCAACTTTTTCGAATGAGCTGTCGATCTTGTCATAAAACTGCCCGAACTTTATCAGGCTGTTGCAGAAGATATCGGGATTGGGTGTGCGTCCTTCTTTTATTTCTGTAAGTGTATAAGTTACAACAGTGTCCCAGTATTCATTCTGCAGGGGAAGGATCTCCAGCGGAACATCTAGCTGTTCGCAGACTCCCCGTGCATACTCAAGATCTTCTTCCCAGGGACAATCGCCGAGGAATGAGAATTCATCCTGCAGCCAGATCTTAAGATAAAAAGCTGTAAGATCGTGACCTTCATTCTTTAGTAACTTCAGTGCGGCGGAACTGTCAACTCCGCCTGATAATAAAACTGCTATTTTCATAAATATTGATTAATTAACCCGGGAATTTATACCCTGCAGGATAAAATTGTTACCTTTTTAATTTATCTGCCGGCACGCAAATAGTTTCATTATTAAAAATTAATAATTATAAAGATACGAAAAGGGGCATAAAAGATTAAGTCAGATCGGTCCGGTTACTTCTTCTTATTGTCTTCCCGGGTTCCCTTTTTATCATCTTTTTTGGTCTTTAGCCCAACCCGCTCAACAACATCATCATAGACTTTACGCGGTACTTTGCTGAGAAGAATTGTCTGCAGTTTATCCGCATTCCTTAGCCTGTTAAAGAATCCGATGCAGACCTGGTTTTTCCTGTCGCAGACTTTCATCACTCCGGAAAACCTGCCGTCAAAAATACCTCCGGTCAGCGACTCAATATCTTTGTAATAAATGGTGAACTCTTTGCGTGAGAATAAAAATTCGGTACATATTAGCTTCTCGTCATCTGCTTCGATTTTATATGGAATGATTTTATATAGATTGAGATAATGCTTATTTAAGAGGTATATCATCAGGAGGAGCAGCACAACCGGGATCAGGTAAAGCAGGTTTTTATCGAGATATACTACTGAAGGTACCAGGTATATCGATAAAATAACTGTAACCGGTATATTTCCGTAACGGTACAGGACTTTATAGAAGTATGGATAAGTAAATTGCTGCATTGTTAAATCAATAAATTAAACAGCGCAAAATAAGACATTATAATGTTAAATCTTATTGATTTTACACTGACCGGACTAAAGGTACAACCGGCTTCAGTATTTACTATTAATCATTCAAAACTTATGCTCACGGGATTGTTAAGCTCAACTTTTACTCCCGGCAGATTCTCTACGATCTTTTTAATTTCTTCAAGATTTTTAGGATTCTGCTGTTTGAACATTTTCAGCTTTTCCGGGTTATCAAGCAATTCATTGAAATTTATATCGAATAAGGTGATACTTGAATCTTTTACATAACTTGCATTTGTCTTGGTTATATTACCATTGACATCAAGTGTTAAAGCTATCCTCATATCCTTCATGAGCTTCAGCAGTTCATCCATTCCTTCGGTATTGGATAAAGTTGTATCCTGGGATGGCACTTCATTGGATACATCCTGATCTTTCATTGATGGCATTTTAATAGTTAATAATGCGGGTTCTCCCGGAGTAAAATCAAAATGAAGAAATTCATGGGCACTGTCCTCTTCAAACTCAACACCCTCCATATCAATCTTTGAATTGGGATTCTGATTGATCCTGAGGTCGTTAATATTGTTAAATGAGTAAATTACATTATATCCCTCACGGCCGTCTTCCTTGACCTCTTTTCCGCTGACATACTTTATGCCGCTTCCGTATTTGGAAGTATCCGCTATCAGCTGGTCTTCTTTAAATAAACTGAATTGATTGGAATCTGCTGCCGTAGAATCAAAAGAAGATGCAAAAGCTGAGATCATTTGTACAACCTGGCTGCTCATTAGAACCGATTCCTCAAGTGTACCCGAACCGTCTTTGTTCAGGTGGATTGTTGTATTGACTTCAAGACAGCCGGTGAATAATACCGCAGTAAGTATGAATAAGACAAATTTGGTATAGATTTTTTGCATAAATTTCTAAATAATTTGTGTATAATACTTTAAGATAATGAATGGCAGAATAAAAATCTCAGTGAATTGCGGATTCCAGGATCGGCCGGGTGAAAATTAAAATTCAATTAGTTCTGGCGCATAGTCCTGATAACTTATCAAATTCTTCCCGTCTATATTGGCTTTCCAGGCTGATTCGTTGTGTGATAATTCAATAATCTCAGAAGTCTTCCTGAACTTTAGCTGATCAAGTACTTCTCCCATTATCTTTAATTCAGACTTCTCAAAGAGCTCCTGCCTGAAATTGCCCTGAGCAACAAATTTTTCAGCTTCCCAATTCTTGTTTTTATCAAGCTCCAGCGAAATGATCTTAGATTCAACCAACAGACTGAATTTGTACTCATATTGATCGGGAACAGGCCCCATAGGGATTGCGGCATAGGCAGACCCTGAAATGGATTTGCCAAAATATTTGTAAAAATTAAAATCCGAATAAAACAGGAATTTATTCAGTCTGGTTTTGAATGAGGCATAATTTATAAAAAACAGAGCCATATTTGCGAATTTATCAAAATTAGGAAGCCGGTAACCCGTAAATCGATTAGGAAAAATCGAGTCCCTGAATAACTGTTTTTTCAGATCAAAGAGTGGATTTGTTTCGTCTTTGATCAATTTATCCAGGTGAGTAATTATTTTTTCTGATTTACTGATCGTATCTTTTTTTCGTAAAACAACATCCCTAAAATCCCTTGTATTAATGACCAGGTTTAACAAAGTGCCGTTGCTTTCGGTGGGCATTTCATTGTTCTCGTAAAGTCTGTATTGATTTGTTCCCAGACCTAATATTTCAGACATCCTGCTGGCAGATAATCTATAATAATCTCTAGCTGCAATTAGTTGTTCAGGAAAGGGTATAGAATACTTTTCTCTGTATTGGTTATAAACCTGGTTTATATTTACAACATCAAGTTCGGTAATCGTGAATTCATTTTTACATTTCTTACATCTATAATAATGTTCGAAAATATCGAATTTCTCTTTACGGAAAGTTCTGCTGATTTTTTGAATCATTAATTCCGCTTTACCATCACAAGTCGGGCAGTCAACGGATTTCATGTTAATTCCTTTTTATTTGAAATGATATTTTAGCGGAAATTCTGCCAGGTGAAAAGAGATGCATATGACACTTTTATTCTCTTTATTTAATGAAATTTTTATATAGACGTCTTTTCCTTATATGGATCTACCGACCTCCCAATACGGATAACGGGATATATCATTTGTATCTGCATTAGGTCCGCTAAGGTAATTCTCCACCTTAAGCAGCTTAAGATACCGCTTCCTATCCATAGGTGTTATTTCAAGATCAAGAAGTCCCTGAATATTCTTTTCACGACTTTCAAATATAACATCGAAGATATCCATCCTGGTTCTGAATTCTATGAGAAAACTCTCAACCGCAGACTTTGAAATTTCTTGCATATAAAATAATGTTTTTCTTAAAGAGATCAACTAATTAGTTGATATATAATTATTATATTACAATTAGATAACTGATAAGTTGAAACAGCAGTTTCCCTGTATCACCCTAAAATTTCATATATTTATTTTACCCATTGGCAGAATTCTTCCGAAAAAACTTTTTAAATTCTACAGCAGATTAGCCGCCAGTTCTGCCAGTACTGATCTTTCACCTTTTTCAAGATTTATATGGGCGTATAATTTTTGTCCCATAAAATGATCAATAAGGTACGATAATCCGTTTGATTGGGAGTCAAGATATGGATGATCTATCTGATATATGTCACCTGTGAACACAATTTTAGATCCTTCGCCGACACGGGTAATTATAGTCTTTATTTCGTGTGGAGTCAGGTTCTGTGCCTCATCGACTATAAAAAATATTCTCTGTAGACTTCTTCCCCTGATATATGACAGCGCCTCGATTACAAGTTTATTATCCTTTATCATACTGTTTATGGCCTGGTGCTGCTTATCGGTTTCCGAGAACTGGTCCTGTATTACCCTCAGGTTGTCCCATAAAGGCTGCATGTATGGCTCTATTTTGCTCTGCACATCTCCTGGAAGAAAACCGATATCTTTATTGCTTAAGGGCACTATAGGCCGGGCAACATAGATCTGCCTGTAGTTCTTTCTGATGTTAAGTGCACTGGCCAGCGCTAACAATGTTTTCCCGGTCCCGGCTTTTCCGGTCAATGAGACAAGCGGGATATCATTGTTAGTTAATGCTTCTACCGCAAAGGTCTGCTCCGCATTTCTTGGTTTTATGCCGTATATGGTGTTCTTATCGACTTTCCTGAAGAACTCCATTTCCTTATCAAGGTAAGCCAGCACAGATCTGTTCGGATTCCTGAAGATAAAGTATTTGTTCGGAACAGGATCGGTATGAAGTTTTTTAAGTATCTTCTTTGCCTCAATTTCATAGGGTGCCTGGAATAATTTGATGATCAGGTCATCATCAAAATTCTCAACCACTTCCTTGCCGCTGTAAAGCTCTTCAACGCTGCTGACCCGGTCGGTAGAATAATCCTCCGCATGTATTCCAAGAGCCTTTGCCTTCATTCTCAGGTTTACATCTTTTGTAACCAGAATGACGGAGGAGGGATCTTTCTTTTTCTTCAATGTATCCATTGCGACTGAAAGGATGCGGTGATCCGGGTTGTCTTCTGTAAACAGTTCTTTTATTTCAGAACTTATCCCGCGTGAAAAACCTACCCTGACTTTTCCTTTGCCTTTGCCCAGTGAAACTCCTCCATTAAATATAGCTGTCCCGGTAAGTGAATCAAGCGTCCTTGCAAATTCTCTTGCGTTGAGATTTATAACCTGGCTGCCCCTTTTGAAATGATCAAGCTCTTCTATTACAGTAAGAGGTATTACTACATCATTCTCCTGGAATTGAAGTATTGATGATGAATCGTGTAAAATAACATTCGTATCCAGGATAAAAGTCTTGGGAGCTTTCTTGTTTTTCATTTTCAATATTATCAGTTGGGTTTGGTTTTTTAAATTGAAGCTGGTTATTTATTGAGTTGAGTTTCCCCTGTGAAGATTTAATTTGATTAAAATAGTTAATTATCAAAATTTTCAGTCTGAGTTAAAGCTCAAAAATATCCGTTAAGTGAATATATTTTTGACCAATATAATAAGCAAATTATTAAAATGTTAAATTGATATAATAATCTCTTTGCTGTATATTAACATTTCAAATCGGAAAACAATTGACAAGAAAAAAACTAAAATTCATAAATATTCTTTATTCATCTGAGTATTTTTAGCCGCTCACAGAGTGGCTATTTTTTTGTCTGAACTTATTTGAAAGGCTGCGGATTAATGAAAGAAGCACGATTGGTCCTACAGGACGGAGCAGAATTTATTGGCAGAAGTTTCGGCTACGAGGGGAATACAAATGGTGAAGTAGTATTTAATACGGGAATGGTCGGCTACCCTGAAACAATGACCGACCCGTCATACCGTGGACAAATACTTGTATTTACTTACCCGCTGATAGGGAATTACGGTGTGCCCGGAGAAGAGAAAGAAAACGGGATGCTTAAGAATTTTGAATCCGATGCAATTCACTGCCGTGCGCTTATCGTCTCTGATTATTCTGAAGAATATTCTCATTGGAATGCTGTAAAATCTCTCGGCGAATGGATGAAAGAACAGAAAATCCCGGGAATCACCGGTATTGATACAAGAATGCTTACAAGGCGATTAAGAGACCGGGGAACAATGTCTGGAAAAATAATCATCGATGAAAACTCTGATCCCGGTTTCCAGGATATAAATAAACTTGACCTGGTAGGCGAGGTCTGCGTGAAGGAACCTGTCGAATATTCACGCAATGGGAAGAGGATTGTGCTGGTTGATTGCGGGACAAAAAATAATGTAATCCAGGCATTCCTTGGACGTAATATTTCGGTCCTCCGCGTTCCTTATGATTATGAATTCCAAAAGGAAAAACTGGATGGCATAGTTCTGTCAAACGGCCCGGGCGATCCGAAAATGTGTACAGCAACTATTGAAAATGCACGGAAAGCAATGCAGAGGAATATACCTATACTGGGTATATGCCTGGGGAGTCAGATACTCGGACTTGCTGCGGGAGCGAATACTTATAAATTGAAATACGGGCACCGCGGACATAATCAGCCATGCAATGAAACAGGTACAAAAAGAACTTATATAACTTCACAGAACCATGGCTATGCGGTTGAAACAGAAACTCTGCCTGAGGACTGGCGTGAATGGTTCGTGAATGATAACGACGGAACTAATGAAGGCATAATCCATATCTCCAAACCTTTCTTTGCCGCTCAGTTCCACCCCGAGGCTTCTCCAGGTCCCGATGACAGCGAATTTATCTTTGACATGTTTGTGAGGGCACTATGATGATAAAAAGAGGTAAACCAAAAAAAGTTTTGATTATCGGTTCAGGAGCACTTCAGATCGGCCAGGCGGGTGAGTTTGATTATTCCGGCAGCCAGGCAATTAAGGCGCTTAAGGAAGACGGGATATTTACAGTTTTGATAAATCCCAATATCGCAACAATTCAGACGTCAGAAAACTTTGCCGATAAAGTGTACTTCCTTCCGATTAAAACTGAGTTTGTAGAAAAAATAATTCAGAAAGAACAGCCCGACAGTATACTTCTTCAGTTCGGGGGACAGACAGCTCTTAATGTCGGCGTTGATTTATATGATAAAGGGATCCTTGAAAAACATAATGTTAAAGTTCTCGGAACTCCGGTCGATGTAATCAAAGATACCGAGGACAGACTGCTTTTTGCTGACAGGGTAAAAGAGATAGACCTTAAGGTGGCAGACAGTAAAACGGCACAGTCTGTTGACGAAGCTATATCGGCTGCAGAACAAATAGGATTCCCTGTTATGGTGCGTATTGCTTATGCGCTCGGCGGATTGGGCTCAGGGATCGTGAATAATAAAGAGGAACTGGCAGAGAAAGCACGCCGGGCTTTTGCCTTCACTAATCAGATCCTGATAGAAGAATCGCTATACGGCTGGAAGGAAGTCGAATACGAAATCGTACGCGACAAGTTTAATAACTGCATCACTGTCTGTTCGATGGAGAACATGGACCCTATGGGAATACATACAGGGGACAGTATTGTAATAGCTCCTGTCCAGACGCTCTCAGCCAGGGAAAACTTTAAGCTGCGTTCCATCGGCATCAGGCTGATACGTCATCTCGGTGTGGTGGGTGAATGCAACATACAATATGCCCTTGATCCCGATTCAGATGACTACAGGATTATAGAAGTTAATGCAAGGCTCAGCAGAAGTTCTGCGCTTGCATCGAAAGCAACCGGTTACCCGCTTGCTTTCATTGCAACAAAGCTCGCTCTTGGCTACGCTTTGAACGAAGTTGAAAATATTATTACCCGGCAGACTTCCGCTTGTTTTGAACCTGCGCTCGATTATGTTGCGCTTAAATTTCCCAGGTGGGATCTGCAGAAATTCAAGCTTGTGAATAACGAGTTAGGTTCCGAAATGAAGTCGGTTGGCGAAGTTATGTCCCTCGGCAGAACTTTCGAGGAAGTACTTCAGAAAGCAATCAGGATGCTTGATCTTGGATACCCGGGATTTACCGGCCATAACATTGAATTCGACGATCTCGATCAGGAACTTGCTCATCCCAGCGATAAAAGGATCCTTGCAGTTTCGGCTGCTCTGAAAAAAGGATATTCCATCGAAAAAATTCATTCGCTTACCGGGATAAACAGCTGGTTCCTTTACAAAATGCAGAATATCATTGAAACGGAAGAGCGGCTGGCTGGTAAAAAACCTGCCGATATTGATGAAGCACTTATGCGCGAAGCTAAGATGAACGGATTTTCTGATCTGCAGATAGCAGGTCTGATTAATGATGAAGAGCATAATGTAAGGGAGAAAAGAAAAAAGCTGGGAGTTCTTCCGGTGGTAAAGCAGATAGATACACTGGCTGCAGAATATCCTGCACAGACGAATTATCTTTATACTACCTACCATGGTAAAGAAGATGATATTAAAACCGGTGAACCAAACCAGATAATTGTACTCGGCAGCGGAGCTTACAGGATAGGATCTTCAGTTGAGTTTGACTGGTGCTGCGTTAATGCTGTTATGGCTCTGAATAAATCCGGCAAGCGCACAATAATGATTAATTATAATCCGGAAACGGTAAGTACGGATTACGACATCTGCGATAAGCTTTATTTTGAGCAGCTCACCTTCGAAAGAGTGATGGATATCTATGAAAAGGAGAACGCTGAAGGAATAATTGTTTCGATGGGAGGTCAGATACCCAATAACCTTGCAATGAAACTTCACCGGGCTGGAGTAAAAATCCTGGGCACATCTCCGGTGCAGATCGATAATGCAGAGGACAGACATAAGTTCTCGCAGATCCTTGATGACATAGATGTTGATCAGCCGGAATGGAATGAATTAACCGATCTTGAGGATGCTGAGAAGTTTGCTCAGAAAGTTGAATACCCTGTGCTCATAAGGCCGAGCTATGTCTTAAGCGGTGCGGCTATGAGTATAGTACTCAACGATGAAGAGCTCGCTATTTATCTTAAGAAAGCAGCCGACATCAGTAAGGAACACCCTGTTGTTATCAGTAAATTCATTACTGATGCGCGCGAAATTGAGGTCGATGCTGTTGCAGATGACGGAGATTTATTCTGCTATGCTATAGCCGAGCACGTTGAGAATGCAGGTGTTCATTCAGGCGATGCAACTATAGTTCTCCCGCCGCAGAGAACGTACCTTGAAACTATGCGCCGTGTTAAAAACATAACAAAGAAAATAGCTAAGTCGCTGCAGATAACAGGACCATTCAACATTCAGTTCATTGCGAAAGATAATGATGTGAAGGTAATTGAATGCAACCTCCGTGCATCACGAAGCTTTCCCTTTGTTTCAAAGACATTGAAGATTAATTTTATAGAAATAGCAACAAAGCTTATGCTGGGAGAGAAAGTTCCGAAAATAGATAAATCCTCTTTCGACCTTGATTATGTCGGGATTAAGGCTTCGCAGTTTTCGTTCACACGACTTAAAGGATCGGATCCTGTAACCGGGGTTGAAATGTCATCCACCGGTGAAGTTGCATGCCTCGGTGATGACTTTAATGAAGCATTTCTTAAAAGTCTCTTATCAACCGGACATAAATTCCCGCGTAAAGCTGCACTGCTTTCTACCGGTACGCTAAAAAATAAAGCGGAACTTCTCGAAGATCTTTTATCTCTCAGGAAAATGGGACTGAAGTTCTATGGTACCAAAGGCACGGCGGATTTCTACAAAGAGAACGGTATCGATGTAGAAGTACTTTACCGCCCCTTTGATAATGCCGAGCCGGGAATACTTACATATCTTTCAGAAGGGAAGATTGACCTGGTAATAAACATCCCGAAGTCAGCAGAGAAGGTAGAACTCGACAGTGACTATATAATCCGCCGAAAAGCCGTCGACCTGAATATCCCCTTATTCACAAACATCCAGTTCATCAAAAGGTTCATCAAATCAATCGAACATTACAGCCTCGACTCCCTCCCCGTTAAAAGCTGGGATGAATACCAGTAACAATTTTCCTCAATCGAACTCTGGGGAAATGAGTCTTGCAGACACATGTAAAGCGAAACGCTGTTTCGCTTATGTAAAACTTTTCTTTATTCGCATAAAAAGTTGAGACAATACCTGGAACAAATTTTGTCACCGGACTTCAGGAAAATGATCCTGCAGACATCTGTAAAGCGAAACGCTGTTTCGCTTAAAAGTAACGTATTTTTAGGCGCCAAAGCGGGAAGGAACATGAGAAAAACAATAGGAGATAATATGAGATATATGTATAAAAATACCGTCAGCCAACTGACGGAATTTTAACCTAATACACTCCCAATAAAAAAACATTGGGTCGTTAAATTTCTTAAATAAGGCCGAGAGTAAGAGGTCTTATACGGATTTTATTTTCGCTGGCAACAATAAAATGGTTTGAGAACCCCACATTTTCATCGATGAGAAATTTCATTATTTCTTGAAAACAGGATATACTTCTTCATTACGGACCAGACTCTCAACGTAATACAACGCTTCCTTAATATCTTCTTTGTTGAGAGCAGGATATTCTTCAATAATCTGCTCATCAGTCCATCGCTGAGCGACAAGCTTTACAATCAGTTCGACCGGAATTCTGGTCCCTTTAATTACAGGCTTCCCGGTTAAAACTTCAGGATTTATTTCTATTCTGTTTAACTTTGTCATAATGTTTATAGCCTTTACTAATTATATAAATATATGAAATTTTGGTTAAATAAACATTCAACGATGTTAGATACAATTGAGAGAATGAAGGGTTCCTGATGTTAAATGGTGAAGTACACCTCCTTGTCTTACCCGATTCATATTATCTTCAGTTTCTCAAATGAATCAACAATCAGCTTAAGGATTAAACCAATATCCGGTATTTTTTGAGCTTCATCAATTACGAGTAATTCTGAAGTTCCCAGAAGATTCTTATAATTCTGGATAGTTCTTCTTTTAAAAGTTCGTGCACGGCAATATCTTCACCATTCCAAAAGATATATTTTTCCCTGACAGTCCTTAAAAAATCTTTTAACAGCACCGTCTTTCCCACTCTTCTGGCGCCTAAAATGATAATTACCTTCCCAGGTTTTAACCTGTTTATTATGATATTTTGAGCTTTACGAGATATATGCATAAAAATACCGTCAGTTAACTGACGGAATTTACATAAATACCGTCAGTTAAATAACCTTATTTAAGAAATTTACCTATTTAGTCGATTACAGCCTCGACTTCCTCCCCGTGAAAAGCTGGGATAAATACCAATAAATGCAGATACCGTCAATCAACTGACGGAATTGACGTAAATTCCGACGGTTCAGCAACCTTATTTAAGAAAGTACTCCAGAGAAGCGTAAAGTTGAATCAATTTCAAGGTAACTTCATTATATTTACCATGTAAACGAAGGAATAAAGAATGAGGAGATAGCACAAAGATTATTCATTTCCTCCCGTACCATTATCGCTCACAGATGCTCTAAAAAAAAATATAAATTATGAGTCAGTCATATCTTAAATACTTATCTGAGGGCAAAAAAATATTTCTAAAATATTTAGCTATTATAGTATTAGTTAATTCATTCCTCTGCTGCCAAACTAGCATTGTTGAAAAAGATAACACGATTAAAACTGGAGCCCTATACGGCAAAATTCAGTTAATAGCTCTTGGGCAAAAAATCATACCGATTACTGCTGTTTATTTAGAGGGTTCTAATTCAAAAATAAGTGCAGATTCAGATGGCACATTTTTCATCCCTAACTTATTGCCAGGTATATACAATCTTTATTTAAAAACTAATTCTACTTATGATACCCTAAAGAATATCATCTTTAATGGGATTGACATAGCTCAGGATTCAATTACTCTTTTGCTTGAAAACATTGACTATCCAGATAAGGCTAAATACAAGCGGGAAGGAATCAAAATAAAAATTGTGAATATTCAAGACAGAGGAGAGATTGTTGGAAAAGTAGAAGATAAAATGGATGGAGCCGCAATTAGAGGAGCCTTTATTAGCATTCCAGGCACCTCTTGGGGAACCGTATCCGATTCTTTGGGTGATTTTCGAATTCCTGATATAATTTCAGGAGAATATAATCTCCGAATAAATAAAATTGGATATCATGTTACGAGAGTGAGTAATTTAGTTATTATTACTGATGAATCTGCCATTGCAAATATTTTTCTTATCACTTCATTCATACCTGAAGAACCGCCGATCCAGAAATGGATTACTCAGTATAAATAAATATTATTGGAGAATCCTGTTATTAGTGATTTTAGTAGCTTCCAGTTGATCCTGCATCTTTAACCATTTTAATCCTTAAGTTCAAATATACTGTATTGATGATTATTTCAGTTACATCATTTCGAGCCAGAATGATTATCCGGTAATTTCACGAAGAAGCTAATAGATAGTATCGGATGATGATAATGCTTCTCATGTCTATTTAAGTTTTATTGATAATGCGAGTATTATTGCAATTCAACAAGATGCAATGATAGTAATTACCAGGCGACAAATGTCATAATAGTAATAACTTCGGTATTAAGATTATCAAAATAAATACCCTTGCAGAAGCTGCAAGGGTATTTTAATTTTAAGCGTTATGAAAGATTGAATTACATCGTGTCAATTATCTTATTAAATGTTTCGCTGGGACGCATTGCCGCGAAAGCTTTCTGATCATCAGGCAGATAATATCCGCCTACATCAGCCGGGTTTCCCTGTACTGTGATGAAGTCCTTCACGATCTTCTCTTCGTTTGCTTTAAGTTCTTTGTAAATTTTAGTGAATCTTTCTTTCATTCCTGCATCTTTATCCTGTGCCGCAAGAGCCTCAGCCCAGTACATCGCCAGGTAAAACGAACTGCCCCGGTTATCTATTTCACATGCTTTTCTTGAAGGCATTCTTCCATTCTCAAGATATTTCCCAATTGCCGTATCGAGTGTTTCAGCTAAAATTTTTATCTTTGCATTCCCTGTCTTATCGGCTGCCATCTCGAAGGAAGGGACAAGGGCACAGTATTCCCCGAGTGAATCCCATCTTAAGTGGTTTTCTTTTAGAAACTGCTGCACATGCTTTGGAGCCGAGCCGCCTGCACCGGTTTCAAATAACCCGCCGCCTTTTAACAATGGAACAATGGACAGCATTCTTGCGCTGGTTCCAAGTTCAAGGATAGGGAACAGGTCGGTCAGGTAATCACGAAGTACGTTGCCGGTAACTGAAATTGTATCAAGACCGTTTCTGGTTCTCTCAAGAGTATACTTCATCGCGTCGTCTGGTTTGAGTATTTTAATTTCCAGTCCTTTCGTATCGTATTCAGGCAGGTACTTGTTGACCTTTGCAATTATTTCCCTGTCATGGCCTCTGTTCTCATCCAGCCAGAATATAGCAGGAGTATTGGATGATCTTGCACGGTTCACGGCAAGTTTAATCCAGTCTCTTATAGGCTCATCCTTAGCCTGGCACATCCTGAAGATATCGCCTTTCTCAACCTGTTGTTCAAGCAGAACTTTACCTTCTGCATTTACAACACGTATACTGCCTTCACCCTGAGCTTCGAATGTTTTATCGTGCGAACCGTATTCTTCAGCTTTCTGAGCCATCAGACCTACGTTAGAAACTGCTCCCATCTTTGTAGGATCGAACTGTCCTTTTTGCTTGGCATCTTCGATGATTGTGCCGTAAATGGTTGCATAGCAGCGGTCGGGTATCATTGCAATGCAATCCTCAAGCTCGTCTTTAGCGTTCCACATTTTTCCGCCGTCGCGGACAATGTTAGGCATTGAAGCATCAACAATAATGTCATTCGGAACGTGAAGATTTGTCTTGCCCATCCTGGAATCAACCATCGCAAGCTTCGGACGGGATTCATAAACTTTATTTATATCGGCTTCGATTTCCTTCCTTTTATCCTCAGGCAGCTTCTTTAACTTCTCAAGGATGTCCATCAGCCCGTAATTAGGATTGGCTCCGATTTCCTTCAGTGTGTCTGCATGCTTTTCAAGTGCATCCTTATAGTAAACAGAAACAGCATGCCCGAACATTATCGGGTCGGAGATCTTCATCATTGTTGCTTTGAGATGCAGCGATAGAAGTACGTTTTCTTTTTTGGCTGCTTCTATCTGTTCAGCATAAAATCTTCTGAGTTCTCTTACATTCATTACAGTTGCATCAATTACTTCACCGTTTTTCAGCTTGAGATTTTCTTTAAGAACAGTTGTTTTACCATCCTTACCTGCATATTCTATTTTAACAACATCTTCTTTATCCAGCGTAACTGATCTCTCGGAACCATAAAAATCTTTCTGGTCCATATGAGCCACGCGGCATTTTGATCCCGACGCAGGCCATGGCTTCATCATTTTATGAGGATGCTTCTTAGCAAACTTCTTAACTGAAGCTGCTGCACGCCTGTCTGAGTTCCCTTCACGAAGAACCGGGTTCACTGCAGATCCAAGTACTTTAGAGAACCTTTCCTTTAATTTCTTTTCCTCTTCATTTTTAGGTTCATCAGGGTAATCGGGAATGTCATAACCTTTATCCTGAAGTTCCTTTATTGCAGCATGAAGCTGCGGTATTGAAGCACTGATGTTCGGCAGCTTAATAATATTGGCATCGGGCTCTTGCGTAAGTCCGCCCAGTTCTGTTAAATAATCAGGTAATTTTTGTTCTTTGGTAAGTTTATCAGGGAAGTTTGCAATTATTCTTCCAGCAAGGGAGATATCTTTTACTTCGATTTCAATTCCTGATCCTTTGGTGAAGGATTTTACGATTGGCAGTAAACTATACGATGCTAATGCCGGGGCCTCATCAATTTTGGTCCATGTGATTTTTGTGTCCATTAAATTTTCCCGCTTAATTGTTTGATAAGAGAGTACATATTTTTAAAGTAAAGATTTAAAATACTGAATCTTTGATTATTATTAAAGATTGTTATTTATGGATATAACTGAAACTGATGAAGTGATCAGGTATTATTCTTCAATCTTTACCAATCTTAATTTTTTATGAGATAAAAAGATTAATAAAGTCATCAGAAGAATTGAAACAAGCGATGCGGGGAGTGTCCCGAGGTCGAAGCCGCCTTTTGATACCGGTTTTGTGAGGAAATCACCGAAAGTAGCACCGAACGGGCGCGTAAACACAAAGGCTATCCAGAACAGCACGATCTCATTTATCCTGGTAAGATAATGCAGGGTTATTACAATCAGAATTATTCCGGCTGTAACCATAGCTCCCTCAAGATAGCTCATACCAAGGTTATCGCTGAGGAAATCACCGAATGCTGTCCCCAGGCTGTTGGAAAATAATATGGCAATCCAGTAGTAGAATTCTTTATTTCTTTCAAATATCGGGTAGACATTCAGATTCCCGAATCTCCTGTTCCAGAGCAGTAATGTCGTTATAAGAAGCAGGAACAAAATCAAACTGCCCCAGGCGTACCCGAGGTGGAGACTTCTGTCCATAAAATCAGAGATCTCGGTACCCAGGGTTGTTGTTCCTATTATTACCATCCAGTAGAAAACAGGTATGTATTCCTTTGCAGTCAGCTGTATGGATAGAACGATGATGAAAAAAATCAGGGTAACACCTATCCCGGTAAGGTATCCCAGGTTCATCGTCATAGAGAGGAAATCTCCCAGCGTTTCACCAAGTGTCGTTGCTATGACCTTCATCAGCCAGAACAGTAAGGTTATTTCAGCAACCTTATTAACTTTTAACAATTTCTTTTCGATCATCTATCACTAAATCTCTCCGTGTTTTTCTTCGTAAATGTAATTTAATATTACCGGAACCGTAATGCTAAAGAGCAGCAGGTCAGTAATCCATCTAAAACTTGAAAGATAAACCGAACTTAGTAATGGTGTCAAGTTTCTTAATTGTATCCGGGGGCCGTGAGTCATACCGCAGACTGACGCCGAATGTTATGTCCAGCAGTTCACTGAGCTCAGAGACAAATGAATTATCCGAGATGGCTTTATAATCGCTCCATTCAGTAATCTTCGGCTGAAAATATGTTACGGATATGAAATTAAAACCATCCTTCAACAGAACATTGAAGGTTGCATAACTGCTGAGTCTGTTTGCATCCGTAATCCGGCCGTGAGAAGAATTTGCAGGAAGATCATATTCTTCATGTTCGAACATGTATGCAAGTCCGTACCTTATTTTAATACTCTCTTCTGAAAGCAGCTTGAGCCGTATTCCTGTTCCGGCCAGCTCCCTGGATAGCAGCAGCCGCTTTTTATTATAATCGAACTGCAGGAAAAATTCCAGTTGCAGAAAATCATTGAGCGACTGAACGTGTCTCAGGTGAGCAAGAGCCTGGTTGGAAAATGCTTCTTTATTCTGCCATCCGTAACCCGCACTTCCAACGAAAAATGTGTAGCTTTGACCCCAATTATAGTTTAGCCTGGTATCTCCATTGATGATCTGGAAATCAGTATTGCCGGTCATCGCAGTTGCGCTGATATCCACATTTCCCGAGAATCCGGTCGAATCATTGTCGGCTCTGAATTTTTCTGTGTTAACCTGGGAGTAAGCAGTAAAGCTGATTAGCGTAAGCTGGATAAGAATTATTATTGTCTTCATCTTTAATTTTTTTGTTAGAGGAAATTCTAATCTAAAAATTACGGGACATTTTCCAAAGAACTGCGCTTCCCCGAAAACTTTTTCGTTGCCTTTTCAGATGACATTTCGTAGGTTCCCAATAATAATCCCTTTTCCGAAGAGCAATAATAATTATATACAGAGGTTCAAATGAATACAAAGAGATTTGTTTCTGCCTTCATAGTTGTATTTGTGCTGTTCGAAATAACCAATTACATTGTTCATGGCGTTATACTTGCATCTACTTATCAAAGCGAGGGTGTCAGAGCGGTATTCAGACCGGAATCCGATATGATATCGAATATGTGGATCATATGGCTTACTGACATTATCTGGAGTTTCTTCTTCGTCTTTTTCTTTGTGAAAGGTTATGAGAATAAGGGAGTGATAGAAGGATTAAGATATGGTTTTTATATGGGCATATTCTTCTCGTTTGTTGTTGCTTACCAGGGTTATGCAATTCATCCTATCCCGTATTCACTTGCGTTTCAATGGTTCATTTATGGATTGATCCAATCCCTTATCCTGGGATATACAGCTTCTCTCATTTACAAAAAAGCAGAAGTTACAGCGTCGGTACCATCGGCAGCATAAAAATTTATTTATTAAATAGGGTGGAGTGCCCGGCAGTGTAAATGGAAAGTTATACTCCGTTTTAGAATATTAAATAATAAATTCCTTTTACCTTTGCTCAGTTATATGAGTTTGAAATTGGGAAGATTTTAAAGCAAAGAAACTAGGATTGATTCGAACATTTTCATTTGAAGCTGACAGAATTATAATCAAATTGAGACACTGACATTTTGTCATATGTAATTTTTTTCAACAGCTGAAAATTGCGTTTTTTAGCTGTTTTTGCACTGTCTCATTATGAGTTCAAATACGGCACTAATACGGCATAACTACGGTACTAAACCGGCATAACTACTGTGACTGACATTTTGTCAAACCTGTTGAATATATAAACATAAAATTAGTGTCATATAATTCTGAGATTTACCAGCTGCTGAACGGACTTTTAACAAGATTTGCATTTTTATACCGTGAATCTTCGGTTACATCTTTGCCGATCCACTCAGGTTTTTCAAATTTCTGATCCAAAGAATCGAGTTCAATTTCTGCAAGGATCAATCCGAGATTTTCACCAAAAAATTCGTCTATTTCCCAGGTATTCCCTTTGTAATTTATTTTATATCTCATCTTTTCAATGTAGGGTTTCAAGCATAGATGGTCTATTAAATATGCTGCTTCATCGCCGGGAATATCATATTCAAATTCGTCGCCGGCACCGTTTTCTTTCTGTCCTTTTATAGTGAGTTTACCTTCCTCGCCTTCAAGTCTGACCCTTACTGTCCTTCCCGGCTCTATACTGAGATAACCCTGCCGGAAAAGAATGCCCTGGGCGCTGCCTTTCCATACATCTGATTCCACTAAATATTTCTTCTCAATTTCTACGTTTTGTTTGGCCATAAATTCCTTTGTTTTACATTCAAATTTAACTGTTTTGAGTTAAAGATTTTATTGGCAGGCTCACGAAACTATCTGAGTTCATTATAAGTTTGAGTTTCAGAATTAAATTAAAAAACTAACATGGTATAAAACCTCTTTTATCAAAGAGATTTATGTAAATGGAAGAGACTGTTTTTCATAAAAATATCGATCAAATATTATCTCATATGTGAGAATTTAGAAGAATTACGCACAATCCATTTTTCAATACTGGTAATGAGTTCAGCTAATTCTTTTCATTTTGAACTAAAATTGCTGGTATAAAAATTGGCTCCGTATGTATTCAACATTTATGCGAATTTCTCAAAAAAATTAATGGTAAGGAATATGGAACGGAAAAAAGTAACAATTGATGGAAACGAAGCGGCTGCATACGTTGCCTATCATACAAATGAAGTTATAGCAATATACCCGATAACCCCTTCTTCAAATATGGGAGAGTGGTGTGATGCCTGGTCAGCAGTAGGAAAAAAGAATATATGGGGGATAGTTCCCTCAGTTAGTGAATTACAAAGCGAGGGCGGTGCGTCAGGAAGTGTACACGGTGCTTTACAGACAGGAGCTCTTACCACAACATTTACAGCAAGCCAGGGACTCCTTTTGATGATCCCTAATATGTTTAAAATAGCTGGCGAATTAACCTCTGCTGTATTCCACGTCTCTGCAAGATCAGTTGCAGCGCAGGCTTTATCAATTTTCGGTGATCATAGTGATGTTATGGCCGCCCGTTCCACAGGATTCGCCTTGCTGTCATCAAATTCAGTTCAGGAAGTAATGGATTTTGCTCTTATTGCTCAGGCTGCAACTCTTGAAGCAAGAGTGCCGTTCGTTCACTTCTTTGATGGATTCAGAACTTCGCACGAAGTTATGAAAGTTGAACAGCTTTCTCCTGAAGATATGCAGGCAATGATAAATGAAGACCTTGTAATAGCCCATAGGAAAAGAGGATTATCTTCTGATCACCCTGTCCTCCGCGGAACCGCTCAGAATCCCGATGTATTTTTCCAGGCGAGAGAGACGGTAAACCCGTTTTATGATGCGTGCCCCGGAATAGTTCAGAAACAAATGGATAAATTTGCGAAACTGACCGGAAGAGCTTATCACCTGTTCGATTACGTTGGAGCTCCTGATGCTGAAAGAATTATCGTGATGATGGGTTCAGGCGCAGAAGCAGCGGATGAAACAGTAAGATACCTTCAGTCGAAAGAAGAGAAAGTGGGACTCATCAAAGTAAGGTTGTATCGTCCGTTCTCTATCGACCATTTTATAAATGCTCTCCCTGCCACAACAAAATCAATAGCAATTCTTGACAGGACTAAAGAACCCGGAGCACCAGGCGAACCACTTTACCTTGATATAGTAAATTCAATCTCAGAAAAATATAATGAAGGCAGCCTTCCGTTCGGTTATCCGAAAATTATCGGCGGACGCTATGGCCTCTCATCTAAAGAATTTACCCCGGGAATGGTTAAATCTGTTTTCGATCAGTTGAAAGAGACTAAAAAGAAGAATCACTTCACCGTTGGAATTATTGATGATGTAACCAATACAAGTCTTGATGTGGATCCTATCTTCGGTGTTGAAGCTGATGAAACCTTCAAAGGAAAGTTTTATGGTCTTGGAGCCGACGGAACAGTTGGTGCTAATAAAAACTCGATCAAGATCATTGGTGAAGGTACAGATTATTTTGCTCAGGGCTATTTTGTATATGATTCAAAAAAATCCGGATCAGGAACAGTATCCCATCTCCGTTTCGGACCTAAAGAAATAAAGTCAACTTACCTTATTCATAAAGCTAACTTTATAGCCTGTCATCAGCAGGTATTCCTGGAAAAAATGGATATGCTGGCTGATGCTGTTGAGGGTGCTACTTTCCTGCTTAATACCAAGGTTCCGAAAGAACAGGTATGGGATTCGCTTCCTGAGAAGGTCCAGAAGGATCTTATTAAAAAGAAGATGAAGCTCTATGCCATCGATGCTTATAAAGTTGGTAATGAAACAGGGATGGGTGTAAGAATAAATACTATTATGCAGACCTGCTTCTTTGCCATTTCGAATATCTTCCCTAAAGAAGAAGCAATTGCAATGATCAAGAAATCGATTAAGAAAACTTACGGTTCAAAGGGCGACAAGATTGTTGAGATGAACTTTAATGCAGTTGATCAGACTCTTTCAAACCTCTTTGAGGTTGAAATACCTGATAAAGTTACAAGTAAAGTTCAGCTTCAGCCTGCAGTAGCGGGAAATGTACCTGAGTTTGTCAGGGAGGTTACTGCTGAGATAATAGCAGGCAATGGCGACTTAATACCTGTAAGCAAGCTCCCCAATGATGGAACCTACCCCACAGCTACAGCACAATATGAAAAGAGAAATATCGCACTTGAAGTACCTGTGTGGGATGATGAAATATGTATACAATGCAATAAATGTGTGATCGTTTGTCCCCATGCAACAATCCGTTCCAAAGTATTCGAAGAAAAATATCTGAAGGATGCCCCTGCAGACTTTAAAGCAGTTAAGTTCAGGGCAAAAGATTATGGTGAGGGAATGTACTACTCTCTGCAGGTAGCTGTTGAAGACTGTACAGGATGCTCGCTCTGCGTTGATGTATGTCCTGTCAAGAATAAAAAAGAAGTGAAGCTGAAAGCAATAAATATGAACGAACAGCTTCCATTAAGAGAAACAGAAAGAGCAAACTGGGATTTCTTCCTTACACTCCCTGAACTTGACAGAACAAAAATAAATGTAAGCAAGGTTAAAGATTCACAGTTCCTGCAGCCGCTTTTTGAGTTCTCCGGTGCCTGCTCGGGATGCGGTGAAACTCCATATGTAAAATTAGTAAGTCAGTTGTTCGGTGATCGTGCAGTTGTGGCAAATGCTACGGGATGTTCCTCGATATACGGCGGAAACCTGCCTACTACTCCATGGGCTGTTGATAAAGAAGGAAGAGGACCTGCATGGTCAAATTCACTCTTTGAGGATAACGCTGAGTTCGGATTCGGTTTCAGACTGGCGATCGATAAACATAATAATCAGGCAAAGATGCTTCTGCAGAAACATATCGCAGAATTAGGTGAAGAACTGGTCAATGCGCTGCTTAATGCTGATCAGAAAGATGAAGCAGGAATATATGAACAGCGCGAAAGAGTAACTGCTCTGAAAGAAAAACTGAAATCAAAGCTGAATAACGGACTGGATTCCGAAGCAAGAAGAGACCTGGTTCATCTTGAAAGTCTTGCCGATTACCTTGTTAAAAAATCTGTATGGATTATGGGCGGAGACGGATGGGCATACGATATCGGATACGGCGGACTTGATCATGTGCTTGCTTCAGGAAAGAATGTTAACGTACTTGTACTTGATACCGAAGTTTATTCGAATACCGGCGGACAAATGTCAAAATCCACTCCGCGCGGTGCGGTTGCAAAATTTGCTGCAGCCGGAAAGCCTATGGCAAAAAAAGACCTCGGCCTGATGGCAATGAGTTATGGAAATGTTTATGTGGCTAAAATTGCAATGGGGGCAAACGATACGCAAACACTGAGAGCTATCCTCGAAGCAGAAGCCTATGACGGTCCATCCCTCATAATTGCATACAGTCACTGTATTGCACACGGCATTAATATGGGAACTGCAATGCAGAACCAGAAGGCTGCCGTCGATTCAGGATATTGGCCATTATTCAGGTATAATCCTGATGAAGCAGCTGCAGGTAAGAATCCGTTTAAGCTTGAATCAAAAGGATTAAAGATACCGCTGAAAGATTATGCTTATCTTGAGACAAGGTATAAAATGCTTACGAAGTCTCATCCGAAAGAAGCAGAAGAATTGATTATAGAAGCTCAGAACGATGTTGTGACCAAGTGGAAATTGTATGAAAAAATGGCTGAGGATAGTAAACCTGAAAACAAAGTATAAGTATTTTTGAAGAATAAAATTAAAGGAAAATAAAATGGATCTTTCAACAAACTATCTGGGTTTACAGTTAAAAAATCCAATAGTCCCATCGGCAAGTCCATTATCAGAAGATATTTCGAACATTAAACTAATGGAAGATGCAGGCGCAGCGGCTGTGGTTCTCTACTCTCTTTTTGAAGAGCAGATAGAACACGAATCGCTCGAGCTGAATTATTTCACCACAATACATAATGAAAGCAGTGCAGAAGCGACCTCTTATTATCCTGAACCTTTTGCATTTAAGACGGGACCTGATGAATATCTCGAGCATATTAAAAAAGCTAAAGATGCCGTTGATATTCCTGTCATAGCAAGCCTGAACGGTAAGTCTTTAGGCGGATGGGTTGATTATGCTAAAAAAATAGAATCAGCGGGAGCCGATGCTCTCGAATTGAATATCTATCTGCTTGCCGCAGATATCGCAAAAACCAGTTCTTCTATAGAAAAGGACTATATCGATATAGTAAAAGCCGTTACCTCAGGGATAAACATTCCGGTTGCCGTTAAGATGCATCCTTATTTCAGCTCTGTGGCTAATATGGCTTCACAGCTGGATAATGCAGGCGCAAAAGGACTTGTACTTTTCAACAGGTTTTACCAGCCTGATATAGACCTCGAAACTCTTGAGGTTACACCTAATGTTCTGCTGAGTACACCTATGTCAATGAGACTGCCCCTGAGATGGATCGCAATGCTGTACAAGAAAGTTAACACCGACCTTGCAGCAACAAGCGGAATCTATTCGGAAACTGATGTAATCAAAATGATCATGGTAGGAGCAAAGGTTACCCAGATGCTCTCTTCGCTGCTTAAATTCGGCATCGGTCATATTTCTGATGTTCTGACAAGACTTAAATTCTGGATGGAAGTGAATGAGTACGAATCGATTGAGTTAATGCGCGGCAGTATGAGCTACATGAATGTAGCAGATCCTTCTGTATTTGAACGCGCAAATTATATGAAACTGCTTCACTCGTATAATAAATAAGCAGTTGTTCTCCCATTAAAAAGCTGCTGTTTTCACAGCAGCTTTTTTTATTCGTTCACTATCTCAGGTCCCGAAGTAACCCCCGGTCCATTATCCACTACAGCTGCACCTCCCATAATATGTATACTTATAACTGCGGGAAAATGTGTTGCTGCAGTCACAATTATTTATATTAAAAATTAGATTGTACATCATACGACATTCAGATCAATAAAGGCCAGCATGTTTATTCGTAATTTATTGTCTCTAACAGTCAGCAATAAAAGGACTTAAACCATGCATTCTATAAAAGACTATTACGTGACCGGTGATTTACATTCGGCTGCTTTAATTACAAAAAACTGCTCGGTGGATTGGTTATGTTTTCCGAATTTTGATTCCCCGAGTGTATTCGCAGCATTACTGGATAAAGATGCAGGTTCTTTTAAGACTGAAATGCCGGATTATGATATAGAAAGTTCCTATGTAGAGAATACAGGAATAGTTGAGTTCCGACTTAAAAACAAGCAGAATGAATTTCATTTACACGATTTTATGGTACCACAGGAAGTTGAAAAGTGCTATAACCACTTTTTTGTAAGAAGTCTGAAAGGGATCAAAGGTAAGAATGAAGTAAAACTGCTTTTCAATCCCAAACCTGATTATGCCAGGAAAAATCCGGACTTCCAGGTGAAACAATCAACGATTCAGATTATGATCGAAGATAATCTCCTTATGCTTCATTTTCCAAAAGGCACAAAGGTAGAAAAAAATGATAATATATATGAACTTATTATCGAGTTGAACAGGAATGAAGAGAAAAAACTGGTGCTTGAATTTATCGTGGGAAAAAATAACTCTACATATAAGGGCCAGGACCTCGAAAAATCAACTACGGCTTTCTGGCGGGACTGGGTGGCAAAGGGACATTTCTTTGATCTTTACAAGGACCAATTAATCCGTTCGCTTATCACACTTAAAATGATGCTTTTCTATCCTACAGGTGCAATTGTAGCCGCCCCGACTACTTCATTACCTGAGGAAATTGGAGGTGTAAGGAATTGGGACTATAGGTTTGTATGGATTCGCGATGCCACTTTTACTCTTTACGCATTCCATATTGCCGATTATACGGAGGAGGCTGAAAGCTTCTTCAAATTTATACAAAACATTGTTAAGCGCCATAAGGAAGAGGAATTTGACATAAATACTGTTTATACAATATGGGGTGATGTTGCCCCGACGGAAGTAGAACTGGGTATGAAGGGTTATAAAAATTCCTCACCGGTAAGAATAGGAAATAATGCCACAAATCAGCTTCAACTCGATGTGTACGGGGCCCTGATCGATGCACATTACTTTATGGCAAAAAATCAGAAGGATAACGTCATAATTGATAAAAGTTCAATCATGGCATTAATTAAAAAAATTAAGCTGAAGTGGAAAGATGTTGACAGCGGTATCTGGGAGGTACGCGGCCACCAATATCACTATACCTACAGCAAGGTAATGTGCTGGGCAGGTGTCGACCGAACCCTCAGGATGAAAGATGATCTTGGACTTACAGGCGAAGAAACTGACGATTTAAAAGAATTAAGAAGTGAGATATATAACTGGATCTGGGAAAATTGTTATGATTCTTCAAAGAAAAACCTGATGCAGTACGCGGGTGCCAAAAATGTAGATGCTACCAACTTTCTCTTTGTTTTATTACAGTTTCTCGATAAGGATGAGGATATAACAAAAACTATCCTGGAAAATACATATAAAGAACTGGGAAAAAATAAGGTATTTATATACCGATATAGGGCAGATGACGGACTGAAAGGTGAGGACAGCACTTTCGTTTTGTGTATTTACTGGTATATTTCTGCACTGGCCATTATGGCTCAAACTGATGTTGCGGCAGAACTCTTTCGGGGTTTTGAGAAGTATATGAGCGATACAGGACTGATTTCTGAGCAAATTGATGCTGATTCAGGGGAATATCTCGGAAATTATCCACAGGCATTCTCGCACCTTGGACTTGTGATGTCTGCTTACTATCTTAACAGGTATGGAGATAAGGGCTGAATTTACCCTTCCGGGAACTTAATAAGCCCCCAAATCGTTCATATAATACAGTTTTGACGAAGGAAAGTGATAGACGGACATGAAATTATCTCTTTTAGCATCAAATACTTGTTTTTATTTGCCGATGTATTTACTTTTACACAGCGCAAATAATCCCCTTAAGATAAAAATAGTAAAACGACAATTAATTAACTCTTGATGAGTCCTATGCCCAAGATAAATCTAACCAATAAACCGACCTCGGAGCAGGTGAGAATTCTTAAGGATTACCTTAGCAGAAGATCTCAGCATTCAGGTCAGGGGGATATTAAATTGAGCCAGGTGGTTAAAAGATTTAAACATAAATCTTTGATGTCTGATAAAGACAAAATGGCTCACTTCAGAAAGCTTTTACGACTTGCTTCTGAAGGAACAAAAATGGAAGAAAAAAAATAAGGAATGTAGGGGAAAGCATTCCTGGTAATTTACCCGGTCAACAATAATTTCTTCTGATGTTATGATGATTTCAACCTTCATAATTTCTCGGTAGTTATATTGTGGATCACTTCCGATTATAAAAAGTGTAATATTCATTTCCGGAATGAAATGTCACCCATGCATTATTTCCGGTTCCGGGCATACTTATCTGCTAATGCATCGGGATTTTCCCATCTTGCTGCTGTTTTTACAGTACCCCTTAAGATGGTAATATGATAACCTTCCGTACGACTTTCTCTTTGCCTTTCACCATCATTCCACCCTCCCCGTTTCTCAATCATACAATCAAATACTTTCCCTTTGTTTCAAAATTGTTCAGTAAAATCACGTATGATCAGAAATCAGAATAATAAGAATCGATCAGAATAAACTAAATAATCTGCTTTTAATCCGCCGGGCACTTAAATTAATTTATAGATTTAATTACATTTAGCACAATGCTTTTAAATAACTGATCAATTTGGAATCAAATCCTAAATAAATACTAACTTCCGGTGATATATGAATAAACTCATGTCTTTTTTAATAATGTTAGTAATGCCTCTCATTCTTTTCTCATGCAATAATAAGAATGAGAATCCCGGCCAAAGCACAAAAACAATAGGAGTAAGTCTTTTAACACGCGGACATATTTTCTACCGTGATCTTGAAGAGGGTCTGCAGGATGAAGCTGCTAAGTACGGATATAAATTAATAATTACATCAGCCGATTGGGACCTGGGAAAACAGATATCGCAAATTGAGGATTTTATCTCGCGTAAAGTTGATGCAATTATTGTCTCCCCGGTTGATTCAAAGGGAATTGGCTCGGGAATCGGTGAAGCTAATAAAGCCGGTATACCTGTATTCACAGCTGATATAGCAGCCGAAGAAGGGAAAGTTGTTTCGCACATTGCCTCTGATAATGTTCAGGGAGGACGGCTTGCAGGTGAGTACCTGGCGAAATTATTAAACGAAAAAGGGAATATTGCAATTATAAATCAGCCGGCAATTACTTCGGTGCTCGACAGGGTTGCGGGATTCAGGGAAGCGATTGTAAAATTTCCTGATATAAAAATTGTTGCTGATGTGAACGGACAGGGTGTGCGCGACAGGTCGCTTCAGGTAACGGCTGATGCTCTTCAGGCTAATCCTAAGTTAGACGGAATATTTGGAATAAATGATGATACAGCTTTGGGAGCCCTGGATGCAGTAAATCAATTCAACAGGAAGGGGATTGTAATAATAGGTTATGATGCTACCCCGCCGGCTGTTGATGCAATAATGAAAGATTCACCATTAAAAGCAGATGTGGTTCAGTACCCGAAGCTGATCGGGGTCAGGACAATAGATACCATCAACGATTATTTTAATAAAAAAATTGTCCCGGCTAATGTTCCTGTGGCGGTAGGAATCGTTGATAAAGAAGCTCTCCAAAAACAAAATGCTTCTAAATGACTAAGCTTTTAGAGATGCGGGAGATTGTTAAACAATATCCCGGAGTACTTGCGCTTGATAAAGTATCAATCGATCTGCATTCCGGCGAGGTGCACTGCCTTGTCGGTGAAAATGGAGCCGGCAAATCTACTCTTATGAAGGTTCTATCCGGTGCTGTAAAAAAGGACGGAGGGGAGATCAGATTAAACGGGGAAATAGTTGAATATGCTTCACCTTCCGAATCCCGTGCGCTTGGAATAAGTATTATCTACCAGGATTTCAAACTCGTTCCTGAACTCTCAGCAGCTGCTAATATTTTTCTGGGCATCGAGATTAAGGATTCTTTCTTTCTGAATAAAAAGGAAATGAATATTAAAGCTGCGGAAACTATCTCCCGGCTGGGTGAAACAATGAATGTGAATCTTCCTGTTTCAAAACTCACCACGGCTGAAAGACAAATGGTTGAAATAGCAAAAGCAATTGTCGGGAATGTAAAAATACTTGCAATGGATGAACCGACCGCTCCTTTAACAAGCAAAGAAATAAAGAATTTATTTGAAGTGATAAAGAAATTAAAGGCCGGGGGAGTAGGCATTATCTACATATCTCACAGGCTGGAAGAGATCTTTGACATTGGTGACCGTGTTACGGTATTACGCGATGGTCAGCTTGTTCATTCGGCAGAAATGAAAGAAGTCGATAAAAATGAATTGATCAGGCTTATGGTGGGACGGGAGCTTGCTGAGGAATATCCCCGGAATAAGGCAGTTAAAGGTAAAGAAATATTAAGAGTTGAAAATATAGATTCGGATAAATTAAACGATATTTCTTTCTCGCTGAACAAGGGGGAAGTTCTTGGCATCGCGGGACTGGTTGGTGCGGGCAGGAGTGAGTTGGTACGGGCAATTTTCGGTGCCGACAAAATCAGTTCGGGCAGAGTATTTATTAGTGATAAAGAGATCCATATAACTTCTCCTGAAGCTGCAATAAAAGCAGGAATAGCTCTGCTTACAGAGGACCGGAATCTTCTTGGTTTGTTCATGAACCTAAGTATACGGGAAAATATATCGGTTTCAAGTCTGGGTAAAATGCTTAAAGGTCTGTTTATAGATAAACAGAAAGAAAATTCAGAAGCAAAAAAACAATTTGAACAGCTGAGAATCAAAGCTCCTTCAATTGAGACTGGTGTGGAAGCCTTAAGCGGGGGCAACCGCCAGAAGGTTGTGCTTGCACGCTGGCTTGAAACAAATTCGGATATTTTAATTTTTGATGAACCGACTGCCGGAATTGACGTCGGGGTGAAGTTTGAAATTTATAATCTTATAAATAATCTCGCGGAAGAGGGAAAGGGCATTATTGTAATCTCTTCCGAACTTCCGGAGTTGATGGGAATCGCTGACAGGATTCTTGTAATGTGCGAAGGAAGAATTACAGGTATACTTTCACATGATGAGGCAAACCAGGAAAAGATACTCGATCTGGCAACAAAATTTTCTTCTCCCGGAAGTAAGCAATCTCAAAAGGTAAAAAATGCAGGCTGAGCTAAGAAGAGTAAAACTTGTTGAGATAATAAGTGAATTCAGTATAGGGCTTGCCCTTGTTGCTGAGGTAATATTGTTCTCTCAGTTTTCACAATACTTTTTTACTACAGAAAACCTCTTAAATATTTCATTACAGGCTTCGATTACTGCGATTATAGCCGCAGGCATGACATTCGTAATACTGACTGCAGGAATTGATTTGTCCGTCGGCTCCCTTGTTGCTTTTGCAGGGATACTTACCACCAGCGTTCTCAGGATTGATCTCCCTGTTTATATAAGTCTGACACTTGGTATCCTCGCAGGTTTATTGTTCGGTGTATTCTCAGGATACATTGCGGGAATATTTGTTACAAGGTTTAAGATTACTCCCTTCATCGTCACCCTGGCCTTAATGACAATCTGGCGGGGCGCTTCATTCGTTTATACCGAAGGAAGACCAATCTGGGAACTGCCTGAAGTGTTTGCCTACCTTGGAGGAGGAAGGATAATTGGAATCCCTGTTCCTACTGTAATAATGGTCATCGTATTTATAATTTCTCATATTGTACTTACCAGGACACGTTTCGGAAGGTATGTGTATGCCGTAGGCGGAAATGTTGAAGCTGCGCGTCTTGCAGGAATTAAAACAAACAGGATTCTTATTGCGGTGTATGTTATCTCAGGAGTATTATCTGCCCTTGCGGGTATACTGCTGGCATCAAGGATAAATTCGGGACAGCCTAACGCAGGCTTGATGTACGAACTTGATGTAATCGCTGCTGTAGTTGTGGGCGGAACAAGTCTTTTCGGCGGCAGGGGAACAATAATAGGTACATTCCTTGGTGCAATGCTTATCGCGGTTCTCCGGAATGGGCTTAATTTGTTAAATGTCGGAAGTTATGTCCAGCAGGTTATTGTGGGAGTTGTAATACTGCTTGCTGTCTTACTTGATCAGTTAAGAAAAAATTAAATATTGTTAGAAGGTACATGATGAAAAAAACACTCTTACTTTTTTGTTCAATAATCTTCTGGATGCCTATGATTTTTGCACAGACAAATGTTGATAAATTATCGGATGCTCTGGATTCGCTTACAGCTAACAGTTTCAATAACTGGAGGATTAGTCCCGACCTGGCTAAACCGGTTGAAGGCGACCCGACGTCTGCCTCATTTTGATGACTCCGACTGGGGAATTCTCAGGGTGGAGGAGAAAAACTACGAGGATTCCTGCTGGCTCAGGAAAGAGATCATCCTTCCTGAAACAATCCTCGGCAAACCCGGTAGAAGGGAAAATTACATTTCTTGTTTCAGTTGATGATTACGGTTACTTCTATGTAAATGGGGAAAACAAAGGCTATTTTCCATGGGACGGAGAGTTTGATCTTACGGAGAATGCCAAACCAGGCGATAAATTTCTGATTGCCATTAAAGCAATAAACACCGGCGGTCCGCTTCGGCTTCTGCGTGCGAGGATCGATATGGCAGGTACTAAGGAATTAAGGCAGTCGATACTGGATTTCTCTTTGAGTATGAAAGTCGGACAGAAACTCCTCAGCTTTGATACCTACCAGACAAATGCGCGAGTAAAGACAGATCCGGGGATCGATAAATCGAAACAGGATAAGGAAGAGAAAATAAGGCTTAATGAACTTCTTCAGAAACTGGCTTTAGAAGTTGATATTGATGCCCTGGGCAGCGGGAATATTGAAGAGTTCAAAGCATCAATGGATAAGGTCAGGTCACAGCTTGCACCCGTAAAAGAATTTGCACATAAGTTTACATTGTTTTTCGATTCGAATGCCCATATAGATGCAGCCTGGCTGTGGAGGGAAAAAGAAACTATTGAAGTATGCAAAAATACATTCAGCTCTGTTTTTCATATGATGGATGAAAAACCTGAGTTTACATATACGCAGAGTGCTGCTCAGTATTATAAATGGATGGAGGATTATTACCCTGATGTTTTCAGCGGAATAAAACAAAAAATGGCTGCGGGAAGATGGGAAGCAATAGGAGGTATGTGGATTGAACCGGACTGCAATCTTATCGATGGCCCTTCCTGGATGAGACAAATTCTCTATGCTAAAAAATACTTCAAGAAGAAACTTGGAGCTGACATTCATATCGGATGGAATCCCGATTCATTCGGGTATAACTGGAATATGCCTATGTTCTATCAGAATGCAGGCATTGACGCATTTCGTAACACAGAAGATCGGCTGGAATGATACCAATGTTTTTCCTTACCGCGTATTCTGGTGGGAATCTCCCGACGGTTCTAAAATACTTTCCTATTTCCCGTTCGATTATGTTAATACAATTACCCAGGCATATGGACTGGTTGACTGGCTGAGACAGTTTGAGGCAAACACCGGCTTCACCAATATGCTTGTTCTTTTCGGAGTTGGGGATCACGGCGGCGGCCCTTCGATTGAAATGATCGACAGGATTCAGCACTTAAGAACGCTTGATATTTATCCCAATGTAGTTTACGGAACAACGAAGGAATATTTGGATTGGATGAAGAAGCAGGACCTGTCTGATGTGCCTGTATGGGATGACGAACTATATCTTGAATATCACCGCGGGACATATACAACTCAGGCAAACATGAAAAAGTATAACCGCCTGAGCGAAATAAAACTGACCAATGCTGAAAAGTTATCATCAGTTTCCAGTCTCCTCTACAACGGGAAATACAGGAACGACGATCTTGAAGAAGCCTGGCAGGGAGTAATGCTTAACCAGTTCCATGATCTTCTTCCGGGTTCGGGGATCCGCGAAATTTATATTGATGCTATGCGGACCTATAAACATTCACTTGATATAGCAGATTTTACAAGCAGTGAAGCGCTAAATAATATTGCAGATAATATAAATACATCATTTGCGAAGAGCGGAAAACCGGTAATAGTTTTTAATCCGCTTTCCTGGGAACGGAAGGATATCGTAAAACTTGAACTTCCCGAAGGGGATCTGAAAAGCTATGCAGTTTATGATGATAAGGGAAAAGAGATCCCTTCACAAATGGTAAACGAAGATACTTATAAAAATAAAATACTATTTGCAGCTGAAGGCGTACCGTCTTACGGCTATAAAGTTTATTACCTGAAAGAAGAAAGCCAGCCATCTTTAGCGGGGAATAAGCTTTCTTCAAATAATATCATTGAGAATGAATATTTCAAAATTACAGTCGATCCTGACAGCGGATGGATAAAAAGTATCTATGATAAGAAAAACAATAAAGAAGTTTTAGCGGGGGAAGGGAACAGACTTCAGCTGCTTGAAGATAAACCAACAGCATGGGATGCATGGAATATTGGATGGACAGGTGTAGAATATCCAATGAAATTTAAGAAAATAGAATTGAAAGAAGATGGTCCGGTAAGGACTGTATTAAGTGTATATCATGATTACCTGCAGCCCGGTGTTGTTAAAGATTTCCCGACACCTGATTTTCCTTCTTCATTCTTCAGGCAGGATATAATTTTGTACAAAGGAATTGACAGAGTAGATTTCCTTACTGATGCAGACTGGTGGGAAGATAAGACAATGCTTAAAGTCGAATTTCCTCTGGCAGTCCGGGATACCGAAGCAACGTACGAGATACCTTACGGATCGATTAAAAGATCAACACAGAGGAATACTCCATGGAATAAGTCAAGGTTTGAAGTATCAGCAATCCGCTGGGCAGACGTTTCAAATAATGGGTACGGAGTCAGCCTTCTTAACAATTCAAAATACGGATACGATGTTAAAGATAACGTAATGAGATTATCGTTGCTGCGTTCCCCCAAATGGCCTGATCCAACAGCCGACAGGGGAGAGCATCAGATAGAGTACTCACTTTACCCTCATAAAGGAAATTGGGAAGAAGCGAATACCGTAAATAAGGGTTATGATTTTAATTACAAACTTATCCCGTTTATGACAGGCGTGCATAAAGGTACCCTGCCCACAGAACATTCTTTTGTGAAAATGAATGCCCCGAACCTGGTGCTAACAACTTTTAAGAAAGCCGAAGACGATAATGCCTATATTTTCCAATGGTATGAAAGTGAAGGAAAAGATACAGAAGCGGAAATTGAATTTCCGGAAGTACCTGTTAAAGTTGTAAAATCAAATTTTATGGAAGAAGACGGAGAAAATTTGAAATTTGATGAACAGCGCTTGAAAATAGAAACCCCGGCGAATTCTGTAGTTACGATAAAAGCTTACTTTAAATAATTAAAAGTAAGTAGAATATTTAATTTTATGTGATTAACGGCAGATATTTGTCTGCCGTTTTCTTTTTTATATAAGCAATTAATTTTAATTATTGCATTTGACTTTATAATAGCTATATTAATTCCTGGTATTTACCTTTGTGCTATCAGTCCTGATTAATTAACTTTTTATCATCCTACTTTACAGCGAAAAATCATATGAAGAACATTATTATGATTTTTTTGGTTTTCATTATTGCTTTTTCTTTTAGTGATTTATTTTCACAGGAGAAAAATCAATTCCAGGATACTGTTCTTGCAGTAAAATATATTGCATTGGGAGATTCGTTGAATAAATCTGCCAGATATGATAGCTCAACATTTTGCTATACTAAAGCATATAATATTTATGAGTATTTATATAATCAGAGTCATAATAAAAATATATTCGAACATATACTTGCATGCGAAAATAAAATCGGCTGGAATCTGATGAAACAGGGCAAATATGATAATGCTATTGAAATTCTTAAAAAATATCTGGATTTGGGGTTGAACATACTCGGAGAATACAATATAGAAGTAGCTCAGTGTTATAATAATATTGGTGTTGTGAATTGGGCTATAGGAGATTATCAGACAGCACTTAAATATTTTCAGCAGTGTCTTGATATAAGGTTAGCCAAACTAGGACTGTATAACGACAAAGTTTCATCCAGCTACAACAATATGGGAATAATTTATGATGAAATAGGCGATTATGATCTGGCTCTGGAATATTACAATAAAGTTCTGGAAAATTATAATAAGACCAATAATATTGACAATTCATTAATTGCAAAAACCTACAATAATATTGGTATTGTCTACAGGGATAAAAATGATCTGGATAAAGCTATTGAATTTCATGAGATGGCGTTATCCATTCGATTGCAGGTTTTTGGAGGGTCAAATCCTAATACTGCCAGTAGTTATGAAAACTTAGGAGTCGCTTATGCCGAAAAGGAAGATTACAGAAAAGCGCTTGAATGTTTTAATAAATCGTTATTAATCATTAAAAAAGTCTTCGGCGAAGAGCATCCGGATGTAGCTGATTTATACAGCAAAATAGGCAATACTTATTATTATATGGGAATTTATGACAGTGCTGTGCAGTTTTGCAATAAATCATTGGAAATCGGAACTAAAATTCAGAGTAATTTTAATAGTATAATAAATGACTACTTTATTCTTGGAAAGGTCTATTTGGCTAAAAGTGAATATGAAAGCGCCGCCGATTATTTCAGAGAAGCAATATCTTTAAGCAAAGAGAAATATGGGGAAAAGAATATTCATACCGGTGTAGGTTATAAACGGCTTGCAGAGGTTAATAAGCTGGAACATAACTACAAAGAAGCTCTTTTTTATTGTCAGAAAGCACTGATTTCATTTGTAAATGATTTCAATGAACAATCTGTGAATAAAAACCCGCAGCTGAATAAAGGAATCATATCAGAAATAGAGCTATTGAATACTCTTTCACTGAAAGCCGAAATTCTTGAGGCAGCATCGGAATACACCGGACTAGATGGAATTATTTTGTCTTTATCAACCTACAGAACAGCTGCAGAACTGATTGATCAGATGCGTTTGGGATATAAAGCAGAAGGATCAAAGTTGTTCTTTGGGGAAAAGACCTCAGAAATACTGAACCGGGCAGTATCGGTTTGTCTGAAACTTTATAACAATACAAAAGATGAAGTTTACAAAAATGAAGCATTATATTTTTCGGAAAAGAGTAAGGCTGCAGTACTTCAGGAAATCCTTTCCCTGGTAAAAGCTGCTGATTATGCAGGAATCCCCCGTGAATTGCTGAAAAAGGAGAAACACATCAAAACAGAGTTAGCTTCTTATGAAACTCAGCTTCAGAAGGAATATCAGAAGAAGGATCAAATGGACAGTACAAGAGTAAATGATTATGAAAACCATCTTTTTGATCTTACCTCCGAATATGACAGAATGATTTCTGATTTCGAAAACAATTATCCCTCTTACTATGAACTTAAATACAGACAAAAAATCATAACATTAAACGAAATTCAGAAATCGCTAAGTGAAAATACAGCTTTACTTAGTTATTGTCTGAGCGATAGCCTTATTTACATATTCGTGATAAAGAAAAATAGTTTTATTATTTACCCAATTGAAAAACCAGGGCAGTTTCCGGATCTTGTAAGTGAATTTTATGAATCAATTGTGAAGACTGAAACTGATAAATATGTCTCTGCTTCGAATGAACTGAGCAGGATCTTAATATTTCCGGTATTACAGGAAATCAGGGAAATGAAAAACCTGGTCTTTATACCGCAAGGTGAGTTGTACAAAATCCCATTTGAAGCTCTTGTAACTAAAGAAATAAAACCGGGAAATTCCGATTTCAGCAGTTTCGCTTACATTTTAAAAAGGTATAATATTTCCTATCATTATTCCATAGCATTATATACCACAAGCAGTGGTGAAAGGGTTGTTTCCCAAAAAGCTATTGGAGGATTCATAGGATTTGCCCCGGTTTTTTCGGACGGCAATAAGATAAATAATCTAAACCGTTCTTTAAGCAATTCTTTAAACGATGCAGACTCTTCTATCAACTACAGATCTGATTCCGGGGACAGAAAAAAATTCAGTGAGCTTAAATACAGTGATGAGGAAGTTAACACAATACAGCAAATGTTTGACCGAAGTGATCCCAGTTTGGCATTTCTTTATTCCAGGGCAACCGAAGAAGCATTTAAAGAACACATCAGGGATTATAATCTTATACATATTGCAACTCATAGCATTATAAATGAAGAACATCCTGAACTATCATCAATAATTTTTGCACAGCCGGAAGACTCCACAGCTAAAGAAGATGGTATTCTTTATTCAGCTGAAACTTATAATCTCGAACTTAATGCCGATCTTGTAGTGCTAAGCAGCTGTGAAAGCGGACTGGGTAAACTTATAAAAGGAGAAGGCATGATGGCGTTGACGAGGGGATTCCTGTTTGCCGGTGCTTCAAATATAATTTTCTCATTGTGGAAAATACCGGATAAGCAGACAAGCCGGCTGATGATAGATTTTTACAGAGAAATGCTTTCAGGAAAAAGCTATAGTGAATCTTTGAGAGCTGCTAAACTTAAGTTAATAAAGGATCCCGCAAATTCAAGACCCCGTTCCTGGGCCGGCTTTGTCATGGTTGGCTCCTATTGAATACCGACCACTCGAATCCACATCAATAAAATTTAATATTAGATAGAAATATTTTTCAATATTTCACCCCACTCCGCAAATAGTACTTATAGAGCAAACAATCCCGAATAATTAAAATATATGGAGCGCAGTTATATCTATAACTCCCCTTGACGCAGAACTATGTGTATGAATAGATCTATTTAAATCAATAAAACAATAATCAAACGAAAGGAATAATTTATGAAATTCTTTGAAAATGCCGGATTGTTAAATACAGGGGAAAAAGCTCAAACCAGAGCTGCGGTTAAAAAGATCGCCCATATGATTTATACCGTCTTATTATTTACAGCAGTAGTCCTGACCGGATGCGGGAAAGATCAGATTGCCGGCCCATCAGGAGATGAATCTTTTTTGAAAGGAAAAAGCGGGATGATCGCTTTCTCCAGCTGGCGGGACGGCAATAGTGAAATTTATATTATGAATCCTGACGGCACAGAGCTTACAAATCTGACAAATAATTCCGCTTTTGATTCTCATCCTTCGTGGTCGCCAAACAGTAAACAAATTGCATTTTCCACAAACCGCGACGGTAATAACGAAATTTATGTGATGAACGCTGATGGTTCCAATCTTGTGAATCTGACCAACAGCTCTTCGGATGATCAGCAGCCGTGCTGGATGTCAAACGGAAAGCAGGTTGCATTTACTTCCAATCGAGACGGCAATTATGAAATATATATAGTAAATGTTGATGGGCTTGGAACTACAAGGATAACAAACAATGCTGCAGATGATGGAGCTCCTTCGGCTTCACCAAATGGAAATCAGCTTGCATTTGTCAGTACTCGCGATGGTAATTATGAAATATATAAAATTAATTCTGACGGGACAGGTTTTACAAGATTGACTAATACTGCTGCCGATGAGTACGATCCTGTCTGGTCGACAAACGGAGACAGGATAGCATTTTCAAGCAACCGTGATAGCTTTTGGCCTGACGTATATGTTATGAACTCTGACGGATCAAACGTTATAAGGCTGACTACAGATCCGAACGGGGATTACCCTCATGCGTGGTCGCCTAATGGAAAACAGATTGCTTTTACAAGCTACCGTGATTTTAATGCTGAAATATATGTAATGAAGGATGACGGCACCGAGATTAATAATATTACAAATAATTCATCAACTGATGATTATCCTGCATGGGGAAAATAAAAATATGGTCTTTTCTGCAAGGTGTGCGAAAGGACAGTAAAACAAAGGAGACACTATGAAAAAATTGCTATTTATTACTGCAATCTCTGTTATCTTATTTTTTAATGCGAATGCCCAGGTATTTAACGGAGACCTTGTCTTTACTACCCAGGCCCAGATAGATTTTTTTGGTCTGACCGATTATACTTCAATAACCGGCAGCTTGATCATTTATTATGGCAGCGCAGTGGGAACAGGGGACATAACAAACCTTGACAGCCTGCATAGAATAGTTTCAGTCGGAGAGGAATTAAGCATTTTTAATAATGCGAATCTGGTGAATATCAACGGGCTGTCAAACTTGACATCGGTCGGTGCTTTAGCTTCGGTACCAGCCGATGGTTCAGTATTAATCGTACAAAATAATTCTCTCACAAATATTGATGGACTGTCAAACCTGCACTATATAGGAGGAACATTGTCCATTTATGACAACGATATTCTGGAAAATATTGACGGTTTACAAAATCTGCAAAATTTCGATGCATTTTTTCAGATTTCAGGGAATCCTTCTTTAACGAATATAAACGGACTAACCAATGCTCTTAACCCGATAAGCGGGGGTTATGCAATTGGAGGTTTTGCAATCTTTGACAATGATAACCTTGTCAGTATCAGCGGGGTTGCTAACATAAGTAGTGTCTATGGAAATATTGACATCCATTCTAATCCGGCTTTAGCTAATTTAAATGGGCTTTCCAATTTGCAGTTTATTCACGGCAGTCTGAAGATTTCCGATAATGCTCTTATTGCAAATTTAAATGAATTGTCCGGACTTGAACTTGTAACCGGAACTCCTTTCGCCGGTTTAACAATAACCGATAATGCAGCGTTAACCAACTATGATGGCCTTAATACCCTGGCATCAAATTGCGGTTTAGAAAAACCTTATGAAATCTCAGGCAATGGAAGTGATCCGCCTGCTTCCCTGCTGGCCAGGTTCGATGCGTGTTTAGCAAATACTTCTCCTGTTGCAGATGCAGGCGAAGATATTGAAACAATAGTGGGAAATATTGTTCATCTTGACGGAAGCAATTCATATGATGCTGATAATGATCCGCTTTCATTTGGATGGTCATTCACAAATAGACCTATCGGAAGCAACGCGGAATTATCAAATGCATCTGATACTATTGCAGCTTTTTCAGCTGATGTTCCGGGTGAGTATACAATTAAACTTATTGTATATGATGGTTACGTTTATAGTAGTCCTGATCTTTTAGTTGTAACTGCAATTTCAATTCCTGACGCAATTCAGGATCCTATTGATAGTATTATGGCTTTACCCTTAAATAAGGGTAATCAAAATGCTCTTATTTCCAAGCTTCAGAACGCCCTTGCAAAATATAATGCAGGAGATCTTAAGGCCGCAAAAAATATATTAATGGCTTACATTAACCAGCTTCAGCAGTTTGTATCAGATGGCTTAATTACCGCTGCTCAGGCCCAGCCTTTAATTGATTTTGCTTATGATATTATAGATGCTATAAATGCAATGCTGCCGAAAGTTGCCGGCGAAACAATTACTCAGGTGCCTTCAGAATATTCATTATTTCAGAATTATCCAAATCCGTTTAATCCAGCTACCTCGATAAGATATACCGTTCCGACTGCAGGATTAGTACAGTTGAAAGTTTATGACATTCTCGGGAGGGAAGTAGCGAACCTTGTGGATGGAAACCGTGAGGCAGGATATTATGAAATTAACTTTGATGGCTCAAAGCTGGCAAGCGGATTGTATTTATACAGGCTTACTGCAGGGAACTTTGTTTCAACAAAGAAAATGTTGATGATAAAATAAAAAAATAAAATATCCAAACACAATATATTTATTAATATTTCAAAAGGAGTTCTATATGAAAGCATTAATTAAACGATTTAGTTTTTCCGAAAAATACAAAGCTGCTCGAGCCGGTATTTTTTCTATGTCTTTATTTCTATTACTTATTTCACTGTTCGTTAACGGCTGTGAAAAAGAGGGACCTGTAAGTCCTTTGGATAATGACATAATTTCAGCCACAAAAGGTAACTCCGGGAAAATTGCATTTGTCAGCTATAGGGATGGTGAGTTTGATATATATACGATGTATCCGGATGGAACGGGTTTGACGAATCTAACTCCTAATAGTTCAAACAATTTTGAACCTGCCTGGTCGCCTGATGGTAGAGAAATTGCATTTATAAGTTATCGCGATGGAAATTCTGAGGTATATACTATGCAATCTGATGGAACAAACCTGGTCAGGTTAACCAACTCGATATCGAGTTTTTCACCATCCTGGTCGCCACATGGAAGAAAAATAGCTTTTTCTAAATTTATAGATGGGAGCAATGAAATTTGTGTTATGAACGCTGATGGTACCGGATTTACTAATATTTCAAATAATCCTGCTTCTGATGAGACTCCCTCATGGTCCCCCGATGGCAGAAAAATAGCGTTTACGAGCAATCGTACAGGCAATTATCAGATTTATATGATGAACGCCGATGGGACTGATGTTACTGCCTTGACGAATGAGAATCCCGGAAATCTTTATCCTCATTGGTCCATACATAGTGATCAGATAACATTTACAAGTTTACGTGATGGAAATGCAGAAATTTATGTTATGAACATTGATGGTTCGGGAACTACAAGATTAACAAATAATACGTGGTACGATTCCTGGTCTTCATTCTCACCCGACGGCAGGCAAATAGTTTATGAAAGTGACCCGGCTGGTAATGGGAATGAGGAAGTTTTTGTTATGGCTTCTGATGGAACTCAGCAGACAAAATTAACTCAGGATCCAGAGTATGATGGCTATGCTTCGTGGGGTAAATGATAAAGCTTGAGAATATATTTCCAGGGTATAAGGAATATTCCTTATACCCTTTGCTATTTAATCAGCTTAAATTTTGAAAAGACTTTTAATAGTGAAGACCGGTTGATTGGTTGATTCTCAGATATCACGGATATCAATCTGTTTACTGTTTAATAAAATAAAACTTCCCTATATATAAGACATCTTTTTCATCTTCTATCCGCCAGTAATAAAGCCCGGAAATTTTGAATACTTCAGGCGGAACTGTAACAGTAAGATTGGGAAAATTTGATTGATCTGGTGAATGGCTATAGACTTCCTTTTCCCTATTGGTTAATATTTTAATTGTTACTGGTTCATTTTCAAGCATCTTCCATTGAAATTTTATCTCTTCGTTGTGAAATTTCTGTCCTTTTCCGGGAGAAATCACGTTATCAATTATTTCATTTCCGGAACGAACATTTTCATTTGTCCATTCTTCAAGGTATGCATTTGGTTTAAATTCAGGTCCGCATAGATTTTCGGCAAATTCTTCTCCGGCTTTTGCGAATTTCGGGTTAAATCGTTTGGTTTATTTTCCGGATTCTTTGAAGTTTCCGGGATATTTCTGTGGCGGCAGTACTGTCTTTGGATGTTATTGAGGCATTATCATTATCTTCATTATTCTCATCATTGGTTGGAAGAGTTATAAATAATATTGCAAGAATGACTACTGCGAAGTGAAACAGCAATGCCCCAGTTAATCTTCAGATGCTTTTGGTTAATTAGCGGTTTTTTTTATAAGATTTCGCGTTTCTATACTTTCTAATGATTCCCGGATGTGAATGCATTTTTGCCTTCATTCTCTATAACAAAGATTGCATCTTCCAAAGCCCTTAATTCTTTGAAGCATAATTCGCACTGAAAATAGTGCTCCTCAAATGCTTTTGCATCTCCCTCAGAAAGTTCGCCGGTTATATACCGGTTCATTAACTCCCGCCTGTTTTCCAGGTTACATTCCATAAAATTCCGCTTATTTTTCTTATATACATGTAATATTTGCTTTAATCGCCTGAATATTGAAAATAATTGCCTTTTTTACATTCGTTCAACAAGCAGCTTAATGGCATAATTTATCCGTTCACTTACTCTTCTTTTTTCAATTCCAAGTTTTTCAGATATTTCCTCAATCGTTTTATTCTCATAAAATCTCATATAAAGCACTTCTGCATATTTTGGTTTTAACTTTTTAAGATAACTTCTTATTTTTTCTTTTCTCTCTTCATTAATAATTTCCGATAAATTATTTCCATCGTCTGCAAAGTTGTGTAGATGGTCTAAGTCAGTTTTGGTTTTTTCTTTGCCAGTTTTCTGAAGTATTGCCCGACAATATTGCTTGCTATGCCTGCAATGTATGCTTCAAGAGGCTTGCCAAGATCGGGATTATATGACCCTTTACGAAGACTGATTAAGATTGCCTGCTGAATTTCACTTACAATGTCCTGCTGGTCATCCAATGGGTACCTGCTTTTTCAGCCGGATCCTTACCATAAATTTTATCCGCTCCCTGAACTGCAGGAATAAGAAGTTTTCTGCTTCGCGATCACCTTCAGCAATCCTGGCAGTTATGATCCTGTCCTTCTGGTCTACAATCATTTAAAATCTATCCCTTGAAAGGAAGAGAATAATATCAGCTTTTATGGAATGAATTTGCAAAAAGGGGAGTTCTAAATCAAGCGATTGAATGAACGACCCTTTTACTTATTTCCCCGGTCACCTCGTAAGAGATTTTGTTGAAAAAATCCACAATATTTTATTTCTGCTTATTTCGACCAGTTTAAAGTACTTCAAGTGAGTGCTGCAATTACCGATTATAATGATTTAAATCCGCTTATATAAACTTCAGTGATATTGTGTAACGAATATCTTTATTAGCAGTCAAAAAGGGTAAAGATTTATTATCAAGGTGAGAATAAAATGAAAAAACTATTACTGCTGATATTTTGCTCAACGTATACTTTTTGCTTCATCAAGTAAAAACCAGAACAAAGTAATGTTATTAAAGGAGGTTGATACTCCGATAAAAATAGACGGGAATATCGACATGGAATGGAGCAAAGTGGACTCAGTCAGTGATTTTTTTCAGCTGCAGCCATATTATGGAAAATCCCCGTCGCGCAGAACTATCGCTAAAGTGCTCACGACTGAGGATGCTTTATATTGCCTGATGGTATGCTATGACAACAGAAATGATATACAGGCCGGCACCGGTTCTATCGATAATTTTGACGGGGATGTCGTTTCCATTATGCTCGATTCTTTTAATGATGAAAAAACTGCATATAAGTTTGCCGTTTCGGCTTCAGGAGTTCAGGCCGACTGCCGTCTTCTTGATGATGCGCGCAACCGTGACTACAGCTGGGATGGTATATGGTTTGCAGATTCTAAAGTTTATGACTGGGGTTATGTTGTCGAAATGAAAATTCCTTATAAGTCGTTTCAGTATGATGATAAAGCGAATTCATGGGGACTTGATTTCGACAGATGGATACCCAAACAGGCAGAGGATTTGTACTGGTGCAGCTATGAACAGAATGAGGGTCAGAGGATCTCGAAATTCGGGAAACTGGTTTTTGAGAACTTCAGACCCTCGGTTCATGGAGTTAACCTTGAAGCATACCCGGTTGGTATCTCCAAAGCAACCCTGAATGACGATAACAAATACGATGTTGAGGGGAAGGTTGGATTGGATCTTCTTTATAACCCATCTCCCAAATTAAAATTTCAGCTTACTGCAAATCCTGACTTTGCACAGATCGAGGCAGATCCTTTTTCATTTAACATCTCACGGTATGAATCATATTTCTCAGAAAGAAGACCATTCTTTACTGAAGGCAATGAAATATTTATGGCTTCCGGGAAGCAGACCAGTACAGGGTTTTATTCACCCCTTGAATTATTCTACTCGCGGAGAATAGGAAAGAAACTTCCGGATGGTTCTGAAGTTCCGTTATATGCCGGGAACAAAAGCATTCGGACGAATAAATGATTGGGAGTACGGCGGATTTCTTGCGATGACAGGAGAAAGAAATTATACTGACGATAGTTCACATTTAACAGAAGGACAGGCTTTTTTCGGTTCAGCAAGAATAAAGAAACAGATATTCGGTAATTCCCAGGCGGGACTCCTTTTTGTCGGGAAACAGACGAGAGACAGCACTTACGGCGTTATAGATCTTGATGGTGCTTTCCGTGCATCCGACTGGCAGCTTGCCTACCAGATAGCAAGGTCTATTAAAAACTCTACAGGGGACTATGCCTTCTCTGCAGGATTTACCAGGCTAACGGATAATATGCTTTCTTTTGCCCGCGGCAGGTACATCGGTGAAAAATTTGATATCAGTGAAGTAGGTTATGTACCCTGGATGGGAACCGGTGAATTTACATCAATAACAGGACCTCTGTGGAATTTTGAAACGGGTTACATCAGGCAAATAATTATATACGGAGGTCCATCTTTTAATTATGAAAAGGCAGATAACTTTACGGATTACTTCGGCTTGCTTGGATTTAATATGCAGCTGAGGGATAACTGGGGTTATGAAATAAATGCACAGCTTGGTAAAGCGAAAGATGAGGGACTTGTATATACCTCATACAGTGTGAGCCTGAGTTCCTGGTATGGGATTAGTCCCAAATGGAGCGGAAATTTATACGGAGGATATCAGAAGACCTACAATTTCTCAAGAGAATTTCTGGCACCTTATTCCTGGGCCGGAATCTACATTAACTGGAAAGCGGCTGATATTCTGGATCTCGGAACTTCGTACGATATGTATGTGGAAGGGAATCCTGACGGACACATTGAAGATATAACTTATAACGCGCGCCCTTACTTTTCATTGACCCCGGTGAATAATTTAAATATAAGGGTGTATGTAGATAACGTTTTTATTAAATCTGCAGACAGGCTTGACCACGTAATTGCGGGATTCCTTTTCTCATACAATTTTTCTCCTAAGTCGTGGATTTATCTTGCCCTTAATGAGGTCAGAGACAGAAGTGATGAATTCGACCGGGCTGGAAATTTGCTCTCCAACAGGATGCATACGGTAGACAGAGCCGGAGTATTCAAAATAAAATATCTCTACTATTTCTAACAGCCTCCCGGAAATTACCCAGGAATTGTTAAAGAGCCCCTTTGCGGGCTCTTTTTATTTTAATTGCCGATAAACCAATCAGCTGGTTTTTATATAATGGTAATAATCTGGTTAATTCCCGGGTTTGAAGAGAATTTAGAACGTATGTGAGACGTATATGGAACGAATGTGAGACGTATGTGAGACGTATGTGGAACGGAGAAGTAACGTACTTAAGGGCTGGTTTGTTGGTGAAATCCTGATGTATAAAATGAAATGTCGGGGCATAAATCACCCCGTAAAGGAGCTGACTAAAAAGTAACCCTGTTCATTTCGATCGAAGGAAGAAATTTTAGAATTCGTAAAGATTTCTCGGTCGAAGACTCCCCAACCTATCGGTTGGTAAACTCGAAATGACATTGTCTTACTTTTTAGTCAACCCTTTGAAGGATATTGCAGAAGAATTGGTTAACTATTCAGGCGAACCCGCCTACCGTCGAGGCAGGTCGCTTTACAGGCTTCCAGAGGATCTGACTGCAGGATTACGAAAGCGATTCAGGCGAATCGCTTTACAGACCCCAACTCTCGCTGCTGCCAGCAACAGTCAGGGGATCTGACTGCAGGATTACGAAAGCGATTCAGGCGAATCGCTTTACAGACCCCCAACTCTCGCTGCTGTCAGCAACAGTCAGGGGATCTGGCTACAGGATTACGAAAGCGATTCAGGCGAACCCGCCTACCGTCGAGGCAGGTCGCTTTACAGACCCCCAACTCTCGCTGCTGTCAGCAACAGTCAGGGGATCTGGCTACAGGATTACGAAAGCGATTCAGGCGAACCCGCCTACCGTCGAGGCAGGTCGCTTTACAGACCCCCAACTCTCGCTGCTGCCAGCAACAGTCAGAGGATCTGGCTGCAGGATTACGAAAGCGATTCAGGCGAACCCGCCTACCGTCGGGCAAGTCGGTTTACAGGCTCCCAACTCGAAAAGAGCAACAAGTTTAGAGGCAAACGTGTAAAGCGATCCGTCAGAGCCGGACTGTTTCGCTTTGAAGGATTTAGCGAGACTTAATTATTAAAGCGTCTGAATGAGGCAGGAATAAGGAAGAATTATTTCACATAAAGTCCTGCTGAAAGGAAACCGCACCAGTGTTCGAGGGAGAAAGGGGCGGTTGTTCCCATATGTGTTCCATAGACAGGCAGGGGTTTTTCTGTCCAGGTATCTGAATACTTCAGGAGTTTACCATTCAGACTTTTAAGGTTCAGGTTATCCGCAATGTGATGGATTGAAAGAAGTCCGAACGGCACAGAAAACTTACCGCACCATAAGGGAACCGGAGTTTTAATCTCAGGACTTCCCCAAAGCTCTTTTGATAATCCTTCTATATCCTTGAAGGATAAATCAGCATTTATATAAGTATCCGCTATTCTCCTGTCATTTTCTGTTGCTTCGCTGTGGGCTTTCTCATCTTTTCCAAATGGTGAGTTATTAAAGTCATCTCCATAATGATCTGCATCTGTTGATATCAGGAAGAAAATATCTTTGCCAGGCCTGAGGTTATTCGAAGTAATATAATCTTTAATAATTCCCGCCAGGTCAGTTGAAATACTATCCATTCTCTGGAAAGGCATTTGGGTTACCATAATAGGTGTGATCTTTACGTCCCTGTTGTAATATTGAAGGAACGGGACAACCGCCTCTATGGAATGCTCAATATCCTGTGCCTTATCACTGACCATATAATAGTCTTTGTTCAGTTTCGATTTTATTAATTCGCGGAGGGGAGAAATCTCCACATTCTGGTAAGGGCCTTTCCAGTACTTATAGTCATCAAGTATCAGAACATTTTGGGGATCATTCATAGCTTTCCTTACGGTACCATGAGTAACGCCGAATATTACAACTTCCTTAGCTTTTATAAGCGGATAGAGCGGATAATAAACTCTTCCGGCGTACAAAAAATCGTCGTGAGGAGAAATGCCGCCGATAAGCAGTCCATTTTCCGCAGTTTTAGTTTCCGAATTTTCCGAAAGATACTGCATCAGAGTATCCATTTCGGAAGCTTGCCAGCAGAAGCCGACATTATCCCTTACGGGACGTACATTATTTTCCTGTGCTGAACTCATATTGTTTAATAAAAAAGTTAATAAAAGAATTGTTATCAGGTTGAAAAAGTTCTTCATTATCCCGGCCTCCAGTACACTTTAATAATGACATAATCATTAAGTAAAAATTTCTTAATTTTCTAATGAACAAAAATATGATAAATAATAAAAGAAAATATCTTCTTTTCTACCTAAAAACAGGGGGAGGTCATTTTGCCCCGGCCTCTTCACTTGCAGGTTATTTAAAGAGGCATCATTCTGAAGAAGTAAATCCCATTCTGATAGACGGATTTGAAGAAACAAACCGGCTTGTAAAGAACCTTATCGAGGAAGGCTACCGCAATCTGCAGTCGAAGGCTAAATGGGCATATGAGGCTTTATACGCATTTAACAAGATTGCTCTGTTTGCAAAGATCACCTGTTTTATTGTATCCAGATCTTCTGTAAAATTTATCAGGCAAAGGATCCTGGAAGAAAAACCTGAGAAGATTGTCATCCTTCATTTCTTTCTGATTGAGCCGGTTTATGAGGCTGTAAAGAAATTAAAATTAAATATTCCTGTTTATACGCTGGTAACTGATCCTTATACTGCTCACCCGATGTGGTTTTTAAGAAAGAATCAGAGGTTCATTCTATTCAGCGATCGATTAAAGGATTCACTGGTCCATAAAGTCTCCACGGAACATATGCATGTTTTTCCGTTTATACTTGAAGAAAAATTCTCACAGCCTGTCCCTGCGTCTCTGATTCCCCGGCTGAAGCGGGAGATGGGATTTGAGGAAGGAAAAAAAATAATTATGATTCTGGGAGGCGGAGACGGAATTCCTCATGGCCGAACAATTCTTGAAGATTTGCTGAAAATAAAGCCGGATGCTGAAATCGCTGTAGTCTGCGGGAAGAATAAATCATTCTACAATGCTGCTAAAAAGCTGAAAGAAAGACACCCTGATGTTCCAATGAAGGTATACGAGTTTGTAAGTTTTGTTTATGAACTTCTGAATATTTCCGATGTAGTGATTACGAAATGCGGAGCTTCAACGATAATGGAAATATTAATACTCTGCAAAGTTCCTGTTGTTAATGATTTTATCTGGGAGCAGGAGAAGGGGAATATTGAATTTGTTCAGGAAAACGGTCTTGGAGTATATGAAAAGGATATTACAAAACTACCCGCTGAAGTTAATAAACTAATTGAGGATGATAAATATTACGGCAGCTTCAGAAAGAACATAGAGAACCTCAATATTAAAAACGGGCTGGCAGATGTTGCTGAATTTTTATTCAAAGATGAGGGGTGAATCAGAGAAGCTGAACCTTGATTAATTCATTTCCCATTCGAGATTTGCAGCAAAAGCAATCTTCATATTGTTTTTATTCACACCCTCTATGATAAATTCTTCTCTACCCGCAGATTTATAAACATCAATCTCTTCATCATACTTAGATTCAGTAATAAAACTGATCTCTATACTTTTCATAGTATTTTTTTCATAATGCTCCCTTGAAAAGCTGTCCATGACCAGCTCGATATATTTTATGTTATTGACATGCTGATTCAGGTCTATAGCAGTATACCTCATATGTTCTGTGAAGAGGAATTCCTTTTCAGCCGGCGTATTAATTTTACCTGGTAATGAATCAATGGCTGATTGATTTTCCAGGTAATTTATGGGAGCGGGAAGGCTTGAAGTATCTATTATCCTTTTTGATTTTAAATTTATCGGCAGCCATGCAGTCGTAGCTTTCCCAATAATCTGTCCGTTCTTATTAAATATCCGGAAGTCCCTTAATGAATAAAGTTTATATTTCCTCTTCGGCCAGGTCTTTATCTTTATTTCCTCTGCAAAACATGGAAATTCCTCTATCTCAACCTTAGCCCACGACAATACCCACGCAAAATTATGTTCTTTTAGTGCTGTATACCCAAGATTTAATTTGTCCGCATGAGCTGCTGCGGTATCCTGAAGTAAAATAAATAATGAATCGATCCTTAACCGGTTCATAAAATCAACTTCATGGGACTGTATTACTTTTTCTGATTCGTAGAATTCATTCAAGGCTGTTTCCTTTCCCAAAAGAGTATTCACTAAAATACTAATCTAATTTTTATTTGTCTGAATATTGACATTTATATGGAGGCTATCGTATATTTACGATATACGATTATGAGGATTTAATGGCATACTCAAAAAAAGAAGAATTCACAAAGGATGACGCATGGCTTGCAGAAATCGGCAAAGCATTATCGCATCCGGCGAGGATCAGGATATTAAAAATACTGAGCAGTTTAGACGTGTGTATGTGCGGTGATATAGTTGAACTTCTGCCGCTGTCGCAGTCGACGGTTTCCCAGCATTTGAAGGAACTTAAAAGGGTTGGTTTGATAAAGGGAGAAATAGAAGGACTAAAAGTCTGTTACTGCATAAATGAGCAGACATTAACAAAAGCTAAAAAAGAACTGGACAGCCTGTTTCAAGCTGTCTGTTCATGTTAAATTAAAAGGAGAAGAAATGAACTCATCAGACAAGGAAATTAAAGATAAAGTAAAAGAAAAATATACTGAGATCGCAGTTATCAACAGCGGAGGTGGCTGCTGCGGTACTAATAACAAAATTGTCGGCTATACTATTATGAAAGATGAGTATGATAATATGGAAGGCTATGTAAAGGATGCCGATCTGGGGCTGGGGTGCGGTCTGCCGACTGAATATGCCGGAATAAGAAAAGGTGATACTGTGATTGACCTGGGCAGCGGCGCAGGAAACGATGTATTTGTTGCAAGAGCGATAGTCGGAGATGAAGGAAAAGTAATCGGACTTGACTTCACAGAAGAGATGATAAGTAAAGCTATCCGGAATAAAGAAAAATTGGGATTTAAGAATGTCGATTTTATGCTGGGCGAAATAGAACAAATGCCGATTGAGAATGACACTGCAGATGTAGTTATATCTAATTGCGTACTAAACCTGGTGCCAGATAAAAGAAAAGCATTTGCTGAGATCTTCAGGATATTAAAACCGGGCGCTCATTTTTGTGTATCCGATATAGTTATAAAAGGTGAGATGCATCCGGAATTAAAAAAATCTGCCGAGATGTATGCAGGATGTGTAGCCGGCGCTCTTCAGCAGGATGAATATCTAAAAAGTATAAAAGAATCAGGGTTTGGAAATATTGAGATCAAGAAAACAAAAACAATTGTTCTACCCGATGAACTTCTGTTGAAATATTTATCGAAGGAAGAAATAGAAAACTACAAAAGAAAGATCAAGGGAATATACAGTATCACCGTTGTAGGTTATAAAAACTGAAGGACCGCATGATGAGGATATTAATTCTGTGTACAGGTAATTCCTGCAGAAGCCAGATGGCAGAAGGTTTTCTTAAATCATTTGATAGCGAACTTAAAGTTTATTCAGCCGGCACAAAACCGGCTGAATATATAAGTCAGAAAGCTGTTATGGTAATGAAAGAAAAGGGAATTGATATCAGCAGAGGAAGACCTGAAAACGTTGAAAAGTATCTGAATGATTCTTTTGATTATGTTATTACAGTATGTGACAATGCAAAGGAAACCTGTCCGGTGTTTTTTGGTAAAGTAAAAGAGAGAATGCACATAGGATTTGAAGATCCGGCTGAAGCTGAAGGGACTGAAGAAGAAGTCCTGAATTTTTACAGAAGAATCAGAGATGAAATAGAAACTGCTTTTGAAGATCTTTACAGAACAAAGATAGGCATGACGACTTAATTCAAGTTAAAGAAAAGGAAGTTAGTTGGGAAAGATTAAAGTTTTGTTTGTTTGTATACATAACAGTGCACGAAGCCAGATGGCAGAAGCATTACTGAATAATTTTGATGGCGGTAGATTCACTGCTGAAAGTGCCGGGCTTGAACCCGGGGTGCTGAATCCTATTGCAGTTGAAGTAATGAAGGAAAAAGGAATTGATATATCGGGGAACAAAACCAAAAGTGTATTTGATTTCTTTAAAGAGGGAAGAAATTATCATTATGTAATAACTGTTTGTGATGAAGCTTCTGCTGAAGGATGTCCGATCTTTCCCGGCATTGCTAAAAGATTAAACTGGAGCTTTAAGGATCCCTCATCAATAACAGGAACTTATGAACAAAAACTCGGGGAGACAAGAAAAATAAGAGATGAGATTGATGAACAGCTGCATAAATTTTTCAATAGTGATGAAGTAAAACCAATATGACCAGACTAACCAAAAAATTAAATTTTCTTGATAGATACTTAACTCTATGGATATTTGCTGCAATGCTGCTTGGTATTTTCAGCGGCTACCTGTTCCCTGGAATCACCGGGTTCTGGAATACTTTTCAATCAGGGACAACAAACATCCCGATTGCGATAGGCCTGATCTTAATGATGTACCCTCCGCTTGCGAAGGTGAAGTATGAGGAAATGCCGCAGATATTCAGAAACGTCAAAGTACTTACCCTTTCCTTAGTGCAGAACTGGATAATCGGTCCATTACTGATGTTCTTCCTTGCAGTAATTTTTCTTCATAACTACCCCGAATACATGGCTGGTTTAATAATGATCGGTCTGGCACGCTGCATTGCAATGGTCATTGTATGGAATGAACTGGCTGAAGGGGATACAGAATATGCTGCAGGACTTGTAGCATTTAATTCAATATTCCAGGTACTTTTCTTTTCTTTATATGCTTACCTGTTTATTACAATATTCCCGCGCTGGCTGGGGTTAAGCAGTTTTGCTGTGGATATATCTATAAGCCAGATTGCTGAGAGTGTACTTATTTATCTCGGGATACCCTTCTTCGGGGGAATGCTGACGCGATTCGCACTTATAAAAATAAAAGACAGGGAATGGTATCAGCAGAAGTTTATTCCTAAGATCAGTCCGGTTACTCTTATAGCGCTTCTTTTTACCATTTTTGTGATGTTTTCATTAAAGGGGGAATACATCGTCAGAATTCCATTTGATGTATTAAGAATTGCTGTTCCCCTTGTAATCTATTTTGTTATAATGTTCTTTTTATCTTTCTATATGGGGAGAAAAGCAGGGGCGGATTATTCCAGAACCACCACACTTTCATTTACTGCAGCGAGCAATAATTTCGAATTAGCTATTGCTGTTTCAGTAGCAGTTTTCGGAATTAATTCAGGAGAATCGTTTGCCGCAGTTATCGGTCCCCTGGTTGAGGTACCCGTTCTGATCTTACTGGTAAATGTGGCTTTATATTTTAAGAAAAAATACTTTACCGAATTAAGCACAGTCTGATAATTATTCAAACTGCTTCATAATAAACTTAATTCCGTGCATGGGAATTATTACCCAGTCCGGTCTGTTGTTCAATTCGTACTCAATTTCGTAAATGGATTTATCAAGAAGGAACATATTGAGCAGAATGCTGAGCTGTTCTGTATCTGCTGGAATGAAGGGATATCCTTCTGTTGTATTTCGGTATGAATTCAGGAACGCGCCGCTGACATAGTAAAACCAGGGTTCTATCCACTGCTGTATAAACTCTGCATCTTCGGGTCTTATTTTGGAACGCTGGAAGAAAACGCTGTAGACCGCATAGTGGAAAGAACGGAGCATTCCTCCCACATCCCTGAATGCCGAATATTTTAGTCTTCGTTCTCCGGGTGAGCGCACAGGCTCTCCTTCAAAATCTATTATGATGAAATCATCACCTGTGCTTAAAATCTGTCCCAGATGGTAATCACCGTGGATCCTTATCTTCTGCGCCGATATTTTATTCTTTAATATTTTCTTGTATTGTCCAAGGATTTTATCCCTTGAAGAAAGTATTTCCTCAGCTTCTCCCTTGATTGATTGAGGGAGCTTAGAGAGGTTCCCCGCAAAGAAATTCAGCCCCTTTTTGGCATTAGAATAAAGGGTCTGGTAAAGAGCTTTCTGATATAAGGTAGAGAATGGTTCAGGAGCAAAGTCAGGATTATCTGCAGATGACAGCTTTATATGCATTTCTGCTGTACGTTTTCCAAGCAGTCTGGCTTTCTCAAAAAAGACTGCACCTATATAATCCTGCAGTACGGGAGGTATGTCCTCAAAGCGGATATCAAATATTTTATCAAGTTCAGGTTCTTTAACAGGACATTCTTCATTCTGAGCCATGGCTCTTTCAAAATATCTTCCCACAGCATCCAGGGTGAGTGTCCAGGCATCCCCCTGGTTAGGTGTAAATTTCTGCAATAGGGCAAGGACACGCGGAGAAGCTGAGGGCTTCTGATATTCAAGGCTGCCGGCATAAGATGGTACATTTTCAAAATTCTGTTCTTCACTTAGAAATTTGATCACTTCAGGGTCGGGATTTATTCCTTCCTCTACACGCCGGTAAAATTTTAAGAAAAATATATCATCATATAATACTGATGAATTACTCTGTTCTGCTTTCAGCACTTTCGATGTGCCGGGTAATTCATTAGTCTCATTGAGCATACTTCTGAATTTTCTGCTTTTAACCGATACAAGCGTACCCGATTTTCCTTTGATCTTTTTTCTTTTATCAATCATAGACAGGATCTGCGCACGGAATTTTTCCCCGTAAACAGCATCATAAAGAAATCCCTCATCATCCGGGAGACTCAGTCTTGCTATAATACTCTGCGGTGAATCTTTCAGCAGCTTATCACCTCTGCTCTCGGGGATAAAAGAAACCACAATCACATAATTTTCCGATGCACCTACAGCATAATCAACCTGGAGAATTAACAATGAAGCATTTTCTTTATCGAACTGGATATTCATATTTTCGGTGATCGATATATTTTTCAGCTGACGTGCCTTGCCGCCAAACCATCTGCATGTTTTTAAATACCTGGGCAGGATCCTTTTCTCGAGATATGTTTTATCTTCGCCGGTTAGTACTTCCGCCCACTGTTTCTTCGCTTTTAGTTCAGGAAGGGTCCTTTCATCCAGCGTGCTTTCATATCCTTTTTCTCTGACCAATCTGAACCAGTAATGGTCGTAGGGGCCAAGAGTAATAATATATGGTTCATCCTTAATTTGGGGGAAAATATTCTGACTGAACATTTCTTCAGGTGTATAACCTTCCAGTTCTTCAGTTCTTAACCGAACTACCTGCGCAAAGCGTGAAAGATTTATTACAACAAAGACGATTTCATCATCAATAGTTCTGATAAAAGACAGAATCCTGGGATTATCGGAGGATATGAACTTCAAATCGCCGCGGCTCAGAGCTTTCGACTGTTTCCTCATAGCAATCAATCTTTTCATCCACCATAAAGGAGATGAAAGGTTTCTCTCCTGTATTTCGACATTAATTGACTGATAGAGATATTCAGAATCAATAATAACAGGTAGATATAACTTCTGCGGATTTGCCTTCGAAAACCCGGCATTCCTGTCGGCAGTCCACTGCATAGGAGTTCTTACCCCATCCCTATCGCCAAGGTAATAGTTATCACCCATTCCGATTTCATCACCATAATAAATTACAGGGGTGCCGGGAAGTGAGAAGAGGAGTATGTTAATCAGCTCAATTTTTTTCCTGTTATTTTCGAGAAGCGGTGAAAGTCGCCTGCGGATCCCGAGGTTTAGTCTTGCACGAGGATCCTGTGCAAATATCCTGTACATATAATCCCGTTCCTCATCGGTGACCATCTCAAGAGTAAGTTCATCGTGATTTCTAAGGAACATTACCCACTGGCAGTTAGCAGGAATTTCCGGAGTCTGTTCCAGGATATTTATTACAGGAAAGCGGTCCTCCATTCTCAAAGCCATAAACAAACGCGGCATTACAGGAAAATGAAATGCCATATGAGATTCATCTCCATCACCGAAATAGGCTACCGAATCTTCAGGCCACTGGTTAGCTTCTGCAAGTAGCATTTTATTTCTAAACTTATTGTCAACATGCGCCCTCAGCTTTTTCAGGAAAGCATGAGTTTCAGGGAGATTCTCACAGTTAGTGCCCTCACGCTCATATAAATAGGGGACTGCATCGAGCCGAAGTCCATCAACTCCCATCCCGAACCAATAATCAAGAACTTTTAATATCTCTTCCTGCACCTTAGGATTATCATAGTTCAGATCCGGCTGATGAGAATAAAAGCGATGCCAGTAATAAGCATCTGCAGCAGGATCATATGTCCAGTTGCTTGTTTCAAAATCCTGAAAGATTATTCTTGCTTCATTGTACCTGGCAGGATCATCACTCCACACATAATAGTCACGGTAGGGACTTCCGGGTTTTGATTTACGGGCTCTCTGAAACCACTTATGCTGGTCGGATGTATGGTTTACTACCAGCTCTGTAATTATTCTTATTCCCCGTTTATGAGCTTCTTTTAACAATCTCTTAAAATCACGGAGTGTGCCATAATCGGGATGAATATTAAAATAATCGGCAATATCATATCCATCATCTCTTAAGGGAGAGGGATAAAAAGGAAGGAGCCAGATTGCAGTAACGCCAAGATTTTCAAGGTAATCTAATTTCTCAACGAGTCCGTTTATATCCCCTATGCCGTCTCCATTGCTGTCATAAAAAGATTTTATATGAAGTTCATAAATGACCGCATCCTTATACCATAAAGGATCATCTGTAAGTTTGAGCAGGTTTTCTGTCATATTAAAAAGTTTTGTTACATAAAATAATCGAAGTCGTTCTCTCGGCGCAGCCTTCTGTGAATTCTGAAAATGAATGCCGGAGACTCTTCAGGATCCAGTTCTACTATATTTTCACTTCCCATCCACATAAATTTATTGTCATGCATCAGCTCGTGAACAAGGTATGATTGTTTCTCAGATATTCCGAATGATTCAACAGGAATGTGTACAGCACCTCTCTGAGTATGATAGTAATCAAGGTTAACCACAATCAGCAGAATATTCGATAAATCATCTGTTACCTTTCCGTAACAGAGGAGATACCTGTTATCTGTATGGTAGAATTCAATATTATAAGTCGTATGGAGCGCCGCATTCTCTTTCCGGATATTATTTATTCTGGTTACAATATCCGTAATGCTGCCCGGTTTATCATAGTTCCATTTTTTAAGTTCATATTTCTCTGAATTATTATATTCCTCCTTACCGGGAATTGCATCGTTCACGCAAAGTTCGTACGCAGGTCCGTAGATACCATAGTTGGAAGAAAGTGTTGCAGCGAGAATAAGTCTTGTTATAAAAGCCGGCCGTCCGCCGTATTGAAGATTTTCAGGAAGGATATCAGGAGTATTCGTCCAGAAATTCGGCCTATAGAATTCACGGGCTTCTCTTTTGGTCAGTTCAGTGAGGTAGTCGATGAACTCATCCTGTGTGTTTCTCCAGGTGAAGTAAGTATAGGATTGTGTGAATCCTACTTTTCCAAGCCGGTACATCACCTTAGGACGTGTAAACGCCTCAGCAAGGAAGATAACTTCAGGGTTGGTATTTTTTATTTCTTTAATCAGCCACTCCCAGAAAGGGAAAGGCTTAGTGTGCGGGTTATCCACGCGGAAGATCTTTATTCCCCTTTCTATCCAGAATACTACAACGCTCTTCAGTTCGTTCCAGAGTTCCTTCCAGTTTTCAGTTTCGAAGTTTAGAGGAAGTACATCCTGGTATTTCTTCGGAGGGTTTTCCGCGTATTGTATGGTTCCATCGGGACGCCAGCGGAACCATTCAGGATGTTCAGTCACATAAGGATGATCGGGAGAACATTGATAAGCTATATCAATAGCGGTCTCTATTCCCAGCGATTCAGCTTTCTGAACAAATGATAAAAAATCCTCCATCGTTCCGAGTTCAGGATTCACTGCTTTATGTCCTCCAGCGGATGAACCAATTGCCCAGGGGCTGCCGGGATCGCCGGGTTTTGCATTTGCTGTATTATTTTTTCCCTTCCGGTTTGTCTTACCTACGGGATGGATAGGGGGCAGATATATTACGTCGAAACCCATTTCGGCGATATGAGGCAAAAGCTTTTCCGCATCTTTGAATGTTCCGTACCTGCCGTCCTTCCCCGTTGAGCGGGGAAAAAATTCATACCATGAACTGAACAAGGCTTTTTTCCGTTCGACCCAGACTTCATACTCATTTTCAAAAACAGTAGCCATAGAACGGTCGGTATATTTATACATCAGACCGGTAAGTTTTTTACTCAATGCAAGTTCAGAGGATGCAGCACCGTCAGGATTTTTCATTTCTTCCACTGCCGAAAGCATGATTTTTTTGTCCTCTTCAGCACCGGCATTGAATGATGCTTCCTCTATCATCTGAGCACCGATGAGAAGTTCAACTTTTATATCCTGTGAGGCTTCAATTCTTTTCTCAAGGTCCTTCTGCCAGGTATAGAAATGATCTACCCAGGCGCGGAGGGTGTAATAATAAGAGCCTACATCCTCAACTGTAAAAGTACCTTCCCATCTGTCATTATCGCTGTGGAACATTCTTACTGCCGAATAGGTTTTTTCTCCCGCCTTTCTAAATAATAGTTCAGCAGAGATGGTATCATGCCCGTCGCTTATAATGTCGGCTGAAACCAGTACCTGTTCACCCGTAACTCTCTTAACCGGCAATTCACCGCAGTTAACATTAGGCTTTACATTCTGAATTTCTACACGTTTTCTTCCGTCTTCCTTTATGGTTCTTCTCCTTCAAGTTGGTTGAGCTATATCATAAAGAAAAACTATTTCGGTTAATATGATCTGAATCAAAAAACACATATTAACTGATTTCAATGATATTCGGTTAATTCTGATGATAGGAAAATTGAAAAATTATGCCGACAGGTCTAAATTTCAGTAACCTTTTTTGATGATTGCAGGTCTAATACATAAAACCACAGGGAAGAAAATAATGAAACATTATACATATACTTTTTTAATAGTCATATTATTGGTTTTAACCGGCAGTTTATCAGCCTGCCGAGTAGAAGTAGGTTCAGATTACGGAGGTGATCTGGAAGTACTTCAGGAGAAGACATTTCCCGCTCAGCCCGGAAAAGATTTGAAAGTTGAAACCTCAAGCGGAGACGTAACAATTACGACATGGGATAAGTCGGAAGTTTATATAAAAATACTTGGAAATGATAAGGCCAGGGAAAAAGTTGACTTCGTATTCAATAATGATGACGATGAAATATCTGTAATTGCGAAAAGGGAAGGTTCATTCTTCAACTGGTTTTCAAGCGGGATAAGGATGCGGTTCGAAATTAAAGTCCCTGCAGAGTTTAATACCAACATTAATACTTCAGGCGGGGATATAATGATAGGCGAGATAAGAGGAAATAACAATTTAAGGACCTCGGGCGGCGATGTCTGGGTTAAGAATACTGACGGTGTATTAAAAGTTACTACCTCCGGCGGTGAAATTAACCTGGATTCCAACAGCGGCGAGATGAATGTCTCCACATCCGGGGGAGATATTAAAGCAAGAGAATTCAAAGGCGACTTTTCCGCCTCCACATCTGGCGGCGATATATATTTAAAAGGAAGTGATTCGAAGATTTATGCTGAAACCTCTGGCGGAGATATCACTCTTGAATATAACGGAGCTAATAAGGGAATCGATCTTGAGACATCCGGCGGGGATATTCAGATGAAGCTGCCGGCAGATTTTAATGCTTCAGCAAGTATGCATACCTCGGGCGGAGATATTGAATGCGATCTTACAGCAAATAATGCCAGGAAGATTTCCTCAACAAGATTTGAGGCTGATCTGAACAGCGGCGGAGAAACTCTTACTGCAAAGACATCAGGCGGAGATATTACAATTAAAAGACAGTAGCATCAATCGGTAATGCTCATCTCACACAAGCGCAGGTGCCTGGTTGGGTGTCTGCGCTGTTTTTTTGTAATACGATGGTAATTTAATAGTCATTCAATGCTCATTCGATTGTCAATCAATGGTCATTCGATTATCAATTACAATAGTCATATCAATAGTCATTTGATTGTCATTGATGGTCATTTGATTGTCACTTGGATGTATGGGTTGTGTGAAAACTCCTGATAAACCGTTGAAACGGTTATTGATTATTAGATTTTACCCATAGACCAACACTTAAAAGTGTTGCTTAATAATATTCACAAGGCTCTGGAGTAAGGGAGTAATTTGATTGTCATTCGATTGTCATGAATTGACATTCATAGTCATTCGATTGCCATTCGAACTTTCAATCGCTTGCCTACACATTCGTTACAGAAGGTAAATTTAGACAGGGGGTTACATATCGCAAAAGAAGGTTAAATTATTTTGGCGTGTTAATTTCAATTTGGATAGCGCTGATTTGCGCTTTTTTATTTGAAATAATAATTTCTCTTTTATAGTTTTAATGAAAGTATAAATAGAACTATGAAGACGCAGCTTATATACAAATTTCTTAATGATGACGAACTTCTGAGAATATCGAACAGGATTAAGTCGGCAGAAAAAAAGACAGCCGGCGAAATCTGTGTAAGCATAAAGGAGCACCGTTCTTTTATGCAGAAGAAGAAAACAGTACGAGAACTTGCAGAAGAAGAATTCTTTAAGCTCGGAATAGATAAAACAAGAGATAAAACCGGAATAATTATATTCTTTCTCCTTGAGGCAAGGGAATTTTACATTTTAGCTGATGAAGGGATTAACAACAAGGTTCCTGAAAAGACATGGGACAAGGTTAAGGATGAAATGCAGTCGTATTTTTTGGAAGGAAATTTTTCAAAAGGGATTATACACGGAGTCGAAAGTGTAGGGGATATACTGAGCGAACACTTTCCGATTAAGCCCGACGATACCAACGAAATATCCAACCGGGTTATTTTAGAATAATAAAATTACTTTGTTGTAATGCTTCTGCAAGATCTATTCCGGGAGGTACGGGCATCTCTAAAAATCGTCTCTTATTTAGAAAGTTCTTTTTCTATTGCAGAGGAAATTTCATTGCTTTCAGGAGTGACCTTACTTCTAAACCTTGCTTCAATCTCACCGTTTTTAGAAATCAGGAATTTTTCAAAATTCCACTTTACATCTCCCTGTTCGGTATTTGTATTCGAAGTAAGTTTTGCATAGAGAGGCGAGCGATCATCACCGTTCACATCAATTTTATTAAAGAGTTTGAAGGTTACACTATATTTTGATGAGCAGAAATTTTTAATCTCCTCGTTTGTTCCGGGTTCCTGACCGCCGAACTGGTTGCAGGGGAAAGCAAGGATCTCAAAGCCCTGTTCCTTATATTTTTTATAGATCTTTTCAAGTCCTTCATACTGAGGTGTAAACCCGCATTTGCTTGCCACATTAACGATCAAAAGGACTTTTCCTTTGTAGTCGGAAAGGGCTACATCCTTCCCATTCATATCCTTAACAGTTATGCCGCTGACATTATTATTCGATTTATCACCCGGAGTATTAGCCGAAGCTGAATAACTAATTAGAAGAAATAACGATACCGCAATTGCAGCAAAATGTTTCATCATCAAAATCCTTTCTGATTATAAACACACAACCAAGCATCAATTTTAATTTAAAGAACGTAGTATATCGCAGACCATACAGGAGGTTAGAGGGAATATCAGTTTGTTTTTCCTGTAGGTGAAATAAATATTTTCCCAGGAATTGTCCTCCGAAGAATGCTCCTATCAAAATAGGATAAGTAATAAATTGAAATCCGATTCCTGACAGCAGTCTTAATGCTATAACGAACGGTACCGGCAGATGGATGGCAAGTATCCACTGAAGAGAGAACCTTTTAACATTTGCCCTCCAGTAACCGAAGGGCAAATTAAAAATAAAGACAGCAACCGCAACAACTATGAGATTCATTATAAAACAAAATTACGGTTAACTCATCAATGCCGCAATGGCAGAAGTATTCACTATATCATCAACGCTGCATCCGCGGCTCAGATCGAAAAACGGGCGCTTTAATCCCTGTACCACCGGGCCGATAGCTTCAGCCTTCCCGAGGCGCTGGGCAATTTTATACCCGATATTGCCTGAATTAAGATCAGGAAAGATCAGAACATTCGCTCTGCCTGCCACCCTACTGCCGGGGGCTTTCCGTCTTCCTATTGCGTCGATAATGGCTGCATCAAACTGAAGTTCGCCGTCAATATTTATTTCCGGATGCTTTTTCTTTGCAAGTTCAACTGCCTGGATTACTTTATCAACCGATTCATGTTCGGCACTTCCCTTTGTAGAAAATGACAGCATAGCTATATAGGGTTCTTCACCGGTAAGTTTCTGATGATTTACAGCTGTTGTAACAGCAATATCAGCAAGCTGTTCAACATCAGGAACGGGTACAACCGCGCAGTCTGCAAAGCTGTAGGTTTTATCGGGCATTACCATCAGAAAAAAACTTGAAACAGTAGAAATACCTTCGGGCATTCCAATGCATTGGAGTCCTGCCCTCAGTACATCCCCTGTAGAAGCAGTGGAGCCCGCAACGCTGCCATCTGCCATTGATTCCCTCACCATCATGGCCCCGAAGAAAAGGTCTTTTTTCATCGTATCGCGGGCAGCTTCGATGGTAATACCTTTTTTCTTCCTGAGATTAAAAAATATATTCGAGAAGTCGCTGAGTTTATCCGATCTTTCAGGATCGATTATCCTTACGCCAGAGAGTTCACAGCCGAGGTTCTTTGCTTTTTCGAGGATATTATCTTCATTTCCCACAGTTATAACCGAAACTATCTTTTCTTTAGTAAGTATCTCAGCTGCTTTTATCACTCTGTCATCGTGAGATTCAGGCAGGATTATAGTTTTTTTACGCGAGGAAGCTTTACTTATTATATCTTCCATTAATTTGTTGCTCATTTATTTTCTCCCGTTTTCTGAAAAAAACAACTTTCAAAATTACTAAAATAGTACCTGAGATATGACATAGAATAAAAAGGGAGCCAGCGAGGAGTTATTTCTTTGACTTATTAACTATTATTTTTATTATAACGGACTAATATTAAATAATAGTTCACATGCCCTGATACAGCCTGAATATCGTTGATTTTTCATTAAAAAAAGGATAGATTCACACTCTTAATTTTGCCATGATTGCTGAAAATATTAAAGCACTGCAGGAGCGTATCATACGAAAATGTACCGAAGCAAACCGAGACAGCAGTGAAATAAAATTAATTGCTGTTTCGAAGACATTCGGAACGGATGAAATTGAAAAAGTATTTAATGAAGGACTGAAAGATTTCGGAGAGAACAAGGCGCAGGAATTATCAGCAAAGTATGAGCAGCTGGGCGATAAAATTACCTGGCATTTTATCGGTCACCTTCAGCGTAATAAAGTTCGTTTTGTTGTTCCGGCCGCAAGTTATATTCATTCGGTAGATTCTCTTCAGCTTGCAACAGAGATTAACAAATCCGCAGCAAAGAATAACAAGATACAGAAAGTACTGCTGCAGGTTAAGACTTCAGAAGAAGAATCAAAGACCGGAATCGGAGCAAAAGTGAACTGCTTGACCTGATCCGCTACTGCGGGGAATATTCTAATATCAAGATTGAAGGACTGATGACCATTGCGCCGCTTACTGAAGATGTGAATCTAATAAGGCAAAGTTTCAAACAATTGCGTAAATTGAGAGATAATTTAAATTCAGAAGGCTTTGAACTTAAGGAGCTCTCGATGGGTATGACATCCGATTTTGAAATTGCAATTGAAGAGGGTGCAACCATGCTGAGGATCGGCTCGGCGATTTTTGGTGAAAGAGATTATTCAAAAGATTGGAAGGATTCATGAAAGTTTCCCCGATCAGTATTAAAAAGCAGGAATTCAATAAATCCTTCAGGGGATATGATCCTGAAGAAGTGCAGGCTTTTCTTGACAAGCTTGCCGATGAGTTCGATGATCTTCAGAAAGAAAATGAGAGTCTCAAGGAGGAACTGGAAAACGCCAACGTGCACCTTGCAGAGTTCCGGAGAATAGAAAAGAATCTGCAGGATACCCTGCTGAAAGCACAGGAATCATCTTCAAAAGCCATCGATTCTGTGAAGAAGCAGACGAACCTTATGGTTAAGGAGGCTGAAATAAAGGCTAACCAGACACTTGAAAAGGCCAGAGAAAATGCAGATGAAATAAGAGATGCAGTAATCAAGCTAAGGGAAGAACGTAATCTTCTTATTTCAAAGTTAAAAGCAATGATTGATTCGCAGGCTCATCTCTTTGAAGTAAAAGTAAAGGATGCCGGGGCAGAAAGTCCGGTTATGAGAAAGCCTGAACAGCCTAAAAAAGTCGATATAGATGTAGACGACATTGTAAATAAAATATTATAAATGAGTGAACTTAAAAATAAAATAGACGAAACTCTGCAGGTAATCCATAAAGTTACCCGGGAGGATTACCCGGTCGGGATAATCCTTGGAACCGGGCTCGGCGGACTTGTAAAAGAAATTAAAGTTTCACACGAAATAAAATATTCCGATCTGCCTCATTTTCCTCTTTCTACAGTTGAATCGCACGAAGGCAAATTAATATTCGGAAACATCAATGGGAAGAATGTTGTTGCTATGCAGGGACGCTTTCACTATTATGAAGGCTATACAATGCAGCAGATAACATACCCTGTAAGGGTGATGAAATATCTTGGAGTGGAAACTCTGCTTGTTTCAAATGCGTGCGGAGGAATGAATCCTAAGTACAGCCGGGGCGATGTAATGCTGATGACAGATCACATAAATCTGCTTGGCGACAACCCGCTTATAGGTAAAAATGAGGACGAACTGGGTCCGCGTTTTCCGGATATGAGCGAAGCATACAGTAATGATCTTATAGCGCTTGCTGAAGCTATTGCTGCCGATAATAAAATTAAGGTGCAGAAAGGCGTATATATTGCTGTACCGGGACCTAACCTTGAAACAAGGGCAGAATACAGATTCTTAAGGGCCACGGGTGCTGATGTAGTAGGTATGTCCACAATCCCCGAGAACATCGTAGCAAATCACATGGGAATGAAAGTACTGGGAATAAGCATAATAACAGATGAGTGTTTTCCTGATTCGCTTAAACCGGTTAATGTTGAAGAGATAATAGCAACGGCAATGGAAGCAGAGCCTAAAATGACCTTAATAATGAAAGAGGTTATAAAAAAATTATAATGGAAAAAAGACCCATTCACCAGTATGTCACTCCGGTTTTACTGGGTGTACTTATGTTCGCATCGAATTTCATAAATACCAGCATCTTCCGGTTCGGCGCAAATGATTTCGCCGTATGGTTTGTTATATCTCTGCTCTGTTTTGCCAGCGGCTATTATATGAACAAGGTTTTCGGGTGGCATGCGGGCGGCAAGGTTGTATTTGCAATTATTATAGCGGCAACTGCTTTGAGCATACTGGTGATTTCATTTTTCAGGGAATATTTTGCAGCCAACGAACTATTAACTGAAAACCTGATCCTATACAGCCTGCGTAATATAACGCTCGGTGCAATGGCGCTTTTCGGAATGGCTATAGACGAGGTCCTTCATCGCGAGAGAGAGGCAACTGTGCTGAATCAGAAACTGAAAATGTATGAGGAACAGCTGCAGGATGCACGTAAGGAAGCCGAGCTTGAGCTGCGTGAGGCAAAAGTTAAAGCCGAAAAACTGATCAATGATGCCCAGGCATCTGCAAAAAATACAATCCTTAAAAAGGAGAGGATTGAAAGAGAATTGAAAGAATTCATTCAGGCTGAAAGAGAACTGATAAAAAGATACGAGGAATCCTGATATTATTATGTTCAAACAATATTCTGAAAAAATAAATTATCCTGATCTTGAAAAGAATATTCTTGAGTTCTGGGAAAAAAATAAGATTTTTGAGAAGAGCGTTTCTTCGAGAGATGAAGCGAAATCATTTACCTTTTACGAGGGACCTCCTACCGCCAACGGGAAGCCGGGCATTCACCATGTAATGGCCCGTGCATTAAAGGACCTGGTCTGCCGATATAAAACTCTTCAGGGTTACCGTGTAGAAAGAAAAGGCGGATGGGATACACACGGTTTACCGGTTGAAATTGAAGTAGAAAAGAAGCTTGGAATAAAACACAAAAGCGAAGTATTAGATTACGGTGTAGAAAAATATAACCAGGCCTGCAGGGATTCTGTTTTCACTTACCTGGATCTCTGGGAAAAGATGACCACCAGGATGGGCTACTGGGTTGATTTAGGTTCTGCATATATAACTTTGAAGAACGATTATATAGAATCTGTCTGGTGGGCTCTGAAAACACTTTTTGATAAGGGACTAATTTATAAAGATTATAAAATCGTTCCCCAGGATCCTAAATCAGAAACTGTTCTTTCATCTCACGAACTTGCACTCGGATACCGCGAAACAAAAGATCCGTCGGTTTATGTACTTTTTAAAATCAAAAACACGGATGATTATTTTCTTGTATGGACAACCACACCATGGACGCTGATTTCAAATGTTGCACTTGCTGTAGGACCCGATATTGATTATGTCAAAATAGAACATAACGGAAAAAAGATAATCCTTGCTAAAGAGAGATTGAGCGTAATTGACGGCGATTATGAAATTATTGAAGAGGTTAAAGGAAGCAGCCTTGAAAACACAGAGTATGAACAGCTCCTCCCATATATTAAGATTGATAAAAAGGCCTTCTTTGTTGTGCCCGGTGATTTTGTCAGTACTGAAGACGGTTCAGGTATTGTTCATATTGCACCTGCATTTGGTGCGGATGACTATGAAGTATCAAAGAAATATAATCTTCCGATGGTGCAGCCGGTAACCCGCGGCGGCTTATTTACCGATGAAGTAACTGACTTTAAAGGTGAGTTTGTTAAGGATGCTGATCCCGGCATTATCAAAAAATTAAGAGAAGAAGGAAAGCTTTACAGGAAGGAAACTATTGTCCACTCCTATCCATTCAGCTGGCGTCATGAAAATGTTCCTGTAATTTATTATGCCAGAGAAAGCTGGTTTATCCGCACAACATCAATAGCAGACCGGATGGTTGAACTTAATAAAACGATCAACTGGCAGCCGCCTGAAGTAGGGTCGGGCAGATTCGGCAACTGGCTTGAAGAAAATAAAGACTGGGCGCTTTCACGCGACCGGTTCTGGGCAACTCCTCTTCCTATTTGGGTAAGCGACGGAGACACATTTGCAGTAGGAAGCATTGAGGAATTGAAGAAAGGATTTATAGAAGAAGACGGGAAGAGAATTCCGGTAAGCGAAATTGAAGACATCGATCTGCACAAGCCTTTTGTAGATAAAATATTATTTGAAAAGGATGGAAAGATCTACAAACGCACTCCTGAGCTGATAGACGTCTGGTTCGATTCCGGCTCGATGCCGTTTGCGCAGTATCATTATCCTTTTGAAAATAAAGAGCTTTTTGAAAAGTATAATTTCCCGGCTGATTTTATCTGTGAAGGAATAGATCAGACAAGGGGCTGGTTCTACACGCTTCATGCAATAGCCACAATGCTTTTTGATAATGTTGCTTATAAGAATGTTATTGTGAACGAGCTTATTCTCGATAAGAACGGCCTTAAGATGTCAAAGTCGAAAGGGAATACAGTAGATCCGTTTTTACTGTTTGATAAATACGGTGCCGATGCAACCCGCTGGTACCTGGTTACCAACAGTCCTCCCTGGAGACCCACACTATTCGATGAAGAAGGGATTGTTGAAGTGCAGAGAAAGTTCTTCGGAACACTAATGAATTCCTATGCATTCTTTGCTCTTTATGCCAATATAGATAAATTCAGCTTCAAAGAGGAGCTTATTCCATACGAGGAAAGACCTGAGATTGACAGATGGATACTCTCCGTGCTCAGCTCACTGGTGGAAGAATACAGATCCTTAATGGATGCATATGATATAACAAAAGCTGCCAGGGCAGTATCTGCATTTACAATTGACCAGCTTTCCAACTGGTATGTAAGAAGATGCAGGCGACGTTTCTGGTCAAAGACTCCTTCGGAGAAGTCAGAAATGAATAAGAATAAACTTTCTGCTTATCAGACGTTATATGAGTGCCTGATAACAGTAGCAAAACTGACTTCGCCGTTTGTTCCTTTCATTTCGGAAGAAGTATATACCAGTCTGAACACAGTCACAGGTAAAGAAAAATCAGAATCGGTACATTTAACAGATTTCCCCGAAGCCGTTTATAAAAACGGGGAGCTTGAAAAGAAAATGGAAATTGCCCAAAAGGTTGTATATCTTACAAGGGCGATGAGAGCTAAGAAGAACCTGAAGGTAAGACAGCCACTAAGAAAAATTATGGTAGCGGCTGAAAGTTCACAGCATTCCGCTCTTGAGGAAATGAGAGATGTTATTCTCGAAGAAGTAAACATTAAAGAACTGATTATACTGAAGGATGATTCTGAGATTGTAAATAAATCGGCTAAACCGAACTTCAAGTCGATCGGTCCGAAGTTTGGAAAGAACGTGAACAAAGCAGCAGTAAAGATTAAAGAGTTAGGTAAAGAAGATATTATTAAATTAGAGAAAGGTGATGAAGTAAAAATTGAAATTAACGGGGAAGAACTTGCTATCAAACCGGAAGATGTTGAAATTATAAGTTCTGAAATTGAAGGCTGGCTTGTAGAAAATGAAGGAGGTGTGACGGTAGCTCTGGATACAGAACTGGACATCAGTCTCGTTTCCGAAGGACTCGCCAGGGAATTTGTGAACAGGGTACAGAATATGAGAAAAGATTCCGGCTTTGAGGTAACTGATAAAATTAAAATAGATTTTAACGGCAGTGATAAAATTATTGATGCGGTTGATGCTTTTAAAGATTATGTTTCAAATGAAACTCTTGCAGAAGAATTAAATAGAAAGGATTCTGTTAACGGAGATTCCGGACAGAATTGGGAGATCGGGGAGTATTCATGCTCCATCAAGATCACAAAGGTTCAATAATTTAGGAGTGTGTTATGGCCAAGAAAACCACTACGAGTAAATCGTCTTCAAAGAAAACTACGAAGACCAGCAAGAGCAAGTCAGCTCAACCAGTAAAGAAGACAGCCGGGAAAAAGACATCTGCTGCCGCTAAGAAATCTTCCGGAACAGCTGCTGCTAAAAAGGCAGCTTCCAAGAAAACCACTGCTGTGAAAAAGAGCGCAGTAAATATGAGTAAAACAACAAAACCAAAAACTACAGTAAAAACAAAGGAAAAGAAGATTACTATGCCGAGAAAGAAGAAAGAGACGAAGACAGAGGCGACGAAAAAACAACCTGAGATTTCACAGGCAGATAAGCAAGCCGAAGAACGCGCAAAAGCAATGCAGAAAATTAAAGGCTACAGTAAAAAAGACCTTGAGCACTTCAAACAAATTATTCTTGACAAACGTGATGAAATAATCGAACAGCTTCAGAACCTGAAAGAACAGATGCTGGATCCGACTACGGGTGAGTATATAAATGAAAATTCCCCCTATTCTCTCCATATGGCCGAACAGGGAACAGATGCGATGGAGAGGGAAAAAACTTTTCTTTATGCCCAGCGGGAAAATAAATTTCTCGGATATCTTGAAGACGCACTTAAACGAATTGAAGCAGGAACTTATGGCATTTGTATTGAGTGTATAGAAGAACCTCAGCATTTGTGCGAGACCTGCCCGCTGATCCCGAAAGCAAGACTTGAAGCAGTTCCTCACAGCCAGATGTGTGTGCCGGTAAAACAAAAACAGGAAAAGAGATAGTTAATTTAAATCTATCAGGAATGGATGAGGTAGTGAATTGAGATTATTACTGGTATCAGCAGTAATTGTGTTTGCAGATCAGGTATCAAAACTTATGGTTAAAGGAATTCCGGCTATTAATTTAGCCGGGGTGCTGCCGGGAGAAAAAATACCGGTAATATCAAATCTCTTCAATATCACACTGGTTGAAAATCCGGGAATTGCATTCGGCATCAGCTTCGGTCCGGAGTTTAAACTTGCGATTTCGCTTTTCACGCTCGCAGCAAGCATCGGTCTTTTTATATTTCTATACAGGATCAGAAACAAGAGCTTCGGCTTAAAGTTTTCAATCGCTTTAATCCTTGGCGGTGCAGTCGGCAACCTGATCGATCGATTATTCTATGGAATCTTTTACGGTTATGCCCCGTTATTTTACGGCAAAGTTGTAGATTTTTTTAATATACATCTCTTTAACGTCTACCTGTTTAATAATACTCTGGGTAATTACATATTTAACATTGCAGACCTTTCTGTCACTACAGGAATGATTTGCCTGCTGTTTGCCATCAGGCAGCAAAACAGGGTACAGGAATCGCAAAAAACAGTTATGGAAAATCTTTTAGTAAAGGGGAAAGAGTAGTTGCGAGTATTACTTGTCTCGGTTATTATTGTAATTATTGATCAGGCTACAAAGCTATTTGTAAAAGGCTTCTCAATCCCATTCCTCCACTTTAAATATGCCGGAATGTACGAGGGCGAAAAAATTCCGGTAATTGGAAATTTTTTCAGAATTACATTTATTGAAAATCCGGGAATGGCTTTCGGATTTGATCCCGGGATTAACTTTAAATTATGGATCTCTGTATTCTCCCTTGCCGCCAGCATAGGGCTTATAATTTATTTGTACTTTGTCAGAAACCAGAGACTAAGTCTTCGCATCGCCCTTGCATTCATACTCGGCGGTGCTGTCGGAAATCTCATCGACAGGATGTTTTACGGTGTCTTCTACGGGTATGCTTCTATATTTTACGGCCGGGTGGTGGATTTCTTCGATGTGGATTTCTTCGATTTCTCGATATTCGGCAGGAGTTATGACCGGTGGCCTATCTTCAATATTGCGGATGCGGCAGTTACCATCGGGGTACTTATTTTGATTATTTTTTATAAAAAGAACTCTGAACAAAATGAAATCCCGGAACCGGTTGGACCCGGATTGGATGAATTTCCGGTTGATGATGTCAACAGCAACGGAACAGAAGAAGAACAGAATGATTCAATAAAAGAGTCATCAGAGGAAAATAAAAAAGAAGATGGCGAAACTGATCACGGAAAAGAAATACCGCTTTGAAGTCCCCCCCGGGAAAAAGAAAGAGCGCCTCGATCTTTATCTTACCAATTTAATCGAAAATGCTACACGTACCAGGGTTCAGAAATTGATTGAAGCCGGGTTTGTTACGGTTAATGGTAAATCAGTAAAGCCGAGTTACCCTGTCCAGCCGAACGACCTGATAGAAGCTTCTCATCCCATTACACCGCGTCCCGAAGAGGCCGAGCCTGAAGAAATCCCCCTCGATATAGTTTTTGAAGATGAATACCTGCTTGTAGTGAATAAACCTGCGGGAATGGTCGCCCATCCGGCGTACGCAAATTATACCGGAACCCTTGTTAATGCGCTCCTTCACCATTCAGCAAAACTGAGCAATGTAAATGAACCGGGAAGACCGGGAATCGTTCACCGGATAGATAAAAACACAAGCGGACTGCTCGTTGCTGCAAAAGACGACTGGACTCACGCAAAGCTTGCATACCAGTTTTCCAGGCATACTGCCGAAAGGGAATACCAGGCAATTGTATGGGGCCTCTTTAAAGAGAGGAAAGGGGAAATAAAATTTAATATTGCGCGCAGTAAATCCGACAGAAAAAAGTTTGCCGTCTCTGAATCGGAAGGCAAGCAGGCCTTAACTTTTTACGAGGTACTTGAAGAGTTTGAATTTACTTCTCTGCTGAAACTGAATTTGAAGACAGGCAGGACACACCAGATACGCGTACATCTCTCTTCAATTAACCACCCTGTTTTCGGGGATGAAACTTACGGAGGAACCAAAATCGTATATGGTTCTGCTCTGCCTAAAATGAAGAACAGGGTTGAAAATCTCTTAAAGATAATGCCGCGGCAGGCTCTTCATGCAAAAACTCTTGGTTTCGAACACCCGCATACAAAACAATTTATGCAGTTTAATTCTGAACTCCCTGAAGATATGAAAGATATGCTTGAAAAATTGAAATTTAGCGTTCAATAAGTTAAACTTGTTTATTCTTTTTCAGCTTTTCTTACACATACTATCTATTTTGAGGAGAATATTATGCCTTCCGGATTACCTAAAACCTTAGTAATTGGTGTAATAGTCACCGGTTTATTCCTTATCATCATCTATATCTTCACGCAGCTCCCATCCGGAGGTGAACCGGGGACAAAGCAGGTAAGCGTCAATCTTGCAGATAAATGTTCAACGTGTCATAAAAGGGTTTCTCCCGATATTGTCAATCAGTTTGCGCGAAGCACTATGGCAAGGTCGGGAGTAAAATGCGTTGACTGTCATGTCGTTGACCGTGATAATCCTATGGGAAAGGACCACGAAGGATTTTTTATTACAGTTTCACCGACACCAAAGCAGTGCGGAAAATGTCATCCAGCAGAAACACGGCAGTTCGACCACAGCAGGCATGGGGCCCCAGCCTGGATGGCGCTGAACGGCTTTGCTGATTTTTCAGCTGAACAGCAGAAATTTGTCAGTGATAATATTCCTGAGGCAAACAGGGGGCCTAACGGTATTGTGACGGCTACAAGGAATTCATTGTTTGATATTGAAGGACCGATGGTAACGCCACTTGCATGTCAAAGCTGTCATGCTATCGGTAAGCCCAATGCAGACGGAAGTATCGGCAACTGCAATAAATGTCATTTACGTCATGAATTTTCGCTGGGACAGGTAAGGAAACCTGAGATATGCGGGCAGTGCCACCTTGGTCCCGATCATCCCCAGATAGAAATCTATAAAGAATCAGCTCACGGTGTAATGTATGATACCCAGGGTGACACGTGGAACTGGGATCAGAAGCCGGGGAGACTGACAACGGCAGATATGCCGGCACCAACCTGTGCAACCTGCCATATGAGCGGTTTCGGTACACAGGGAACAACTCATGACGTTGGTGAAAGATTATCCAAATTCTTATTCGCTGCTGTAACAAGCAACAGGCCAAATTATGTTAGCGGGAGGGAGGCAATGAAATCTATATGCAGTAACTGCCATTCGCCCAAATTCGTAGATGACCTTTATACAAAAGCAGACAGCGTAACCGCATTTGTCAATGTAAAGGTGAAAGAAGCCTCCGATATAATTAATGGTTTAATAAAAGATGGAATAATTACCTCCGAACCATTTGCTACGCAGATAAGCTATGATGCCTTCGATCTGTGGCATTACGATGGAAGAACGGCAAAGTTCGGAGCATATATGCAGGGTCCTGATTTCGTTCAATGGCATGGGGTTTACCCGCTCCTCAGACAGCTGAATAAAGTAAAAGAGGATGCAGCAAAACTCAGAAAAGAGCATGGAGGAAAAAGGTAATATGGATAATGTAGAAATCTTTCACCTTGCGAACATCCGGCTGCCGATGGAAAAGAACCGGCTGCTCTTAATATTCGTGGGAATAAATCTTTTCTTTACGGGCATAGATGTAGCACTCGCGCACTCAATAAATTATTTTATTCCGGTGTACGAATGGATTCCTATATTTTACTTTCCCATCGGAGCTATTTCCTGTTTTATTATTTCTTTTGAACCGTCGCCCCGTAAGTGGGCGGCGCTTGTTCATATAGCACTGATGTCGATAGGAATATTGGTAGGGGTTCTGGGTACGGCTTTCCATTTGAATGCCATCCTCAATCCGCTTGGAAGCCTTACATGGTCGTGGGTGGTTTTCGGATCACCGGTCCTTGCACCGCTGGCATTTGCGGGAATTTCACTGTTAGGATTGTATGCAATTACAGAAGAAGTTGAAGGAAAAGAAGGAATACTTAGAGTGCCGGGCCTTGGGACGTTCCATGCTCCCATTTCAAGGAATCGTCATTTCTTATGGCTTGTAGGATTGGGTTTTGCGGCCAGTGCACTGACTTCTATTATTGATCACGCGCAGTACGGGTATTCTCCTTACAAAATGATAGCGATCGTGTTCGGCTTATTTGCTACTTCGGTAGTAATAACGATTGCATTATCAAAACAATGGACTAAAAGAGATGAGTTTGTCTATTTCTGGACTATGATTGCTGCTATAGTGGTAGGTGTAATGGGCTTTGGATTTCATTTATCGGCTGACCTTGCAGGAACAGGGCAATTAAGTCTCGAGCGGATGCTTGTCTTTGCCCCTGTATTTGCGCCGCTGCTTTACGGCGACTTGGTATGCTGGGGCTGCTGGTTGTAGCTGAAAAGAACAAGTCGCTATAATACTGAACAGGATAAACCATATTATGAATATCAGGCTCTGATGATTTATAAAAAGGGAGCCGAAGCTCCCTTAAATTATTTGAGTAAAAGTATTTTTACTGTTTTCATAAAATCACCCGCCTTCAATCTATAGAAGTATACGCCGCTGGCGAATTTACCTGTGCGTCTTCAATCAATGGTCTCACCCAAAAGACATAATAACAAAACACTTAAGAAGTATTTCATAGAAAAGAACCCTCTTATTTATTTTAATAATATTAGTTTTTTAACAGCGGTGTAACCGCTTGTTGTAACTAGCCTGTAGAAATATACGCCTGAACTTAATTCACCCCCTTTCAGTTTTATGGTATAATACCCAGGCCGTTTTTTTTCATTAACTAATACTCTTATTTCTCTCCCTGTTATATCGTAAAGTTTGATGCTCACATTTGTTTCTTCCGGAATTGTAAAACTTATTTTTGTTTCGGGGTTAAAAGGATTGGGATAATTTTGTTCAAGCGAAAACAGAGCTGGTGCAGGTACATCGACTTCAATTTCTTTACTATATTTAGATTTTCCATCAAAATCTATTTGCTTTAGTCTGTATTTATAAACTCCCGAAGAAATGTTTCTATCTAAAAATGAATATGATTGTTCCTCTGTCGTTGTACCATTCCCATTAACAAACCCAATCTTCTCCCAATCCTGCAATTTTGTAGTCTTGTAATTTTGTAATCTTTCAATTTCAAAACCGGAATTATTTGTTTCAGTTGAAGTTGACCAGGTTAAAACAACATTTTTATTTGTTGCTTCGCCATTAAAAGAAGTTAACTCTACCGGGGTATAAGTTGTGTCATCGTATTGTAAAATTAGGCCAAGATTTCCAACAGCATAGCCAACCTCATTAATAGGTGAATGAAAACTAACTAAACCTGCTGGGACATCTTCTGTAAATTCTATCCAATTATTACCATAATCGTTTGTAATATAGTATCTTGAAAAACCTATTGTTAGCCAATGAACAGGATCAGGAAAAAAGAAAAACTTTCGTGCACCCACAACTTCAGATAAAGCTATCCAATTCAGCCCACCATCTGTAGTTTTAAATAAAGAATTATTTATTGAAGAGTATCTTCCAATCCAACCAGTATCAAGGTTGGGGAAATAAACATCATCTGAAAATGTTATCGGTATATCAATTCTTTGCATCCAATCAGTTCCGCCATTTGTAGTCTGCCAGATGTATCTGCTCGTCGCCCAGCCATTTAATGAATCAACAAAGAAAATGCTTGTGAAATTATCCGGCCCGGTAAACTTTGTAAACCAATTTTCTCCTCTATCCGTAGATTTATAAATTACATTACTCCCAATTGCCCAACCAATTAAATCATCAATGAAAAATATCTTCCCTGCGCTGCCTGAACCTCCATTGGGGACATACCAATTTCCACCTCCGTCAGTAGTCTTGTAAATTGAATCGCCTCCAATAAATCCTGTGAGGCTATCTATAAAAATTATTTCAGTTCCATCCGGTGCACCGGATAATCTTTCCCAATTAATTCCTCCATCTGTAGTTCCGTATAAGCCACTCGGTGATGATAATCCTGACCAGCTTATCCCAAATCCCTTTTGATCATTTATGAAATAGACATCACTCCAGTTGACATTAAGGAAGAGATTATATCCCGTGTTAAATTGATCTTCAGTCTTTGTTATTTTTAATCCGCTGCCGACACCATAGCCAATATTATCCTGCAGAAGTTCAAACTGCCATTCTCCTGTATGACTAAACCCTGCTTCCGCCCAGCTTTCTCCTCGGTTTGTTGTTTTGTGAAGACTCACAGAAGATTCCAGGGCTATATACCCTGTGTCCCTGTTAATAAATTGTATCCAGTTTACCGGGTTAGCTGAATATTGTTGATTTTCAACCCAGCTAATTCCTCCATCGCTGCTGTAAACTGTTTTACCCAAATAGCCTGCTGCAGCAATGTGCAGTGAATCTATTATATCTATCGTATATAAATCCTCAATATTTCCAGCCTGGTATTCTGTCCAGCTTAAACCTCCATCAATTGTCTTCAATACTTTCCCCTGACTGCAGGCAATCATCCAGTAATTTTGATCAAGGAAATCGAAGGACCAGTAGTCATAATTATATCCTGTAATTACACTCTCCCAGTTTAATCCCGCATCTGTTGTCTTAAGCAGAGTCTGATTTCTCCCGCATATCCAGCCCAGTGTATCATTAAGCATTCTTACTCCCCACAATTCTTCTGTTGTTATACCCGATAATATATTAAAACTCTCTCCACCATTCGTTGAGCGAAGGATGAATCCATTGTGTCCGACAGCCATTACTATCTTACCATTGAAGCTATGGACTTTCAGCAGAATTTCACTTGTTTGTGTTTTAATAGTCTGCCAGCTTTCTCCGCCATCAGTTGATTTTAATAAATGCATCCAAATACTCCGCAAGCCCAGCCGGTATCTTTATTAACAAAATGAATCCCTATATAATCTACTCTCGGCACTTTCGGATTTAGTTCTGTCCATACGCCTGTACTCTCTAACGGGAATAATCTTCTTTTTTCATCATTCAGGTTTTTGCCTGAGTATTTTTGGTCGTAGGATTGGTAACCTGGCTGAAGTGGAATATCCCGTCTGTATTGCACGGGGTTTTCCTTTATTGTATCCTGTTGCTGTTGTGCGGCAATAAAACAATTAAGCAAAACAACAATAAATAAAGTAGTTTTCATTTATGCACCCTTTCCGCAAAACTTATAAATTAAGTTACTCATCTTTTTCTTTAATAAAACTTAAGTAGCTTCAATTTCTTATTTATTTTAATGATATTAGTTTTTTAACAGAGGTAAAACCACTGCCTGTTGTTAGCCTGTAAAAGTATACACCTGAACTTAATTCACCACCTTTCAGTTTTATAGTATAATACCCAGGCTTCTTGTTTTCATTAACTAAAACTTTTATTTCTCTCCCTATTATATCGTAAAGCTTGATGCTAACATTTGATTCTTGAGCAATAGTAAAACTTATATTTGTTTCAGGATTGAAAGGATTAGGAAAATTTTGTTCGAGATTAAATTTTGCTGGCGGAGTTACATCAACTACAATCTCTTCGCTGTACTTAAAGCTGCCGTCGAAATCTATTTGCTTTAAACGGTATTTATAGATACCTGGTACAACACTTTCATCATAAAAAGTATAGGTATGTTTCTCTGTAGTGGTGCCATTTCCTTGAATGAATCTAATCTCCTCCCAATCATTCATAAGATCTTGAACTTTTGACTTCTGGATCTCAAAACCTTTATTGTTTATTTCAGCTACAGTTGACCAGGTTAAAACGACATTTTGATTTATTACTTCAGCCTTGAAAGAGTTTAATTCTACAGGAACATAGCTTGTATCATCATATCGCAAAATCAATCCTATATCCCCAACGGCAAAACCTAATTTATCTGTTATGGAACTAAAGCCATTAAAACCTGCAGGAACATCATCAGTAATATCAATAAAAGAATTTCCCCCATCCTCAGTTATGTATTCCTGGGTGCCGGATATCAGCCAATGCTGAGCTCCCGGAAAAAAATAAAACCTGCTTGCACCAATTACATCTGGATCAGGATTCCAAGTTACTCCCCCGTCAATTGTTTTAAATAAATTATTACCGCCTATTTCTCTAATTATCCAACCAGTATCATACGTTGTAAAATACACATCACTTGTTAAATAATAGTCTAAAGCTATTTGCTCAATCCAATCATTTCCCCCGTTCGTTGTTTTAAACGGCCTCCTGCTTAAGATTGAAGCCCATCCATATTGATTATCAACAAAACTTATACCCGAAAAACTTCCAGCTCCAGGGGCGGTAACCTGGGTGACCCAACTTTCACCCTGATCAGTTGTTTTGTAAATCTTATCACTTTGAATTGCCCAGCCAATTGAATCATCGATGAAAAATATTTTTCTTGCACCGACCGAAACTCCATTTGGTATGTACCAGTTTTCTCCACCGTCTGTGGTTTTGTAAATTGAGTTGCTTCCAATAAAACCTGTGAGACTATCAAGGAATAATATTTCAGGTCCGTTCGGTGCACCGGGAACTTTTTCCCAATTTTCACCTGCGTTCGTGGTTTTGTATAATCCGCTTGGCGTCGATAAACCTGACCAGCTTATTACAAATCCTTTTTGTTCACTTATAAAAAATACATCCGAGAAATTATCGTTAAGGATTATTCTGCCCCAGTTTTCCAGCCCGTTTGTTCTTTTATAAATATTCAGTCCGTCACCACCCGCATATCCGGTTCCGTCTTCTGTTAAGACTAACTGCCACTGCCCGCCGCCTCCGACACCAAACCAGCTTTGCCCGCGGTTAGTTGTTTTATAAATTCCCTTATCTGCCATCATTGCATATCCTGTATCAGCATTAATAAATTCAACCCAGTTTGCATCAGTGTATGTCGGTATATCGGAGTTCAGTATCCAGGTTAATCCGCCGTCGCTGCTGTAAACATTTTTTCCTCCTTCATATTGAATTTCTCCTCCCCAGGCTCCCGCTGCTATTATATGCAGGCTGTCAACAACGGAGTCTTCGATAATATCAATTGTGTAGAGTGATCTTGTATCCCCGGTTTGTATCTGTGTCCAGCTATTTCCTCCGTCTGTTGTCCTAAGCAGAATACCATTTCCGCAGGCAATCATTCCGAAGTCCTCATTTAAGAAATCAAGCGCCCAATAATGCTGGTTTGCACCGGGAGTAACAGGCTGCCAGGTTAATCCTGCATCTGTAGTTTTTAGAAGTGTATGGTAATTACCGCATACCCAGCCGAGAGTATCATTTATCATCTGCACTCCCCATAGATCTATTCCTGTTCCTACTCCGCTTGTTACCTGTTGAAAGTTCTCACCGCCATCTGTTGAACGGAGTATTAATCCGTCGTAACCTGTTGCGATAACTAATTGTTCATCAAGCGAGAAAATCTTTAATATTAAGGCTGTTGTATTTGTTTGGCTTACGGTCCAATTCTGTCCGCCATCTGTTGTTTTAATTATTGCACCCAAATCTCCGCAAGCCCATCCGGTATCTTTATTAACAAAATGAATCCCGATATAATCTACTCTTGGCACTTTTGGATTTAACTCTGTCCAGATACCGGTGCTTTCCAGAGGGAATAATCTTCTTTTTTCATCATTAAGATTTTTACCCGCATACTTTTCACTGAATGTCTGATAACCTTCCTGTAATGGAATGCCTCTCCTGTACTGGACGGGTTTTGTTTGGGTAGTGTCTGAGTACTGTGCAGACGAGACTGCACTGAGCAGTATTAAGAGTAGAATGAATGATTTCATAGGAATCTCCCTTCTTTTGTGTCAGAGAACCTCCGACCAAATATATTTGGGTCTGCGGGTATATTTCGAGCATTGATAAAATGTTGCATAATAGAATCAGAAATCATTCTCAGTGAATCCTATTGTTTATTATAAACTACCAGCACATTTTCTGCCACTGGTCTCCCCAAAGTATTTTAAACAATTAAGCGGGTTTCAGGAAATGCCGCACTCTATCCGCCTATTTCATAGTACCGCCTTGTGAGCGCATCTCTAAATTCTATAAAAATAAAGGAAATGTCAAATGAATATTTTTAAAGCTTGATAAAACCAACAATTTCAATTGATAAATATTATTAGGACAAAAATTCAAACGATGCTATTTCGTAATAATGCGGGGCTGGTATCAAACAAGGTCACCCGGTTTCAGTATGGTTACTTCAATCCCAGTCAAGGATTTTACTGATTCATAATGGCCGATCGGATTTCAAAATCTTTTTGTTTCATAAAGTATCGCTCTATTAAGACCAATAAAAAACGGTGCCGGGACAAAAATCAACAAAAATTAAGTTATATCTTAATCAGGCGAATCGGGGATGTTTGTGGTCTCCGACCAGATAAAGATCAAGAAAAATAAACGGAGGGAATTTCTTAGACCGGCCAGGTAATCAGTAGGTGATAACGTGAATAATGGCAAGGATTACAGCGAATATATCGCGGCTTATGCCTAAATATTTCCTGATCGCTCTAATCTCTTCAGCTTCTCTTTGAGGAGCCGAATTCTGTATATATTGTATCAGATTATTCTTTGTTTCTTCATCTTTAAGATACTTTCTGAGGAAAGGATCACTTAATCCGGAAAACAAATTGGAATTATTATAATAGTAACCGGGCAGAACCATTTTATTTAAGGTTATAGTCTCTTTTAGAAAAATATTATCGGGGTATCCAATACGAACAGGATTAAAAATATTTTCCCGGATATTGAGATAAGGCTGCTTAATGTTATTTAATGAATCAGCGTTTTGTGAATAGATCACACCATCACAGAGTACAGTGATTAGGATACTTAAAATAATGTTGTCTCGTATCTTTTTCATTATGTTCAGAATTCAAAAATGTATCTAAATCCTGCTACAAGAAGAAGACCGCTTCTGAAATTATTATTTTTCTCAGCACTTTTAGTCAGGTATGCTATTTCAAAATACTGCTGAAAGCTGCTGCCAATTACAACGCCGGCAAAAGGATATAAAAAAAGTTCATTCCGGAAAGCGGAACTCTGCGTGGAATCAAATGTATTAATACTTTCTGCATCTGAATAAAGATAATTGATCTTAAGTCCGGCATATAAACTTTTGAGATTCTCAAAAAAGCTAACTGAATAATGATTGAGGTCCTTTGACTTTTCATTAATTCTGTAGGAAAAAATAATACCGGGAGAAACCCCGAAAGCTGAATATTTATCTGTCTCCAGCACTCCCGGAGAATCAATAAATCCCGTTATACTGAAAGAAGCATTATAGCCGAAAATATTTGTTATCAGAGCCCATTTAGATTTAGCGCTCTTTTCAGACAGGCTGTGTTTGAGACCTAGTTTAATGCCGATATCCCTGTCTCCGTTTTTTGGATTCAATATATTAAAACTCCACAATGAAATACCCGCATCCGTGCTTTCAGAAAGGGGAAACTGAAACCTTCCTTCCGGAGGAAGAATCCCGAATGTCAATGCGCCATTTCCACTGCCAAGGGTTTCAGCATCCTGGTATTCGTTATAGCTTATCCCGGAACAGGAAACAATCAGGAAAGATAAAAGCAGAATTATATATTTTTTGTCCATATTCCCCGCGTATATTTATGAACTACTGATAAAATAATGATTTCTGATTAAAAAAGATATTTGGGGTTTGAGTATGGCAATTTGATGAATTCAGAAGTTATATTAAAAAAGGGAGCTTTCGCTCCCCTTAAATCACTTGAGCAATAACATCTTCTTCGAACTAACATAATCATTAACACGAAGCTGATATATATACACACCACTTGCCAGATGTGTAGCATTAAAATGAGCTATATATCTACCCTGGTTTTTTTGCTCTTTAACCAATGTTGCAACTTCCTTGCCTAATATATCGTATATCTTCAGTGTAACAAACCCAGTCTTAGGTAGTTGATAGTTTATTGTAGTCGCAGGATTGAAGGGATTGGGGTAATTCTGGGAAAGGTCATATGTTACCGGTATAGTATTTCCCGTGTATGAAACTTTATCGGAAGTCCTTTTTGCAACGGTACTTGCATCATTTACTGAGTTTAACAGATTAAATTCCGCTTCACCTGTAACCGAAGTTACCAGCCTAAAGAAGTAATCACCTTCTGTTATACCCGAACAATCGATTTGATAACTTTTATTCTCATAATCGTTAAGGTTTGTTTTATTATAAAGTACATTATCGAAGGTTCCGACTACCGCACCGGAAGAACTATTCACTAATTCGACTCTGAAGCCGATTGTTTCACCACTGTTAAGTGAGTCAGCATAATCCTTGTTTAATACGTAATAATAATTACTAAATATCAAAGAAGAATTCGAGTTGAGAGAGAAATCTTCTGTTCTTAACACCTGGTTCAACTGCTGCGCACTGAGGTACAAATTCGTATCGGGAATGTTAATAAACTTCACAGCACTATCAGCTACAACAACATCACCCGTATGAAATGCGAACTCAATTCCATTTTTTAGAATCACACCAGCTCTGGAGTAGGTGAACGGAAAAGTAGTGACAGCCTTTGTCTCGCCTCCGCAATCTGGGACACCATTGAATCCCGTCCCGCTTGGATTTATTACATATGGAGCCGATTCTATATCAAAACTAAAGGCTTTTAAATCCGAAAGACTGGGACCATTACTGATGTTGGTATTGTATCCGGCAGGAGTAAGGCAATAAGAAACAGAATAAACATCATTAATTCTAGTTACCCATCTGGATTCAGTCCCGCCTTTTTGACCCCAGGTAATCACACACTGGTTAAAGGACATCATCTACTGAAGCATTCTGGGTGGCATTAACTTCTTCTCCATAGGCACGAGTTTCTCCCCAGGAATTATGTTCCCAATCAATGCACGCCCTGGCAATGAGCCTCGGGGTCGGTATTGAAGTACCATCTGTTTTGCCAAGAGTACCACTATTCCTGCCCAGCCAGCTCACAATCGGATCATATCTGAAAAGGCCATTGCCTTTATCTTTTTTAACAGGGCTGATAGATGGATTAGTATTAATGCTGTAGCCGCTGAATTCAGAGATAGTAACGGGGGTACTGAAAGTACCAGTACTCCAATGAGTATATCTTATATAAGTATTTAGATTTAAGTCCTGATATACAAGATGCACTGCATCATAAAAGGTTCCCAGTTTACCCATACAAGCTGCAGGGTTTAAGGAAGTAAAACCGGTATTGGGAACAGTGGTCTCTGAGGAGGTATGCCATATTCCGTCATAATATTGACGTATATAATACAATCCGCCGGATGAAGATTTCCTGTATACATAAAATCTCTGATTCTCGCTTGCAGCTACAACCGGATAAGCATTCCCATAATAAGAAGAAGATATATCAGCTAATCCTTCCGGCCACACGATTTCCCAGGTGCTAACATCTAAAGACGCCCGGAATATTTTATAATTACTTCCTGATTTGCCTTCAAATACTATATTTATTAAATCGCCATCTATATCAATTGATACACTTTTTGCATCTTCTTCGAAAAGAGAAAGCTCATCATCCCAGGCACCATTCATTGTAGTTGTAAGGCTGCGGGTATACCAAAGTTTATCCATCGAGACATAGAACATATTATAATAACCTTCATTATCTCTTACCAGGTGGCACTGACCGTTGGTGCCTAATTGGGCACCTGAGAGCAGATGTCCTTTCAGATTCGCTTTAACAACTGCATTGTCATCTGTGAATACAACCCCTGTTTGGCTGGCTATTGAATTCTGAAACTGCACATTTGTTCCAGTCCAGTTCTGAAAGTATAATGGACGGCCGGTACTGAATAAATTATTTGTGGGTGACTCAACACTATAATGTGAGTTACTGGATAAAGGTTGATTCTTAAATACTCCTCCGTAGGAATTCTCAGAATTATTAAATAGCTCAAGATTAGCATCATACGAAAGGAATTGGTCTGATTGCTGCCAGTGACCTGATTGATCCTGATAATATCGCCAGGGATCCTTGAACCTTATTTTTCCGCCGCCTATATCACAGCCATCAATAATGTTTTTCAATACAACCTGGATAGTGGGATTAAATGTTGCTTTCATAGTATGGTCGGTGGAGGTTTGAAAAGTAAAGCCGTGAGATAATTCATATGTAGGTGGCTTGGTGGGATTATCAAATAACCATCGATTATGTTTTTCGGTTTCTCCGGTATTACCCCAATCTACAAGAAAAGGTAGCTCATTCGTTCGAACTATATAATTTGTTCCAAAATCTAAGCTGGGGGATGAATTTCCAGAGGCTATGAGGTAAGTATTGTTGTTGCTATTATTTTTCAGGAATAAATAACCAAAGTCGTCACTATTCTCAATATTGTTTTGTAATGTTATCGCTGGAATCGAGGAAATAACAATGCTCGCCTCAGCTGAAAAATAATTCGTCTCATAGTCTTCTACAACAACTTTTAATTCGACATCGTGTCCTTGCATTGTTAAATTATATTTATATTCATCATCATAGAAGTAAAAAGATTCAATATATGGCTGAAATAATTTATAATAGTTACTTTCCCAATTATCTGGACTTCCTGGAGTGCTTTTAACTTCTGTAAATGGACCATTTGGAAAATCTCTCAAGTACCATTTGATATTATATAATCCGGCCCCTCCATTGATATCGGCGATGAATTCCTTTGATTCATTATAGAGCAATTCATTTTGACCAATTATACCGACAGTCAGGTCCTGCTGTGGAATATAATATTGTGGATTGGAAACATAATTTCCCCAGGGATGTTCTCCCAAATTCCAAGCCACCTGATGAGGCGTCCCATCATATTTCATCAAAAAGTCCTGAGGAGAACCTACTTCAGATGCGGATGGCGGAGTCACAGCGACGCTACATCCAGCTATATAATTTATAAAAGTAGAGTTCTCATACAATATTTTGTATGTTTTTACTACAAATGGTTGATTTTCAGTCATATCAAAGTCCAAGGGGAAACGGTCATTATCGGTATCATATGAGGAATAATAATATGTGCCACAAGCATCTGTTTTCCGGAATGCTTTTATGGGGGGATAACTGCCAATTTTTACGTAAAACTCTTCATTATCGACTACTCCAAATTCATCAAGGTTTCCATGTCCAGGAATGTAAAAGGGACTGCCTGGTATGTAGCCGTGATTTAGCATATCGGAAATAGTCGGACATTGAGCATTAGTTTTTGGGCTAAGAATAAATATTGAAATGATCAGCAAACAGTATGAAAGAACTCTACTTTGTTTCACTTTAAACCTCCTTGTTATCACCTTTTTAGTAAAATGATGAATGCTTTATTGCCGTTCCATCCAACGGCTACCGCTGTATTACCTTTTTGTTCTACTTTGCCGTAAGCGATGGGACTGGACGGACTGTAAGGCAGTCCTATCTGTTCCCAGTCGATCCCGTTAAAATGCTTCAGTGTATTCCTTCCTCCTGCTATTATGTAATCGTTCGATCCGTTCCCTCTTATCGAGGCTATCGATCCCCGATAGAAAGCACCGGGGTTCCCTCCTATATAATTCTCCGGCAGTGAGGTCTCATAGTTCCATTGGTTATTCTTATAGCGGTATAAAAGATCCCCTCCTGCATAAATTATTCCGTTCTCATCTACCCACACCGATTCAAGCTCTCCATAAAGTTTATCAAAGAGTTCATCCTCCGTTATTATCTCAGAATTGATCATAACAGAGAAACCGGATGAATTTCCTTTTAATACAATTCCCTTATCCTGGGATACATCTATTCCTGCAGCGTATATGGCTCCATTTCCATTACTGTATATATCTATTAGTGTGAGAATTGTGGGACTTGGGATGGATTGCCAGGAATTACCATCATATCTTGCAATATTGCCTAAATTACCTGCAGCATATACATTACTGCTATTATTACCCCAGACAGAATAAATTTCCATTGATAAAGGAAGACACATTATTTCAGTCTGAGTAGTATCAGAAATTCGTACAACCTCATTTCCCCTCATTGCTGCCCAGAGTTGATTTTCGACTTGAACAATACTGCCCACCGGATAAGGTGTTTTATGACTCTGGCCGCAAATAGTATAATACAGTATCTGCTTTAATTCCCAATCTGTTCCATTCCAGTGAGCAGCATTGTATTGAATATCATTTCCGGAGGAATCTACTTCATATATTTCACCTACAACCCATATATTATTTCCATCGATAATAGAAGCTCCATAAAGGATGCTGCTGTAACCCGAAAGAGGATCTCCTAACTCAAACGTCTGATAGGTAAAATTATGGCTTGTTGGGGAAAGTGTATTTACTTGCAGCTCATTGCTCTTTATTAATGTATCTTGACTCAGCGCAGCACTAAATCGGTAGCTGCTGTTTAGCGGGAGTGAGTCAAAATACAGCACGGTATCCCTTCTGTTGGAAAGGGTAATATCTTCCATTGTACTGTTCATATTAAGTATTACCGATATCGGCAAATTAATACTGTCTGCTGTAAGCTTTAACCATATTTCACTGCAGCTTGTCCCTTCATTAGCAAGGGTTATCTTTCTGTGGTCAACCGGTGATGGCTCGGGCGGAATGACAGGATTATCCTTCTTGCAGGATGAGAGCAGGAAAAGAATTACAAAACCAAGACTTACTAAAACTGTGGAAAAATATTCCCTGGTATCTTTTTTCATTTTAATTATCCTCATATGTATGAGTTTGAATGGCAGATTACTGCCTTAAATATCCGGACAATATTTTATTAACTCAAACCATATGACCTCCTTTCCCTTATCATTGTTACGGGGATAAACACAATATCAGACAAAATCATAGAGATGAAGCATAATAAGTACTCAATGACTATTAAGTTTTTCTGATTATTATATTCGCATATTTATCCCCAATGAATACTGAACAATTAAGCGGTTTCAGGAAATGCCGCACTCTATCCGCCTATTTCATAGTACCGCCTTGTGAGCGCATCTCTAAATTCTATAAAAATAAAGGAAATGTCAAATGAATATTTTTAAAGCTTGATAAAACCAACAATTTCAATTGATAAATATTATTAGGACAAAAATTCAAACGATGCTATTTCGTAATAATGCGGGGCTGGTATCAAACAAGGTCACCCGGTTTCAGTATGGTTACTTCAATCCCAGTCAAGGATTTTACTGATTCATAATGGCCGATCGGATTTCAAAATCTTTTTGTTTCATAAAGTATCGCTCTATTAAGACCAATAAAAAAACGGTGCCGGGACAAAAATCAACAAAAATTAAGTTATATCTTAATCAGGCGAATCGGGGATGTTTGTGGTCTCCGACCAGATAAAGATCAAGAAAAATAAACGGAGGGAATTTCTTAGACCGGCCAGGTAATCAGTAGGTGATAACGTGAATAATGGCAAGGATTACAGCGAATATATCGCGGCTTATGCCTAAATATTTCCTGATCGCTCTAATCTCTTCAGCTTCTCTTTGAGGAGCCGAATTCTGTATATATTGTATCAGATTATTCTTTGTTTCTTCATCTTTAAGATACTTTCTGAGGAAAGGATCACTTAATCCGGAAAACAAATTGGAATTATTATAATAGTAACCGGGCAGAACCATTTTATTTAAGGTTATAGTCTCTTTTAGAAAAATATTATCGGGGTATCCAATACGAACAGGATTAAAAATATTTTCCCGGATATTGAGATAAGGCTGCTTAATGTTATTTAATGAATCAGCGTTTTGTGAATAGATCACACCATCACAGAGTACAGTGATTAGGATACTTAAAATAATGTTGTCTCGTATCTTTTTCATTATGTTCAGAATTCAAAAATGTATCTAAATCCTGCTACAAGAAGAAGACCGCTTCTGAAATTATTATTTTTCTCAGCACTTTTAGTCAGGTATGCTATTTCAAAATACTGCTGAAAGCTGCTGCCAATTACAACGCCGGCAAAAGGATATAAAAAAAGTTCATTCCGGAAAGCGGAACTCTTCGTGGAATCAAATGTATTAATACTTTCTGCATCTGAATAAAGATAATTGATCTTAAGTCCGGCATATAAACTTTTGAGATTCTCAAAAAAGCTAACGGAATAATGACTGAGGTCCTTTGACTTTTCATTAATTCTGTAGGAAAAAATAATACCGGGAGAAACCCCGAAAGCTGAATATTTATCTGTCTCCAGCACTCCCGGAGAATCAATAAATCCCGTTATACTGAAAGAAGCATTATAGCCGAAAATATTTGTTATCAGAGCCCATTTAGATTTAGCGCTCTTTTCAGACAGGCTGTGTTTGAGACCTAGTTTAATGCCGATATCCCTGTCTCCGTTTTTTGGATTCAATATATTAAAACTCCACAATGAAATACCCGCATCCGTGCTTTCAGAAAGGGGAAACTGAAACCTTCCTTCCGGAGGAAGAATCCCGAATGTCAATGCGCCATTTCCACTGCCAAGGGTTTCAGCATCCTGGTATTCGTTATAGCTTATCCCGGAACAGGAAACAATCAGGAAAGATAAAAGCAGAATTATATATTTTTTGTCCATATTCCCCGCGTATATTTATGAACTACTGATAAAATAATGATTTCTGATTAAAAAAGATATTTGGGGTTTGAGTATGGCAATTTGATGAATTCAGAAGTTATATTAAAAAAGGGAGCTTTCGCTCCCCTTAAATCACTTGAGCAATAACATCTTCCTGGCGCTTACATAATCGTTAACACGGAGCTGGTATATATAAACTCCACTGGCAAGATGGGATAGCATCGAAATTAATCTATATATCTACCCTGGTTCTTCTGTTCATTCAACCAAGTGTAGCATACTTCACTTCCGAGGATATCATATATCTTTAGTGTGACATAACCATTCTGCGGCAGCTGGTAATTTATTGTAGTCGCAGGATTAAAAGGATTAGGGTAGTTCTGCGACAAATCGTACTTTAATGGAATTTCCTCACCTGAGTAAGCGACCTTATTGTATGACTTTTTAGCCATATTCGAGGCATCGTTCTGAGTATTTATCAGGCTATAAGATGCATCACCTGCCTGAGAGGTAACAATCCTCAGAAAATATTCACCTTCTGAAATTCCGGAGCAATCTATCTCATAGCTTACATTCTCATAGTCATCCAGGTTTTCCTTACTAAATGTAATATTATCAAAAGTGCCTGCAACCTGGTTAGTGTTGCTATTTACTAATTCAACCCTGAAGCTGACAGCATCGGATACTGAGAGTAATGAATCTGCAGCTTCTTTATTTATAACGTAGTAATAATTGGTAAATAGTAAGACAGAGTTTTGGTTAAGATGGAAATCTTGTGTCATTAAGGAACTATTTAGTTCTTCTGGTGAATTATATATTATTGTATCCGGAGCCTCCTTGAATTTTACAACGGTATCACTATTTATTATATCTCCTGTATTAAATACAAATTCAATTCCATTTTTTAAGATAACCCCTGAGCGTGAATAAGTTAAAGTATACGGCAGCATTACTTTCTGATTTCCACTGCATATCGGGGTGCCATTAAAACTTGTTACAGCGGGAAATAGCACTGCGGGCATAGTAGTGGCATCAGAAGAAACAGCTTTGATATTTGTCAGATCAGAACCAGTACTGATATTTGGTATAAGGCCGGCAGGTTCAAGGCAGGTTGCACCACTATAAGTTGAATTTTCCCGACGCACCCACTTTGACTCGGTTCCTCCCGACTGGCTCCAGGCAATAACACTGTGCGGGTATTTGTCCTGATAACAGAATTGTTAGCTGCTTGGAGAAAAATTAAAGGTGAAGCCGCTAGTTTCTGAGATGGGGTAAGGGTTAAAACTGAGGTTAGCACCCTCAGGCAATTGTCCATACATTATTGAAGGTCTTAGGTTCCCTTCCTGGAATGCAATATGAAATATGTCGCCGGAATAACCGGTCTTTGTCACAGCAATTGTTGGATATGAGCTAGCAAAACCAGTGTGAGGCAATAAATTATTCTCACTATAAATCCAGGGATCATTATCGTAAAATTTATATTTCAGGGAGCAATATAACCCGCCGCTAGCGGACGCTCTGTAGATAACCATCAATTCTTTCTTGGTATAGGCTACCACAGGTTTGACAAAGGCTCCATATCCGTATTCTATGTTGCAATCAACCTTATGCATAGTAATTACAGCACTAGTAGCAGCATTTATAGTTGTGTAACCAAGGAAATATCCATCGGTATATGCTATTGCAATAGAATCCGGACCCGGTACGTTTGCTGCATCGACGGAGATGCTTATAGGCGTATCAAAAGAAGCTTCCATTGGAACAACTTGTTCCTGGCTCCAGGCCCCATCAAAATTTGTAGTTAAGCTTTTAGTATGCCATATTTTACCCATTGATACATAAAAAAGATGATAATATCCATTGTAATCGCGTACAAGGTGCTGCTGACCGTTATTACCGAAGACATCGTTGTTATCAGAAAGCAGATGCCCTTTCATTACCGCTATTGCTGTAGCATCGCTCGATGTAAATACAACACCGGTTTCAGCGTTTCCAGAGTGTTCGAATTGTACTCCTGATCCACCCCATCTATTAAAATAGAAAGGGCGTGTGCCATATTTGCCTGCCATTGGAATGCTGCCATTTATAGCTTGGACAGAATAGTGGGGATAACCGATGGTAATTTGCTGTCCAAGAAATACACCTTTATAGTTGTGGCCTGCACCAGTCGGATTGGTATTTGGATTGAAAGGGCTGCTGACCGGATGTGGAATTGCACCCGTACCTCGGTTACGCAGCCCATAGGGATTTTCATTGTAGTCGTTCAACCAGGGATCTGTAAAGTTAATGTTTCCGCCGATTGTAATTAATCCCTCTGCCTGATTTTGGAGGTGAACACCGGAGCTTACAGATTTAAAATTAGCCTGGATCGTCGGATGATAAGAACCATAATCTACATATTCATCCAAATAATTGATGTAACCCAAATCCGTATATTGATGAAATTTCTGAGCACTATACACATTCGTATCTGCATCAAAATAATACTGACCGGGGGTTAAATCGTACTGATGTGGTGGCGAATATCTTTCATTAAATGACGAACCGTTCCAAATAGCCACCGTCCCGACATTAGTGGCGCCGTCCTCCTTTTTTTGTTCAAATACGACAGGATAATCCCAATCTCTGGTTTCGGAGATTGTAACACCTCTGTTATTCATTACAAGTGAGAACAGCTCATTCTGATATTTTATTATAAAATCACCATCACCTAATGGGTTGGCATTAATATTCAGAACGATGTATCTGTCCTCATCATTCTCGAGATCAAAGATTCTTAATCGATAAGTACCTGGGTCTATTGCTGCCCAGGAAGGATTAGGAGAATTGGGATATCCAACATCACAATAGAAATTTAAATATTCCTCAAAAATCCAGCCCGGAAAAGAACTGCATTCACGAAATGAATTTACAAGATTATCTAGCTCATACAATCGGACGCCTTTGGAAACGGGATTCCCATTTGCATTTATGACCTGCATACCAAATTCCCAGGTATGCGAATAAGTAATGCCAGAGATGAATATAAGAATAGATAAGCAGAAAATAATCATTCTCCCTTTCATATTTCCTTCTTGATTTTTATTTGGTTATAATGGCAGCAATAGCCTTATTACCTAAATAACCTACTGAACAGGTTATGCCGCCTTTTGTTGCAACGCCTTCATAATTCCCTCCCGATAAAAATAATTCCGGGATTTCTTTCCAGGTATAACCATTGAAATGCGAAAAGTGACCTCCTCCGACCGCATACACCTCGTTAAAATCGTTACCTCTTATCCCATATGTGAAAAAGTTAACCGATGTCTGCTCTATCCAGTCATTACCGCACTTTGCATATGTCTTCCCGCCACCCACGTAGATTTTACGAATGGAGGGGAGCCAGATGGTAAATAAAGTTTTTTGAGGTGACCAGTCCAAGGTATCGACAGAATTACCATTTATCCGTAATAACTTTTTCTGGTGGTTTGTCCCTAAATCCGATGCAGCGCAGAGTATGAGGTTATTCCCTGAACCATCTGAATATCCCCATATATCATTTATATTTAATTCAGTTCCGCTCTCTATCCTTGTCCATTGTCCGTTTTGATAATGTGCGATACTTCCAGCATAGCCGACTATATAGAAATCACTGTTTGATGTACCCCATAAATTATAAATTGTCATCGAGGCAGCAGACGGAAGGCAGAATTTTTTTATTTGCAGACCATCCTGGATTATTGCCATTTTGTCTCCAGTGCTAACCCATATTTGATTGTCATTAAACTTAAATATTGTGGTGGCTGGATATGAAATGCTATCAGTATTTCCACATACGGTGGGAAAATAAATTCTGATAGTCTCCCATTCATTTCCATCCCAGTGTACTGCATTATATGGTATAGGGTCTGGTTGTCCGAGCGAATCCAGCAAATAAATCTCGCCAACACACCAAATATTGTCAGGCGATATAATAGCACAGTCATATAGGGTACAGCTTCCAGCCTCCCCTCCGAATGTCCAGGTTTGCCAGGTGAAGTTGTGGGAGGTGGTATCCATAGTTGAAACAGGGACAGAAACTTTGATTGATTGACCTGCCTCGCCGGCAGGTGGGTTGTTTGATTGGACGATTGAACTTAAGGTGTATGTCTTATTTGGGAGAAGTGAATCTATGTATAGGATTGTATCTGCTGAGGTCAAACTGATTGTTTCTGAATGGATGTCGTCTTTCAATAATTCGACATCTGCCGGCAAAGTAATATTTGCAGTTGTTAATTTAAGCCAGGCTTCGGTGCAGCTTACATCTTCAAGGGTAAGGTTTATTTGCGGCTGCTCTCCCGGTGGAACCGGGTTATCTTTATTGCAGGAAATTAAAATTACAGTTGAAAGTAATGCTGCAGTAACAAATAATGATAATTTCATTCTATCCCCAAAATATTTTAATAAACAAAGTTATCGGGTTACAGGATTAGAAGTAGTTCAGGTACCCGCTGTAAAAGAGCCCTAAAGGACTGTTACAATAATTATCCTATTTATCATTAAAGTCAAATTAAATCTTTATTAGTAAAAATCGCCGTGTGATAAAATGACTTTCTGTTTAATCAGTAACAGAAATCATCCCGATGAATTTTTAATTCATATTTTTATTCCATATCAACTATTACTATCTGCAACATTCTGACAATTTAAGTTATTGGCGGACAAAGATGACTTATTGGAAATAACAAAGTGAGAAGTTGCGATAACAGGAAGTCAAAAAGCGAGGCCCTCCCAATAAACAGTCCTCTCGTCAGGAAACAATTCAGCCTGGATAAATGATAATATTACAAATGCTTATAAGTTTTTTAATCAGGATTTAATAGTGAGCCTTTTATTATCTCAATAAAAAAGGGAGCTTTCGCTCCCTTTAATTATTTGAGTAATAACATCTTCTTTGAGCTCACATAATCATTTACTTGTAAACGGTAGATGTAAACCCCGCTGGCGAGTCTGGAGGCATCGAAATTAACAGAATATCTGCCCTGGTTCATTTGCTCACTAACCAGAGATGCAACTTCTTTACCGAGAATGTCATAAATCTTCAGTGTAACAAATCCGGTCTTCGGCAGTTGATAGTTTATGGTTGTTGCCGGGTTGAAGGGATTAGGATAGTTCTGAGAAAGTGCATAGGTTGTTGGAACTTCATTACCTGTGTACATAACTTTGTTATAAGATTTCTTGTTAAGGTTCGACCCGTCATTCAGAGTATTTATCAGGGAGTATTCCGCACCACCAGTCTCTCCAGTTACTAACCTCAGGAAGTAATTCCCTTCAGGTATTCCAGAACAGTTGACCTGGTAGCTTATATTCTCATAATCATCAAGGTTTGTCCGGGTATAAGTTATATTATCAAAAGTTCCTGCTACCTCTGAAGTTAAACTGTTGACCAGTTCCACCTTGTAGTTTACCGATTCATTTTCTGTAAGCAGGGTATCTGCTCCCTCTTTATTTATTACATAATAATAGTTAGTAAAAAGAAGGTTAGAATTATGGTCGAGCTGAAATTCTTCTGTCCTTAGTGGCTGGTTCAGTTCATTGATGGAATGACAGACTATAGTATCGGGCATCTCAATAAATTTGACAACACTATCACCATTTATAATATCCCCGGTATTGAATACAAATTCGATCCCATTTTTTAATATAACTCCCGACCTGGAATACGTAAAATCTATAGTTGAAGCTTCTTTCGTTATGCCGCCGCAATCGGGTGTCCCACTAAAATTCGTAACTCCCTGGTTAAGGATGCTCGGCATCACTGAGGGATCATAAGTAAAGGCTTTAATATTTGAAAAGCTGATCCCGGTAGTTACATTGGGAATAAGCCCGGCTGGCTCAAGGCAAAAAACGGTACTATATGATGTGCCGTCTCTTCGTACCCAATTAGATAGAGTACCATTAGATTCGCTCCAGGCAATCACGCTCTGATTTGTTGTAGATGAGATAACAGAATTATTATAACTATAGTTAACATTCTGCCCGGCAACAAAGCAGCTTCCCCAGCTGTTACCACTATTTTGTTGTCTACATACCATCCTGGGCTCAGGTACTTGTGTTCCTTCTCCCGAGTTAGACTTTGGCAACTCACCACCGCTCCGTGCTGTCCAGCTCACCATTGGCTTATACAATGCATATAGACTTGGTATACGGTACAAGCTGATACTGGGTGAATAATTAATATTGTAGCCGCTTCCTGTTGAGATAATATCAAAATTAAAATTAAGAGGAAGACTCATTAAGGTTTGACAATAATTAATGGTGGTATTGATATTTCCTTCCTGAAAAGCCAGGAAAAATATATCTCTCCAAGGTCCGTCCTTAATGGAGGCAATAGTCGGATTAAGACTGGTAAAGGAGGTATGCGGTATCTGAATGCCTTCTTCGTATGTCCAGGGATCATTATCGTCTACTCTGTATTTCCTAGCATAATATAAACCGCTGTTTTGCGAAGGCTTATAGACAGTAATGAGCTGGTAAGGACTGAACGCTACAACCGGAAGGACGGAGTTTATATAATTATAATCAAGGACAACATTAGAATAACTATGCGTCTCAACAACTGCTCCTGTGTTCTTGTTAATGATAGTATGCCACATAAATGCACTCTCATCCACATAAACGATGGCTATTTGATCACTTCCGTTATAGTCAACTGAAAGACTAACAGGATGATAAGCTCCGTAAGCTAATGGGACTTCTTCCTCCTGACTCCAGGCACCATTGAAATCGGACGTAAGGCTATGGGTATGCCAAATCTTGTACATAGATATATAAAAGATGTGATAAATACTGTTTATATCCCTTATAGTATTTCTTTGTCCGTTAGAAGCAAAAGCTGTAGTCTTATCAGAAAGCAGATGTCCTTTCATAACTGCAGTTGCTGTTGCATTAGCCGAAGTAAACACTACTGCCGAAGTAGCTTCACCTGAATGTTCAAATTGAAGACCTGAACCGGTCCATCTATCAAAATAAAAGGTCCTATCACCATATTTACCGCCAAGGGGGATAGATTGAGTTGGTGATTGGATTGAATAATATGGTTGACCCGGTACATTATAATCTTGATTCAAGAAAACACCTTGATAAGAATGAGGCGGATCTTCTACACCATTTTCAATATTAGTATATTCGGTATTGTAATCAGGGTAAAACGGAGAATTTCTGTTTCGGTATTTTAATGCATCCTCTCCGTCATTTTTCATACCTCGATTTCTTAGACTAGTTACATTCGTATTCGTGAAATCTAAATCTTTATAATCTATGTACCACGGATCTGCAAATTTTATATTGCCAACATTCAAAGATGTACCTTCAAGTGATGTTTGAACTCTGACTCCCTCATACGATAATTCATATTTCGCCTTAAAGAGATCAAGAGTGCTGGCAGTTACAAATCTATAATGATTCTGTGTAATAATATTATCATTTTGCTTCCATTGCCAGTATTTTTGATAACTATTCTCTTTGAACTCCTGATGACTTTTTAATGGCAAGGTATAACCTGATTGATAATTTAGATTAAACGGGACAGGATAATAGTACCACTGTGAGAGCAGCCACCTACCTGCTTCCCCAAATTGGTTATCATCTTTATCAACCTGTGTTACTGTAATCTGGTTTAGCATATATGTCACTCTTAGACTAACGTTAAATTGGTAGGAAACATAATAATCAGAATTAGATTCATTCTGATTTTTTATCCCGATATGGACTTCATTTGTACCACCATTTACGGCATCCTGAACTTTCTGTTTTAGTTCTGGGAAAGAATATTCTAATGTCGAGGCAGATTTTGTTCCCCATAATACACCAGTTTCAATATTATCATAAGTTTGCGAAATACTGCCGTCAATGGAAAAATCAAGAAAATCCATCTGGGCTGTGGATGCTCCATTTCCTCCCCAGGTAATGAAAAATTTTACCTCGGTCAAAAGTGAATTGGCTGGTATGTATGAACGTATATTTTCCCATTTAATATAACTTCTGTATGTATTGCCATTTATACCAGCAAATAACGAATTATTCCCATACCCATATCCTGTATTATGATAGATATAAGTATCTAAACCGGGAATATCCTGGGTATATGTCTGGGCGGAAATAAAACCAGTAGACATCATAATTATGGTAAAAAATAATATTATAAAGTTCTTCATTGGAGTGCTCCTATAGTATTTATTTAAATTAAATAGTTAACTATCTTTGCACTGGAAATAAAAAACCCTGAATTTTCCACTTTGTGTGGAAATTCTATTTTGGTTAACCAGCCAATCGGTATTTATTTCCATTTTAAGCGGGACGGTGCAAACGTCCCGCTGTATTTACTTTGGTAAAATTTCTCCTTTTATTTTAACTACATTCTTTTCCCGACTACGATCAAAGCTTTATCTCCATCAAACCCCACTGTAACAATTATGTTGTCCTTAACAGAAAGAGAATAGAGAGCAGAGCCATTCAGTTGCAGTAATTCAGTAGATACTTTCCAGCTTACTCCGTTGTAGTGTGCTAAAAATCCATAATTGCCGCAGACAAAAATATCATTTAAATTATTTCCTCTTATCCTGTAAGTATAGGAACCGGGAAGTGTTGATTCCACAGCCCAGTTTCCGGTTTTATTATTATATATTCCATCGCCGCTGGTATAAATTATTTTCCCTGTGGTTGTCCAGCAAGAGGTTGCTATCTTTCCATTCCAATGGATTGAATCGACGTTATTATCATTTATAGTCAGTATTCGCCTTTTTGAAGGTTCGAGACCCGAGGGAACAGAGCAATAAATCTTGCTTTGATTTGATGAACTTATGCTGGTTCCCCAGATATCAGCTATTTTCGCGTCTGTTCCGGTTTCTATTTTTGTCCATTGACCGTTTTGATAATGGGCGCTACTCCCTGAATTGCCTACTACATACAAGTCATTGCTGGAAGTTCCCCAGATTTTGTTTATAGCACCTTCTAATATTGGTTTTACTCCGCAATCCAGATTAACCGCATTTCCATCAAACCAACCGATACTTCCTCCATTCGTCAATACGATATTAGTGTTAGAAAAAGACCATATTGCACAAAGTGGCGGATACTCAACAGCACTGCAATTACCAAAATATCGTATTCTTTTCAACTTCCACTGAGTCCCATCCCAATGCACTGCGTTATATGTTGTATAACCATTTATACTCGTATCAGCAATATTAATATCACCCACAGCCCAGATATTATTCGGGTTAATTATCACTACATCCCGGAGTTCGCAGCTTCCCGCTTCTCCTCCGAATGTCCAGGTCTGGAAGGTGAAGTTGTGGGAGGTGGTGTCCATAGTTGAAACTGGGACAGAAGCATTGATTGATTGATTGTTTGATTGGATGAATGAAGTCAAATTATATGTCTTATTCGGAAGGAGTGAATCAATATAAAGGATTGTATCTGCTGAAGTCAAACTGATTGTTTCTGAATGGATGTCGTCTTTCAATAATTCGACATCTGCCGGCAAAGTAATATTTGCAGTTGTTAATTTAAGCCAGGCTTCGGTACAGCTTACATCTTCAAGGGTCAGACTTATCTGCGGCTGCTGTTCAGGCGGAATGGGGTTGCCCTTTTTGCAGGAAAACAGTCCAAAAGAAAATAATGCTAAAACGGACACTAAAACAAATACTCTCATAAATACCCCGGAACTTTATAGTAAATATTTGCTGGGTTTCAGGATTAAAGTAGTTCAGGTACCCGATTTCAAAATAACTCCTGTGAGTACATTGCTAATTAAATAAAAACAAAATCTATTGTCAAATTAATTTATTCAAACATTGTTAAAGCTAATTGTTTTTGATATAAATATTTTTTATTGAAACGAGTGATTCTCAGAAGCCGCCTTCCTACATATTTGATAGATCTTCATAAATCCCTGCTGAAACTTCGAAACAGTTGAAGTTCCATATTCAGGCTGGAAAAACAATCTTGAATTAAGGAGGTTGACTTGCCACGACTGACTTCCACGATTGATTTCAACTGGTTTTTAATAATATATTTTACCCTTTACTCATTTCTAGATCTTGATAAATATAAAAGGGAATTATCCGCCATGGATGAAATAACTTATCAAAAAGAACTGAGAAAGGCTAAACGCAGAAAAGCTATAACCGATATATTGGTTTTATTATCTGTAATCGCTTTAGTCAATTTCTGTTATTATATAATTTCATTGTACGATGGAACCGAATACAGTTCTGGATTAATCATCGGAATAAGCATTATTGCATTATTTATCGGAATCTTAATTATCAAAAATAAATAATGAAATAATTCTAATTGTTATTATTGCTGTAAACGGTTAAAACCGTTAAGATATATTATCCGTTTTATATAGGACCCAATGGCTGGAAGCCATTGGTTAATGAGAACCCCTGCAAAATGATATCCTGTTAAATTACCTGGACTTAAGATTTCACCATCCTTGCGTAGGATGTCGAGATGACAAAATGTCTGATGTTCGAAATAACCAAGTTTAATGTGTCGCTGCTCTGCAGCTTTTAGGCAATAAGGGTAACATTAACACTACTAATGTGTCGCCGTTATACGGCGAAGGCAGGGATTGAATTAACTTCAATTTCAGTCAGAGAACTGAGCTATGCGCACGCTTCAATGCACTTAGTCATAACACCTCACTAAGTTCTCGCGACAAGTCAGCCTGGGCGGTGATACCTGAACCACTCTCATATTTGAATATTTCTGCTCCGGCGAAAACACTTTTTAATCTATGAATATTCAGCCAGCCGCCGGTGTTGAATAAATTAATTATTTTATATCCCATTGGGATCTGTATCGGTTTGTCAGGCGAAATGGGTTCGTGTGTGTGTCCGAAGATAACTTTATCTGGCTCCGGGATGTTGATGTTATACAGTTTACCCAGCTCTTCAACTTCTGCAAGGCAGGCGTTGTAGTAAGCGGAAAATCTTTCCTGTACTTCCGGCAGCTTGAAGTATTCTTTGTTGTACCTGACTTGGGTTTGTGAGGAAATCGTATCAACGACCGGCTGCCCCCGGAATTACTTGAATAATAGAAACCTATTTTAGTGGGGCTAACATTTGATCCAACGAACAAATGTGAATTATTATTCGGATCGAGTGTAATGGAAGTCTCACTTTTATGCTCTGAACTTGAGGTAATTGGAATTATGGGTATTGAAGATTGAGATTTAATATTAAACGGAATAATTAAAACTAAAGATATAATAATTAATAGTATATTTTTCATTTTAGTAACCCTTTTAACTTTTTATGAATTATTTAATCAGACCCGTAAGAAATGATAGCCTTACCTCCCTTCGTTCCTGCGGCAACAATTATATTGCCTTTAACTGCACAGGCGTAATAGATATCGGCTGTTGGTTCATTAAACACCTTCCAGCGTAATCCATTAAAATGTGCCAAAAGACCAAAGTCACCCGCCACCCAGATATTGTTGTAATCACTACCTCGTATCGATTCACTATAAATTAAAGGGATTTCTGTTATCTCATTCCAGTGAATGCCATCCTTGAGAGAGAATACTCCCCCACCGCAGGTATATATTGCATTTTTATTTTTATACCAGATCGATTGAACCCTTCTTCCCGTATCCCAAAGAAAATCTGAAACCTGGTTGTTATTTATTTCCAATATTTTTTTGTCGCCCGGAGAAGCAACATTTGAAATTGTACATAATATTAAACCATCAGAACCCCATATATCCTGAATAATGGTCGTCGTTCCGCTTTCAATTCTGCTCCACTGCCTATTTTGATAATGAGCTATTTTACCAAATTTCCCAACCGCATATATATTATTATCGGTTCCCCAAAGGTTATTAACGGAAACAGGGATACATTCTGTGCTTAATTGATTCGTTCCATCAAAATGTGTTACCTGCGAACCGGAAGTTATCCATATGTCATGCTCATTTAAGGCAAGTATTGATTTTGCAGGGTAAGATCCTGCCGAGGGTTGTCCGCAGAAAGTATAAAACTGAAGGCGCAATAATTCCCAGTCATTCCCATTCCAATGTACAGCATTATATGCATTTGGATCCGGCTGACCTAAAGTATCAAGCAAATAAATCTCTCCAACTGCCCATATATCATTCTGATCAATTATTGCAACATCATAAAGTACACAACCCCCTGCTTCTCCACCGAATGTCCAGCTCTGCCAGGTTAAGTTGTGGCTGGTGGTATCCATAGTAATAACGGGCAAGGATGGACTTGTGATTGATTGGTTGTTTGATTGGATGATTGACGAAAAACTATAGCTGGTTTTTGGGAGAAGCGAATCTATATAAAGTATTGTATCTGCTGAGGTCAGGCTAATCGTTTTGACAGGATTGTCGTCTTTCAGTATTTCTACATTTGCGGGGAGACTAATATTTGCAGTCGTTAATTTAAGCCAGGCTTCTGTGCAGCTGACATCTTCGAGGGTAAGGTTTATTTGCGGCTGCTCTCCCGGTGGAACCGGGTTATCTTTATTGCAGGAAATTAAAATTACGGTTGAAAGTAATGCTGCAGTAACAAATAATGATAATTTCATTCTATCCCCAAAATATTTTAATAAACAAAGTTATCGGGTTACAGGATTAGAAGTAGTTCAGGTACCCGCTGTAAAAGAGCCCTAAAGAACTGTTACAATAATTATCCTATTTATCATTAAAGTCAAATTAAATCTTTATTAGTAAAAATCGCCGTGTGATAAAATGACTTTCTGTTTAATCAGTAACAGAAATCATTCCGATGAATTTTGGTTCATATTTTTATTCCATATCAACTATTAATTTAAGTTATTGGCGGACAAAGATGACTTATTGGAAATAACAAAGCGAGAAGTTGCGATAACAGGAAGTCAAAAAGCGAAGCCCTCCCAATAAACAGTCCTCTCGTCAAGAAACAATTCAGCCTGGATAAATGATAATATTACAAATGCTTATAAGTGTTTTAATCAGGATTTAACAGTGAGCCTTTTATTATCTCAATAAAAAAGGGAGCTTTCGCTCCCCTTAAATCACTTGAGTAATAACATCTTCCTGGCGCTTACATAATCGTTAACGCGGAGCTGGTATATATATACTCCACTGGCAAGATGGGATGCATCGAAATTAATCTGATATCTCCCCTGGTTCTTCTGCTCGTTTACAAGAGTCGATACTTCACTACCAAGGATATCATATATCTTTAGTGTGACATAACCATTCTGCGGCAGCTGGTAATTTATTGTAGTTGCAGCCCATTGCCTCATAATAAAATCTAACCATGGGGATGAGTTTTTGACTCATATAAAATCTGACTATTAAGTGATGAATAAGAACAGTTTATAATAATGCACAAAATAAAATAAGTTAAGTTAATAATGAATTGATTAACTCAGCTTTTAGCTGGCTAAATTTAATATTTCAATAATTGTAGCCTGAATGCTGTTCTGCAAATCAAAGGGGTTTAAGGTCTTTCTAAGGGCTAATAATTTTTTCTTTTTGTACGATGGAATGGTATAAGTTTCAAGCAGTCTATCTACGGGAGTTTTGGATTTATCATGCTTCTTAATGACCTTGCCATTTATTCTTTCCTTAGAAATAATTTTACTGGAAGGAATGAAGAAGTTAAAAAATAATGACCAGTAATTTTTATAGATATCATTAAGCATATTGACAATCTTAGGATTATCAAAACGTTCATAGCCAAGATATTGTCTAATGTGGGTCCAGTTCTTGCCTTCAATATGAGCATTGTCATTTTTTTGGTAGCTCCTTGAACGGGTATATTCAACGGGTCGTTTCCTGTGAGTAAAATATTTAAATAAATGCCAGTTAAGGAACTCCCCGCCATTATCAGAATCAAAGCCCAGTATTTTGAAGGGTAGAGCCTCTTCAATGCTTCTAATAGCTTCAAAAGTGGTTTTCTCACCTTTTCCCCATATAGCTCTGGCTTCAGTCCAGCCAGTGGCGATATCCACTATATTTACAGTATATACAAAGGCTCCGGCTGTTGAGCTGCCACAATGAGCAACTGTATCAGCCTCAATAAACCCTGGCCTTGTTTCATCCCATTGATTCGTTTTTATGGGGACCTGCTTTTTTATTAAAGAACCGGGCTTTGTTGTCGATAGGCCAAGCTTACCTAACTTTTTTCTCTCTTTAGCTAGCAAACGGTCAATTGTCGCTGGTGATATATTCAGTAATTTTTTCCTGACAGGTTCAGATAATTTAATACAGTAAGATGATTCATAGGAAGACATCCATAGAGGTATTATAGTTACAAGTCTTTTAGAACATATTAGATTTGTTGCTTTTAGCATAATCTTAAGGAAATGAATGATTTCCGGATTATTATACTTCGGTTTCCTTCCTGGTTTTTTCTTTTTTTCAGTTTTTTGATTTTCTTTTTTATTTAACAAGTGTATTGCATATTTACGGTTATAACCGCATACCTGGCAAAACTCATTTAATATTTTGTTCTTTTCTAACTTACCTGCTTTTTTATACCTGGATTTGATCTCTCTTAGATATTCTCTTTTTGCTTTCCGGCTCATAATAATTCCTTTTAGATTTGGGTCAGGTATATTATGAGTCAACGAATACTGATCAAACCTTAGAGATGATTTTTCCCCATTTTTATGGGTGATTTCTTACTTCTCCAGGGTTAGATTTATTTTGAGGCAACGACTGGGTTTTTATATCCTCATGGTTAGATTAATTGTGAGTCAATCCGGCAGGGTTAAAAGGATTAGGATAGTTCTGGGAAAGATCATACTTTAACGGAATTTCCTCACCTGAGTAAGCAACCTTATTGTATGACTTTTTAGCCATATTTGAGGCATCATTTTGTGTGTTTATCAGGCTATAAGATGCATCACCTATCTGAGAAGTAACAATCCTCAGAAAATATTCACCTTCTGAAATCCCGGAGCAATCTATCTCATAGCTTACGTTCTCATAGTCATCCAGATTTTCCTTACTAAATGTAATGTTATCAAAAGTTCCGGCAACCTGGTTAGTACTGCTATTTACTAATTCAACCCTAAAGCTGACAGCGTCGATTACTGAGAGTAATGAATCTGCAGCTTCTTTATTTATAACGTAATAATAATTGGTGAACAATAAAGAAGAGTTTTGATCAAGGTGAAAAGGTTCTGTTATTAATGAACCATTTAGTTCTTCTGGTGAATTATATATTATTGTATCCGGAGCCTCCTTGAATTTTACAACGGTATCACTATTTATTATATCTCCTGTATTAAATACAAATTCAATCCCATTTTTCAAGATAACCCCTGAGCGTGAATAAGTTAAAGTATACGGCAGCATTACTTTCTGATTTCCACTGCATATCGGGGTGCCATTAAAACTTGTTACGGCGGGAAATAGCACTGCGGGCATAGTAGTGGCATCAGAAGAAACAGCTTTGATATTTGTCAAATCAGAACCAGTACTGATATTTGGTATAAGGCCGGCAGGTTCAAGGCAGGTTGCACCACTATAAGTTGAATTTTCCCGACGCACCCACTTTGACTCGGTTCCTCCCGACTGGCTCCAGGCGATAACACTTGTGCGGGTATTTGTCCTGATAACAGAATTGTTAGCACTGAAATTAACAGACTGACCGGACGAAAATACATCCCCCCAGGCGCCATTATCATTTTGCGGCCGGCATATCATTCTCGGTTCCGGTATCTGATTTCCTTGCTGAGAGTCATTTTTATTGAGAGTTCCGCTATTACTGGCAGTCCAGCTTACTAAAGGCTTATATACATTATTCCCGAGATAGAACAAACTAATGCTTGGAGAAAAATTAAAGGTGAAGCCGCTAGTTTCTGAGATGGGGTAAGGGTTAAAACTGAGGTTAGCACCCTCAGGCAATTGTCCATACATTATTGAAGGTCTTAGGTTCCCTTCCTGGAATGCAATATGAAATATGTCGCCGGAATAACCGGTCTTTGTCACAGCTATTGTGGGGTATGAGCTAGTAAAACCAGTATGAGGCAATAAATTATTCTCACTATAAATCCAGGGATCATTATCGTAAAATTTATATTTCAGGGAGCAATATAACCCGCCGCTAGCGGACGCTCTGTAGATAACCATCAATTCTTTCTTAGTATAGGCTACCACAGGTTTGACAAAGGCTCCATATCCGTATTCGATATTAGTTTGGACGTAACGTGTGCTGATTAAGGCATTAGTAGCAGCATTTATAGTTGTATAACCAAGGGAATATCCATCGGTATATGCTATTGCGATTGAATCCGGACCCGGTACGTTTGCTGCATCGACGGAGATGCTTATAGGCGTATCAAAAGAAGCTTCCATTGGAACAACTTGTTCCTGGCTCCAGGCCCCGTCAAAATTTGTAGTTAAGCTTTTAGTATGCCATATTTTACCCATTGACACATAAAAAAGATGATAATATCCATTGTAATCACGTACAAGATGCTGCTGACCGTTATTACCAAAGACATCGCTGTTATCAGAAAGTAAATGTCCCTTCATTACCGCGGTTGCCGTGGCATTGCTCGATGTAAATACAACACCGGTTTCAGCGTTTCCAGAGTGTTCGAATTGTACTCCTGATCCAGTCCAGTATTGAAAATAAAAAGGACGAGTGCCGTATTTGCCTAGCATTGTAATATTACCATTAAGAGCTTGTATTGTGTAGTTTGGTATACCTTGGATAAAGTAAGGGTCTTCATTCAGAAAAATACCTTTATAATTGTGTCCACTACCAGAAGAGTTAGTGTTTGGGTTAAAAGGGCTATTCACCAGATGCGAAATTGCTCCACTGCCGCGATTTCTTAATCCGTAAGGATCTTCATTAAAATCATTCAACCAGGGGTCTTTGAAGTTAATATTTCCTCCGATAGCAATTACTCCTTCTGCCTGATTTTGAATATGGATGTCTGAACTGACAGATTTAAAATTTGCCTGAATTATTGGATCATATGAACCATCAGCGACATACTCTTGTAAATAATTGATATAACCCAAATCAGTATAGATATGAAATTTTTGATTATCGTATACATTTGTATCTGCATCGAAATAATAATCTTCACCAGGGATTAAATCATATTGATGCGGAGGTGAATATCTTTCATTGAATGATGAACCGTTCCATATGGAAACTGTTCCAACATTGGTAATGCCATTTTCTTTTTTTTGTTCGAATACAACGGGTAAGTCCCAATCTTTCGTATTAGATATAGTCACCCCTCTATTGTTCATTAGAAGTGAGAATTGCTCATTCTGATATTTTATTATAAAATCGCCATCACCAGGTGGATTGGCATTAATGTTCAGAACAATATATCTATCCTCCTCATTTTCAAGGTCTATTATTCTTAACCTGTAAGTTCCCGGTTCTATAGCCGGCCAGGAAGGATTTGGAGAATTAGGGAAACCGACATCACAATAAAAATTTATTGCTTCTCCCAATAACCAGCCATCGAATGAGGATGTTTCTCTATATGTATTTGAAAGATCATTAAGTTGATACAACAGAACTCCTTTTGAAACGGGACTCCCATTTGCATCAATGACCTGCATACCAAATTCCCAGGTATGCGAAAATAAATCACTTGCGAATAATAGTAGAATAAGAAAAAAAGTTGGAATTATTCCCTTCATATAACCTCCTTATATTATTTATTTATTGATTATAGCAACTAAGGCTTTAGCTCCCAAATAACCCACCGCACAGGTTGTGCTGCCTTTGGTTGCAACACCTTCGTAATTCCCTCCCGATAAAAATAATTCCGGGATTTCTTTCCAGGTATAGCCGTTGAAATGGGAAAAGTGGCCTCCCACTGCATAAACGTCATTCAACCCGTTCCCCCTTATCTTATAACTAAAAAATTGAACCGATGTTTGTTCTACCCAGGTATTATTACTGCTTGCATAGGTTTTGCCTCCTCCTGCATAGATTTTGTGAGTTGAACCGGGCCATACAGTGAATAAAGTTTTTTGAGGCTGCCATTTTAATGTATCTACGGAATTATCAATTATTCTTAATAATTTTTTCTGATGGTTTGTTCCTAAGTCTGATGCTGCACAGAGTATGAGGTTATTACCTGAGCCATCTGTATATCCCCATATATCGTTAATATTTAACTCAGTCCCGCTTTCTATTTTGCTCCACTGCCCGTTTTGGTAATGAGCGATGGTTCCAAGTGTTCCAATAAAATAAATATCATTCGAAGACCCACCCCATATTTTTGTTAAATAACCATCATCCTGACCTAAAATTCCCATATCAAATAAATGATATTGGACCCAGTTCTCACCGTCCCCGTGGATTGGAATACCAGCGGAAAGCCAAATATCAGTTGAGGAAAAAGAATATATCCCATATAATGGTGGTGTAATTAAGTTCCCATTATAAACAGTAGAAATTCTCTTCAGCTTCCAGGTATTACCATCCCAGTGAACTGCATTATAAGTTGTATAACCATTTATACTCGTATCGGCAATATCAATATCACCTACTGCCCATATATCATTCTCATCAATTATTGCTACATCATAAAGTGTGCAACTGCCCGCATCGCCGCCGAATGTCCAGGTCTGCCAGGTGAAGTTGTGGGAGGTAGTATCCAAAGTAGTAACCGGGATAGAATTATTTATTGCTCCGTCTGGTGTGTGAATCAAAGAGGTAAAGTTATAAGTCTTATTTGGAAGGAGTGAATCTATATAAAGAACCGTATCTTGTGAAGCCAGGCTGATTGTTTTTATAGGTTTGTCGTCTTTTAACAATTCTACATTTGCAGGGAGAGCTAATATTTGCGGTTGTTAATTTAACCCAGGCTTCTGTGCAGCTGACATCTTCAAGAGTAAGATTTATTTGCGGCTGCTTCCCAGGGGGAACTGGGATTGTCTTTTCGCAGGAAATTAAAAGTACGGTTGAAAGTAATACTGACAGTAACAAATAATGATAATTTCATTCTTTCCCCGAATTATTTTAATAAACAAATTTATCCGGTAACAGGATTAGAAGTAGTTCAGGTACCCGCTGTAAAAGAGCCCTAAGAACAGATACAATAAAAGTTATATTATTAGTATTATTAAAGTCAAGATATAAATCCTTATATTAGCAAAAATCGCCGTGTGCAAAAATGACTTTCTGCTTAATCAGTATCAAAATTATTCCGATGAATTTATGGTTCATATTATATTATTCTATATCAACTATTTCTAAAGGCAGCATTCCGACAATTCAAGTTATTGGCGGACAAAGATGACTTATTGGAAATAACAAAGCGAGAAGTTGCGATAACAGGAAGTCAAAAAGCGAAGCCCTCCCAATAAACAGTCCTCTCGTCAAGAAACAATTCAGCCTGGATAAATGATAATATTACAAATGCTTATAAGTTTTTTAATCAGGATTTAACAGTGAGCCTTTTATTATCTCAATAAAAAAGGGAGCTTTCGCTCCCCTTAAATCACTTGAGTAATAACATCTTCCTGGCGCTTACATAATCGTTAACGCGGAGCTGGTATATATATACTCCACTGGCAAGATGGGATGCATCGAAATTAATCTGATATCTCCCCTGGTTCTTCTGCTCGTTTACAAGAGTCGATACTTCACTACCAAGGATATCATATATCTTTAGTGTGACATAACCATTCTGCGGCAGCTGGTAATTTATTGTAGTTGCAGGGTTAAAAGGATTAGGATAGTTCTGGGAAAGATCATACTTTAACGGAATTTCCTCACCTGAGTAAGCAACCTTATTGTATGACTTTTTAGCCATATTTGAGGCATCATTTTGTGTGTTTATCAGGCTATAAGATGCATCACCTATCTGAGAAGTAACAATCCTCAGAAAATATTCACCTTCTGAAATCCCGGAGCAATCTATCTCATAGCTTACGTTCTCATAGTCATCCAGATTTTCCTTACTAAATGTAATGTTATCAAAAGTTCCGGCAACCTGGTTAGTACTGCTATTTACTAATTCAACCCTAAAGCTGACAGCGTCGATTACTGAGAGTAATGAATCTGCAGCTTCTTTATTTATAACGTAATAATAATTGGTGAACAATAAAGAAGAGTTTTGATCAAGGTGAAAAGGTTCTGTTATTAATGAACCATTTAGTTCTTCTGGTGAATTATATATTATTGTATCCGGAGCCTCCTTGAATTTTACAACGGTATCACTATTTATTATATCTCCTGTATTAAATACAAATTCAATCCCATTTTTCAAGATAACCCCTGAGCGTGAATAAGTTAAAGTATACGGCAGCATTACTTTCTGATTTCCACTGCATATCGGGGTGCCATTAAAACTTGTTACGGCGGGAAATAGCACTGCGGGCATAGTAGTGGCATCAGAAGAAACAGCTTTGATATTTGTCAAATCAGAACCAGTACTGATATTTGGTATAAGGCCGGCAGGTTCAAGGCAGGTTGCACCACTATAAGTTGAATTTTCCCGACGCACCCACTTTGACTCGGTTCCTCCCGACTGGCTCCAGGCGATAACACTTGTGCGGGTATTTGTCCTGATAACAGAATTGTTAGCACTGAAATTAACAGACTGACCGGACGAAAATACATCCCCCCAGGCGCCATTATCATTTTGCGGCCGGCATATCATTCTCGGTTCCGGTATCTGATTTCCTTGCTGAGAGTCATTTTTATTGAGAGTTCCGCTATTACTGGCAGTCCAGCTTACTAAAGGCTTATATACATTATTCCCGAGATAGAACAAACTAATGCTTGGAGAAAAATTAAAGGTGAAGCCGCTAGTTTCTGAGATGGGGTAAGGGTTAAAACTGAGGTTAGCACCCTCAGGCAATTGTCCATACATTATTGAAGGTCTTAGGTTCCCTTCCTGGAATGCAATATGAAATATGTCGCCGGAATAACCGGTCTTTGTCACAGCTATTGTGGGGTATGAGCTAGTAAAACCAGTATGAGGCAATAAATTATTCTCACTATAAATCCAGGGATCATTATCGTAAAATTTATATTTCAGGGAGCAATATAACCCGCCGCTAGCGGACGCTCTGTAGATAACCATCAATTCTTTCTTAGTATAGGCTACCACAGGTTTGACAAAGGCTCCATATCCGTATTCGATATTAGTTTGGACGTAACGTGTGCTGATTAAGGCATTAGTAGCAGCATTTATAGTTGTATAACCAAGGGAATATCCATCGGTATATGCTATTGCGATTGAATCCGGACCCGGTACGTTTGCTGCATCGACGGAGATGCTTATAGGCGTATCAAAAGAAGCTTCCATTGGAACAACTTGTTCCTGGCTCCAGGCCCCGTCAAAATTTGTAGTTAAGCTTTTAGTATGCCATATTTTACCCATTGACACATAAAAAAGATGATAATATCCATTGTAATCACGTACAAGATGCTGCTGACCGTTATTACCAAAGACATCGCTGTTATCAGAAAGTAAATGTCCCTTCATTACCGCGGTTGCTGTGGCATTAGCCGAAGTAAACACTACTCCGGTTGTTGCATTTCCGGAATGCTCAAACTGTACACCTGATCCACCCCATCTATTAAAATAGAAAGGGCGTGTGCCATATTTGCCTCCCATTGGAATTGATTGGGATACTTCTGCCTGCACAGAGTAGTAAGGTTGACCCGGGACATTATAGTCTTGATTCAGGAAGACTCCTTTTTCAGATGCCCCTTCTTTACCAGTTGGTTCGTAATATGAATTAAAATCCTTCCAATAATTTCCTGGTTGACTCCCATCGCTCAAAACATACCAGGGATCCTGGAATTTACCCGCGCCTAATCCTGAAATTGAATAATTCTCAAGTTTAATATCAATTTTTACATAATTTAAATCTTTAAAGTTAGCATCCTGATATTGCTGATTTCCAAAATTAGCTGTAAAATCGTGTTCAAGAAAGTGCTCAGTTACATTATCATTCCAATTAATGTTCTTATAATTCACCCCGGAATTATTCCAATTGGCAAATCTTTCGTTATTTGTTTTGGTATGGTTATCTCCTTCAAATAATAGAGTGCCTTGACCAGAATTAACAGGAACAGAATTATTTACTAAAAAAGAACCTCCTAAATTTGTATTACTATTCTTATTTGTAAATGTAACAGTTACAGAAACATTGAATTTATAACCTCCTGCCCAGGAACCCCAGGTATTATCCGATTTCGCATATTCACCATAAATCCATATTTCTTTTTCATTTGAAGGATCAAAACAAATTCCATTGTAATCACCCCATCTATTAATTCCATTATTGGGATTATTATATACCCCCTCTCCTTGTTTTAACCATTCTATAGGTCCGATTGTAGATTGATTTGCTATTCTATACGTCCAGGCAACACCAACATAGTCGTTTGTACCTGATTTATTAAATATGATAACTAAATTTCCATATGCATCGGGAAATAGCTGTGGATAATAATACCATAGGTTTGATTGCTGAATTACATCATTAAAAACTAAAGAGTAATTTGAAACATCGATTTTAAAATATTTTATGCCCGAACCGTTATTCCAGGCATTTTTTACTTGAAAACTTCCATAAATATAGCCATCCCTATATATGCAATCACTTATTCTGGAATCATTGTTAGTAGCAATTCTTATTGAGCTATTCTTCTGTTCTGCATCATCAGGTGGATCATATGACCCAACATTCACAGTTTGCTCGAGTGTTATAGTAGGAGTGTTTCCAAAAGGATTTGTAATTGACCAAATAGAGATGAAATCAGATGAATAACCTACTGATGAATTTACTAAATAAAATTTGTCGGAAGGACCAAATTGTTTCACCGGTTGAATACATTCTGCCGAATTACCATCATCATTATGCATACCAAAAAAATCGTGATTTACAGGATTACTAGTTCCACTATATAAATCACTTTTCTTAATGGCTTTTATTTTAGAATATTGAAAACCGAAAGTACCATAATCATAAATTTGGTTTGATGTAATATAAACCGCTTCGGCATCATAGCCTAAACCTGTATAATCCGCATGGTTATTGGTATTTGTTCCATTATCTTGTTTTGCATCAAATTTGTAATAGTACCAACTACTAGAGGGATTATCAGACTGTGATACAGCAATAAGGTAATTTGATGGAGAATAACCGCCAGAAACACGAGAGAGTGCGTATACAATCCATCGGTTACTTAAATTATCAAATACTACTCTGGGATCATATGGATTTCCCGGAGGAGATACAGTTGAAAACCAATCTGATAATGTACTGCTGCTTAAATTGCTTCCACTTTTATTATAGATTTCAATTTTATTGTTAATTATTAAAATAATCTTATCCGATCCGACAGCAATTTGAGGATCTGGTGGTTTGGTTCCATTCCATTGTGTTCCTTGAAAGTTGATATCCTGGATGACATTTTGTGCTGTCACAAATGAATTCACTAAAAGAAAAATAATTATAGAAAGAATAAGTTTTTTCATTGCCAACCTCTTAATTTGTTTATCTTTTGCCTAATAGAATAAGGCCCTTGTTTTGAATTCCGCTTTCGTACCTGTAGCCTACAGCTACAGTAATATCGCCCTTAATTTCTATGCCTTTTAACCTGTCATTAGTATTTAACAGTTCATTGTAGGTATGCCAGTTTACACCATTATAGTGCCAAATCTTGCTTATTACTCCACCAGTAATAATATCATTTGCCTGATTGCCTCTTACACTTACAGCATCCCAATCCTGGGGATCGCCCTTCCATAAAGCGACTGCATTCCCATTTTTATTGAAATCTGCCCTATACAAATCATACCAGGTTAGGGCATACAGCTTTTTATTATCTGACCAAATACTATAAATAGCTCCGGATATAAAATTGGTTCTATAGTTAAATAAATTATCCTTGTCTTCTATGATTTTTTCCACATTGAAATTTTGCAACTTTAATAATACTGTAGGGCTAAGATCTTTATAACCAGCGATAAAAATGGTTCCTCCGCTTGTATCTCCGAATATATCCAACAAGTCTACTTCCGTCCTGCTTTCTATTCTGCTCCATTGCCCATTTTGGTAATGGACAATGTTCCCGTTGTTTCCTACAATATATAAGTCATTGCTTGATGACCCCCAGATTTTATTAATTGCCCCGGTTAATAATGGATTGATTCCACAATCCAAACTAATTTTACTCCCATCAAACCAGCCGATACTTCCACCATTAGTGATTATAATGTCGGAACCAGAAAATGCCCAGATTGCTTTAAGAGGTGGAAATTCAACAGCGCTGCAACTTCCATAATATCTTAATCTCTTCAATTGCCATTGACTCCCGTTCCAATGAACTGCATTATAAAGTGTGTATCCATTCTGACTTGTATCTGCAATATATATCTCGCCAACGGCCCAGATATCATTCTCGTTAATTATTGCTACATCGTAAAGAGTACAGCTTCCGGCTTCTCCGCCGAATGTCCAGGTCTGGAAGGTGA
>CAWETK010000021.1:0-202310 GCA_963811905.1 uncultured Ignavibacteria bacterium
CATGACCGGAATCCAGATTAACAGAGACTGTTCCGTTTTCATCTTTATAATCTAATTTGTAACCAAGAAATGCCTCCAGTTCATTTAAAACTTTTGATGGATACCGGACAAAATCTTTATATTGAATATAGAAGTGCTGATTAGTGTTTAATTCTTTCATGGCTTTCAGGCTATAAATGTTATTAACATTCCATTCGAGTATTCTTTTTAAATCACTATGTTTCACAAAGCCGTAATTTCTTATATCCTGATTTATCAGAGAATTCATTACTCCTCTTGGATCTCTTATGAGATGGATAGGAAATAGTTCAAATTTATCCGAAAGTGAAAGGGCTAACAATCTCCCGGGGATTCTAGACGATTCGACAATAGTGTTTTTCCCGCTGATAGTTGCAATTGATTCATATAGTTTTTCATTCAGTGTCAAGTATTTCTGTACAAGAGAGTTCGGAGTATGTTTCTGCTTGAATCTTCTTAATTTAGAAAAGTTTTTCAGTTTTTCAAATTGTTCCAATTCTCTGCTAATATCCTTTATGTTGTCTAATGGGACTTCACTTTTATACTTATTTAAAACCTTCGACCAAAACTGACAATTTATAAATCTGTCATTACAACTACATTCATAATTCTGATTTATGCCTTTTTCCCAGAAGAATCTTAATTCACCAACATAAACAGCTTCATTAGTATTTCCCAGAATTCTACCCAGAATTGTACCCCCGCTCCTCCCCATACCTGTTAAATATATAATTTTAATTTTCTTCAATTTATTTTATTCCTTTATTTAAGGTAAAAAAATTACGTCTGTCAACAAAAATTTTTTGATTTATAAGATCTTTATCTTAAGATCCTAAGTGAATTAATGATTTTATTATCTCTTTCATTTACAATGAAGTGCGGTACAGTACGATTCTGGCATAATAATTATAGTCGGGCTATTAATAATCAAATACACACAAATATCAGCTCAAAATTATTCCTTGGTCTATAAAGCATTCCGAGTTAAAAAGATTTAACACGTCATTTAATCAGGTTATTTATAACCTTCAGGTATTTTTCCTGCATTAACTGACCCGATATTTTGTTTATATCTTCCAAGGCTGATTTGACCTGGGTCTCTTGCAAGGATGGATTTTTTGCGAGAAAGATTATTTTTTCAGATACATCATGTACATTATTAGGATCAAAATAACTGATGCTGCAATCCTTAAAAATAGTCCGTGTAGCTTCCAGCCTGGAAGCACAAATGGGTAAACCGCTTGAAATATATTCGAATGCCTTGGTTGAGAGTGCCAGGTTCATATAAGGTGTATCAAGGTAGGGGACAATTCCTATATCCATTTTACTTATAAATTCATTAACCTGTTCATATTTTATTATTCCAGGCAGATAGATATTGTCTGCAAGATTTAAATTGTTGATCATTTTCCTTAGGTTATTTATATAAAGACTGTTCGCCCCCTCCATATATAAATAACCGGCTGCCAGGCAATTCTTCTAATATTTCTGGCATTGCTTTGATTACCATATGCAAGCCAAACCTTTTTGCGATTGTACCATGGTAGAAAATATTGACTTTGTTCTTATGTTCTTTGAATTTTCTATCCGCATAAAAAGGGAACTTGCTTTGGTCAGCAACATTCAGAATTAGTGACAATTTTTCTTTTGGAACCCCTCTTTTATTTAATACATCTACACATTGCTGTGTAACTGTCAGAATATGAGTTGAGAATTTACAGGATAGATATTCGAAAGATCTTAGAAAAGGGTAGGATAAGGTTAAAAAGTAAATTTGACCATTTTTCCCTGAATAATTCCAGAGTTAAATCATGTATATCCAGCAGAACTGGAACTCCGAAAATATTCTGAAAAAAAGCTACGAATACAAGATGATCCGGCATATTGTGTATTTGTATAAGCGAATATTTGTTTTTAATGGACAGAAATGTAACAAAATAAAGAATGGCTTTTATGAAAAATAAGGTCGAGAATAAGAGATAATGAAAGATAGAATTTTTAGGAAATACTTTCATAATACGCTTGACAGTCACACCATTTACAACTTCTGTTTCAGACTGCTCATCTACGCCAAGACAAATCACATCCACATTGTAACCTGCCTTACCAACGCGGAAGCCTGTCTCCGTACTCTTGGATCAAGCTTATAATTACTCTGTACAACCATACATATTTTATTTGAACAAACAGAGGATAATCTCAATATTATGAAACTTTGGTTAATTCTGCACATTAACCTTTCAGTTACAACTCATTTGGTAAAATATTCCAGCAGTAATCATAATAGTTATCTTTTATATATTGTAAAAATTCCAGGTAATGCGAAACAGGAAACTCCTCATACCCGCTTTTCCTGTCATTAAAGTTAATATAATCAGGGTGGACATTTAGAAGAGCCATTCCTCCGTTATCGATAATCCAGTCAAGTTTTTTCTTCCATATACTTATATCTTTTTCTTTTAATATAATAAACATGGTGCTGTCCTGGGGAAGCGTATACGGCATCTCCAGGTATTCCCTGCCATTACTTCCTCTCACTACGAAAGGGAAAATCGTCTCAGCTCCATCAGACTGAGGCTCAAAAGGATCTGTGTCAAAAGTGGAGAGATCATATGCTATATTAAGGTCAAGAAGCCATTCAAGGTTATGATGCATAGCAGGGGAACGAAAACCCACAGCCCCCCAGTCTTTCAGATAATTATTGATTTTTTCGGCCCGCTTTAAAAATTCTTTTCTCGAAGAATATAATTTACCGTCATGGTAAAGTCCCTGTACACCGACCTCGAAGCCATTCTCTTTTAAAGTATTCAGAAGAGAAATTTCAACTTTATAATCTCTTTCAGGTACAAAATTAAAAGAACTTTTAAATCCCATATCTTTTTCCATCTGCATCAGAGCCTGTACCTTTTCATAACCTTTTTGATGCTCAACATCATGAGTCAGGATCAGTGCAAACCGTTTTTTTTCAGGCCAGCCTTTCCATCCAGTTGGTTTTGTTGAAGAGGATTCCAGGATAGGCCAGACTGATTCATACTTTTGGTGAATTTTTTGGCAAGTTAACTTCTTAAAAAGATTTGAAGTTTCCTTGGGATTAAAGGCTTAATAAAATAGAATAGTCTATACATGAGATTCAAAATTTATAAATATAATAATTAAATTACAGGTGGTTCTTAATAGAAATCAGGAGAATATTAGCCTAAATGTCTATAGACTGAATTACCAATTATTTTTAGAAAGGGAATAGGCATTATCCTAAAAATTTTATTATGAAATCCCTTTGAGGAATCAGGGTTTGGAACAAATTTTTCTTTTCTCATATCATATTTATATGTGAATATTTTTTCTTCTTCAGTTCCCCAGCCTAATTTGAATCGTCTCAACCCATCATTTTCAGGTTCAGTTTTTCCAAAACTAAATTCTTTAAATCCTTGACTGATTAAATAATTTATTGTCTTCCACATTATAAGATTATTTGGCCGCAAGTGCAGAAATTTAGTTTCCGATGCACCAAATTTGTACATAGCTTTCTTTCCAAAATGAAAAAAAACTGCTCCCGCAATAACACGGTTATTGTGAAAAGCTAATGCAATAAATCCGAGATCTTTTAAAATCACGTATTTATAAATATTTTGAAAGAATAAATAAGGCTGCGGAGGTAATCCATGTTTTTTCCTTGTCTTACAGTTTAATTCATAGAAATAATCCATAGCTTCGGGTGTTTTTAATAATTCAACTTTTACATTTTCCTTAACTGCCTTTTTGATGTTCCTTTTAGTATTGGAACAAAACATAGAAAAGATTTCATCTTTTCCCCGGGTCAGGTCAAGATAATGATGATAGTAAAAAGATGAAGGCGGAATATCGCTGAAGAAATTGTTCCCACCTCTGAACTCCATAAATTTCCATCTTTTAGTTCTGGCATACCCGGTTAATTCATTGAAGATTTCGTTAAAGTTAAGATCACTTATAATTTCACAGAAATCTGTGAATGGAAGAGAAACCCCTCTTTTACCGGTTAAAAGACTTGGGACTTCCATTAATGGTATGGCTGTTGTTAATCGATTATCAACATCAAAGGACACCAGATAATTTGGAAAATAATCATATGTATTGAATTAATACCTGAGTCCAGTTTGAAGTATGGAAAAATGAATACTCAGAATGATCTAAAATCAGATTATTCCAGTTTTTTTCTTCCAGCGGGTTAATCATCTTAATTTTATTTTTATCGTAAAAAAGCAGGCTCACTTCTTTCAAAGAAAATCTTTATTTAAAAGTTTCATTTATAAATTTAATTAGTAGTAGTTTCTGCAATTTTACTCGGGGCTTTCCCATTTGATTTATTTTGATCGGAAGATTTTCCATAACCATATCCATAACCATATCCGTAACCATACCTGTATCGATAAGACGATTCTTTTATTTCTGCCGCGTTAATAACCAACCCGTGAAGTTTAATATTTGCCTGAGTCATTTCATCTATACCCCATTTCACGCCTTCTTTAAATGAATGATTTGGTCTGACCACCAAAATAGCATTCCGGACTGTTTTTCCCAAAATCAGGGTATCAACAACTCTTGTAACAGGCGGAGTATCCATAATAATATAATCGTAATATGAGATATCAATAACTCTAAATAACGAGAGCATTTTTTCTGAATTCAAAAGTTCACTTGAATCTTCCCGTGTTCCGCCGGCTGTCAGAATATCAACTCTTCCGATTACATTTGTATGAATAAAGGGTTTTACATCTTTCCCAATAAGATAATCTATTAAACCGGGAGCTTTTAAAGAGATACCAAACTGATTCGAGAGAGTACCTTTTTTAAATCGCAATCTATTATCAATACTCTTTTCTTTTCCTGAGCTATCGATAAAGCAAGATTAGAAACTATAGTAGTTTTTCCTGTATTTTCTTCACAGCTCGTTACCATAAAAATCTTTTCTTTTCCTTCAAACTGGAAGAGCAGTTTGGTTTTAAGCAACCGAAAAGTTTCCTTAAATCCGTCCTGTGTATCCATCAAAGTGACAAACTGGTCCTGCTTATTTTTATGATCATTTATTCTTTCTTTTACGTTTTTGGGATAATCAGGAATTATTGCAAATACGGGGAAGTCAAAATCATTCTCTATATCATCCAGACTAACAAGTTTTTGATTCTTAAGCTCAGTAATAAATATTCCCATCATCCCTATGAATAAGCCTGCTAATAATCCCACAAGCATATTTAATCTCTTTTTGGGCGCAATAGGATCAACAGGTTCATGGGCAGGATCAACTACAACTATATCCTGAAGCTTGGATAATTCAGCCATACGCATTTCTTCCCGCTTATCCAGAAGCATGGTAAAGATCTTTTCATATACTTCCTTCTGGCGCATTAGACTTGCAAGTTTACTCTCCTGACCGGGAAGCCGTTCCATTTTAACTTCATATTTAGACATCATATTCGTGATCTGCAGAAGCTTTTTATCAAGTGAATTGATCATAATTTGGTAGGCAGTAAGTGTATTCTGATTATAGGAGGCAAGTTTCTGCTTAACCATTTTTATCTGTTCATCAACTGCCTGAACATCCGGGTGATTTTCAGTTCTCTTTTGCAGAAGTTCAAGTCTTTTGAGTTCAAGATCAGATAATTGTTTCATCAATGAGCCGAAGGGTGATCCGTTTATATCATCACCTTTTGGAGTCAGCAGGCCCTGATCAAAATAACCGCTTGACTGCAGCTGTCCTTTCATATCCGAAAGCTTATTCTTATAGTCAGTTAGCTGAAGTTCAGTGTTCATTTTTTCAGCTTCAAGGTTGCTAAGGAACTTTACAAGCTCCTGCGAACTGGCATCTATTGTCATTATCTGTCCGCTGGATTTAAAGTCACTCAGATTTTTTTCGGCTTCTTTTAATTTTTCCTGCATTTCTTCGAGCTGCTTATCAACGAAATCAAATGAATACTTTATTGTCTGTTTTTGCTGTTCAATCCTTGAGTCTCTGAATTTTTCTGTAATGGTATTTGCTATCAATGCGGCTGCATAAGGAGAATTGTTTTTGACAGATATAGTAAAAACATCGGTTTTTAACTTATGATCGACAGTGACAATATTTTTCAACCCTTCCATGGTATTGTAATAATTTGCCACTGTAAAGTAGACTTTGCTTCCGGGGACTGCATTTGGCCAGTATAACACCATGTTTAATTTTTTCAGATTGAAAACGCCTGCACTCGTATCAAAAGTTGTGGCAATGAGGCTATCATTTTCAGCATTATAAATTCTGTAGGTTTTATCTTTTGCAATTTCGATATAATAACGGGAACTTGAGTTAAGATCATTCAGCTTCACTTCCACAAATTGGGGCAAGGATAGGTTATCCGGAGGATTATTAAAAAAATCAGGATTATAATAATCTACCAATAATTTATTGATATTTATTTTTTTCCCGGAGGGCATTTCGATCCTATCGACTTTTAAAAAAAGACTCAAGTTGTCGATAACTTTGCTGAAGACACTCCATGTCTTAACTAATTCCAACTCCGTTTCTATTTCATCGGGCGACTGCAAATTCACAATATTCATTAAATCAGTAGGAGATTTAGTATCCTGGGTTTTATCTTTTTTAAGAACCACCGTAGATTCATAGACAGGTTTAGAAAGAAATGAGTAAGCACCCGCCACCACCAGAGTAATCAAAACCGATATAATTAATATTGATTTTCTGCGATTGATTATCTGCAGGATCTCGCCCAATGTTTTCTCAGGATGTTTTTCTTTTAATCCATTACGATTTGTCATAATTCGTTCTCAATCTTTTCTTACTTAATGTTTCTAATTAATTCAATTAAAATTTTAAAACTAACAATGCAATTGTAATGACTGCAGTGATTACAGAAATTATTAATGTTACACTCTGAGCACTTGCCCACCAGGTTTTGGGAACAAATATTCTGTCTCCGGATTGTAAGCCTATATCTCCCATAGTACTACCGCTTTCGATTAAATTTTGTGCATCAAGTGCTATTTCTTTATCATCTCTTATAATATATACATTATCAAGATCTCCATCCCTGGTAATACCGCCTGCGAGGGCAAAAATACCTGTCATTTTTTCAACATCGGTAACATAATAATACCCGGGAGATTTCACCTCTCCCAGAATATTGATTTTATAAAGAGGCTGAACAGTCAATTCAGGATTTATATACAGAGAATCATATTTTTCGACTAATCTCACTTTGATTGCAGGATAAGATTTGTTCGCCGTTCGCAATCAACCCTACATAAGGCAATTGAATATGACCATCCTGCTGAATATAGTAATCACCAGAAATTTGATCAGAAATATTAAAAAAAGCGATCCTTACTCCATCGCCGGGATTTAGGTACTGTGCCTGTACGACACATGATATAATCATTACCAGAAAAACAATTACTGTAATTTTCATTCGTTTTAAAAAACTCCTCGCTCCTTAGTCTTCATTGATTTATAAGTTAATTTAGAAAATTAAGCTGCTTTCCTCTGTGATTACAGTTAATTGCTAACAGACACAAATCCTTCAAATGAAATATGAAAAGAAAAATAGTTTTAGTATAATATCCACCAATCATTTTCAATATATATGCCATCGAAAGTGATTCATTCTTCTTCGAATGCCGGTATCAGATCAAGTCAAAATATTAAAATGAGAATTAGTCTATAAAAATTCCTAAAATGACGCAACCAATTGAAAAGCCTTGAGGGTGGAAAACCATTTAAAAGGTATGAATATGCACGCCTCAACCAGAAAACTAATAGTAAATTTAACAAGCTTTTAGTAAAAAGAAACTAATTTTAATAATAATTTAATTCTATAAATGAGAAATTTTTATAAATTTAGGGTCAAGTTTTATCCTTATTCTGTAAACAAAAAAGAAAACCCAAAGAGGTCCATTATATGCAAGTTCCTTTTCTTGATTTGAAAGTTCAATATAAATCTATAAAAAAAGATATAGATCCCGCAATTCAAAACGTAATTGATAATACTGCCTTCATTCTTGGTAAAGCCGTATCAGAATTTGAGGAGAAATTCGCAAAAGAACACCAGGTGAAACACTGTCTGGGTACAAGCTCCGGGACAGATGCTAACCATATAGCGTTATGGGCATTGGGGATCAAACCCGGGGACGAAATAATTGTACCAGCGAACACTTTTATCGCTACTGCGTGGGGAGCGACCTTATGCGGAGCTACACCCGTGTTTGCTGATTGTCATCCCGAAAGCTATAATATTGACCCTGATAAAGTAGAGGATGCAATAACAGACAAAACCAGGGCGATTGCAGCTGTACATTTGTACGGACAGCCGGCTGATCTAGACCCGCTGAGAGAGATAGCAAAACGTCACAACCTGTTTTTAGTTGAAGATGCCGCACAGGCTCACCTTGCAGAGTATAAAGGTAATAGAGTCGGAGGCCTTTCCGATGCCTGTTCTTTCAGCTTCTATCCCGGTAAAAACCTTGGAGCTTTCGGAGAAGGCGGGGCAGTTACTACTAATGATAGTGATATTTTCGACTATATGAAGAAGATACGGGAACATGGCCAGTCTAAAAAGTATTATCATTCAACTTTCGGACATAATTACAGGATGGAAGGGATCCAGGGTGCTGTTTTAGGAGTGAAGTTAAACTACCTTCCCGGATGGACGGAAGGGAGGCGTAATGCGGCTGAAAAATACAGGAATTTATTAGGAGATTTTGATAAAATCATTCTGCCGAAAGAAATGCCGTGGGCAAAGCATGTATATCATCTTTATGTGATAAGGGTGAAGGCTGAAAACGCAAGCAGTAAAAGTGAAACCAGGGACAATCTACAGAAATTTCTTAATGATCAGGGAATATCTACGGGTCTCCATTACCCGGTACCTCTTCATAAACAGGAATGTTTTCGCTCTTTAGGCTACAAACCAGGTGATTTTCCCGTAACAGAAGATCTCGCTGAGACCGGGTTATCTTTACCTATGTTTCCGGAACTAAGTGATGAGCAGATTAATTATGTTGCCGGAAAAATAAAAGAGTTCTTTACATAAAGTAATATTTTAGATATATTCTATAAGTCATTAATTCTGCTGAGGGAACTACCGGGTTTCTGTCCCCAAATGTGATTTATTTATACTAAAATAGTCTCTATTGTTGAAAATCATTAATTCCTGTGTCTCAATATATTATGTTATTTCTCAAATATATCTCATTTTGAAATGAATAAGTCTATTGTTATTAAGTATTTAAGCACTATCATCAAATAAGTTGGTGGCACACTATTGGGATGGTATCTTTTTACCAACTTTTGAGGGAAATTAATTGAGCACGTTAGGATTACGGAAAATACCAAAATATAAAGTTGTATTTGCGATTGCGGATATTTCTACGATTTTTATTTGTTTTTTACTTTCGGTTTATATACACAGGAAAGAATCGCAGCTAAATTTTATTCAGTTTTTTAGTCTGAATGAATCTCTTATCTATATTCTTCTGGGACTTTCGATACTCTTAGTAATTATATTTCAATATAACGGCTTATACAGGATTAATATAGTATTAAGCCGTGCAGCACATTTTGCAAACATTATTAAATCACAATATTATGGCGCATTAAATATTGTTCTTGTCTCCTTGTTAATTCAGTCCTATAATATTGTTGATGCGAGACTGATAATTTTTACCTACCTACTGATCGCTGTTCCGACACTATATCTAATAAGGGTGGAACTTCTCAGGGAACTATTCATCCAGCTGCGCAATTATTCATTCAAACGTAATGTAATAATAGTAGGCGATGGTAAGTCAGGCAAACTTTTAGCAGCCAAGTTGATCCTTGAGAATAACATCGGTATAGAAATAGCCGGGTTCGTGAATGATGATAAGGATATTAATGAAGAAGTTATAAACGGCAAGAGGATAATCGGCAGATTAAAAGATCTCCGCAGGTTAATTACTGAATATAACATTGATGAAATTATCGTAGCAATAGACGGAGAAAATCACGAAAACCTGTTTGAAGTACTTGATTTTTGCAAATCCCATAATATAAATGTCAGGCTTACTTCTGAATTATTTGAAATCGTCACACGGAAGGTTGACACTGAAAAGTATAGCGATATTCCGGTTATAGATGTGTCAGCGCATTATAATAACAGGGTAACTTTGAGTATTAAAAGGTTAACAGACATAGTGATCTCTTTCATTGCAATCATGGTGCTTTCTCCTATTATGCTCATCATTGCTCTGCTTGTTAAACTATCCTCAAGCGGACCGGTTTTATTTACCCAGGTAAGGATTGGAAGGTATGGTAAACCATTCAAATTTTACAAATTCCGTTCGATGAGAGTGCTTACCGGTGAAGATGAGGTACGTAAGCAAAAGATGATAGAATTTATGAGGAATAACGTTTCAAGCGGCTCTGATACCAAAATCATTAACGATGACCGTGTGACATGGATCGGAAAAATTATCCGGAAGACTTCCATAGACGAATTGCCGCAGTTATTCAATGTATTGAAAGGTGAAATGAGCCTTGTTGGACCTCGTCCCTGTCTGCCTTATGAATATGACAATTATGACGAATGGCAGAAGAGGAGATTATCGGCAATACCAGGCTGCACAGGAGTCTGGCAAATCTGCGGCCGCAGTTCAGTTTCGTTTAAGGATTCTATTATCCTGGATTTGTATTATATCAATAATATGTCGCCATGGTTTGATCTTCAATTGATTTTCAGGACTATACCTGCTATGCTTTTCTTAAAAGGGGGAAAATAATTAGTTCAGATAATTTATGTTAATACTGATAGTTACGGAGGACAAATGAAAGTTGGAGTTATAGGACTTGGTTACTGGGGTCCGAACCTGGTTAGAAATTTTATGATGCAGCCCGATGTTGAAAAAGTTACGGCTTGTGATCAAAGAGTTGAAAGATTACAATTTATAAAAAATAAATTTCCTTCTGCACAGCTCACCGAAAATCCCATGGAGGTAATAAAGGGAGATGTAGATATCATAGTTATTGCCACACCGGTGTATACTCACTTTGAGCTGGCTAAACAGAGTCTCGAAGCAGGAAAACATATATGGGTTGAAAAACCTTTTACTTCCACCACAGCCGAGGCTGAAGAACTGATCGAAATTGCCGAAAAGAAGAACCTTAAGATCTTTGTTGATCATACATTTATATATACAGGCGCTGTAAGAAAAATAAAAGAACTTGTAAGCAAGGGGGAACTCGGAAAGATACTTTACTTTGATTCAGAAAGAATAAACCTTGGTCTTTTCCAGAGAGACGTTAATGTGGTCTGGGACCTGGCACCTCATGACCTCTCTATAATGAATTATGTTCTTGGCGATCATAAAATTGAGGCAGTGAGCTCAAACGGTATAGCTAATTATAACGGCAAGGAGAACATTGCACATCTATCAATTTATTTTGAAGACAATTGCTTTGCACATTTTCATGTCAACTGGACATCCCCGGTTAAAATCCGAAGAATGATAGTCGGCGGCGACAAAAAGATGCTTGTATTCGACGATATGGAAAACTTTGAAAAGATTAAAGTATATGACAGCGGTGTGGAATTCAAAACCCAGGAAAGTATACACGAAGCCCTGGTTCAATACAGGATCGGCGATATGTTCTCACCGAAGATAAACCAAACAGAAGCCCTTGCTCTTGGAGCCAGGGAATTCATTGATGCCATAAACGAGAACCGTAAACCGTTGACCGATGGAGTCGATGGGCTCAATGTAGTCAGAATACTTGAAGCAAGCTCAGAGTCTCTTAAAAACCGCGGGAAAATGATCTATTTCTCTAATTCACCTATTGAGGTTTAATACCAAACTATATGGACAAAAAAAATATTAACAATGTAAAAATCGGAAAAGATGTTAAAATATTTGATTTTGTTAATTTATACGGCTGCTCCATTGATGATAATACGAAGATAGGTACGTTTGTTGAGATACAAAAAAATGCTTCCATAGGAAAGAACTGCAAAATATCTACTCATACCTTTATTTGTGAAGGGGTACATATTGAAGACAATGTCTTTATCGGACATAATGTTACCTTCATAAATGATAAACACCCGAGATCTGTGAATCCTGACGGCTCAATGCAGACCGAAGAGGATTGGAAAGTAGTTGAAACATATGTAAAGAAAGGGGCTTCTGTTGGTTCATCCGCTACAATTTTATGCGGGGTGACAATAGGAGAAAATGCAATTGTCGGTGCCGGAGCAGTGGTAACTAAGGATGTACCTCCTGATACAATAGTTGCCGGTGTACCTGCAAAAGTTATTAAAAAATAAACGGATTTTGAGGAATCATCCTATTGTGCGGTGAAATCAGCGAGGCCGCAGAGACTCAGGCTAAGGTCCCATAGCTTTACTGCTGCTTCTTTGTCATAGGATTGCCCTGATGATTTTATTTCCTGTTTCTTATAAAAATATTTGCCGGAAATCCCTTCTACTTCAGGTGAATCGGCAAGGTATATAATTGTTTCCGCTCCTTTAGCAGGAGTAATCAAACTTCTTCTGGATACATAATATAAAATATGTTTTAACCAGGGAATAATTCCGTTATTTTTCCCCAGGTTGGTTAAAACTCCTCCCGGATCGACGGCATTCACGCTTATTTTTTTATCTTTTAACCTTTCAGACAGTTCATATGTAAATAAGAGATTTGCGAGCTTTGATTTACTGTAAGCTGTTTTGCGATTGTAATGAACCGGGTGTGCCGCCTGACTAAAGTCATTAGACTGATTACCGTGTGCCGAAGAGGCAACATTAATTATTCTTCCTGAAGCGGATTTCTCCAGCAGACTGAGAAGCTGATTGGTCAACACGAAATGGCCGAGGTAATTTGTTGCAAATGTCAGTTCTATTCCATCTGCACTTTTTTTATAATCATCAAATCTTGCTCCCGCATTGTTGATCAATATATCAATATTTGTGTATTGCAGTTTCAGCTTTTCTGTCAGCGATAATACCTCTTTGAATGAAGATATATCAGCAGGGAAGAACCGGACATCAGGGTTATGAAACTTATTTTTTACTGTATCGATTACTTTTCTGCCCCTGGCTGCACTTCTGCCGGTAAGGATGAGGGAATATCCTTTTCTGCCTAATGCTATTGCAGCAGCTCTTCCGATACCTGATGTGGCTCCCGTTATTAAACAGGTTTTATTTTTCATATAAAAAAAATACAAATAGGAATTGATTAAATATAAATAAAATAAGGTTTTTAAATATTACTTCGGAAGGAAAAACCTTATGCCCGGCTGATTGATTGATTGGTTGATTGATTGATTGGTTGATTGGTTGATTGGTTGATTGATTGATTGGTTGATTGGCGAACCGCGCAGTGTAGTTTACCGGAGTTGAGGCATTCAATAGGCATTTATCGCGGTCATTGGTCAGCAAAATTGTAAATCGAAAGATCATTCAATTACAGGCATTTTGTCATTATAAATATCGGCATTTTTTTTAAAATCCGAGTCTAAAGCATTGTCAAATTTTCCTGCAAGATATTTTACAAATGGTTCATTCAGGGATCCCCTTGGATAGCATGGCATTTCTATTATATTCATATCTTCGATAAGATTTCCCCACCCATAGCAATAATCATTGTAGCGGGTAAAGTATCTTATAGGTTTAAACAAGATAACTTTACCGGTATACGCTTTCGGACTATATGAATTCTGTGCCCCGTCATTTATCTTATTTATTAATAAATGCTGATAATCTTTGTTATGGTTTTTACTGAAAATGGAGAATAACCTGGAGTGTAGTATTTTTAGTTTAATCTTAAACCTGTTCATTTCAACATTGAACTTTTCATAAAAATACTGCAGCCTACTGTCTTTCAAAGACAGGCGTAAGTTCATTAACTGAAAAACTAAATTTTGAAGGCTGTGAACTGTTCTTAACACAAATGAAGGGGGAGTGTTCTGTATATTATATGTCTCTATCATGGCCACCGTTTCCACGACATCTCCCGATCCTGTTAATTGCTGTGCTATTTCGTATGCAATAACTCCCCCAAGGCAATAACCTCCGAGAAAATAAGGGCCCTCAGGCTGAATGCTTTTTATCTCCATAATATATTTTTGAGCCATTTCTTTTATATCATTCAGCAGAGGACTTTTTCCGTCTAATCCCTGCGACTGAAGCCCGTACACGGGTCTTTCCGCATCGAGGTATTTAATAAGGTTTTTATATAAAAGAATATTTCCTTCCGCTCCATGGATCAGGAATACCGGAGTTTTATTACCGGCAACTTTCAGCGGGACAACAGAACTCCATAAGGGTTTCCACTGTTTTCCTCTTATCATATCTGCTATACCTGAAATAGAAGCAGTGCGGAATAATGCTGCTAATGGAAGGTTTTTACCCAGATATTTATTGATTTCGGCGAATATGTGGGCTGCCAGTAAAGAATGTCCTCCAAGCTCAAAAAAATCATCACTTATTCCAACGTTTTTGATGCCGAAAGCATTTTCCCAGATATGAATCAGCTGCAGATCAAGGTCATCCCTGGGCGGGACGTATTTGCGGGCAGATACAGTGTCTTTTTTATCAGGAGCGGGCAATTTCTTTCGATCAATTTTTCCATTCTGTGTTAAAGGAAATTGCCTCATTTTTACAAAATATGAAGGTATCATGTAATCAGGTAAACTCTGTTTGAGCCTTCTCTTTAAATCTTCAATAGAAAAATTATCAAATGACTCCGGGATAATGTACGCAGATAATCTTTTATCCGATGAAGAAATCTTTACAGCCGTAACGATTGATTGTCTGACACCCTTATCTCTGTTTATTACACTCTCAACTTCCCCGCATTCGATCCTGAACCCTCTGATCTTGACCTGGTAATCGAGCCTTCCTAAGAATTGAATTCTTCCTGATTTGTGATATTTTACCCGGTCTCCTGTTCTGTAGAGTTTTCCACTGCCTCCTTTAATATGATCGGGGATAAATTTTTCGGAAGTCAGCTTTTCATTGTTCAGATATCCCCTTGCAAGTCCGGCCCCTCCAATAAGCAGCTCACCGGCTACTCCAACCGGTACAGGATTCAGATCCTTATCCACAACATAAAATTCACTGTTTGCGATTGGCCTACCTATATATACATCTTCATCGTGTGGTTCGATTTTATTTACGGAGGACCAGATTGTAGTCTCGGTAGGGCCATACATATTCCAGAGTTCTTTACCCCGTTCCAATAATGATTCCGCAAACGCTTTTGAAAAAGCTTCTCCGCCACAAAGCATTTTCAATCGCGGAGTTTTGTCCCATCCTGCGTCTATCATCAGTTTCCAGGTCGAAGGAGTTGCCTGCAGTACGGACACCTTATGTTTAAGAATTAATTGATTCAATAATTTTCCGTCACCTGCCTCTGTTTTACCTGCAAGGATAACTCCGGCACCTACAATAAGGGGCATAAAGATTTCGAGTCCGGCAATATCGAACGAGATTGTAGTTACTGCTAATAAAACATCCTCCGGTGAGATTCCAGGCTTCTGTTTCATAGACAGCAAAAAATTAACAAGAGACTTATGTTCAATTATTACCCCTTTGGGATTTCCGGTTGAACCCGATGTATAAATAACATACGCAGCGTTTTGTGAAGTAATGCTGCCGACAGGATTTTCTGAATCATATGTTTTGATTTTATCCCACTCAGAATCCAGGTATAATAAATACCTATTATTATTAAAGACCTGAGTATTTTTTTTCAGCGTCAGGATTAATCTTAGCCCGGCATCTTCTGCTATATATTGTATTCTATCTGAAGGCTGTCCCGGATCTATCGGCAAATAAGCACCGCCGGCCTTCAAAATACCCAGCATTCCAATAATCATTTCTATTGACCTATCCATACAGATCCCGATTATAGTTTCCGGGCCTGCGCCAAGAGTTTGCAGATACTTAGCAAGCTGATTTGCTTTTCTATTCAGTTCATCATACGTAATCCTACTGCTGCCAAAGATGACGGCTGTTTTACGAGGAGTCAGGGCAGCCTGCTGTTCAAATAACCGGGTAACCGTAAGTTGATTCGGGAAGTCTATCTGCGTCTTATTCCACTCTGATACAATGTTCTTTTCCTCGGGGCTTATAACTGAAATTTCGTTCAGTTTCTGACCGGGATTTTTTACTAACTCAAACAGGAAATACCTGAAATTATTTATCATCCTTTGAATAGTATCCCTCTCAAACAGATCAGTATCATATTCCAATCTGCAATTATATCCATTGTCTGATTGATACAAATGAAGAGATAAGTCCAGCTGCGAATAACCAGCATCAAAGTTTAATTGTATAACTTCCAAATTTTTCAGATTGAAGGAAATTTTGGGAAGGATCTGAAGCATTACCTGGAAAAGAGGGTTTTTACTTAAATCTCTCTTAGTTTTTAAATATGTAACCAGTTTTTCAAAAGGTAAATCCAGGTTTTTCAAAGCATTAAGTACGGATTGTTTCGTACTCTCCAATAAAGCTGAAAAATCTTCGAATTGTGATATCTTATTTCTTAAGACTATTATATTTAAGAAATTTCCAATAAGATTTTCTGCAATCTCCGGCCTGCCGGACACGGGACTACCCACAATTATATCTTCATTACCACAATATTTGCTCAAAAAAATCTGAAATGCGGCAAGGAAGGTAATATAAAATGTACATCCTCTTTTAATACCAATAGATCGCAGCATATTTGTAAGATCTTCAGGTAAGAGGAAAAATTCATTAGCTCCTGCAGGCGACTGAACCAAATTCCTCTTCTTATCGAACGGTAAATCAAGGTTACTAAGTTCATCAGTAAATTGATTTACCCAGTAATCCAATTGTTCTCTGTAAGAAGGGGACCAGATCTTCTCAGCTTCATGTTTGACATAATCCGAATATTGATGTTCTAACTCAGGCAGATTAAATTCTGATCTTTCTGATAAATTATTATATAACAGGGACAATTCATCTAACAGAATCATTAGAGATAACCCATCTGAGAGTATGTGATGCATACATATCAGAAGAACATTTTCAGCCCTGGAAATTTCTATCAGGCTAACCCTGATCAGAGGCAGTACTGAAAGGTCAAAAGGCATGGCAACTGCATCTCTTAAATAACCGTCTGGTTCTGCTTTCCCTTCAGCGTAAATTTTCCTGATTCTAAGCCTAAGGTTGCTATGAATCAGCTGCCGGGGCTCAGAGTTTATTAAATCAAAGGATGTCCTTAGTATTTCATGCCGGCGGATAATTTTATTAAAACTTTTCTCAAGAAGTTCAAAATTCAGATCCCCTTTCAACCGGAAGGCTATTGATAAATTATAAGCATAATTACCCGGCTGCATCTGCTCAATCAGCCACATTCCCCGCTGTGAGGATGAAAGAGGGGCTATTTTTACGACGTCCTTATTTTTTAATCTATCAAGATGGTTAGTCCTATCCTGAGTTTTATTTCCCGTTCTTAAAATATTTCTATCGTTAACTATCAACTGCGGCTCCTGACCATTAATTCATTTGCTGAACTGCCGATAAAAGTTCAAATACTTTTCTTTCCAGTCTGGTAAAGGTTATTGCATTAAAAACATCCTCAAGGGTAAGATCAACCTCAAAAGTTTTACGCACAGCAGATATAAGCTGTATCGCTAAAAGCGAGTGACCGCCAAGTTCGAAAAAGTTATCACTTCCCTTAACGTCTTTTACACCCAGAATATTTTTCCAGATTATGGATAATTTTTCCAAGGTTACCTTTTCGGGATCAGTACCGGGATTCGAAGCAACATATTCTTCTTCGCTTTTATACCGGAGATCATTGAATTGATCCGGATAATTCTGATAACTTTCAAGCGGCCGGGGACTTACGATCAACTGGGAATAATCGGAAGCAATACCGAGCTTAAAAGCTTCCAATCCGTCGTGCGATGATATTGCACTTTCGAGTGCTTCCTGTTTCCAGAACTCTGTTCCTTTCTGAATTTTCAGATTTACCAGCTGTCCGGTTTCTTTCCATCCCGGCCAATTAATACTTAATGTGAAAAATTTATTTTCATTATTCACATAATGGGAGAAAACATCCAAAAATGAATTGGCTGCACTGTAGTCAACTTCAGCAAAGGGAGTTGTTACTGCAGTAATTGAGGAACACAGGACAAAAAAATCAGGTTTTTTATCTTTTATTAAATCATATAAAATCAAAGTCCCCTTAACTTTTGGTGCAAGCACGCTTTTAATATCGCCTGCTTGTTTTGCCCTGATCATTCCTGCTTTTACAATTCCTGCACAATGTATAACACCATTTATATGTCCGAATAAATTCTCTGCCTCGCATATTACCTTTTTCATACTTTCAGCTTCGGATATCTGAGCCGGGAACACGATTACTTCAGAACCCAGGCTCTCTATCTCCCTGAGTCTCCTTAGTTTATGAGATAAGCCATTACCAGTCTGATCATTCTCTAATATCTCAGGCCATTTTGATTTGTCAGGAATTTCAGATTTCTGTGTTAAAACAAGTTTAGCCTGGTATTCTTCTGCGAGGAACTTTGCCAGGGTTAAGCCAATTCCACCTGTACCGCCCGTGATGAGATAAACTCCGTGCTTCTTTATTCGACTCTTTCGTCCCGCGCCTGACCGGGTTTTATAATTTGTAAGGCTGATGTTGTCATACTTCTTTATCCATCTAAATTTCCCTCTGTATGCAATCAGAGAGGAGGTATTCTGTTTATCGAATTCATTTAAAAGTTTTAAAATTAATTCTTTATTGTTCAACGGACCTGATTCTTTAAAAATCAGGTCTATGTTAAAACACTTAATGTTCGGAAATTCTTTAGGTATGATACCGCAGGGGCCAAGTATCAAGGCTTTCCCGGGGTTTAAATCCTCGGTACCTGTTACCTGGTGGATGTGACTTGATATAACTTCAATATGGACAGGGATAGAAAAATTAAGTCTGCCGAGTGCCTGTGAAATGTATATCAAACTATAAAATCCCTGGTACTGAATTGAATCATTATTATAATCGAACCAGGTATTATCCTGCTTTGAGAAGCATCCAAGGTGAATAATATTTAATGCATCTGCGTCTATGGATTTGATTTCACTGAACAAAGATTCATAATGCTCTTTACTCCTTAAATCGAGAGAATAATTTCCCGAATTGTCTTTCCGGAAAGAATCTTTTAACTCAATGGTGATCACGTTCTGGTTATTATTTTTCAGCACTTCCTGCAGCTGAAGACCCAGACCATTATTATCTAAAAAGATCAGCCATAACTGCTTTTCGCCAGCTTCTAAAATATTTTCATACCCGTACCTGAAATCTGATCTCTCCCAGCCGGGTACATAAAACCAGCTGTCGAACTCTTTTAATTTATCTTTCTTCTCCCTGATTTCTCCGGCAGGTGATTTTGTTCTCAGCCAATAATTTTTCTCCTGAAAGGGATAGGCAGGGAGTGGAATATGCCACGGCAGGTTATCTTCCTCATATAATTTCTCCCATTTTATACTTACGCCACTTAACCATAGTTTGCCTATGCATTTTAAGAGGTAGTACTGATCTGACTGATTTTCGTATTCAGGCCGCAAAGATGGAAAAGCTGCCGTGGTGTTACTTTTGTTTTTAAAGGGATGCTGTTGTGCAAGAACGCTGAGGGTGTTTCCGGGTCCTGCTTCGATCAGAATACAATTTTCAACCTGCCAGACTTTTTCCAGAGCATCACTGAACCTGGCTGTGCTTGTGGTATGTTTAGCCCAGTAATACGGGTTTATAGCGTCGCGCTCAGTAATCCAGTCTCCTGTAACATTTGAGATGAAAGGTATCTGCGGGGAGTTTAATTTAACCTGTTTAACTTCATCCAACAGTTTATCGAATATCGGATCCATCATTTTTGTGTGAAAAGCATGAGCATTTTGTACACGCCTATATAAAATATCCCGGCTACTAAGAACTTCTTCCAATTTATTTACGCTGTCTTCTGCACCGGCAACAACACATAATTCCGGAGAGTTTATAAGGGAAATAGATAGCTGTTCATCAAGCAGGGGTAATATTTCTTTCTCCGGGAGTGTTACTGCAATCATCCCGCCCCGGGGTAAATCGTTCACAAGCTTTGCACGTCTGGCGATTAATTTTAATGCATCCTCCAATGATAGAACTCCGGATAAACAAGCCGCGGTATATTCACCCATACTATGTCCTGCTATTGCATCGGGGACTATTCCAAGATGTATCCAAAGTTTTGCAAGCGCATATTCGATAGTAAATAATGCAGGCTGCGCAAAAAGAGTCAGGTTAAGTTTGATGGAATTTGGATCTTCTACGTTAGTATTTCGTCCTGCCAGCATCTTTTTTAAGTCAATACTTCCATCAGGGGCTTTTTTACCAAAATTCACCGGGTAAAGAATATCCCTTATGTCGCAGTCGAGGTAATTACGCAAAATCTCTGCACATTTATCGACTTCATTTTTGAAAACCTTTACATTCCGGTAGAGATCATATCCCATTCCGACATAGTGATCACCTATTCCCGGGAACAAAAAGATTACCGGGTGCTTCAATGAACTCCGGATATTTCCGGTAAATACTTTCTCCGGATTATTCTGTTTAAGCAATTCAATTGCCCGGGGGCGATCCTCAGCTATTAAAAATTTTCTATATTCAAATTCTTTCCGTCCGCATTGAAGGGTATATGCTGCATCTCTTAAATTTAGATTGGTATTACCGGACATATAGTTAAGAAGCTGATTTGTCTTTTTGTCCAGTGAAGCAGCATCTTTAGCTGAAAATAAAATCAGAGCAGGGGATTCTGATTGAGACTGTTTCCTGATTTCAGGAGCTTCCTCAATGATAATATGAGCATTTGTTCCTCCCATCCCTGTGGACATGACTCCGGCAATTCTTCTACCACTACTTTTCCATTCACTTAAGGACGAATTAACGTAAAAAGGTGTATTTGAAAAATTTATTTCATGGTTTGGTTCTTCATAGTTGATGCTGGCAGGGATTTTTTTGTTTTGCAGTGCAAGCACTGTTTTAATAATTCCGGCAATTCCTGCAGCTGCGTCAAGGTGTCCTATATTGGTTTTTACAGAACCAACGGCACAAAAGTTTTTTTTGTCTGTAAACTTTCTAAATGCTTTGTTTAAGGCAGCAATTTCGATGGGATCTCCCACAGGCGTACCGGAACCATGCGTCTCGATATAGCTTATATCCCCGGCATTTATACCGGAATTGGAAATTGCTTCAATCACCACATCTGCCTGGCTTTTTATTCCAGGAGCAGTATAAGCAGCCTTTTCAAAGCCATCATTATTTACTGCAGACCCTTTGATGACTGCCAAAATATTATCGTGGTCTTTCACCGCATCGGACAGCCTTTTCAGCACGATAATCCCGGCGCCGCTTCCGAAGACTGTTCCATTAGCTCTGGCATCAAAGGCACGAACATGTCCATCCGGTGAAACTATCCCTCCTCCGTCATACATATATCCAGCATAATGGGGCACCTTTACTGATACAGCTCCTGCAACCGCCATATCAGATTCTTGCATCAAAAGACTCTGGCAGGCAAGATGAACTGCAACAAGGGAAGTAGAACATGCAGTCTGAATATTTATGCTCGGACCCCGGAGATTTAGTTTATAAGATATTCTTGTGCTTAAAAAGTCTTTATCGTTTCCAATGAGGGTGGGAATATATTCATCATTAAATTTTTCATATAAACGGGTATTCAAAAGATAGGTATTCATCGCTGAACCTGTATAAACGCCTATTCTCCCGCGGAATTTTTCGGGATCATAACCAGCATTTTCCAGAGCTTCATAAGCGCAGGTTAAAAGAATTCTGTGCTGGGGATCCAACCCTAAAGCTTCACTTGAAGTAAATCCGAAAAAGGAAGCATCAAAAAGCCCGGGGTCATCTAAAACAGGAGAAGCTTTTACGTAAGAAGTATTATGCACGTACGATGATTCTACTCCGGAATCGAGGATTTCCCGGTCAGTTAATCGTTTTATTGATTCTTTCCCTTTTACAAGGTTATCCCAGAATTCTGAAACATTCTTTGCTCCGGGGAACCTGCAGGACATACCGATAACTGCTATATCGGGATTCTCATACGTTTCTTCTGATGTATTTTTCTCTTGCATATACAAATATTTTCAGACTTTATCATAAATGACTCTGGTGAACCATTAATGGTTCCGGTAATGCCTTTCTATCAACTTTGCCTACAGGCGTCAAAGGGATTTCTTGTAATATGACGAAATTTGCCGGAATCATATATTCCGGAAGATAATCGGACAGGTAAGCTTTAAGTTCAGAGACTTTAATTTCGGATGAACAAACTATATAAGCATTAATCATTATTACCGTTTCTGAATATTTCTTTACATCTATTGCACAGGCTCTTATTGATGAAAAAGTTCTTATTACCGTTTCTATTTCTCCGAGTTCAATCCGTAAGCCGCGTATTTTAACCTGGAAATCTTCTCTTCCCAGATATTCAATATTTCCGTCGGGAAGCCATCGGGCCATATCGCCTGTTCTATACATCTTTTCTCCCGGGATAAACGGACAATCGACAAATTTTTCTGCGGTTAATTTTTTATTATTCAAATAACCACGGCCTAATCCTTCTCCCGCAATACAAAGTTCACCGGCTTTCCCAGGGGGCTGGAGCTTTTCTCCTTTTGTTATAAATAAGCGGGTATTGTCAATGGGTTTTCCTATAGGCACTTTATCAACAACGGGATTTGAAGGACACTCAAAATAAGCTACATCAATTGTGGCTTCGGTCGGACCATACAAATTAGTTAGTTTTGTTCCGATTCTATTCCTTATCAGGATATTAAAATTCCGGACATGATGGGGCAGAAGGGGTTCCCCGCTAGCGAAACATGTTTTAAAGTACTCAGTTTTTCGATTTCATGCTCCCCCCTATTCTCTATATAATCCAGAAAAACATTAAGCATTGATGGTACAAAATGTATAATTGATACTCCATATTTATCAACTATCTGAGTTATGACAGCTGGAAATTTTTCAGTGTGCGGAGGCAGCAGACACATTGATGCTCCGTGCAGAGACCACCAGAATAATTCCCAAACCGAAACATCAAAATAAATAGGGGTTTTCTGAAGGATGACATCCGTTTGCCCGATAGGAAATTTTTTCTGCATCCAGCTTAACCTGTTTAACAAAGAATGATGTTCTATCATCACGCCTTTAGGTTTTCCGGTGGATCCTGAAGTATAAATGACATAGACAAGATCTTCCGGCTTATTAACGATTACCGGATTTTCATCCCTGCCAGTATAAATTTCCGGGTCTTCAAGTTCGATCACCGGACCGCTGAAATTAATATTCTGAGAATGTTTATTCTGAATCAGGAGTAGTTTTGCCTGACTATCAGAAAGCATGAAACTGGTTCTTTCAGAGGGACCCCGGGGGTCGATCGGCAAATATGCACATCCTGCTTTTACAATTGCCCAGATGCCTATAATCATTGCAAATGAGCGTTCTGCTGAGATTCCAATTATATCATCGGGATTTACATTAAAGCTTCTTATATGGTTAGCAACCTGATTAGCTCTACTATTCAGCTCTTTATAACTCAGAGTATTTTTCTGAAAATATGAGTCTTCTTTATCGCAAATTACTGCGCGACTACCAGGATATTTCTCTACCTGTTTTTCAAATAACCCTTGTATAGTTAAGGTTTCGGAAGAATCAACTATAGTCTTATTAATATCATATTTTGTCTGAGAGTAATCCATTTGACCTTCTAACTAAGCAATTACCGTTTCCACTTCGTTTAATTTATTCAGCAAAGATTTTCCAAGGATCATTTCGTGTACCTGTGTAGTTCCTTCTATTATTTCAAAGATCTTTGCATCCCTGTAGTATCTTGCAACAGGACTTGATTCATTACAGCCGGATGCTCCATGTATCTGGACTGCTTCCAGGGCAGCATTTCCGGCAGCCCTGGATGTAAAGTACTTTGCCATTAATACATCTTCAAATGCTTCCGGAAGATGTTCGTCTTCAGCTTTGCAGGCAGAGTAACAAAGGAGAGAGGCAGCTCGTAAATCGGTTCCCATCTTTGTAAGCAGGGTCTGCAGCATACCCCGGTTCCCTATAGGCTTTCCATATACCTGTCTTTGTGATGCATATGCAATACTTTCTTCATAGCATGCTCTCAGCAATCCCAAAGCAGAACAAGCTGTGCTTATCCTGCCATAGTGCAGAGCGAAAGGGGCAATCGTTGAAAGAGCGAACCCCGGTTTGCCGATAATATTTTCACCAGGGATCTCAATACTATCAAAATTTAACTGAGCCATTTTAGCGGCTTTAAAGCCCATCATGTTATTAATAGGTTCAACCTCAAGTCCCGGCGAATTTTTCGGAAGGAGGCAGGCCAGAGATTCATCACCTGATTTACCGAAAACTAAAAACAAGTCTGCTATCTGTCCATAAGAGATCCATCTCTTAGTGCCGGTTAGTCTGTATTTATTCCCGTCTTTATAAAACTGTGTTTCAATGGCATTTATATTACTTCCGGTATCGGGTTCAGTCAGTGCAAATGCACCGATAATTTTACCTTCGGCTAATAATCTCAGCCAGGAAGATTTCTGCTCAGTAGTACCCCATTTTAATAGCGTAATTGAAATCATGCCCTGAATAGTAATCAAATCAGCCAGGGCAGCAGTTCCACGGCCGATTGCCTCATTCAAAAGTCCAAAAGTGACAACGTCCCAGTTTTGTCCTCCATATTCCGAAGGGATTAAACTTCCGAGATATCCAAGTTCTCCAATCTCAGTGATGAACTCCTGTGGAATATCTTCATCATAATCCCATTTTGAAGCAAAAGGGATCACCCTCTCATTTACATATTTTTTAAAGCAGTTATATAGTTCTTTCTGCTTTTCAGTGAGCAAGGATAACATTAAATAAGCCTTAATTATGAATTCTTTTTATGCAGAACAAAAGAAGTCGCCGAATCTACCGATTTAAAATTTTCCATTAAAAGATCATCGGTAGTTACCTGGATTCTAAATGTTTTCTCTAAAAATGTCATCATCTGAATTGCAAATAATGAATTCACAATCCCTGTTTCAAATAGGTTATCATCGCTCTTCAAATCAGGAATTTTAACTGAATTAACTATAAAACTTCTGATTTTTTCATTTATTAAATGTGCACTTGAATTTTCCATTAATACTATTCTACTTTCGATCATTGAAATTCAAAGTAACGGATACTCATAAAAGCCCTTCCCGGTTTTTCTTCCGAGGTATCCAGCGTGAACTAATTTTTTGAGCAGAGGACAGCACCTGAACTTTGGATCCTTGTAGCTATCATAGAGCACATCAAGAGAATTTACAACTGTGTCCAGACCTATAAGATCGGCGGTTTCCAGAGGTCCCATGGTATGTCCGAAGCATTTCTTAAATATTTCATCAATATCTTCCGCTTTTGCCACCTGATCCTGCAGAACAAATGCAGCTTCATTCATAAAAAGATGAGAGATCCTATTTGAAACAAAACCGGGCAGATCATTTACAATAATGGAAGACTTATTAAGCTGATTAAACAGTATATTTACTTTATCCAGGGTATCTTCAGACGTATGAACTCCTCGTATCACTTCAACCGTTGATTTCAAATGAACCGGGTTCATGAAATGAAGTCCCACTACTTTATCGGGTTTATTTGTTATGCTACCTATCCGTGTAATGGAGATGCAGGATGTATTCACCCCGTAACAAACTTCCGGTGATGTTACACGATTCAATTGTGAATAAATATTTTGTTTAACATTCCAGTCTTCCGTAACATTTTCAATTATAAATTCACAATCACTGACTGAATCAATATCTGCAGAGGGAACAATCAACTCCTCTATATGTTCAGTTGTGAATTCCCGCTTTGATTTATGAAATAATGGTGCAAACCTTATATTTTTAATTATCTCAGCTTTAGCTTTATTCAATTGCAATTCTGAAATATCAATCAGTACTGTGACGATATCATGCATGATCAGATCAGTGGCGACACCTGTTCCTATATTTCCTGCTCCTATTACGCCTATTTTTTTAAATGTCATTTTCTAAAACTATCCGGAATAGTTATTGTGTGAGAATCGGCTTTATACGATCTGCTTTTATATTTTCTAATTAAACCTTGTACCAGCATTATCCTTGCCCGACCGGCAACTTGAAGAATCTTAATCGTATTTTGTGCACCAAAGTAATCTTTGAACAGAAAAAGCAGGTTTGTTCCTATCAAACCACGGCGATCTGATTTATATAATTCTCCTCCCGGGTAGCTGTTATTTCTTTCATTGTTAATAATATTAAAAGCTGCACTCGTCAGCATATTTCTGTCCTTTGATATACTTTTTGAATAAACCCTATGTCCGACTGTAGGCGGAGAACTAATCTGGATCATTGGACTTTCAGTACCTAATCTGAATGCCAGACACCTATCATCAAAATTAAAACTTCCTGATTCATAACCTCCTGCCTGAATCAAACTATCTCTTTTTATAATCATATTGCTGTTGGAAATACCAATAGAATTCCTTTTTTTGAAAAAATTTAAGTGTTTTAAACATTCAATCTTATTAAACTGATCACTCTTCGGTAAAACTTCATCATTGCCAGTGAAGTAGATCATCTTAGAAAGGATAAAAGGGGGTTCTTTGAAGTGAGCAATGACTTTTTCATAAACTCTAAGTGCGTCCGGAAAAAGAATATCGTCCGCATCAAAGGACACAATATATCTGCCTTTTGCTGTTTTTACGCCCAGGTTCCTTGCTGAGGCGGGTCCCTGGTTCGGCTGGCGGATAAAAGTAAGCCTTGATTTATATTTCCCGGCTATTTCTTTTGTATTATCGGTTGAACCATCATCAACTATGATCACTTCGTAGTTATCAAAATTCTGATTTATAAGCGACAGAATAGTTTTCTCAAGATAATCAGCAGAATTATATGCCGGCACAACGATACTAAATAGGGGCATCGCTTTTCCTCAGGTTTTTCATGTCCGTTTCCTCTTATATGATATGTTTCGTCTTCTGGCACCTCTTTCTTTGATTTCTTCAGCCTGATTACTTTCAGGAGAAGAAGGTACAGCAGATATATGCTGAGCGAGAGAATTAACTGTGGAATATTCAAACAGACTGGTTATTGAAAGATCCGCCTTCAATTCTTTATTAATTGCTGCGATTATCTGAATTGCTTTAAGAGAAGTGCCTCCTGATTCAAAAAAATTATCATTTGTACTTATTTCCTTTTTCCCTAAAACCTTTGTCCAGATTGCACACAGTCTTCTTTCCAGATTATTACAGGGAGCAATGAGGTCTTTCCTTTTCTCTTTAATATCATTTAAGCTGCTCCTTTCGATTTCTGCCTGCAATAAATTTATATTATATAATTCCCCGGCAATTTTCTGAAAATGAACCGGGCTGAAATCTCCGGCCATACTGTGATTAAACTTTTTTTGGTTATTTTGATTTAAACTCGTAGGGATCTGATCATCCGGGTCATATTTTAGATCAGAAAGATATTCCGGAAGAAACCAGAACATTAATTCTCCATCTTGTTCAATTGTGTGAAGAGACTTCAGGGAATGTATGAAGTCGGATGCAGGCTGGTTTTTATTGTTTGGGACAAATCTTATTCCGATTTCCTTAATTCCGATATTTGCAGCGGTTTTGCCGAGCTCTGACAGGATTTTGTATTCAACACCTTTTCCTAATACGCGGCAGCTCAACAGGAAAGTGTCAATTATAATTTTATTATTGTGAAATTCATAAATTAAAACACCGACCATTCCATAGTTCCCAAACCTATCGCTGACTTCCGTTATCATACACTTAATGTTTTCATTATTCAGAAGTGAAGTTATTTCAGGTTCATTACGCCGGATAGATGTGAAGTTGAATTGGTTAGTCCGAAAAGTCAGCTGCGAGATGCGGCTCAGATGCTTTCTGCCGGGTTCATAAATGGAAATATTCAATCCTAATCCGTTGATAAAATCTCTCAAGGAATGAGATTTTTCTGCATAAAGGTTACGAGCGATATTTTCTTTGTACATTACTGTCCGTTTTTTATCCTCTTCCGTATTTCCACTTTTATCGAAAACCCAGACGCTGCTTAAAAAGGAGGGGATACTGTTTTCATTTTCCGGCAACTGAAGCGTAAGAACTGAAGGACACATTTTTCTTACCTCTTCACATTCAAGGGGATTATCATCAATGAAGACAAAACTGTCCAAACCGAGATTAAGTTCGGAGGAGAGGGATTCCAGGTTTTTAGATTTTGAGTCCCAATTAATTCTTGAAGAAACAATGTGCTCTCTTTTAAGGATCATATCATTTCTTCTTTCAAAAATGTTCCAGACATCCTTTTCATTATTTTTGCTGCAGAGACAAATGAGTTTACCCGAATTCATCTGATCAATCATAAAATTCTGCAGCTGTTTATAATTCCGGGTTATCTTAACACCTTTGTATCCGTCTTCGCCGCAAATACCTTTCCAAAGAGTATTATCACAATCAAGTACAATGACTTTATAATCACTGATTATTAAAGAAATGACTTTCCGGATTATCGTTGAACCCATCGAGGCAAAGAAATCATTATTATAGGGAATATGACCCAGTTCATTACTGTATTTATCATAATAGTCTTTGAGCCGGTAAGGCTTAAGAAATTCATCAGATTTTATAATATGAATATTTGAGTATGCACTTAAATATTCTGCCAGGTTTCTCCCGGCATCTATTAGTAAATTCCGTAATCCGTTATCTGATGATGACTCATAAGACGGCGGTGTAATGCCAATAATTAAAGGTGTTTTAGAACCCTTAGCAAAAGAAGCTACAGTATCTGAAAAAAGCTTTATATTCTGCTCAAGGGTTTGACGATATTCCGCATCGGTATGAGCTGATGCTGTATCTCTTTCCCGAACGGCATACACGTTGAACAGACCGGATCTTTGCAAATAGTTTTCTTCCTTAACACTAACCAGGAATCCTCTTTCTTTTAATATGCTTTTAGCTGCTTCAAGTTGACTACCTTTTTTATCGTGAACTTCCAATACGACTTGTTTTATTTTAGGCCAATCTTCAGGTTTTATCCCATTCAGGATTTCAAGTTCACTTTTTTCTGCATCTATTTTAAGCAGATCAACTCTTTGAATTCTATTTTCTTCGATTATATCTGAGACTGATATTACTTCGCATTCATGAAATTTACTTTTCAGTCTTTCACGGGAAATATCATCAGCATATTTTTTCAGATTGAGGCTGTCAGCCTGTATTTTATTTCCGATAATATTTTTAATTACCTGTCCGAGCGACTCACGGTCTTCAGTTTCATCAGCAGCAAAGCCTGAAAACACAGTTGAGTCAGGATAATAAGTAAAAGTTTCTCTTTTCCTACTGTCAGATACACCTTGATTATAAACCTTTGTATACCTGCCGTATAACCGGCAGTTAATTTTTAAAAGTTCAAAGACTTCAGGAGATGGTTCGAATGAAAAGACATGGGGCTCCTTACACTGCTGGTTAACAAATAATGTAAAGAGTCCGATATTGGCACCGATATCTATTATTGTATCACCATCATTGATGGTTATACCTTCCCGCATATATACTTTGTCATTGAATATTTCATTATATACATAATCGGTTTCATATTTATTTAAATGTACTATTTTAGTTCTGTTTGGGAGCAAATAGACAGGCTTATCTTTGAGTAATAAGGAGGATTCCTCTTCTGATAATACAGGAGTTATTCTTTCAGATTTAGAATTAATCCAATCCTCAGGATTCAATAAGATAATATTTATTCCATCTTTGTTTTGTTGTAATAATCCTGAAGGAGCAAGTAATTGCTGAAAGATCTGGCTATAGGGAGCAAATTCAATATCAAAAGGGTAATCAAAGTAGTGATTCCAGAATTTAAGTGAATCCATTAATGGATCGATTGTAAATGATCCAGCAAGAACCAGTTTCTTCCTGGATTTGCTTTGGGTGAGTTGCTCCGGATATTTAAACCTTACTCCGGAGAATTTAATATAAATATCTCCCGATGGATTGATAATATCTACATTTCCTTCAAAGCCATCGGATTCTGATTGAACCGGATCTAATTCTGCTATACACCAAACAGCATCTTCCGGATCTTTATTAAATATTTTTATTTCCTTTATAGAATCAAGAATGAATGATTCCCCATTTGTCCGGGTCAAAGCAGAAATCAAATGTACAGCCGAATCAAGCAAAGCGGGGTGAAGGATGTGGTTTTTATTTCCCGGCAGACTGGAAATATTTGTCATTTGTGCTAATGCCTGATTCCCATTTTTCCAGATAGATTTTAAATTCCGGAAAAATGGTCCATACTGATTACCAGTTTTATTAAGTTCTGAATAAAAATTTTCCGGATCCAAAGTATCTGCGTTTTGAATAAATCCGGGCAAATTAAATTTACGGTGATCGGCTGGTTTATTATCTTCGATTTCAAAATTTAATTCAAGTTCGGCATTTGCAGTTGTTACCGTTTGATTGTCCGAGAAAAATATTTTGAAGTGATTGGGCGAGTTTTCAACTACCCTGATATCGATCAGGATTTTATCTTTTTCTAAAATTACAGGCTGCCGGAACTTCAAATTGTATATAATCTCAGGATACTTTCCGTACAGCTGATAATATCCGTTAAGTGCCAATTCTATAAAGAACACCCCTGGCAGCATTGGAATATTCCGGAATACATGATCAATTAAGTAGTGGTACCGGTCTGAATTTACCGGGATTTGTATAGTTATTTTATTTTCATCTTTATCGATTATTGAAGTTTCGAAGTTCTCAAATTCAATTCTTTTGGAATCAACTGGCATCTTTTACGCTCCGGTACAATACCTAATGGGAATGGTAATAAAAGTGATCAAAACCCTTTTTTGTTTTATCTTTTGCATAATACTCTAAGAGCAAAAAAATTTAACCGAGTATTTGATTTATAAATTCATTTAATTTAACTTGACTCGTGTCTTTACCTATTCTCTAAAATTTCTCAAAATTCAGCCTAACTATTCCCTCTTCCGGCAAATTTTATCTATAGCTTATATAATGAATTCAGGATTGAAATCTGGTGATCTTGTAGAAGTTAAATCTGCAAATGAGATTATGAGCACAAGAAAAAACAGGGATCGAAAATTAATAATACTAAATGATCAGAAGTAAAAAATGATATCAGTATCGAGTTATTTTAATTTGATAACTTGTAAATTATCCCCGATTCACCTTTATAGACGATAGAGCTATTCTCGAGCAGCCATTTGTTCAGTTGAGCATCAAGCGTATTTTTATACGGCTGAACATAAAAAATAGCTCCTAGTTTTTTGTACTTTTCTATGAGTGTATACCCTTTCAGATCTCGTGGAACCGCCCATCCTTTTAGTCCCGTTATATAAAATATTCGTGGATCTTCAAAGTTATTTATTCCATTTCCCCAGGTACTTCTCTCTCTTTCATTTGCTATACTCCGTACCACTATCAGAGTTCCGGGGGATGCTATTTTTTTGAGCTCATAACCGATATTGTTTACATTTAAATTATAATGAAAACTTAAAGGATGAGTTCTGTAGTATAAATTAAAAATATATACTAAAATTAAAAATAAGAGTACAGAGCTATATAGCAGTTTAGGGAATTTTCTTTTTTTAATAATTTTTCTGAGTTCGAGAAATGCCAGGGCAGAAAGCCAGGCGCCAAAAAAAGCCATATAGATATAATAATGCGGACCAAATCCCCTGTTTACCATATATCTCATTGCAACCAAAACAACGGCGAGATTACCCGCAAGAAGACCCCATTCGATGTAGGATAATTTTCTTATCAACAGTATGTAGGTTAAGGAAAAAAAGCCTATTGGTCCAAGTCCCCATACAAAAATCATATATAGTAATTTGGGATAATGAATAAAAACAGTTAAGCCGTGCAAGGTAGGAAATTTTTTATCGCCTCCTATCACCCCAAAAGAATTCCCATAAGTGAGATATAAATTATAGGAGAAAATCATATAAGTGCCTACAACAAATAAAATAAATATCCAGGCAAACCATAATTTCCATGAACTCAGGATTTGTTTGTGCCCCAAATAAATAATTAAGAACTGAGTTATCCCCAGACTCAGTACCAACGGTTTAATAAGGCTTCCAAGAATAGTGAAAATTATAAAAGCTATTATATTGTTATTATTCTGATTATTAATAAATCTTAGAAAATAATACAGGCTAACAGAATAAAACATAATCGAAAGACTGTCGGGCATGATTGCGGTTGAAAGATGAACAGCTCCATTTGCAGTAAGAAATACAACAGCACCCATTAATGATATGAATTTATCCTTCAACCGCAGACTCAGGGATAAATAAAGAAATAATGCAGTTACTGTAATAAAAAAAAGACTAAGCAATTGGCCGGGCAACGTACTAATACCTGTTAATTTCATTATTTGTGCAATGGTATAAGTATATAGCTGGAATTCTGCTTCAACATAACCCGGACGGTTACCTCCCCAATTTATTTGCGGGTAAAAAATATTTGAACCCCTATGCATAAAATTGATTGCTAACGTCTGTGTATCAGCCTGACGCCAGCTGACCCAATCATCAAGGATTGAGGAAGGGATGGCAAATTTTATCTGAATGGCAGCCCAAATAATTAAGATAATTAAAAATATTAAAAATATTTTATGATCTTTATAAAACCGACTTTTCATATTAATTTCGGTTCTTGATTCCAGATATTCGTGGTTATTCGTCTTTTGCAGGAAACGTCATTTATGTGATAATTCCTGATCAATAATCCGAGCGGTAATTTTAACAAAAGGTTCAACGAGCATTCCCCTTGGGGCAACATCAAGGTCAAATACCCTGATACCGCCTTTGATAAAATCTGCCCAGCCGAATTTTGGATCAGGTTCAGAAGAAAAACTTATCTTTGGTTTTAATAAAACAACGTTACATTCCAAAGGTAAAGGTTGGTATTTTAACTGCGCGAAGTCATTTATTTTTCTTAAACTTAAAGACAAATATCGTGCTTTTTGCCCATTATTATGATTAAGTCCTAGTTTTGTTTGAATCTTTTTTATCCTTGCCGTAGAACGAATCAGCAATGTTTCAGTTTTTATTTTAATAAAATCGGTTCTATCGTTTCCTTTCAATATTTTAATATTATCATAATGAAATTTCAGATTTTCAAACTTCTCTTTTGTCCTGTTTATAAAATTATTCCCATTTGTGATTGTGCAGGCATTATAAGTCTCAAGAAGAAACAGAATATTAACCACTTCTCCCGCATTTATTAACTGCCGGCTCATTTCATATGCAATAGTTCCTCCCATACAATATCCACCCAGATTATATGGACCGGTTGGCTGAACGAGTTTAATCTGTGACAAATAATCCTCAGCCATTTCTTCTATACGTTCATTGATCTTATCTGTTCCATTTAATCCGCGAGACTGCAGGCCATAAACAGAACGACTTGAATCAAGCCGGTTGGCCAGGTCCCTGTATAACAAAACATTTCCTTCAGCGCCATGCACTAGAAATAGCGGAGGCAAATCATGACTGCCTTTTCTAATTTCAACAACCGACGACCATTTCTTGTCCTTTTTTGTTTCGTCGACTATACAGGATAATTGTCTGATTGTCTGTGCAGAAAACAATGTTGATAATGGAATTCTTCTTCCTGAAATCCTTTCATAGTCAGTAAACATCTGTGCTGCGAGGATTGAATGTCCTCCCAATTCGAAGAAGTTATCGTCTATGCTTAATGCTTCATAACCCAAAAGTTTTTTCCATATATCAAAAAATATTTCTTCTGTAACTGTTTCGGGCAAAACATTCTTTTTGTTCAGATTAGTTTCTGAAATTTCAATATTTTGTAAAGCTTTTTTATCAATTTTATTACTAGGCGTGAGAGGCAAATCTCTGAGTTCGATTATATGCAGCGGAATCATATACTCTGGTAAAGATAACTGAAGATATTTTTTCAATTCCCTATTAATTTTTTCTTTTGCAAAGTTTAATGCAGGATTATTACAACACTGTTTAGCTTCGAATTCATCACCAGACTTGTATTCGGGTGAAATTAGTGTATCCTTTAATGCTTTAGGAACAAACGCAGCAGTGAAATGGAGTTGATCACCCCAAAGCGGTAAGAATAATTCGACTTTAAATGATTCATTTTCAAGTTCCCATAAACTTTCCGGATCTATATCCGGACCATTGTATATAACAGAATTTAAAATATCAAATGCGGATTCATTATCATTTGAATTTTCGAGTTTTTGATATTTAAAGATTCTTTCCCCGATTCTTTTATTAGGGATGTCTTCAATATAAATCAAACTATTTTCACTTTTAAGTAGCTCCTTTAAATATTCAACTGAATGTTTATCTGGGTCCCATACTATTTTTCTTGATGTACTTTTATTTTTTTCCCGGTTTAGGTAAATAAATACATCATAGTGATAAATTATCGGTTCATTTTCCAGGCTACCCCTCATTAATTTTATTTCAAGATTATAACTATCAGTCTTTGATTTTAAATAGGTATGAAAATATTCAGGATCTATAAAGAGTTCTGGTACCTGATTTAACCTCGCAGCATTAAGTTTTTTGAATTCGCCAGCTTTAATATCTTTTGCAACAAATCTTAACTGATCATAAAAATTAAAATTGGGAAGCAAGGTAAAACTTTGCACATCCCCAATATATAAACACCCACCGTCATCAAGGTAACCCAGCAATTTATCCAGAACTCTTGCAAGGTAAAATTGATCAGGGAAATACTGAACAACCGAATTAATAATAATTGTATCAAAAGATCTTTTCGGGAAAGGTAACTCCTCGTCTGCTTTAAGATTAAATAATTTATAGGAGGATTTATTTACATTCAATTTTTCAAGTTCAGAATTCAGATGGTCAATAATTGTTTTTGAAATATCTGATGCGGCATAAAATTCACAATATTGAATAATACGTTTTAGGATATCCCCGCCACCGCAGCCAATTTCAAGTATCCTTTTGGGATTGAGTTCTTGAATCCTCTCCGTTGTAGAATTAACCCATTCCAGGTAATGTTCACGCAGTCTATCATCATGTTCAAACTGATCGACTACGAGATACCCTATTTCGTTATTATCAGCCTTATGAGTATCATTTTTACTTATTGCATTCCTGTATAATTCTTCCCAATTATTTTCCCAATCTATTGAATTATTCTGCACCAGTACATTTTCATTATTAGAGTAACCATTGGGTGAATAAAATGCAATCAGACTGTCACTACCATTTCCAAAGTCTCTTGAGATAACTGCAGCATCCTTAACAAATTCATTTTTCCGAAGAACAGACTCGATTTCACCTAATTCAATTCTGTAACCTCGTATTTTTACCTGATCATCGATCCTTCCTAAAAATTCAAGCTTCTTTTGACTGTTAAGCTTTACCAAATCACCGGTCTTGTATATTTTACTCTTCTTTTCATTATCAAAAGGATTAGAAACAAATTTTTCATCAGTTAGATTTTTATTGTTTATATAACCAGTTGATAATCCTTTTCCCCCTATAAATAATTCCCCGGGAACTCCCGGTGGGCAGATATTGTTATTTTTATCTAAAATATAAAACTGAGTATTTGCAATAGGTTTTCCCAGGTGAATATTCTCGGTTCCCTTTTCAACCCTACAACAGGAAGACCAGATGGTTGTCTCGGTGGGACCGTACATATTCCACAATTCATCAACCCTCTCCAAAATATTATCGGCCAAATCTCTCGTAAGCGGTTCGCCACCACATAAGGCTTTTAATTTTAATCTCTTATTCCAGCCAGAATTCAGGAGAAGTTTCCACGTCGAAGGAGTTGCTTGTAAAATTGTTGCTTCCTGAAGTTTTTTTACAAGGAGTCTGCCGTCCTTAGATTCTTCTTTTTTAGATATGATAAGTCTGGCTCCTGTAATCAGGGGCAGATAGATTTCAAGTCCGGAAATATCAAAAGAAAGAGTAGTTATGGCCAGAAGGGAATCTTTTTCTGTAATTCCGGGAGTTTTTTTAACCGATAATAAAAAATTATTCAAATTACCATGGGTAATCTGTACACCTTTAGGATTGCCGGTTGAGCCTGAAGTATACAAGACATAGACCACACTGTTTTCATCTATTTCTTCGCATTCATCATCATATGGAGGAAATGAATGGTATTTTTCAATTTCTATCAGTTTTCCACTATATGACTTAAATAATTCTTTTAACGAATTTTCCGTTAATAAAAACCGGCATTGACAGTTCTCGATCATATAATATAAACGTCCCGGAGGAAAATCAGGATCAAGCGGCAGATAAGAAGCACCTATTTTAATAATGCCTAATAAAGATATCACCATTTCAAAAGACCGAGTGACAGAAAGTCCCACGATATCCCCCCTTTGAACACCGGTATTTTTCAAATAAGCAGCCATTCTATTAATCTCAACGTCCAATTCTTTATAGCTGATTCCCTTACCGGCAATTGTGATTGCTATGGACTCCGGGGTTTTAAATATTTGTTCTTTGACTAAATTATAAACGGTCATAAAGTTCAGTTATATTCACTATTGTTTAAGGTATTTAAAATATCATTGATTTCAGAATTTGTTAATAATTGAATTTTCCGTAAAGGAATTTCCGGATCAGTTGTGATATTTTTTAAAATATTTATATAGTAATTGATATATTTATTTACAGTATCAGGATGGAAAAGGTCACTATTATAATCGCATTCAATCAGACATTCTTTTTCCAAGTTCACAAGGTTAAATCCCAGCTCAAATTGATATCCTGTTCTGGGGTTAGAATACATTTTACATTCAAGATTTGAAAATTTAAGACCCATTATGAGCGGATCGATATTAAACATTGTAGATAATAGCGGAGATTTTCCGGCACTTCTTTTCAATTTGAGTTTGGTGATCAAATCTCCGTACGTCACCTGTTGGTTATCAAATGCATCAAGTACAAATGATTTTACCTCACTTAAAAATTCTACAAATTTTTTATCAGGATTTGCATCAAATCTAATTGGTAAAAGATTTGTACAATGACCTACCAAGTCGTGGGCCCCGACAACCTGCTGACCTGCAGTTGGGATTCCTGTTATGATGTCCACTTGATTGGTCAATTTACTTAATAATATCGAAAAGGCAGATAATAATGTTGTAAAAATTGTATTATTGGTTTTACTACCAAGTTCTTTAATTTTTGAAAATAATTCACTTTCGATTTTCCCCGAAATTCTTGATCCATTAAATGTTCGCACTTCGGGACGTTCTATATCCACGGGCAGAAATATCTCGTTCAAGGGTGGTTTTAGTTTATCAAGCCAGTACTTTTCCTGTGCCTTGTAATTCTCTGAGTTTTTAACTTTTGCCAGATAAGATACAAATTCCCGCATCTGCATAGGAGGTACTAATTCAGAATCATTTCCCAGGGCTTCCTCGCTATAAATCTTACCCAGGTCTTTAGCCATGACATCAAAAGACCATCCATCACAAATTATATGATGAGCTGTTATAATAAGGATATGTAAGCTTTCATCAAGACTAACTAATTCAGCTCTCAGCATGGGTCCATTTATAAAATCAAATAAAATAGTTGTTTCGTTCTTTAGTTTCTCCTGTAAAATTATCTGTTTTTCTTCTTCATCCAGTGAAATCAGGTTGGAATATTTTAATTTGAATCCGCTTACCGGTTGTATATTCTGAAAAGTTCCGTCTTTTGTAAAAATTGTCCTGAGTGATTCATGTGCTTTAATGACTTTATCAAATGCTCTTTCCAGAATCTCGAAATTTAATTTACCCTTGAATTCCAATCGGGCGGATTCATTGAACGCACAAGAAGCAGCTTTACTCATTTGAGAAGCGACCCAAATTTCTTTTTGAGCATCAGTAAGTGGGAATCCATTTTGAGCCGTTTCTTTAATGCTAACATTCTGGTTGTCGTTACTTTTAATTAAAGGGGGAGGGAAGAAACCATTATCCTGCAGCTCAATTACACTCTCTTTGAATGCGCTGATTATTTGCCTGATATCTTTTTCGCTGTGGGCTTCCGACATAAACATCGGGAAACCTTCGAGAATATGGATCCCTTTATGTCTCAACACATAAAACAAAAGACTGAAATAACCAAGATCTTTGGGATGGCTATAATAAATAACTGAACTGAAATTCATTATTTTGATAGGGACATTCCGCTGCATTAAAAATGTATTCAGTTCTTCACTTAAATGTTTTGCCTTCTGATTCAGTTCCTTCTGAAGCGATCCTCCTCTGGATTTAAGATATTTTAAAACAGCGTAGCAGGCAGTTAGTGAAAGCGGATGCCTTGCAAAAGTTCCGGCAAAGAAGGTTACCCCGGCTTCGGGAATTGAATCATCTCCATACTGCCAGTACCCGCCGTCGAAAGAATCCATATATAACTTTTTACCGGCTATTACTCCGATAGGAAATCCTCCGCCGATAACCTTCCCAAATGTCCCTATATCAGCTTTTATTCCATACCATTCCTGTGCGCCACCCTGCGAAGTTCTGAACCCGGTAATCACCTCATCAAATATCAGAGGTATACCAGCATCCTGGGTTATCTTACGCAATTTCTGAAGGAACTCCTTCGGCTGAAAATCGGGTCTTCTTGCCTGGACAGGCTCGACCATGATACCCCCGATTTCAGGCAGGAGTTTTTCAATGATTCTTAAGGATTCTTCAGTTCCGTATTCTAAAGCAATTGTATTCTGTACATTTTCTTTTGGAATACCCGGAGCTATCGGCATTGTTCTGACCTGGTCTCCGTTAACAATAGTCTTAATCAAAACTTCATCGATTATTCCATGATAATCACCGGCAAAAAACACAATCTTATCTTTGCCTGTTACTGTCCGTGCAGCCCTGATTGCTCCAAGCACTGCTTCAGAACCAGTTACACAAAATGCTGCTCTGTCAAATCCAGTAAATTCACATATAAGCTCTGCAACTTCCCCGGCAATGGGAGACTGAGGGCCTATCTCAAATCCAAGCTTCAGCTGCTTCTCGATCTCTTCTCTTACAAATCCGGGATTATGTCCGAATAAGTACTGACCAAAGCCCATAATCACATCGATGTATTCATTGTCATCGAGATCCCAAAGCTTTGAACCCTCAGACTTCTTAGTGATTACCTGATAGGTCATTTCTTTCCAGATGGGAAGGAAGCCGGAGACAGTGCGGGGATCTGAATAGTGAGCCCTATGTTTCTGAGTTAAATTTTTTGAAGTGATGGTTTTAGCAGTGTACTCTTTTATTAATTTATCAAGAAACTTCTGCTGCTTTTCAGTCAGTGAACCATCTTTGTTTGTTTTGATAGGATTATATGGTCCAAACCTTTCGAAAACTTTTTTCGCTTGTTTATCTTCTGACTGAGGTTTCTTTTCTTCTGCCTGCGGCACAACCTTCTGTATTTTTTCCTGATCTTTTATAATAGCGGAATTGACGGAAGAATGAATAGGTCCATTTACCCCCAGAACTTCGAGCTGCTTTCTCATTATTTCAAGCTGTTCGCGAATCAGGTTCTCTACGGCACTGCTGGTGCCGGGGTTTGATTGTAATGTATTCATCGGCGCTTCCGTAATGGAATCTTCGTATTCATCCAGAATCTCTTCACCTTCCTCCTCAATCTCTATCTCCAGGCTGGGCGGTTCAAATTTACCTTCGGGCAGCTTACCATCTATAAAATCAGCAATCGCTGAAATTGTAGGCGCTGTATCAAGCAGCTGTCTTAAAGTAATTTTAACATCAAACTTTTTTTGGAAAGCAAGGCTGACCTGAGTCATAAATAAGCTGTCGAAACCCAGCTCAAAAAAACTTTTGGATTCATCCAGGTCGGCTTTTTTAATACCGGATAATTCTTCCAGAACACCTTTGAGGATATCTGTTATATATTCTTTTCTTGTCATATTACTTTGTTGTACCACCCTTTTAATTTTAGGTCTTTTTACCGCCTTTTTTATTCTTTGCGGAATCTCTGCCTGGCTTACACGGGGCTGAACCTTATTAGTCTGCGGAGGTTCGATCCAGTAGCTTTTTCTATCAAATTGATAAGAAGGCAGGTGCAGTCTCCGTCTTTTCTTATCTTTGTAAAGGCTATCCCAGTCAATTTTAATTCCTTCAAGCCAGAGCTTGCCGATTGAATCGAGCAGATTTGATTTATCGTCACTATTTTCATTCGGCTGAATCAGGGTTGTAATTGCAGTTTGTCTTATTTCATTATTGCGGTGCTGACTTGCCATTGTTGAGAGTGCACGGCCGGGGCCCAGTTCGATCAGAACAAGATGGTTCTTTTTCTGAAGCTCAATGATCCCATCTGAGAACCTGACTGTATTTCTCAGCTGCATTGCCCAGAAATCGGGGTTTGTTGCCTGTTCATCAGTTATCCATGTTCCGCTTAGACTTGAAATAAATGGTGATGCAGGTTTATTTAGTTTTATTTTTGAAAATTCAGCAGCAAAAGGCTCTAATGCCGGTTCCATCATACATGAATGGTATGCATGGGAGGTGAACAGCATCCGGTTTTCTATCTTCTGTTCTGAGAGAGTTTCGGATAACTCTTTAATTTGTTCAGTTGGTCCTGATAATACAAGAAGGTTAGGTGAATTAATCGCAGCGATGGATATATCTGCATCCAGGTAAGGATTAATTTCATATTCATTTGACCTGACTGAGAGCATACTGCCGTGTTCCTGCTCCTGCATGATCTTTGCACGCTTAGCGATTATATACAAAGCATCTTCAAGGCTGAATACTCCTGCCAGGCACGCAGCGGTATAATCGCCGATACTATGTCCGATCATCGACGCAGGTTTAATTCCAAGACTTAACAGAACCCGCGCGAGTGCATATTCTACTATAAAAAGTGCCGGCTGGGTATAAACAGTCTGTTCAAGTTTTTTAGCAGTTTCTTCAATATTAATTTCAGGAAAAAGCAATTCCCTGATATCCAGTTCAAGAATTGGTTTCAGATATTCAGCACAGTAATCGACAGTTTCTCTGAAAATCTTTTCCCGGTTATAAAGTCCTTTGCCCATGTTGACATACTGAGCTCCCTGACCAGGAAACATAAAAACAAGGTGAGGCCTATCATTAAAACTTATTTGTTTTTTATTTGACCCTGATTTAATTGCATCTTCTATTATGCCTGAAGCATTCTTACAGCTGTCAGCAATTAAATACCTGCGGTATTCAAATTCTTTTCTGCCGACCTGTAAAGTATATGCAACATCATTTATTGCTTCTTCAGGATTATTATGCAGATAATCTTTTAGTGCATTCAGGTTATTATTTAATGAATTCTCAGTCTTTGCAGAGATTAACAGTAAATATTTATCTCTATCCTCTTCACAGGAGAAGGATATATAAGGAAACTCTTCCAGTATAGCATGTGCATTTGTCCCTCCCACGCCGAATGCACTTACTGCTGCCCTGAGGGGCCTTTGACTGGTGCTTAAATCAGTAAGCTTATCTACAACATAAAATGGTGAATCAGCAAAATTTATCCGGGGGTTCGGTTTTTTGTAGTGCAGTGTCGGGGGAATAACCCTGTTATAGAGTGACAGTGCGGTTTTAATTAAACCGGTTACTCCGGCTGCAGCGTCGGTATGTCCCACATTACTTTTAACAGATCCAATTCCGCAGAATTGTTTTTCTTTCGTTTTACCGAATGCCTTTTCCAGGCTTGCAACTTCAATTGGATCTCCGACAGGAGTTCCGGTTCCATGAGTTTCAATATACCTGATTGTAGAAGGATCTATACCAGCTGATTTCTGAGCCATTAAAATTACTTCCGACTGGCCCTCAACGCTCGGGGTCATATAACCGGCCTTGTCGGACCCGTCATTATTTACTGCAATTGATTTAATAACTGCATAGATAGAATCGCCGTCCCTGATTGCATCCTTTAGCCGTTTCAGAACCACTATACCGGCTCCATGGCTGAATACCGTTCCGGTCGCATCAGCATCAAATGGTTTACAGTGACCATCTTCCGAACCGATGCTGCCATCCACAAAAAAGTAGCCTCTTTTTTGAGGGAATGTTATTGAAACACCGCCAGCCAGCGCCATGTCGCTCTGACCTGAAACAAGGCTTTGATAAGCCTGTTCTACTGCAACAAGAGAAGTTGAACAGGCTGTCTGAAGATTTATTGCAGGACCTCTCAATCCCAGTTTATATGCAATCTTTGTGGTTAAAAATGCATTGTCATTACCGGTTAAAGTTGTGTAATCTGCAATCTGGTATGAATTAGCCATCTCTTCGACAGATTCACGGTCCTTAAGTACATTATAAATCAGGTAAGTGTTCAGACTTGATCCAGCGAATACGCCTATCGACCCTTTATATTTTTCAGAACAATAGCCGGCATCTTCAAGAGCTGCCCAAGCACATTCCAGGAAGAGACGATGCTGGGGATCCATTACAGATGCTTCGCGGGGATTGAAACCGAAAAACTCAGCATCAAATTTATCAGCATCTTTCAGATATCCTCTCGCCCGTATAAATTTAATCTCAGAGTTCAAATTACCTTTAGGAATATATTCCAGCTCTTCTTCTGAAAAGAACGTAATAGATTCAACGCCGTCAACAAGGTTCTGCCAGAACTCATTTATAGAATCTGCTCCGGGATATTTTCCTGCCATACCAATGATAGCGATATCCGTCTCCACAGGATTTTTTCTGTCCGGTTTAACAGCTCCGCTAATTACAGGGGATTCGGATTTACTGCTTATGAAATTTGCCAGTGAGGTTATCGTTGGATAGCGGAAGAGATCGACTATTGATATACTTTCATTAAAGGCCTGGTTGACTTTTAACTGCAGCCTTCCCATTAAAAGGGAATTGCCCCCTGCATCAAAGAAATTGTCATTCATCCCAATATTTTCATAACCAAGGAGATTCACCCATATCTGTCTGACTGTATTTTCAGTTTCTGTGAATTCGATATGACCGCTTCCTGAATTATGAGGGCCCGCATTAAGTTCGGGAATGGGCAGAGCCTTAAAGTCAGTTTTCCCATTAGGGGTAAGAGGTATTTTGTCCAGGTTTACGTATGAGTTTGGCAACATATAATCGGGGAGAAATTGCTTCAAAAATTCCTTCAGACCCTCAAGTGAGAGAATATTATCCGGGACCAAATATGCAATAATCAGAATAACATCGTCTGAATAATGATGAACCTTAACCGCACAATCTTTGATTCCATTATAATTTCTGATTGAGCTCTCAATCTCTCCAGGCTCAATCCTGAACCCCCGGATTTTTACCTGGTGGTCAATTCTGCCGAGATATTCAATATCATTACCTTCCAGCAGACGTCCAAGATCTCCTGTTTTATAAAGCCTTCCATCCTTGCCGTTTGAGAAAGGATTCTTTATGAAACGTTCCTCGTTCAATCCCGGGCGATTTATGTATCCTCTGGATAATCCCGCACCGCCAACATAAATTTCGCCTGTTTCTCCGGTTTTTACTTCTTCAAATTTTTCATTAAGTATATACACGCGGAGGTCGGGTATCGGCATTCCTATTACACTTCCTGAATTCAAATCCTTTGAGGTTATAGGCCGGTAGGTGACATGTACCGTAGTTTCGGTAATCCCGTACATATTAATTAATTGCGGATTGGTTTCACCATGTCTCTCAAACCATGGTTTTAACGCCGCCATATTCAAAGCTTCACCGCCGAAGATAACATAACGCAATGACAGGTTATTTTTATTATGACTGATTTCCTCTGCCTGCATCAGCTGATAAAATGCTGAGGGAGTCTGGTTTAAAACAGTTACTTTTTCGTTTACTACCAGGTCATAAAAAGATTCTGGTGAACGGCTCAGCAAATAGGGGACTACAATTAGTTTACCGCCATGCAAAAGAGCACCCCAGATTTCCCAGACTGAAAAATCAAAGGCGTATGAATGGAAAAATGTCCAGACATCTTTCTCATTAAAATTGAACCACTGACTGGTTGATTGGAAAAGTCTTTTAACATTATGATGAGTTACCATAACTCCATTCGGCTTACCTGTAGAGCCGGAAGTATATATTACGTAAGCCAGGTTCGATTCATCCATTACAACATCAGGATTGGATGTATTTTCATTATCCAAATCCAGGTCATCGAGAAGAATGACAGCTGCTTTTGTTTCGGGGATTTTATCAACAAGGTTCTTTTGTGTCAAGATCAATGCAGCTTCTGAATCCTCGAGCATAAATGAGAGACGTTCCCGGGGATAGCTCAGGTCTACCGGTAAATAGGCTCCGCCAGCTTTCAAAATAGCCAAAAGTCCAATGATCAGATCAGCTGACCGTTCCATGCATATCCCGACAAGCATATCAGGTTTTACACCGTGTGATATTAAAAAGTGAGCTAATTGGTTAGCCCTGGTATTCAATTCACCGTAGGTAAGGATCTGCCTGCCAGATGAAGTACTACCGCTAGAATAGACCACTGCATCGGAAAGAGGATATAGATTTGCCCGGGTTTCAAATAAGTCCTGAATTGTCAGTGAAAAGGGGGAAACAGATTCAGACTTGTCCGGATCGATTAATTGTTTATCATGCATTGCAGAATATTTGTATAACCTGTTAAGTGTTCATAGTATCTAAAATATTTCATTTAATTACCCTTCAGAATAAGCAGGATTGATCAGTAACTTAAAAATTCTCGGGGTTAAAACAATAGGGTTCAGAAATTATTGATTACCGAACCAATCTTTATTTTCCGGCATTTGAATTTTTAAGAATAAGACCCTCGGGATTTCCTTTTATTATGTTCAAAATATATGCCTTTTAAGGATTACAAAAAATAAAGAATCCGGTTATTAATTATTCTCAGGATAAGAGATACGGTACCAATATGTCCTGTATTAATACATAAATAATGATTTTACAATCAAAAACTAAAATTTTATAACAATGAGAAAAAACAACTGAAGCACCCCGCGGAACAATTTTTTATGAGGAAAGAGTTTACTCAGTCTTAGCGCGGCATAGCCGACAACCAAAAACAACCACGGATAGGTAAGAAGCTCCATATATTATTGAACATTTTTTGATTTTCGGTGGCTTCGATACGTCCCGCCCAAATTTTAACTCGCAAGGGGCGGGCCACTCAGCCACCGCTATACGTTACAAATTATTGTGAGTTCTGATATCTTGACCAAAAAAGCAAAAATATGTCTGAGGATACTATTCTGCTTATATATTCGGGAACTTCCAGCATATTATCTTCATGTATAAACCTCAGGTATAAATATCACTTTTCCAATTATAAATTTCAACATCTTTTTTCCCTTCATAAACCAGGGAGATAAAATAATCCGATAAAATTCTAATTGTAGCAGTCTGGTATTTTTTAACAAATTCTTTTTGATAAATATTTTTAATTGTTATCCGGTTTTTCAATTCATTTGTTAATTCGATGTCTTTAGGAGAAAATGAAAATCCTCTACCAATAGCTTTTATAAAAGCTTCTTTGATGGTCCAGATTTTATAGAATGTTTCAGTTACTGAATCAGTTTTATTCAACCAATCTTTTTCGTACCGGGTAAAACAAATATCTACTACTCCCTCCATATCATCAATCATCTTTATTTTTTCAACATCAACACCAAGTTCATTACCGGTGGAAAAAGCAAATACGATTATATTGTCGCAATGTGAAATATTGAATTGAAGATCATCACCGGAATCAGATATATAAGGTTTACCGAAATTGTTATATGAAAATTTTATTTCAGCAGGGCTCATCCCAAGGTATTCTGCTATAAGATGTCTGGACAATCCCTTAGAAATAATGGCTCTTTTCTTTAGCCAACCGAATTTTAATTTTGCAATCTTCGCTATCTCTGATTCATCCAGATAATCATTGAACAATTCAATTGTTTCTGAAGGAAGATTGAGTTCTGTCCACCAGAGATGTATTTTTGAGCTTAATCCCGGGACCAGGTGAAACCTTATGTTTTTAGATTTATAAATAAGTTAAGCAATTATAAATAGAATGGATGCCAATCTCCACATCTGTTTTTGGGTCATTTTACTTTTTTGCGGAAACGCAAAAATGTTAAATTTTTGAAGAAAGAAAATCTGAATCAGATCTAAATTGCCCGCGAATAGCGCGCATTCTTGCCAGAGGACTTAACGGTAAGTTTCTTATAGTTTAGACCAAGAAATTAAGATTGAAAAGACGGAAGGCCGTAAACGAAAAAAGCTCTGAAAATCAGAGCTTTTTAAAAATTTCAGGTGATTATATATTTCAGGCAAGGAGCTTAACCAGGAAATATGCTAAAACGAAGAAATAAGTTATACTTAATGAGAGTTTCAACAAGCCTTTACGGGAATTGCTCTCATCAATATGTACAGCACTCACATCAACTCTTGCAGGTTTGATTTTTTCTGCAATTTCAAAGCTTTCGTCCAAGGCTCTCAAGTGAATATTTGTTGCCATGCTTCTCTCCGTTAAATTAGATATTCAACACACCTGCTTTAACAGTGACAATAATCATACCTCCGGGAAAGTAGCGGTTTTTTAACTAAAAAAAAGGGGTAGGTATACTTCTGGTAAGATTTACCGGAAATATTTTTTTGAGGTGCGAAAAATTTTATCTTAGTTGAGAAGGAGCAGTGTGAAGTTAATCACTACTACTGCTCTTTCACAATTATAATTCTTCTGTTTTTAGCTCTTCCTTCTTCGGTTGTATTATTTGCGACGGGGAACTTATCTCCAAGGCCATAAATAGTGAACCTGGAGGCGTCAAGTCCGTGTGAAATGAAGTAGTAATAAACAGCTTCAGCTCTTTTCGATGACATTGTCCTGATCCACTGTTCAGGTCCCTGGCTATCCATATGTCCTTCTATTCTCCAGTATGCATCGGGGCTTTTCTTCAGCTGCGCAACTATTTCATCAAGCTGTTTATAGGCTCCGGTCTTTATTTCTGCACGATTCGGATAAAAGATATCATCGCCTGAAAGTGAAAAAGTATCAATAGCTTTATTCTTTTCAGATTCATTATTCTCCTGGGGCAGACTATCGGGACAACCATCATCATCCTGATAACCATTTACTGTTTCAGCCTGGTCCGGGCATTTATCATCTTTATCAGGGATGCCGTCTCCATCGTTATCGAGATCCGGGCAGCCGTCATCATCCTGATATCCATCGAAGTCTTCAGCCTCATTCGGACACTTATCATCCTTATCCAATATCCCATCTCCATCATTATCAAGATCCGGACAGCCGTCCTGGTCCTGGAAACCATCATAGTCTTCAGCTTCATTCGGACACTTATCTTTCAGATCGGGGATACCGTCTCCATCGTTATCTAAATCCGGACAGCCGTCCTGATCCTGAAAGCCATCATAATCTTCTGCTTCCTGGGGACATCTGTCGTCTGCATCAGGAATCCCATCTCCATCCGAATCGCGATCGCTTAAGAAAGCATATGAGATACCAAGTGATATTGTGGAATAAAAATCTTTGTTTTTTCCCAGAGCAACATCATCCAGGTAATCGCTGAAAATGAAATGAAGAGCGGAATTAATCTGAATACTTATCTGCTCATTAACCGGAATATTTATACCTGCTTCGGTATTAAATCCGAACGTACTTTTATCATAAATTCCTCTGCGGTTATTTATGAGCGATTGTCCGTTTTCATCTTTCGGACTGAATGAAAGGTATGACAATCCAACCCCTACATAAGGAAGAAAATCCTGTGTAACCGCATATGAATACAAAAGAGATGCACTCAGGGATAATACATCTGTGCTAAATACCGTGGGTGATTTAAGAACGTCCTGACCTTTTACTGAGGATAACCCTCCCTGCAGTCTTATGCCGAGAATATTCTCATCAGTGGCAGGAAAGAAATAAGCTGCAGAAAGTAATCCATTTATTCCAAGTTTAACATCCTTGTAATCGGTCTTACCGATTGTTATTCCGCCTCCGGCTGTACCGATAAGCGAATGTGAGAAAGGATGCACATTATCCTTAATAAAAGACTGAGGATAATTAAAAAAGGAAATAAATAGCAATAACCCCGTTAAGAGTTTCAATCTGCCCATTTCACACCAATATTTTTTTTAGAGTAACTCAACTAGTTTCAATTCCCCCCGGAATTTGGCTTAATACTGAAAAATCAGTATACAATATTCAACTTTTTTGTGAATAAATAAAGTATTAAGCCAAATTCTTCATCAGCCTCTACACATTTGTTTTAATCAATTATCTGAAATTCAACTCTTCTATTAAAAGCTCTGTTAAGAGGAGAATTATTATCCCGGACAGGTTCTTTCTCACCAAAAGCTTTTTTAGAAATTCTATCTTCACTGATGCCTTTAGAAGTAAGGTAATCATAAACAGCATTAACTCTTCTTTCAGAAAGCTTTTGATTGTATTCATCTGAACCGAAGCTGTCGGTATGGCCTGTAATTACAATCTGCATATCAGGGTTTTCCTTTAATACATTTACAGCATGTTCGAGTATCGGGTATGATTCAACCCTGATTTTCGATTTATCAAAATCGAAATTGACATTGAAAAGCATGGGTTTAGTACGGTAGATAGTATCTTTTTCAACTTTAACTACGGGTACTTCCTTAAATACAGTATCGGTTTTTATGATCTCCGTTATGCCCTGGGGACATTCTTCACATATAGTTGAAGGGTCACCGGGAGCGAATTGCCATAAGAGTCCTAATTCAAAAGTCATATAGGTATCACCGTTTCCGCCTAAGATACCTTTATCCTGCTGGTTGACACTATAGTTGCCGTCAAGTTTATTATGTGACAGAGTGTGGTAGTTCATTTCTGTTTTTAATTTCCAGTTGTCGGAAATATTCCAGAATGCACCCAGACCAAGATTTACTTCATAACCGGCAACAAAATCATTCAATTCAGGATTATATGAATTTTTAGATTTTGATCCCACAAATCCTCCGCCAGCTAATAAAAAAGGAGATACGAAATCGCAGGGGAGTATCGAGTAAATCAAATCCAGATCGCCCGTAAATACATTAACTTTTTGTGTAAGTGTCTGACTATTCTTAAAATAAATTGACTCGAGATGATAAATGCCTCCTTTTAGTCTGAGAGAAATATGTTCAGAGAAATCTCTTTCAAAAGACAAGTAGCCGCCAAAGTTAGTATTAGCAGAATAACCGTCTCCTGAAACACTGATAAATCTCGGATAGGTGGCTCCAAAACCCAGGCTCCATCCGTCCTGAGCCAGCTGGGCATAGCTATTATTATTTGCTGAGATGAAGAGGAAGAACAAGAATGCGAACAGTGAGAGTTTCATCAAAATTGCCTTATTATGTAGAATTGTTCCAAAATAAACAGAATTTATATTGCAGCTTTTACAAGATATGTGCCATAACGAAACAGGTTAAAAAAGATGCAAAATCCGTTATTTCTACTCCAAATATACATTTAATATCGTTTTAGAAGAAGTTGGATTATACTCTGAATTCTCAAAATGAAACTTTTACCTGAATGTAGGTCAGTTGTCCCGGGTTCTGCCAGAAGTCTGTAAAGTAGGGTTAATGATGGTTCAATTGGACAAAATGATCGGGGTATTTTTTTAATTAAAGATATTTTCAGCTTTATTTAGGAAGGGGTATGAACGTATGTGGGACGAATGTAGAACGTATGTGAGACGTATGTGAGACGTATGTGGAACGCAGGAGTCCCGCGGAAGCTAATCGATATAACGGGTAAAATATAAAAGCACCGGGATGGTTTAGGCTTGATTAGAATTAAAAAGGGTTTAAGAAGACTCTAATTACTAACCGGAAGATCTGCCTTATTTCAGCAATATCATTTTTCTGACTGCTGTATACCTTCCTGCCTGCATTCTGTAGAAATAGACACCGCTACTCAGCAGATTATTATTAAAAGATAAAAATAATTTATACGTTCCTGCCTGTTTAATTCCCTGAGCAATTACCCTGAGTGATTCACCAAGAGAGTTGAAAAGTTCAATCTTTACGAATACGGGCTGTTTTAGCGTATATGAAATTGTTGTGGATGGATTAAAAGGATTTGGAAAATTCTGGTAAAGGACAAAATCTTTATTATACGGTAGTATGGTATCATTTTCTAAAAGTTGAATATGTTCTTTAAATAAGTTGAATAAATCAGGATCCTGTATTTCATTGAAAGCATACCGGTCGGCTATATCCTTCAGGTCCGGATGTACATAATCCCATATGATGGCTGATTTTGAAGGAGTTCCTCTTATTGTCTGAAAGTAATTTTTGTAACTTCCTGCTTTTTCGTTTATTACTCCAAACTCTCCTAAAAGTGCCGGCTTATGATAACCCCCCGAAATTACTGTATGATCATTGATCCATGTATTTCCTGCTAATGACTCGAATTGCCAGGAATCTGGATATAAATGGAATGAAGAATAATCTATATTTTCAATTGAAGTATTTTCAAGAAAACTTGTTCCCTTTGAGCCATTGAATAAGAAATAGGAGCTGTTATAAAACAGATCAGCATCCGAATAATTTTCTTTACGGTTATCATACCCTGTTTCACCCGTACTTAGAAGATGGCTGGTGTCAATCGATTTAAAATATGAAGCCATCTCACGGTACCAGTTATAAACAAAACCGACGGGCAAACCCTGATTTGATGCTTCGTTAATTAATTCAAAGCTGAATATTACGGGATCATCTTTATATTTTAGGCCGGTGTACACATTTGTTCTGTTCAGGATTGTATTGATATAAAATTTATACCAGTTCTTTATGGAATCATCTGTAAAAAAATCATTATGCGTATATCCCTTTCCGGTTATGGGACGAAGGTAATGTTCAGCCCATTTTATATACTGCTCTATTCCTCCGAAGTCACTGTAATTATTTTCCAGTGTTAAAATTAATTTCACACCGTAGTGTCTGGCTCTATAGATGACATAATCGAGGGCGGTTAAACCGCCTTCACGCAGCCCGTACGGCGAATATCTGATTAAAGACAGACTATCCTGACCTGAGTTAAAAGCCCATGTTCTTACGACCTTAATTCCTGTTTCGCTTGCTGTATTTAATACATCATTTACAATATATTTTTTCGTGGAATCTGAAGCAGTCCATTGCAGGTAGTAAGCGCTGAATCCCAGGAAATAGAAAACAGAGTCACCTTCACAGAATTTATCATCTTTGCAGTAAACGAAATTATCCTGAGGCAGTATCGGGTGATTTATTAGTATCAGGATTACTCCACACAGCAGTATTACTTTCATTAAGGGTCCTTGAAACGTGTATAATTACGCACGTTACAGCTAAGTTAAAAATCCTGAGAATAAAAATAAAAAGCTTATTTAGTACCCGGACTTTCCTGATATAAAAAAGAAGCCTGACAGGGGAGAAACTGTCAGGCTGCTGCAGAGTGCGGAATAAAAACAGTTCAGGCAACTTCTTTTGTTTTGGTATTGGTCCGCATCCTCGTATACATTATTGAAATGATAAGAAGAATAATACTAACTGCAAGGAAAGAAATTATTTTATATGTAATATCGGCAGATGCAATTCCGAAGGCAGCCAGGTAGAGACTTGTTAATATCAGTGTATAGACTGCCATCATACGGTATTTTTTATTCTTAAGGAGCCTGCCCATCAGGTAGTAGAGAAGTGCAAGTCCTGCCCAGGACAGTCCCACAAAACTCGAAGGCAGTACCTCGTAAAGTACATAAGGAAGTATGAAGAATGCCATAATAAGATATGCAAGCCTGATGGTGTTCGTAGTTAGTTCAAGCCTCGTTTTCTGCCAGTTAAGTATACGGGCACTAATTAAAGCTGCCAGACCAAAGCTTACGCCTTCAATCCCTACAGTACTGACGTTTATCAGGTAAGTAATCAGTATGCCTCCGAATATAAATGTATTGGCTACTATAATGAATTTGGATCTGAACCATAATGCTGTGGAGATTACAACTATGCTCTGCCAGCATAGCAGAATAAAGTAGGCCGGTTCACTGTAAGAGGCAATAATAGCGGCGCTTAATGCGGCATAGGCAGACATCGCATAAATAAAAGATCCATATTTGCTTTTTTCTTTTGTCCAGAAAAAGATAGCTAAAACCATAAATACTGCGAAGGCACCTGTGTGAACAATTCCCAGGTTATTAACCCCGCTGAGGATAGAGATCAGAAGAAACAACCCGTAGCCTAGTCGATGCATTCATTATTGTCATAAATAATTCATCCAGTTCCTGTTTCTTTCCTTTGATGAGCATTAAACTTCCCCCGCCGTAGATGGAAAGGTAGGCAAGCAGGAAAATAAGGTTGTAATGAAATCCGTTTGTGATCAGAAGAGGGTGGCCGAGTAGGGGATTGTTTACAAACCAGAAACCATGCGCCATAAATGTGAAAATTATTCCGAATACCATCAGGTTGGATGAATTGAACCGGAGTGAAAGCACAACAACTGAAATGCTAATTAATGTCAGCATAGTGAATATCAGTAATGGTATTTCAGTGACGAGTGCCGTCATCATAAAAAATAATTCGGAGAGAGCAATCAGGTAGACAGACTGGCGTCGTGATGCTATCCAGTATGCAAGTCCTCCGACTAGTGCTAAAAGAATAACAAGGAGAAGCCTGGTTGTAATGATCGGTTCCATTCCGAAGAAATGAAGCCGCAGGGTAGTGAGATATAACAGGGCTGCACCGCCTCCGATTAAAAATCCGGAAATATATTTGAATGATTTCAGCCATATTTCGGGAACCAGTATAAGAGTAAGACTCAGCAGATATCCGATTAAAATGGGGAGCATAGGAGGATAATTATCCAGCGGCTGTGTAATAAGAAAAAACATACCAAGAAGGAATGCTGATATTCCTATTTTTGCAAACCAGAATTCACCTATTGCCAGTTCAAGTGCATCATCATCATCCTCGGAATGTTGGACAGGCTTTATTGTACTTTCAGTCACCGGGTTTTCTCTGCGGAGATTCAAAGCAGTCTCCACTTCCGTCAATCTTTTATCCATCCGGTTCATTGAATTTACAAGTTCTTCTATCAGAGAATTTGAAATCTCACTATTCATAATACCTCCGGTTTTTTTTAATCCCTAAGGGGATTTTGTTTTTCGATTTTCCTGATGTAGAAGAAAAGAATGACTATGAGAAAGCTTATAATCAGGACTGACACGCCTAACCCGATTCTCCTGAAATAATATTCATCTATTGCTCCTTGTGCAGATGCAATTACATTCTTCGAAGAGGCAAAGCCTTTATCGACAACCTCTTTGAATTTGTCTTTATTGAAGGAATGAACTATTGTCCTGGTTTCTATCTTGGCCTGATGAATGCTTCTCAATTCGAATTTTTCTTCCTCTACTTCCATTCCCTTCTGCTCAGCTTCAAATATAAGAGAAGTGGCAAGATTTTCCCTGTTAGTAAGACTATCGAGCCATTGCTTCATCTGGGCAGCAACCACATAGCCTTTAACATTATCGGATTTAGAATGACATTTTGAACATACTGCACCCGCACCTGTTCCCAGCAGATTATCTGTGACCGAAGCAATATCGTGCTTGCCATGGCAGGTTACACATTCAGGATAATTCTTCTCGTCGAAAACCTTTTTATGCGGACTCCCTGAAAATAAATCTGCATTAAGCACATGGCACGTTCCGCATACTTTGGAAATGGAAGTAATTCCCGGGGGAACCGCACCATGGTTGCCATGACAGTTGTTACAGGTTGGAGCACTCAGGTCATCTTTTTCCAGCAGAGCTTTTCCATGAGCGCTTGCTATGTATTTATCATATTGGTCAGTCGGGATACCGTACTGTTCCATATACTGCTTATTGCTGTGGCAGGCAGAGCATGTTTTAGGAATATTTGTTGCATAGACAGAAGACCTGACATCTTTAGCCGATAGTATATTGTGGCTTCCATGACAGCTTACGCATTGTGCAGGTTTCGGATCTCCTTTTGCATTCAGAATACCATGTTCACTCGTCCTGTATTTCTGCAGCTGGTCAACCGCTATTTCGGGATTGTATGATTTCATAAATGCTGCATTACCATGACATTTATTGCAGGTCTGAGGAATGTTGGTTGGATAGACAGGGGATTGAGGATTTTTTACAGAAACAATTCCGTGTGCATTATGGCAGGTTATGCACTGTACTATTCTGTCAGTTCCATTCAGACTAAGTTTACCGTGCACACTGTTTTTAAGTAATGTCATCTGGTCAGTAGAAAGATGTTTATCATATTTTGAAATGAATGAGGCATCTGAATGACATCTGGAGCATATCTCAGATATCTGGTTTCCTTTAGGAACTCCGATGAAGCCTTTCTGTTTATCCATGGCTTCATCCATATCTTCACTTTTATTATTTCCGCCATGACAATCGGAACAGCTTAAACCGGCCAGATGGTGAACATCATTTTTAAATAATTCAGCAGGAGAACTTCCCATATCGGAATGGCACGAGAAACACATATCCCCGGCGGCATATGCCTGTATGGCAGAAAAGAAGTAGAGGAATAAAAATATTATGCAGGTTCTAAGTATATTTTTCACGACAGCCACCCGAGAGTTGTTAAAACGATGATAAAAATGACAACAAAGATTCCCAGATAATTGATCTTTAAATTGCGCTGACCTCTGGAACTCTTACGATCCCAGAAAGGAACGAGAAGCCAGAGGATTCCCGCGAGACCAAAGAGAAGAATACCTACCATCTCACCTTCAAACAGTACTATATGTGAGGGGAAGTATTTAAGTGTCTGGAACATAAAGAGGAAATACCATTCGGGTTTAATTCCTGCTGGTGCAACACCGAAGAGATCAGCTTTCAGCCCGAGTTCAGCAGGAAAAAATACTGCAAGCACTGCGAGGAGATTCAGTACCAATAGCCATAACAGAAGATCGCGGAGAAAAAAATTAGGGAAGAAAGGCATCTTTTTAAGAGGAACCTTCTTTGATTCTTTTGTTTCAAGAGGTTCGCTCATGCCCTGTCGTTGAACAAGTATCAGGTGGAGCCCAAGGAGTATTGTAAAAATACCCGGCAGCAGTGCGACGTGGAATCCAAAAAATCTTGAGAGGGTAGCGCCTGTTACATCATCTCCGCCTCTCAGGAAAATTTTCATCGGTTCCCCGATAACTGGAATTGCGCCTGCGATATCGGTACCGACTTTTGTTGCGAAGAATGCCAGCTGATTCCAGGGAAGCAGATACCCGCTGAATCCGAAGAACATTGCAAGGAACAGCATCAGCATACCTGAAAACCAGGTCATTTCTCTCGGTTTGCGGTATGACTTTTCAAAATATACGCTGAACATATGTATGAACAGCGAGAATATGAACAGGTTTGCAGACCAGGCATGGATTGATCTTACAAGCCAGCCGAACTGCACTTTTGACATTATAAATTGAATGCTTTCATAAGCAAGATCTGCACTTCCTTTGTAGTAAAAAAGGAGAAGGATACCAGTGACAACCTGAATTATAAAGAGGAACACTGAAACGCCTCCAAAGTAATACCAGATAGAATGCCTGTGAACAGGTACATACTTTTTACTGAAGAATTTTATTAAGTCTTCAAACTGTACGCGGTCGTCAACCCAGGAGTATAATTTTAAGAATTGTTTTTTCATTTTGGTTCTACGCAGTTTTTGTAATCAATAATTCATCCCCCTTAATAATTGTTTTGAATTTGGCAAGGGGTCTTGGCGGAGGTCCGGAGATATTACGTCCGGTCAAATCGTATTTACCGTTATGACAGGCGCACCATATAACGTGCTTGTCTTTGGCATACTGGACTGTGCAGTCGAGATGAGTACATCTGGCGGAAAAAGCTAAGAACTTATCTCCATCCGGTATGACAATTACGGGTTCGTTTCCAAAACGGATAATCTTGTAATCTGCTTTCTTCAGGTCTTCTATTTTTCCGGCGTTTACGCTTGAAACTTCTACTTCCCTTTGTTTTGGGGGACGCAGAAACGAAAATACAGGGTAGAGAACAGAGGCAGTAAAGGCGGTAACTCCTGTCATCGCAAAAATTTTCAGGAAACTTCTTCGATTGGTTGGTTTGTTTAGTAGATCGGGTTTTTCCATAATAAGAATACTATTTTGTTACTGTTGTTTGTAAAATGGAATAGTCGCTGTAATAATTTCTTTTATGATGTTATTGTCAATCGGCTTCTCGGTAAGATTAAATATTCCCTCCTGGTAAAGAATTCCGCCTTCCCGGGCATTTGTCTTTTCATTTAAGATAATCAAGGGGATCTTAGGATTTATTCGCTTTATTATCTTTACCCAGTTGTGACAGGCAGTGAAATTTTCATTGCAGTCGCAGATTATCATATCATAATCATTTTCCTGTAAATCAAGAATGAATCCTGCGAATTCTTTTTTCCGCACAAGAGCAATACCAATCTCCGAACAAATTTCGAAGCATTGTGATATTGTCTTTTCATCGCTGCTAAGTATTATCCCTCTGAACTTCATAAGCGATACCTTTTCTTTCTGTGTGCCTGAAGGACATTTATTGTACCACAAAAATATCCGGGTGTGAATGTTTTGTTAATGAGTTAAAATCAAAAGAATTGCATGTAAATTTCAGAAGGGAATCAAAAAAGTGAAGAAGCAGATTCTATAAAAGTGTATCCCTAATGTCCCACTAATTATAAAATGTTACTTTCTAATTAATAATTGTTAATTATCAATTACTAATTACTAATCCCCCCTCCTGTATACCTGGGGATCAAGGTTATACTTTTTAAGTATCCTGTGGATATGGCGGCGGGTCATCCCGGCTTCTTCTGAGATGCGGGTGATGTTTCCCTTATGTTTGGTAAGTAAAAAGAGGAAATATTTTTTTTCAACTTCTTCGACGGCCTTATTTCTGACTTCGGATAAAGAACTTTTAGGGAACTGGCTTACGGTTCTTCGGTTTGAAGTAAGCTGCGGCGGAAGTTCATTAAGAGTTATCTTTTCTCCTTTGACCAGGGCAACTGCTCTTTCAACAATGTTTTCCATTTCCCTGACATTCCCGGGCCAGTCATAGGTTTCAAATAAATCAAGCACAGAATCATCGAATCCTTTTATGTTTTTTGGGGATGATTTAACAGTTTTAATAAGAAAGTGTTCTGCGAGAAGGCGGATATCTCCTTTCCTTTCTCTTAAAGAGGGCACCTGGATATTTATAACATTCAGCCTGTAATAGAAGTCCTTGCGCATAGTCTCTTTCTCGAGAGCCTTATTTATATCCTGGTTAGTTGCAGAAATCAGCCTTAAATCAGCCTGTAATAATTCATTTCCCCCAAGGCGTCTCAGCTGCTGATCCTGTAAAGTTCTTAACAGTTTGATCTGAAGATTGACGGGCAGTTCACAGACTTCATCCATAAAGAAAGAGCCTCCGTTAGCATATTCCAAGAGCCCTATTTTCCTGTGAGTGGCGCCGGTGAATGCTCCTTTTTCATATCCGAATAGCTCTGCTTCGAACAGGTTTTCAGGAAAAGCTCCGCAGTTTACCGGGACAAATGGTTTAAGCTTCCTGCCGCTGTGAGCATGAATGCTGCGTGCTATAAGTTCCTTTCCTGTGCCGCTTTCACCGGTAATCAGGACATTCGCATCCGAATCGGCAACGCTTTCAATCATCTCAAATACTTTCCTGATAGATTCACTATTTCCGATTATATTATCGAACCTGAATTTATCTTCAAGCTGTTTAAGCAGGCTGACTCTTTCTTTATATAGATTTCTCTGCCGCAGCCCTTTTTCAACCAGAATTTTCAGGTTGTCTGTTTCAAACGGCTTTTCAATAAAATCAAAGGCTCCGGCTTTCATTGCTGTCACTGCCCTGTCAATTGTACCGTAAGCTGAAAATATTATGACAGGTGTATTCGGGGCTACTTTCTGGACAGCATCAAGTACCTGCATTCCGTCAAAATCGGGCATCAGCAAGTCACAAAATACGAGATCAAATTCTTCATCCCGAAGCAGTTTGATTGCCTGGTTTCCATCAGGGACAGGAAATGGATTATTGCCAAGAGCAGCAAGTATTTTAGAACAGCCTCTCAGCATATCAGGTTCATCATCGATTATCAGTATTTTAGGTTTCGCATTCATAATTTCATCCCTTCACTGGTGTAAGGCAGAGTAATGATAAATTTAGTGTATTTGCCTTCTTCACTTTCCACTTCGAGCTTTCCCCGGCTGCGCTGAACGATCGTGCGCGAAATAGACAACCCTAGTCCGGTTCCCTGTTTATCAAGCTTGGTTGAAAAGAAGGGATTGAAGACTTTGGTCAGATTTTCTTTTTTAATTCCTGTGCCGTTATCTTCAACTGCTATAAAAATCCCGCTCACTTTTTTTAATCCTACCGGATCCTTTCCCAGGGTACTTTTGCCGGTTGTTATCTTTATTCCTCCATACTCCTGTAAAGCATCGATGGCATTACTTAATATATTCATCATTACCTGTTCCATTTGCCTTTTATCTGCAAGGATCAACGGGAGAGAAGTATCGTATGACTTTGATAACTGTATTTTCCGTGATTTTAGCCTGTGGCCTATCAGGTAAATGCATTCATCAATTAAATCTTCAATACGGATAGCTTCGGGTTTAAAGGGCATCAGTCTTGAATAAGTAAGAAGAGTCCTGGTGTAATCGCTTATTCTGCGGGTCTGGTTCCGTATGATATTCAATTCCTCTTTAAGACTATTGTCAGTATTATTCTCAAGGAGTATGGCATCGGCATGAGCAGCAATAATACCGGCCGGTGTGTTTATTTCATGCGCCACACTGTCCACCAGCTCACCGATAGAGGCAAGTTTCGAAGCCTGGTTCAATTGTTCCCTGTATTGATGGATCTCTTCGAGGTTTCGGTTGGCCTCTTCCGCGCGAATTCTTCGCAGGTTCAGGAAATATATCAGGAAGCCGAGTATAAGGATAACAGCAAGGATAATCAGACCCAGTATAAAGAAAAGCTGAAACCGACTTCTTAAGCCTATAGTTACTTTTGGAAGTAAGGTGCTGATTGCGATTATCCATGTCTGGTTCTGAAGCTTAACCGGAACATAAGCCATAATTTTATGAGGTTCATTTCCAAGGACATAATACTCATCAATTGAAGGAAGACTGGCTTTTATCATCCTGTGCTGTGTATTGAAATTAACGTGGCAGTTACGGCATTCGCCTGTTGTTTTAAGGATCGATTTGAATAGCATCTCCTGGTGCCGCGGATGATATATTAATCTTCCTTCACCATCAAGTACCCAGGCAAAATCATCACTGCTTAATTTGAGAGGCTGTATGAAGCGTCTGATGAGGAATATCGAAATCCACCATATATCCAATGAAATGATTGGTCTTAATGCCTCTTCCTCCTGCTAACCGGATAATCATCAAAAAAGATTTTCGGCTGTTCCTATCCCCTTGAAAATCAGGCATTACATCTGAAAATACATATTCTGAATCAGTCCTGGTAATTTGTGCAGTTAAAACAGGTATTTTAGCCCGTGACCATTCAGGGAGGTTATTTCCGGTTGAATAAATGACCCTTCCTGAAGAGTCTGAGAGAAATATTGTGCGGATAATTGTGCTATCGTAGTTATCCTTAAAAAATTTCAATGATGCGTATTCATTTTTAACAGGAGGATTAAGAACATCGGGATTGCGGGTAAGAAGCTTCATATCCCTTACAAGATGTTCGATAAAGAAATTAATTCCCTGTGAGACAGATTTAGCCATTTCCAGCTGCTGCATCTGATGATTGTGCTTTGCATCCTCTAATGTACTGGTATATATTCTGTTAACCAGAAATAAGAATATAACTACCAGCAGTATAATACTTGCAGCTACAAGGTATTTCTTCAGACTTCTGTTCATTTAATAAATTATATTTCCCCGTAAAATGGTTAAAGGCTCTAATCTCAAAATAATCTGTCTGGTAATTGAGTAAAATAAAAAGCCGACTTATTTAAGATTTAAATATCCTTCGAAGAAAAGGTAATCTTAAATGTCATACTGCGACATAATTAGTCACACCTTAAGATTAGCGTATTCTGATGTCAAATTCAACACAATTTTTACATTCACCCATCTCCCAATCACCAAACATGCAATCATTCAATCTTAGCGCGGCATAGCCGGCCACCAAAAGCAACTTTAAATAGGAAGCTCTATAAATTATTGGACATCCTTGGATTTCGGTGGCTTCGATATCCCGCAGAGCAGGTCCGATGTAGAATATAAGGTCAATAAATGTGCGGGATTTCGAGGACTCAACATCCCGCCCATAAGGATATATAGCAAGGGCGGGCCACTCCCGACCTATTGTGAATTAGGGTCGGGACAGGTCAGCCACCGCTATACGTTACAAACTATTGTGAGTTCTAATATCTTGACCAAAAAAACAAAAATCTGACTGAGGATACTATACAATCATGGAACTCCTCTCCATTCTCTTTTTCCTGAAGGTAATTCTAATTTTCTTTCCTTTAATTGTATAGTTCCTTAATTTTCCAGCTCAAAATCCCCGGAAAAGATATGGAAACAAGTAAAGCCGATTTATCGTCTTTAAAGATAGATAGGTCTGGTAATCATAATCCCGATTCGTCCAGAAAAAAAGTAATCATCATAGTAGTAATTATTGCTGCAGCGATTTTGCTGTTTCTCGGCTATACCATAGCAGGATCATTATTTAATCCTGCTATTGAAGTAAAGCTTACTTCAGCTGTAATTCAATCACCCTCACAAACCAGCACAAGTCTTACAGCCAGCGGATATGTGGTGGCACAGCGGAAAGCTTCAGTTGCTTCGAAAGGTACCGGCAGGCTTGTTTTTCTTGGAGCAGTTGAAGGAGACCGGGTAAAAAAAGACCAGGTTCTCGGCCGGCTGGAAGATAATGATATCAGGGCACAGCTTGAGGAGGCGAAGGCTAACCTCAAACTGGCTGAAGCAGATTTGAAAGATGCAAAGAATAATTATAATCGCCAGACAGCGCTGTTGAAATCGGGTGCTACAACTCAAATGGAAGTAGATGCAGCTGAAGCACAGTACAACCGTGTACTTGCTTCAATTGATGTTGCCAAAGCGAACCTGAACTCAGCTCAGGTAGCGCTTGAGAACACACTTATCCGGGCACCTTTCGACGGTACTGTTCTAACCAAGAATGCTGAAGTCGGAGAAATCGTAGCTCCCCTGGGTGCAAGTTCTACTTCGAGAGGAGCAATCGTAACTATGGCTGATATGAAATCTCTGCAGGTGGAGGCTGATGTTTCTGAATCATATATAGAAAGGATAAAGACAGGTCAGCGCTGCGAGATAATCCTTGATGCCTACCCCCAGGTTTCATATGAAGGATTCGTTGATAAGATAGTTCCTACAGCCGACAGATCAAAAGCGACCGTGCTTGTAAAAGTAGGATTTAAGAACTACGACAGCAAAGTACTTCCTGAAATGAGCGCCAAGGTTCTGTTTTTATCAAGGGAGTCAACTGATGAAGTGAAAAATGAACCGCCCGTGCTGGTTGTTCCATATAAATCGGTGGTTATCCGGGATGGACACGATGTTGTTTTTATGGTTAAGGATGATAATGCTGTTGAAGTGCCGGTGGTGAAGGGGAGAGACCTCGATTCATATATAGAAATTAAATCGGGTCTTACTGAAGGTGATAAAGTGATTGATGCAGTGAGTGATGAAATTAAAAATGGCACCAAAGTTAAAGTTCTGTAACTGATAAAGTGATTCGGATTGTGATGTTGTAAACTAAAACGCAATTTATACCGGAGTAAAAATGGCAGAAATAATTAATGTTTCAAATGTTACCAAATCATATTGGCGGGATAGTATGGAGATTCCTGTGCTCCATAATATTTCACTTAATATTAAAGAAGGAGAATTTATTGCGTTGATGGGTCCCTCCGGCTCGGGAAAAACAACTTTGCTGAATCTGCTTTCAGGAATAGACAGACCGACTAAAGGAAGTATAACCGTAGGCGGGATTGATATTGCAGCATTAGGTGAATCGGCACTTGCCAAATGGCGCTCTGCCAATATAGGATTTGTATTTCAGTTTTATAATTTAATCCCGGTACTTACAGCTTTTGAAAATGTGGAACTGCCTCTTCTTCTGACAAACCTGTCTAAGTCAGAAAGAAAGAAGCATGTGCAGACATCTCTTGAGATTGTCGGCCTTGGCGACAGAATCTATCATTATCCGAAGCAATTATCCGGCGGACAGGAACAGAGGGTTGCAATCGCCAGGGCAATAGTTACAGATCCGGCAATACTTGTTGCAGATGAACCTACAGGCGATCTGGATAGAAATTCGGCTGATGAAATTCTCAATTTGATGGAAAGACTGAATAAAGAATTTAATAAAACTATAGTAATGGTTACACACGATCCCCATGCAGCCTCAAAGGCTCATCTCATAAGGAATCTCGATAAAGGTGATTTAATACCGGAGATGGCATGAAAGTATTGAAACTGATATTTAAAAATACTCTCAGGCATAAACTGAGAACTTCCCTTACTATACTGGGAATTGCTGTTGCTGTGATTGCATTCGGTCTTCTCAGAACGGTAGTAACAGCCTGGTCCGTTGGTGTTGAGGCCTCGTCTGCAAACAGACTGATTACAAGACAGGCAGTATCTTTCATATTTCCTTTACCTTATGCATACAGAGATAAAATTCAATCTGTGCCCGGCGTTCAGGAAGTAACTTTTTCAAACTGGTTCCAGGGAGTCTATAAAGATAAGAACCAATTCTTTGCCAGGCTTGCGGTTGATGCAAATACTATTTTTGATGTTTACCCTGAATTTGTGCTCTCGCCCCGGGAAATTTCTACATTCAAGAAAGAAAAAAATTCCTGCGTAATCGGAATTGATCTTGCTAAAAAGTATAACCTTAAGATCGGCGATGTTATGAATATCGATGGGGATATTTATCCCGGGCGCTGGGATTTTGTGATTCGCGGTATATACAAACCTAAGTATAAAACCACCGATGCTACTCAGATGTTTTTTCACTGGGATTATGTGGATGACAGAATGAGAGAAGAAGCCCCCGTAAGAGCTGGCGATGTAGGCTGGTACGTCGTAAAGATAAGTGACCCGTCTAAGTCTGCCGAAATTTCTGAAAAAATTGATGCCTTGTTTAAAAACTCTCCTGCTGAAACCAAGACTGAAACAGAGAGAGCTTTTCAGCAGGGATTCCTTGCATCTACCAGTGCAATAATTACATCAATGAATGTTCTGTCTTTTGTAATAATCGGAATTATAATGCTCGTTCTGGCAAATACAATGATAATGTCGGCAAGAGAAAGAACCAGGGAGTATGCAGTATTCAAAACACTGGGATTCTCGGCTAAACATCTGGTCGGTCTGATCATGGGAGAATCTCTCTTTATTGCTTTACTCGGCGGGGGGATCGGGTTATTTCTTACTTTTCCTCTGGTCAGCGGATTCTCAGAAGTTATCCCTAAAGGATTTTTCCCTGTATTTCAGATTGAACCAATTACCATAGTGCTTGCAGTGAGCGCAGCAGTTATTATCGGAATAGTATCTGCTATATTTCCAATACAGCGTGCATTAAGTACACGAATAGTTGACGGATTCAGATTTGTAGGATAAGCCAAATTTTTTCTCAAAGGATTTCAAATGAAAATTCCATTTAAATATACGCTAAGAAATTTCAAAACCAGAAAGCTTACTTCGGCAATTACAATTGCCGGAATCGCCATGGTTGTTTTTGTATTCGCTGCCGTATTGATGATGGCTTACGGAATACAAAAAACCCTGGTTTCAACCGGTTCACCGGATAATATTAAAATAGTAAGGAAAGCTGCAAACGGAGAAATCTCAAGTATCATAAGCGGTGATACCCAGGGCATTATTAAATCACTTCCCTATATTGCTAAAAAAGCTGACGGTACCCCTGTTATTTCCACCGAACCGGTAGTCATAATAAATCTTGAAAAAGCGAATGGGGGAGTAAGCAATATAACTGTAAGAGGTGTGTCCTCTACTGTCAAAGAGCTGAGACCGCAGGTGAAAATAACAGACGGAAGAATGTTCAACTGGGGAGTCAGGGAATTAATAGTAGGACAATCAATAGCAAAACAATTCAAAGGTGCACAGATAGGCAGCCAGGTGAAATTTGCAGGCGATAACTGGAAGATCGTGGGTATTTTTTCAACCGACGGCAGCGGATTTGATTCCGAGATGTGGGGAGATGAAGTTCAGCTTCTCGGAGCATTTAACCGCGGAAGTACGGTTTCTTCTGTAACTCTTAAGCTTGATAATCCACAGCACTATGATCAGTTTATGAATGCTTTTAATAAAGAGCAGCGTCTTAACCAGTTTGAGGCAAAGCCCGAACAAAAATATTTTGAAGAGCAATCGGAAATTATGGCGGGCTTCATCCGGATACTTGGTTTGTTTATAACTATTATTTTCAGCTTCGGAGCAACCATCGGGGCTATGATTACCATGTATGCTGCGGTAGCAAACCGCACAGTTGAAGTTGGTACATTACGCGCACTTGGTTTCAGCCGCAGAAGTATTTTAATAGCCTTCCTTACTGAGTCATTATTTATATCACTGCTGGGCGGAGCAATTGGGATCATCCTTGCTTCATTACTTCAGTTTATTTCTATATCAACTTTAAATTTCAACTCTTTCTCCGAATTAGCTTTTTCATTTGCGTTATCACCTTCAATAGTAATCTGGACTATGGTATTTGCAGCCCTTATGGGATTCTTCGGAGGATTCCTTCCTTCGGTCCGAGCAGCAAGGTTGAATATTGTCAATGCTTTAAGAGCAGGGTGAACAAGATAAAAAAAGATAAAAGTAAAAAGATAAAAGTAGGAAGTAAAAAGTTAAAAGATAAAATGATTTTAAATACCAGATTGAGACACTGACATTTTGTCATATATAAATTTATTCAACAGTGGAAAATTTCGTTTATTTGCCATATTTGCATTGTCTCATTTTGAGTCCAACTACGGCACTAATACGGCATAACCCCGAGATAAATACGGCATAAATACTGAACCTGACATTTTGTCATATCTGCTGATTATTTAAACACTTTTTTGGGAGGGAAAAAGCATCTCCTTTGGAAAAACAACTTATGTAAAAACAGAACTTTCCCTTATCTTTGAATCTTAATTTTTCTTTAATACTAATACTTTTTTCTTGATACTTTTTCTCTAATACTTTTTTCTTGATACTTTTATCTTTTTACTTGATACATGCCTTACATTGGTGAAATTAGTGCTCTCGTAACCGCCTGCCTCTGGTCTGTCACATCTTTCCTCTTCGCATTTGCAGCGGAAAAAGTTGGTTCAGTTCAGGTAAACATCAACCGGATAATCCTTGCTGCTGTAATACTATTTCTTATTGTCGCTGTCTCCGGGATTGATTACACACTTTCAGCCTTACAGGTTTATTATCTTATCATCAGCGGGGTGGTTGGACTTGTAATCGGCGACTCATTCCTGTTTAAATGCTATCAGCTTATCGGGGCACGCCTCGGTATGATTCTGATGTCCCTCGTTCCTGCAATCAGTACGATCCTGGCATGGGTATTCCTGAATGAATTTATAACTCCTCTCGGCATCGTCGGAATGATTATAACTATTTCCGGGGTTGTGCTGGTAGTGACCGAGAAAGCAGAGAAGTCACTAAAAAGGAATTTCAATAAAATCGGAATTCTTTACGGATTCCTGGGCGCCGCCGGTCAGGCAGGGGGATTGATATTAGCTAAATTTGCGTTTGCAGAAGGTTATGTAAATGGTTTCGTTGCAAGTTTTGCAAGGTTATCAAGCGCCGGAGTAATAATCCTTATTGGTGGATTGTTATTACGCAGATACAGGAATCCGATCGCAACTTACAGGAAAGAAATACCGGCATTGAAAGCAACAATAGTCGCCACAGTTCTCGCTCCTGTACTTGGTGTTACACTTAGCCTTGTTGCAATCGAATTTACTAAAGTAGGAATTGCATCCACACTTATGGCGCTGGTCCCAATCATTATGCTGCCTATATCCGGGATTTATTATAAAGAGAAATTATCCGCTCGTGCTGTTTCCGGAGCATTTATTGCCGTAATAGGTGTAATAATTTTGTTCTTAAGATAAATTTATTTTATCAGAAGCATCTTCCGGACTAATATGCTTTCCCCGGCGGTCAACTGTAAATATATACGCCGGAGGCAGTATCTGCTGCCGTTAAATTTGATGGAATAGTTGCCAGGAAATTTAGTTTCATTTACAAGGGTTGTAACCCTTTCTCCCAATATATTATATACTTCAAGCCTTACAAGTGCATTGCGCGGGATCGAATAATTTATTGTTGTTGCAGGATTAAAAGGATTCGGATAATTTTGCTCCAGTGAAAATTGAACCGGACTAAACTCAACTTTTATCTCTTGTGAATATGTGAAAGTCCCATTGAGATCGATTTGTTTTAACCTGTAATAAACAGGTACTGACTTTTGTATTAAATCTGTGAAGGAATAAGAACTATGTTTGGTTGTTGTCCCGTTCCCTTGAATAACGCCGATTTCCTTCCAGTTTCCATCATTAGGGGTAAAAGTTTTTTGTACGGCGAATCCATAATTATTTACTTCGGACGCTGTTTCCCAGGTTAAAAATACATGATCTTTTTCGGCGATCGCTTTAAAAGAGAGAAGTTCCACCGGAATGATATCACCTTCAAGCTTCACCAGGAGAATATCTCTATCATCACCCGATAGTGAGGATGACCAGCCCGTGACCGTTAAACTATTATCCTCAGACAGAGCAAAACTGAAATCAGAATAATAACGATCGCCGGATATTGTTTTGCTCCAGATCCCGTTTAAATCCTGATCCATTTTCTGAACAATAATATTAGAATAATCATTTATCCCGAATACATCTGTGTAAAGGCATATATAATTTGAATCGGCAGATTGTATCAGATCAGGAATGTCATATTCCTCACCAAGGTAACTTAATGAGTTAATAAGATCCCCATTTACGTCCAGTTTCAAAAATGAAAGATTACTTAACGCCGACACACCTAAAAGAAAACTTCCATCGTAAGTCTCAATGATTTTGCCCCAGCTGCAGTCAAAATCATAAACATAGTCAAACTCTTTTGTACCCTGGCCGTTTAACTTTATCAGCCAAAGATCATCAGTGTACACAGGTGGTGCATTAACGCTGCCCAGTATTGCGAAGCCATTATCCGAAGTGCTTATAATGCTTAACCCGAAACAGTCCGCATAATCACCGTAAAAATTTAACCAGATCAGGTTTCCTTCAGAATCAGTTTTTGCTGCAAATGCTTTATAATATATCCCTGAACTTTGGGTGCCGGTGATAGCAAATCCTCCGCCCGGAACAGGACAAACTGACATAATTCTTGCCGAATCCAATAGTGTTTTTGTCCACAGAGTATCTCCGTTCTCGTCTATTTTAAGCAGCCATCCGGTAAAATTAAGAATCGAATATTTTGTCTTCATCCCGGCTATTATATAACCATCTCCTGTTTTTAATATTTTCATTCCATAATCGCTTCCGTTTTCTACTCCATATTGTCTGGTCCAGACAGTGTCGCCTGATATATTAGTGCGTATGAGGAATAAATCCTGTAGACTAACCGGCATGTTGCGATATCCGCAGATTATATAACCATCATGGTCATTTGTTTCAGTTACTGATATTCCACTTTCATCCGGAGATGAAGTATCATATTCCCGTATCCACGAAATCTGCGGCTGAGACAGAATGATTGAATTGATAACCAGTAAAAAGAAGGTAATTTTTGATTTCATTTTAAGTCCCCGAAATTTATAGCATGTAATTTACAATTAATATGCCTGAATGAAATTAAAAATATATATACGGAAACTTTAATATTCCGTCAGAATTGAGGTATATACATCCCATTTTAACATTATCAATAGTTAAATGAAATATCCTGGAAAGATTTACCTGTTAATTTTTACTGTTTAATATATCCTTATAGGTATTATAAGTCTCATCATCAAACGCAATAAAAATAACTTTCTCAAGATCGTCATTTTTTTCAAGGAAATTTTTCACTTCGCGTACAGCAATTTCTGCCGCCCTATCCAGAGGGAAATGATATGCTCCGGTACTTATCGAAGGAAAAGCAATAGTTTTAACATCATTCTCAATAGCCATTTCCAGGGAATTTCTGTAGCAGTTGGTGAGGAGGTCATCTTCATCATGCCTGCCGTCCTGCCATATTGGCCCTACTGTATGGATAATATATTTTGCCGGGAGTTTGAAACCAGGAGAAATTTTGGCTTCACCAGTCAGACAGCCGCCCAACCTCCGGTTATACTCAATTAATTCTGGTCCTGCTGCACGGTGAATGGCGCCGTCAACCCCTCCTCCGCCAAGTAAAGTGTTATTGGCAGCATTTACAATTGCATCAACATTCTGTTTGGTGATGTCGCCTTTTTCTATGAAAATCCTGTCAGCCATAATAAACTCTCAGATTATGTTCACTCGGTAATATAAAATAATTATCTGATTTATCATGTTTTCCTGGTTTGAACTGATTGAAAAGTGATATTTATCTAACTTCGGAACTCTCCGGAAGTAAGTCATGAAGATTTTACTTCATGAACTTCGATGAAGTTTCATGAAAAACGGCTGAGGAGAACTAATTCCTTTGCATATTGAAAGCTTTTTTAGGAATTTTAAATGGTTGAATTAATTTATGGGGAATGATGAACGGAATAGTCTTCGATATAAAAAAATTTGCACTTCATGATGGTCCGGGAATCCGCACTACTGTTTTCCTGAAAGGCTGTCCCCTCGACTGCTGGTGGTGTCATAATCCTGAAAGCATACGGCTGCTGCCTGAGAAAATAGCAATTAGCTCACTAAATTCTGCAAATAAAATTTGTGAGCAGGAATCAGAGCTTTTCGGCAAAGAATATTCAATTGAAGAGCTTTTAACTGAGATAAAGAAAGACCGGCTGTTCTATGATGAATCGGGCGGGGGAGTAACTTTTTCGGGAGGAGAACCCTTAATTCAAAATGAATTCCTAACGGGGATGCTCTCTGAATGTAAGACTGAAGGAATAAATACTGCGATAGATACTTCAGGCTATGCCGGCAGAAGTTTTTTCAGCAGGATCTATGACTTAACTGATATTTTTCTTTTTGATTTAAAGATTCTTGATGAAGAGCTTCACCGGAAATTTACAGGGGTATCGAATAAAACAATCCTTGATAACCTCAGATTCTTAACAGAAAAAGGCAATAAGGTTATTATTAGAATCCCGCTTATACCCGGAATTACCGACACCGAAAATAACCTTTCGGGTCTCTCTGATTTTTTAATGCGCCTTGATAATATCAGGAAGATTGATCTCCTGCCCTATAATGAGGTAGCAGAATCAAAATATAAGAGATTTAATAAGCCTTCGCGACTCGGAAATCTCAAAACACAGAATGAAGATAAACTGAACGAAATAATAAATTACTTCGGAGACACCCGGTTTGAAGTCTCCGTAAGAGGATAAAAAATGAATGAAAGAATAAACGCGCTTCGTGAAAAAACATTATGTACTTCGCCATCAATATCCATCGAAAGGGCAGTGCTTCTTACCGAGTTTTACAAGAGCGGTGAAGCCGAAAGGGTATCGGTTCCTGTCGGCAGGGCACTCGCTTTTAAATACCTTCTCGAACACAAAAAACTATGTGTAAATGAAGGTGAGCTGATTGTCGGCGAAAGAGGTCCCGGACCTCACCAGACACCGACTTATCCCGAGATCTGCACGCATTCCCTAAAGGATTTTGAGATTCTTAATACACGTGAAAAAATCTCATTTAAGGTGGATGAGTATACGGCTGAAATCCAAAAAGAAAAAATAATTCCTTTCTGGAGCAAAAGATCTCTCCGGGACAGGATATTCGGAGAAGTTGACAGGGAATGGATCGACTGCTATGAGGCAGGAATATTTACTGAGTTTATGGAACAGCGGGCGCCGGGACATACTGTCCTTGATAATAAAATATATATGAAAGGTACTAAAGACTTCATAAGAGACATTGATGAAAGCATCAGCGGGCTTGATTTTTATGCTGATCCTGATGCATTTAATAAAAGAGAAGAGCTGAAAGCAATGAGAATAACAGCGGAGGCTCTCATTAATTTCGCAAAACGTTATTCTGAATACCTTTTGGAACTTGGTAAAAAAGAAAAAGATGTCCAGAAAAAGGCTGAACTGGATATGCTGGCAGAGATTTGCCGCAGAGTACCCGAAAATGCCCCCCGGACATTCCACGAAGCGCTTCAGTATTACTGGTTCGTTCACATCGGTGTGATAACAGAGCTTAATACCTGGGATTCTTTTAATCCCGGGCGACTTGACCAGCATCTCAATCCATTTTATCAGCACGATATCGAAACAGGAATGCTTACTAAAGAAAAAGCTAAAGAACTGCTGCAATCATTCTGGATAAAATTTCATAATCAGCCTGCTCCTCCGAAAGTTGGTGTTACGGCACAGGAAAGCAATACCTACACAGATTTTTGCCTGATAAACCTTGGCGGTCTTACTGAAGACGGAAATGATGCTGTTAATGAACTTACCTACCTGCTTCTTGATGTCATAGAGGAGATGAGAATACTTCAGCCGGGTTCGATGGTTCAGGTGAGCAAAAAGAATCCTGATCAGTTTTTACGCCGGGCCTTAAATATTATTAAAACAGGTTTCGGACAGCCGTCTGTTTTTAATACTGATTCAATTATTCAGGAACTGCTGCGGCAGGGAAAATCTATCATCGATGCAAGGAACGGCGGGGCGAGCGGATGTGTTGAGACCGGAGCGTTTGGAAAAGAAAGCTATATACTAACAGGATATTTTAACATTCCTAAAGTACTTGAAATAACACTTCATAATGGTATTGATCCTCGGACAGGAAAGCAGCTGGGATTAAAGGCAGGTAATCCAGAGAACTTTAAATCGTACGAGGAACTCTTTGATGCCTTTAAAGAACAGCTGGAATATTTCATCGATATTAAAATTAAAGGAAATATAATCATCGAAAGGCTCTGGGCTGATTATCTGCCGGCACCATTTCTTTCGATATTAATCGATGATTGTATTAAGAACGGCAGAGATTATAATGCAGGCGGGGCCAGGTACAATACTTCATACATCCAGGGTGTCGGCATGGGTACTGTAACCGACTGTCTTTCTTCTATCCGGTATAATGTTTTCGATAAGAAAAAGTTTACAATGAAGGAACTCCTCTCAGCTCTTGAAAATAATTTTGATGGCTTCGAAAGCATAAGAAAAATTGCAATGAATGAGACACCAAAATACGGCAATGATGATGATTATGCTGATGAAATACTTAAAGAAGTATTTGAAAGTTATTTCGAATCAATAGACGGCAGACCGAACACTAAAGGGGGACATTTCCGGATAAATCTGCTGCCTACAACCTGTCACGTTTATTTTGGCAGTGTGCTTGGGGCTACGCCTGACGGAAGGCTGGCAAAGAAACCTGTATCGGAAGGAATTTCTCCCGTTCAGGGGGCCGACAGGAAAGGTCCTACTGCTGTGCTTAAATCGGCCGCAAAGATAGATCATCTAAGAACAGGCGGTACATTGCTTAATCAGAAATTCACGCCGCAGATTCTAAGTGATAATACCGGGATAGAGAAAGTGCTTCATCTTATCAGAGCCTACTTTAAAATGGATGGTCATCATATTCAGTTCAATGTTGTGGATGCAGAAACTTTGAGAAAGGCACAGCAGGAGCCGGAGAATTACAGGGATCTGATCGTCCGTGTAGCAGGTTATAGTGATTACTTCGTAAATCTTGGTCCGGATCTTCAGGAAGAAATTATTCAACGCACCGAACATACTGAAACGTAAAATTGCGATCCGGACTGTTAATGAACTTCCTAAATGAAGTTCCTGAATGATACCATTTCTTATTATTCACGTTTCAGGAAATCATTAAGAATTTTGAAGAACTTTTCCTGCTCTTCCACATAGGGATTGTGACCGCTTTTTTCAAACATAACGAACTCAGCTCGCGGGGCATAGATTTTATATTTCACTGCAAATCGCGGGTCTGAAATTCGGTCATACCTTCCGGCTGTTATAAGGATCGGCATCTTTAATTTTATTAAATCCCTTCTGAAGTCAAGCTTACCAATGTCACCTCCAATTATAAAATCACCATCTGCACCCACGATCTGATAATAAACATCGGTATTCCAGCTTAACGAATCCTTTCGCATCTTCGATAAATTTTCCGGGTTGTACCAGTATAAAAGTCCTGAAGGAATTTTGTATTCCTTTATATGCTCAGGTGAACTTGAAAGATATCCTTCGTCACGTATTTTCATCAGCTTGTCCCATTTTTCGGGACACTGGTTCTTCATTACAAAATTTGAATTATTATCATTTTCCTGCCACATTTCTGCATCATAGAAAGTGTCTGCCAGTATTAATTTATCAACTGAAGCAGAATGCTGAATGGCATATGCCTGAGCTACCATTCCCCCGTATGAATGACCAAGCACACTCCATTTTTCTAAACCAAGCGCTTTACGCAATCCTTCAAGATCGTCGACATCCCGCTGGAAGGAATACTCTTCTTTATTCTTCGCCCTTGATGAATTTCCCCTCCCGAAGGCATCATAATATATAACCATATGGTTTTGAGCGAGCTGATCAAACCAGGGTGTAAAGTAAAGATGAGAATCGCCCGGTCCACCGGGTATTAAAACTATCGGATCACCCTCACCTTTAACCTGGTACCATATCTTTTCCCCGTTTATTGAAGCATAAGTATCTTTTTCCTGAGCAAAACTTATGGTTTGAGTAATGAAAAGTATTGCTGTATAAAGTATAACTGCAGAAAATGATTTAATTACAGATTCCATAAATAACCTTTATTAAAGTGTAGAAACTACTTCAGGAGGATCATTTTTTTAACACTTAAATAGCTGCCTGATTGTACCCTGTAAAAGTAAATACCGCTGGATAAGGCTTTACCATCAAATTTTAAACTGTAAGTACCTGCCGGTTTATACTCATCCATAAGGGTAGCGATCTCGCTGCCGACGGCATTATAAATTTTCACAACCTGCTGTCCTTCAACAGGAGAATACCAGCTGATGTTGGTCGAAGGATTGAAAGGGTTAGGGTAATTCTGAAATACTTTGAAGTCAGCCGCAGCATTGGGAATACTGTGCGTTATTCCTGTCGGTGATCCCCCTGCATTAATCCATTCCGTGTAAATTACACAAGCTAACCTGTAGGATGCTTTCTTAAATAAGGCTATGGTAAAATCTCCGGCTATATCCCAGAATTTATTATAATAAGCCGTGCTGTTATGATTGCCTGCGAATGCCTGCGCGGCGGAATCTGCATACAGTACTGAATCTACATACTGGTAATTATCATAAATCATATTAAAAACGAAGTCGGGAAGATTCTCAATATATTGAAGGCTGTCGCCGTCATAAATTATCTGATTCTGGAAATCTCCAACCAGGTTTGATTCATAACGTGAATGAACGCCTGTCTGGCCTGTATATTGTCCGTTATAATTTTTGGTTATATGGAGAGGCATATGGCCGTCGGCAATATAGTGTCCCAGATCGGCTGCAGTCAGCATTGCTTTGTGCATATCATTTATTTCAAAGGCTGCTTCAAGGGAATCTGCAGTATTTATTATCGTCCAGGGAAGAATTCCCTTATCTATTACAAAAGAATGTCCATAAATGGCAACCAGTGAATCAAAATCCTGCGGGATTGTCCCGCCTTCGACAAATTCAGGGTAGCTGTCTATATCAATAAAATGTTTTGGCGCCTCATCAGGATCCCACGACTTCCGTTCATCAGCATCCGAAGCATGATCAGCAAGTGAATCTGCCCAGGTATCGAAAAATTCCATTTGAGGCAGTGCAGATAAAATTGTGTTATAATTAATGATATGATGACCAACATGTCCCCAGCCGAGAAAAAGGAAGGAGAAAATGGCAATCAATGGGAGGAGAAGCTTTGTTTTTGGTGATATATTAGACTTGTCTGTAATCCGCAGCATCAGAATTCCTTATTTGTGTGAGAACCTTGATCCCAAACATAACAACCAGTGGTGACTTACTCAATAACAAAGTTACCTGAGAATAATATCACACTTGTAAAAAAAGACAGAGTAGCGTGATAGTCTCGTGATAACATTTTACAAAATTCTCTCTCCGTATTTAATAATAAATAACAGGAGAATCTTATGAAATACACGAGTTTTCTTTCGGCCGCACTTTTTGTTTTGGTTGCAGCGTTTGCAGGGTGTCAAAAAAATATGGACGTTCCGACTGGTGTCGATCCCGATGGAATTACATCGCTGGACAGACCGGGTAATGCAGATATTTTTGCTGTAGTTACTGAATCCAATTCAGATGCAGGTAATGAGGTTGTGGTATATTCCAGGGGACACGATGGAATGCTTTCCATGATGGGCTCTTATTCTACCGGTGGAACAGGCACAGGAATGGGCCTGGGATCGCAGGGTGCAGTAGCTCTTAGCGGCGGATACATATACGCAGTTAATGCAGGGAGTAACGATATATCAGTACTAAGTGCAGATGGAGCGGTAGTGGATCAGGAATCTTCAGGCGGGGAAATGCCGATTAGTCTGACTATTCATCACAACCTGCTATATGTTTTGAATGCAGGCGGTGATGGGAATATCACCGGTTTCAGAATAAATAAGGGGGACGGTTCTCTCACGATAATTTCCGGATCATCCAGGCCGCTGAGCGGTTCGGGTGTAGGACCAGCCCAGGTTGAATTCAGTCCCAACGGAAGAATGCTGGTAGTTACCGAAAAAGGCACAAACATGATTGATACTTATACAATTAACCCCGGCGGTACGGCTTCCGGACCAAACGTTCAGCCATCGGTTGGAAATACTCCTTTTGGATTTGAGTTTGATAACAAGGGCCATTTAATTGTCTCGGATGCATTCGGAGGCGGTATGGGTGCCGGAGCAATGTCATCATATGATGTCAGCAGCAATGGTATAAGTCTGATCAGCGGGCCTGTAGTAAATGGGCAAACAGCTCCTTGCTGGGTGGTTGTAACAAATGACGGCAGGTATAGCTACACCACTAACACAGGAACATCCAATATCTCCGGATATAATGTTAATCCGGACGGCAGCATTACATTATTTGATGACGGCGGAAATACAGCAAGTACAGGGGCAGGTTCTTCCCCGATTGATATGGCTTTAAATAATAATTCCGGGTACTTGTACGCTCTCAGCGGCGGTACTCATACAATCAGCGTTTTCAGTATCAATCGACATAACGGCGAACTTACACCGGTACAGACTGTAACAGGTCTTCCTGATCATGCCGCAGGCTTAGCTGCAAATTAAGTTGTTATAAAAGATGGCATCGTTAAGATGCCATCGTTTTCTATAGGGCTGGAAATAAAATATTATTTAGGGTTGGTTTCAAAAAATACCATTTGATAAGATTAACTTTCGGGTCAAAATTTTATTCTATATAAACTCGCGGAACCCTGGTGTTTATATTGGTCAAAATCTCATACGGAATCGTTCCGGCCCAATCAGCAAGTTCTTCAGCCGTTATCCGGCTGGCCCCGTCAGTTCCTAACAAAATAACCTCATCACCGTGATAAGCTGTATCCTTTTCTATATTCACCACTACCTGGTCCATCGATATCGTGCCGATTACCGGATATCTTTTACCTCTTATAATTACCATTGCCTTGCTGCTCATACTGCGGAAGTAGCCGTCGCCGTAACCTACAGGAACAGTGACTGCTCTTACATCGTGGTCTGTCTTCCATTTCATTCCATAGCCAACCGGGTGACCGGGAGTTATCACTTTGAAATAAACCACCAGCGATTTCCATGTCAATGCCGGATTTACCGGTATAGTTTTTTTTGTGTTTTGAGACGGATATACTCCGTAAAGAAGAATTCCGGGTCTGACCATATCAAGGTTAGCTTCGGGGAACTGAAGCACCGCCCCTGAATTCGAAATGTGACGTATGGGGGGCTCTAAAGAATGTTTATCAAAAAATGATAAGACTTCCATAAAGCGTTCAAACTGGAGCTTTGTATAGGACAGATCATTTGAATCTGAACTTGCAAAATGTGAATAAATACCTTCAACGAAAATATTTCTGAATTTATATGCTTGGGTTATAAATTTCTCAGCATTAAAGTAATGAACTCCGGTTCGTTCCATTCCGGTATCAATAATCAAATGCACCCGGGCTTTTATCTTTAATTGATTTGCAGCTTCATCAATCTCCCTGAGTTTATCAATAGATGATGCCGTTATTGTAAGATCATTTTTAAGGAATAGCGGTATCTGATTTTCCCATATCCCGCCTAAAACAAGAATGGGAACTTTTATCCCATATTCTCTCAATAAAATACCTTCCTCAACTACGGCAACCCCGAGATAGTCTGCATTCATGTCCTGGTAAACCTGTGCAATTCTGATAAGGCCATGCCCGTAGGCATTTGCCTTAAGTATAGGCATAATTTTAACCTGACCGAGAAATGATTTGAGAGCGTAAAAGTTTTCTTTAATCAGACGTAAGTCTACCTCAACCCTTGTGGGACGTACTATCTCATCGACACTGATAGTGGGGTGGTTGCTGATATGGTTCATATATTATTAGACTAATTGAATTGTAATATTAATGAGTATTTCTCAATAGGGAATCTATAGAAATTTTTCCGGCGCTTCAATAATGTGCGAAATAATTCTTCCGGATTCGGTCATACTCTATATTTCTCAGAGAGGTTTCAAAAAATTATTCTTCTGTTTGAATATCTGAATATAATTGCTTTTCGATCCTGTCACTCCTTTATTAAATGATGTCACGGCCGCGTTAGACAGATGTTGTATAATTTGAGCGATGTATGGCAGATTTCATACGACATAAAGCTTATTCTTACAGCTGACAGATTGATTTAAATAAACCTACAACAATAATAATCGGAGGTTCTAATGAAAAACTTAACTCTTCTTTTGTTTACCATATTACTTACATTGCTGATGCTGGCAGGATGTGAACAGAATAATTCTGTTGATAACCCTAACTAAATTACTCATCTAAAATGAAATGACGGCGCTGTGTCCTTTACTTTAATCCGGTTAATGTATTAAAGGTCATAAGATCACTTATATACCATCCGGGTGCCCAGCCTTCATCCTTACTAGCAATAATACTCAGTATACTGACGGGGCTGTTTTAATAAATCAGTTTCTCTATTGAGCAGCCCGGTGAATATTTTTCTGCTGACAGTGTTGAGAAATTCCTCCGCAGGCTGGAAGCCTGTATTAGGATCTTTTAAAAACACTCTGCAGAATTGATCCTGACTTTCGGAAGAACAGCGGAACCAGTTTTTTCCTCCATCAGTCGTTTTTAAAGAAGAACAACAAATTCTTGCTGACCAGATAAAGTTCCTGGAGTTAAAATTGGGCATTTCCTTCAGGTCTGCTTCCTTCCAGGTACTGCCGTTATCATTCGATATAAAAAGGATATGGTTATTGGAAACAGCATAACCTGCATTTTCGGTAAAATAGATATTATATAGCGGAGAACCATCTGTACTTGCATTCTTCCAGCAGTTATCATCCGGTTTATTAACCAGAGTCAGGAATACGCTTGATACGAGTACCGTTAAATAAAAAAATCTCATTTTCACACCTTTTATTAATTATTCCAACTTAATTTTTCTTTAGAGACAGCATAAATCAGTGATAATCGATCTGGTGCAGCCTTGTTCCAATTACTTCAGCTCCATCAATTGTTACCTTGTACTTAACACCCAGCCTGACATCAGGCCTGTTTGTTATCTCGTAATTTTTTTCAACAAAGGATACTCCCATTCCATTCACACAAACAGTATCGCAGCTGCACCCGGTTATTTTATATGGAGCACAGTGCATTAGTCGTGTATACAATTCCGATTTCATATCGAAATTGATCTTAATTCTTGCAAAACCACCAATATTGGATAAGGTAGTATGAATGTACGCTACACTTCCCTGAAGCTTACAATCACCAGCCAAAGGATCACACAGATCACAGCAAAGTTTAATCTCACCCTTTATTACCGGCAGGCTTGAGGTGGTTCCGCTTAAGGAAGTCTTTTCAATTGCATTCTCAAAAGCAGTTTCAGGTTGAGTAAGCTGATTTTCCATACAGCCAAAAAATGCGAAAATCAGCAAAACAATGATTGTTAATGTTAGTCTTTTCATTGCATCCTCCTGGTCAATTAATTTTTATTAAAAAACTCAGGGGCAATTAACAAAATCAGAGAGGGGGGTACCTATTAACAATGTTGCAGAGAATTTAAATTTCTCGGGAAAATTTTGTAACCACGTCGCATCAGGTTGTAATTATGTCGTATCTTTTGAAAAGCCTTCAGAAATGTGGTATAATCGATGGGATAGGAGATATATTTTATTTAACCGTATGGTTTAATATTTCACTGGGAGGTATTCCGAATTCCTCTTTAAAACACCGGGTAAAGTAGGCAGGACTTGAAAATCCCACCGAATATGCGATTTCCGAAATGTTTCCGGCTTGAGCCAGAATCAACTCCTTTGCTTTTGCCAGTCGTAAAGATCTCATATATAAACTGGGAGATTTTCCTGTCAGGGCAGTAAGTTTCCTATGCACCTGTGAACGGCTCATATTTACCTTCTTCCCAAGGTCCTCTATGCTGAATTCCTCCTCAGAAAGATGCTCATCAATTACATTATTGACTTTATCGATAAAGTTCTGGTCAAGTTTGCCGAAGTGTTTTATTTCTCTGAAAGGAGTCACTCCGTCTTTTCTGAATTTTTCCTGCAGCTTTCTCCGGTTTTCAATCAGGTTTTTTATTCTGACTTTTAATTCATCAGTATCGAAGGGTTTTGTAAGGTAGTCATCTGCACCGGTTTCCAATCCTTCAATTCTGCTTTCCTGCTCGCATTTTGCTGTCAGCAGGATGATGGGTATGTGACTGGTTTTCTCCTCGTTCTTAAGTATCCTTGTCAGCTGATTGCCGTCCATCCTGGGCATCATTATATCGCTTATAATAAGATCAGGAATGATCTTTTCCGCTTTCCTGACACCCTGTTCTCCGTTTATTGCTTCCTCCACGCAATAATCTTTATGCAGAATTTCTCTAACATACTCCCTTACATCCTTGTTATCCTCAACTATAAGAACAATAGTTTTATCAATCTTATTTTCATCTGCTTCTTTAATTTCCTTTTTAGACGGAGCCGGGATCTCTATCTCTTCGTATTCAGGCAGATCAGGGCTCTCTACTGTTTCAGGTTTTTTAAGTATCTCATCTTCTGTAAGATGATATTCACCTCTGGGCAGCTCGATGGTTAATTCTGTCCATCCTTGTTTTCCTATTTTAGGGTTTCCAACCTTGCTTTCAACATGGATTGTCCCATGGTGAAGCTCGACCAGTTCTTTTGTCAGGGCGAGGCCAAGGCCGCTCCCTTCAAATTCCCGTGTCTGCGAATTATCGACCTGGTAGAACCTGTCGAACAGTTTGGGAATTTCAGACTCCGGAATCCCGATCCCCGTGTCACTGATTTTAATCAGTATTGTATCCTTGCCTTTTTCAATAATCTTCACCGTGATAGACCCACCCCTGGCTGTAAACTTTATTGCATTAGAAAGAAGATTGGTTATAATATGTTCCATTTTATCTCTGTCGAAGTAAAGGTTTATATTATTTTTTGAAGCCTGGATGCCAAGGTTCAGATCCTTTCTTTCTGCAAAAGCCTCAAACGACATTACAATACCTTTAATAAACGAGACCAGGTTTGCTTCCTCTGCGTGGAGTTTCAGCTTCTTTTCATCCAGTTTTGAAAGATCAAGCAGCTGGTTGATGAGGCGCAGGAGTCTTCCCGCATTTCTTTTTATTATCTCCGCCCCATTTTTTATTTCTTCATCGGCGGAGCTTTTTAATATGCTATCGCTGGGTCCCATTATAAGTGTAAGCGGGGTTCTGAACTCATGCGAAATATTAGTAAAGAAATGGGATTTTAACCTGTCCACCTCAGCTAGCTTTAATGCATGTTCATGTTCCAGCTTCAACTGATTTTTTAATACTTTACGGTTGAGATAAAACCTGGTGCTGCCGGCAAAAACAGCTATAAATATGATGAAATAGAGGGAATATGACCACCAGGTTCCCCACCATGGGTGTTTGATGCTAAGGATAAGGGAAGTTCCTGCCTCGTTCCAGACACCGTCACTGTTGGAACCCCTTAAACGGAAAACATATACTCCGGGGTTTAAATTGGTATAAGTTACATAACGCTGAGAGGCATCTTTGTATGTCCATTCTTTATCAAACCCTTCAAGTATATAAGCATATTTATTTGCTCGGGGATTCTTAAAATCCAGGGCAAGTATCTCAAACGAAATAATATTTTCATCATAATTCAATTCTATCTTTTTAGTCTCTGAAATCGATTTCTCAAGGATAGTCCGGCCGAAGACATGATCGTATCCTATTGCAACATTTTTGTGAAGAACATTAAAATCATTGATGAACATTTCCGGAATATGCTGGTTATCTTGTATTTCCGAGGGATCAAATGATGTAAGTCCGTTTATACCTCCAAAATACATTCTCCCGGCCGCGCTTCTGAAGTAAGCCCAGGTATTAAACTCAGTTCCCTGCAGTCCGCTGGCAGCATCATACGAAGTGAAAGTCTCACTAACAGGATCGAAACGTGAAATTCCCTTTACTGTGCTTATCCATAAGTTCCCGCTGTCGTCTTCAAGGATGCCGTACACAACATTACTAATTAAACCTTCTTCCCTGGTATACTTCTTAAATAGCTGCTTCTCCAGATCAAGTTTTATAAGTCCTCCATTTGTCCCTGTCCAGTAATTTCCCTTTCTATCCTGGAATATCACAGAAACAGAGTTTGCAGAATTATCATGAGGAAAGAAGCTGTACTTTCTAAAATCATCAAGTTTACTATCGTATTTATATAAGCCTCCGCCATCAGTACCGGCCCAGACATTATCCATACGGTCCACATAAATGGAATATACCAGTCTATTGTCAAAACTGCTGGAATCATCATCCTTATGTTTATAGTGAATAAATTTATCTTCAGCGGGTATATACTCATCAATCCCCTCAATCATTCCAATCCATATATTTCCTTTACTATCGCAGCGAATCTGGCTGACAATATCGTTTCCCAGACTATTCAGGTTGCCTGGAATATGTTTGTATCGGGTAAATTTCTCCGTTCTTCTATCGAATCTGTTTAAACCACTGCCTCCTGTTCCCACCCATATATATCCGTTTATATCCTCGCAGATCGTATAAACATTATTGCCGCTTATGCTGCCGGGATCGGAAGGGTCGTAGGTATAGTGGATTATTTTTTTTCTGCTTTTATCGATTCTATCAAGTCCCGCCAGCTCAGTTCCTATCCACAATTCATTATATTTATCCACATAAACAGCATATACTTCATTACTGCCAAGGCTGTTTTTATCATCAGGGTCATGACTATACGTTTTAAACTTGTATTTCTGGCCGTACTTATTCAGACCCCCGGCCCAAGTACCGAACCAAAGTATTCCCGATCTGTCCTCAAGAATAGAATAAATACCATTATCATTTAATCCGTCCCGTTTATAACCTTTGCTTATTCTGATAAAACTATTTTTGTTCCTGTCGAACAGGTTCAATCCCCCATCGGTAGTGCCTGCCCAGAGCCTGTTCTGACTGTCTTCAAAAACTACACGGACTGAATTGCTGCTTATACTGGTATTGTCTTCAGCATTCAGATAATACGTAAAGATGTTATTAACCCTGTCATACCTTGCGAGACCTCCCTGAGATGTGCCGAGCCAGAGAAAGCCGGCATGATCTTCACAGATTGATATCACGGATCCGGCATTTATGTTATCATATAGGGGTGGATCCAGGTCAAACGTAATAAATTCTTTTTTAACGGGATCAAATTTATATAACCTGCTGTATCCTCCTATCCACAAGTCCCCTTCCTTATCCGGGTAAAGCGAAAAAAGTTTAATATCTTTTATTCCGGAAGACTCGTAAGGATTACCCATATGACGTATGAATTTATTAGTTTTTATGTCATACAAATTCAATCCATCATCTGTAATTACCCAAATATTTCCTTTCAAATCTTTACGCACAGCATTAACCTGGTTCTGACTTAAGCTCAGCGGATCGTCCTTTTTATTTTTAAACCGTATAAACCTTTCTTCATCACGGATAAATTTGTTCAAACCGTTATGCGTTCCAACCCAGAGATTTCCTTCGTTATCCTCGCAGATTCCCCTTATGGCATCATTGCTTATGGTAAATTCATCATTATCGTCATATTTAAATACCTTAACCTTATACCCATCATATCTATTCAATCCGCTGAATGTCCCAATCCACAAAAAACCCCTGCTGTCCTGGTAAAGACATAACACGGTATTAGCGGAGAGACCATCCTCCACGATTTCAAACTGAGTGGTAAGATGGTCAAACCGGAAGGTATTAATCTGCGCGAAACAGATAAAAGATAGCAGCAAAATGGAATACGAGACCTTCTTAAACATCTCTACAATACCTATCAGTGAATTATAATTCTTGGTGGAGCAGCTACTTTAAAAGTTGAACCATTCGATAATCCCAAGCTATAATATTTTATTTTCGATGTGGCTTCTTTACTAATGTCTAGAGAACCTGGAGTACCACTCGTTACCTTGAAAGCATTATTACTGAACGCTGAATCTTTTTCAAACATTATATAAAAAGTTTCCGGCGTTGAAGTTTCAAATATGATTGTGTCACCCGGGTCCACATCACAAGGGGATGGATTCATAGTAGGATCAAGCGAAATTTTTATTGTTGCCATTTTAGTTCTCCCTCAAATTGTTAATGATTTGTTTAATTATTTATATAGGAACCATTTTGATCCGGATTAAACGAAGATGCAGTACAGCCGGGAAGAGGATCGGATACAGTTAAGCAATGACTTAAAAAAGCTGTTTTGGAAAGAAGAAGAAGTGGTTTTCCCTCAAATTTATAATCCGGCTGCATGATAATCTCCCCGCAATGCTTATTATTAAAAACCGGTCCCTCAGAAGAATATCAACAATTGAATTTAATAATATTTGTTATAAATAAGCAATATTTATAGTAATTATATTTTCAGCTTCTGATTTCCGGCCGTTTTTATGTAATTAAAGATTTTCTGTTCACCGATACCAGTCTTCAGTTGAAGGCATCTTAAATGATTTATCAAAAAATTCCTCCATTATCTTCATAAATATATCCTGCTTTTCCCAGGCTGCTCCATGAGTAGCTCCGGGAAGTATACACATCTGGGAATTGGGTATATTCTGGAAAAGTTTAAGCGTATGTTCAGGACGGATAAAATCCCTGTCGCCTGCTATAATCAGTACAGGAGCCTTTATCTTAGATAGATCTGAGAATGGTATCTGCGGATATGTATTCATCAAAGTATACCATTTTCTAATCCGGGCATCTTTTGTTTCCTCAATAGTGTTAACTATGTGCCTGAAAATAGATGGAAAGATAGCCAGCGTATCAGGTTGAATATTTGCACCAAAGGCTACAACCTTTTTCACTTTATCAGGATAATTCATTGCTGCTATAAGTCCAAGAATAGCGCCATCACTGTGTCCCCATATATAAACCGAATCAGTATCCAATTCATTCAGCAGCGCATTTACATCCGATGCCATAAGTTCATAAGTTAATTCTTCGTCATTATCCGATGAATTTCCCTGTCCACGGCTGTCTACTGCAATTACTTTATACTTTTTAATCAGTTCGGGATACATTACGGCAGCATCGCTTATTGAGCCCCCGTTTCCGTGCAGTACAAGCAATGGTTCCCCCTTCCCGTATATTTCATAATAGAGCTTAATCCCGTTCACGTCTGCATATCTGCCGACCTTTTTATTTACTCCGAAGTTCGGAACATCTTTACCTTCGATAAGAAGACATCCATTTCCCAATGCAGCCTCACCGAATTGAATCCTGCTGCTGAAGAGAGAATTGGATCCCGAGCCTGGTTCACTTGATTGAGCACCCTGTACCCAAAGATCCTCATCTTTTTCAAAATCCGACTGGTAAAGGGTAACCCACTTTTCATTTTCCTTTTCAACTTCAATTTTGATATTATCATAATAAAACCTGCCGTTGAACTGACATAAAACACCGAATGAAAGCCGGTCTGCATTTGAATCGATTATGCCTTCAATCGAATATATCTTCCATTCACTACTTCGGATCGGTCTGTACCACATATTATCCAGGAATCCGCCCGGTGTTTTCTTGTCTATCCTTGCCCATAACCGTGCTGACGCACTGTCATCTTCTCTTTCAGCTTTTACATATGCATTCAGATGAAACGGGCATCCCCCGTAATCCTCAACGGAAATTGACTCACCATAAGCGACCCAATTTTCCTCTGCAGCTGAATTTTGATGAAGCATTAAAGGAAGGAAAAGCAGCAGAAAGATATTGTAAATATTCACTTTATTCGCCTTTCAATAAATGAATAAGAAAATTTAGCTATAATCCGGGCCGCGGCACAAAGAATTTCCGACATCACGATCCCTGCCTTTACCTCTGTGCAATAAAATCATCTTCTTCACGGGATTAATTTCCACAAAGAATACTTGTTTAACCGGCACACAATTAAGCGAAAAGCGCACAATACTGCATAGTAATTACGTCGTGACTTTTATAAACTATGTCGCATATTCCTGCTTATATCTTAAGAATGCCGAAAATGTGTTAATTTAGGTGAGATAAACCCCACCTTTAATAAATTCCAGAAAGTAAGTTGTTGAAAAAAACGGGAGCGGGGAGCTCCCGTTTAAATGCAAAATGAACAAACGAAATTATTCAACAGTTATGTTCCCCTGAGTGCAATCTAAAGTTCCCATATTTTCCATGAGATAGGCAGGACTTTGGGCCAGCCATTCGCCAATAGTCATACCCCATATTTCAGTCTCCAGTGAAGAAAATTCAAAGAGCCAATCATTTACCTGATCAGGGGATGGAGCCTGACCCGGCTGACCATTGTCAATCGCAAAGAACAAATCGTAATATCCTGCATAAATACCGGTTTTCTCCTGGCCAAAAAATACCGCCATCTTTCCGCCCGATTCATTTACATTTTCATACACGATAAAGGAAATCACATCACCGTTTATCTTAAATGTGGGATCGCCTGTGCCGTTTGCACAGTTTATTTCATAATCGCCATCAAAAGAGCCATCAGCATATTCTCTGGCAGAATATCTGGCTCCTAAATTTTTTCCATTGAAGAATAGTAATCCCGAGCCTTGTACCCGATGAACAACAGGTCCTTTTTTATCAAGACTTGATAACTGATCCTTTGGCCCCACCGGAGATTCTGTGCAGCCGGCAAAACTGATTACTGCGAAAGCAATCAGAGCCAGTATGAATTGAAATTTTTTCATGATGTTCCTCCATTATATGGTTGTAAAAATAATTCTCTGCATTGTCAGAGAATTCATAAATTTCTGCCTTATCACTTCAACAAAATCATTTTCTTAACTGAAGTAAAACTTCCTGCTGTGACCTGGTAAAGGTAAACCCCGCTAGGCAAATCAGCGGCATTGAATTCCAGTGTAAAATTTCCTGCGTCTTTTGTATCATTCAGAATCGTTCTTACTTTTTCTCCAAGCGTATTAAACAGCTCAATCCTTACATTACTTTTCTCTTTTAATCCGAATTTTATCAGCGTTGAAGGGTTGAACGGGTTAGGATAATTCTGTTCAAGGAAATAAGTAAAGACTGATTTTACTTCAACCGAGACTTCTTCTGAATAACTCGATGATCCATTAAAATCAGTTTGCTTCAGACGGTAGATATAAGTTCCTGCAGGAACGTTTTTATCAACAAAAGAATATTGCTGTTTTTCAGTAGTGGTTCCTTTTCCGTTAACAATCCCAACCTTCATCCATTCAGTCATCTCCGACTTACTTCGCTGAACCTCAAATCCTTTATTGTTGGTTTCCGTTGCAGTAGACCAGATAAGGCTTACCTCACTTCCGCTCACTGACGCCGTGAAAGATGAAAGCTCAACAGGGATCGGCCATGGAGGACCTACATACTTATAAAAATTATTTGTTACCCAATTGGTTGCCCAGCCGGCATAGTCTGTAAAAACCATGTAGCAGTAGTTTCCATTGTCAAGGTTTGTCCAGGTATTACCGTTATCCAGAGTATATGCAGAACCTCCGGCGTAACCATTCACATTGACATCGCCGGTAATAACATAACCTGCTGAAGTACCCGGTACATAACTAACATTCAAAGGTATACAATCAGCATATGGACCAGGTACTAAGGTCCAGTTAGTACCCCCATCGGTTGTCTTTTCCAGTGCTGCAGCTGCCTGAGACCATTGCCATACAACCCGCATCCCATTTATTTCATTCTGAAAAGCCGCAAACATCATGTAATCATCATTTGTCCCCGGAATATCAATAAGTGACCAGGTATAACCTTTATCGGTTGTCTTGTAAAGATGAGGTCCTCCGGTGCCTATTGTCGGCACCCACACACAATCACCATATTCTGCCACCTGTACAGGTTCGAGGAATTCAGCAGAAACCGACGGGGGAATATTTGATGAAGGAACGAGGTTCCAGTCTAAACCGCCATTAGTAGTTGTATATATTTCAAGGCAGAATGTATTCGGATCAACTTCTCCGACAGCTACTCCATTATTGATGTCAAAAAAATGGATATAAGCAGGTCCATAAACGGAATTTGAATAGGTCCCCGGATGTTTTTGCCAGGTAGTTCCTCCGTCAGTTGTTTTGTAAATACCCTGCATACCCGAAGCTGACCAGGATTCAACTGCCATATATGCTATATTTTCATCAATGCCGTCTATCCACCAGATCATCCCATTTTCAATTTCGGGAATAGTATCGCATACCCATGTCATTCCGCCGTCAGTGGTTCTTAAATAACCATTTATGTAATCGCTGCTGCTTACCCAGCCGGTAGACCATGAAGCCCAGCAGATTTCATTGTTTACGGGTGAAAAAGGTGCGACTACGGCATCGGACGAAACATTAGCACTCTGTAACTGCCATGGCTGAGGAAAAATGGAAGCTGAACACGCACATATGAAAAACAAAACAGAAATTTTTATCATTAGCTTCATAATATGGCTCCTTTAATTTTTAAATTAATTTTTATTAAATGACACTGAGATCAGGATTTAAACTCAGTGCTGATTATTTTGAAAGAATCATCTTTTTAATATTTGCATAACTATCTGCCTTTATTTTCACGAAATAGTTTCCTGCCTGAAACTTAGAGCCGTCAAATTCAATTTCATACGTTCCGGCATCCTGTTCTTTTTCCATTATACATTCAACTGGCAATCCCATCTGATCGGATATGGTTATAGTAACCCTTGTTCTGTAAGCTACACAGTATTTGATGGTAGTCTTCTCCTTAAAAGGATTAGGATAATTTTGACTTAAATAGAATTTCAGTGGTATCATCTCATCCATCTCTGACATTTTTACAGGTTTCATACAAATCCGGCTATTATTTTGAGGTCAGATCCCGATACACTACACAGGAATCTCACCCGGAATTGTAAATATTAAGCGGAGTTTTATCTACCAGATTTGAATAAAATGATGCGGAATTTGTAATAACCTTTTAGTGAGCAGGGGATTTGTGATAGTATTGAGAGGGGAGGAAACCGAACTGCTTTTGAAAGCACTCAGCAAAGTAAGAAGGATTGCTGAATCCGACTTCAAGCGCGATTTCCGAAATATTAGCCGATTTGCATTCAATTAATTTCATTGCTTTATTAAGCCTTATTCTTTTGATCAGATCGTTAGGTGATTCACCAGTGAGCGAAATTAGTTTTTTGTACAGGAGCTGCCTGCTTACAGCAAGATCAGAAGCAAGGGATTCGACACTAAAGGATGGGTCGGACAGATTTAATTTTATCAGCCGCAAAGTATCATCTAAAAATATTTTATCAAGTGATGCAACGTCTTTAATCTCTTCTCCGAAGTATCCATATTTCCTGAAATAATCCTGCATCCTCTTCCGTTGCTCAAGAAGTCCTTTAATTTTTACTTTCAATAACTCCGGGTTAAAAGGTTTGGTGATATAATCATCTGCTCCGGTTTCAAGCCCTTCAATTTTGTCTTTTACTGCAGACTTTGCAGTCAGCAGAATAAGGGAGATATGGCTTGTTCTTGAGTCTGACTTAAGCATTGAACACAACTTAATACCGTCCATTCGGGGCATCATAATATCACTAATGATCAGATCCGGGATAAATTCTAATGCTTTCTTCAGACCCTCTTCACCATCGGAAGCTTCATATATTAAATAACTTTCGCTCAATATTTTACTCATATACTGTCTGATGTCTTTATTATCCTCAATTATTAATAAAGAAGGCAGTCCATTCTCACCGGGTTCCCGGTCGATTACTTTTATTTCTTCCGATCCGCCCGGATATATATCTGAGCCGGTGATAGTCATTTCTTCACCTTGTGAATCCTGATCCGGGGTAAGACCTTCTGCAATTTCCAATGCAGTATAGGCCTCTTTGCAGCAGGGTAAAATAACCCGGAAGAGGGAACCCTTTCCCCCTTCACTTTCAACAAAAATTTCTCCTTTATGGAGTTCAATCAATTCCTTTGTCAGGGATAATCCCACACCGCTTCCCTCCGCCTCGCCGCAGAGCCTGTGGTCAACCTGGTAGAACCGGTCAAATATCTTAGCAAGCTGTTCTTCAGGAATACCAATACCTGTATCACTGACTGAAATTTCTATTGCCTGCCGGGATAAACCTCCGGGAAGGTCATTGTTGAGTTTTCGTTTATGATGTCTCAATTCCACATCTACCGTTCCCCCCTCCGGTGTGAATTTCATTGCATTTGATAAGATATTACAGAGAACTTTATCAAAATTATCTTTGTCCAGATATCCCTTGATTTCTTCTCTTTCCTTCCTGAAATTCAGTGAGATATTCTTACTCTCTGCAAAGGAGTTAAACGACGCAACTATATCGCAGACAACCGAGGTAATGTTGGTGTCACGTACTTTTAGTTTCATATAGCCGGCTTCAATCTTTGATATATCCAGAAGCTGGTTTGCCAGCAGGTTTAATTTTTTTGCACTTCTGTGAATTAGTGCTGCGTTCTCCTTAATGACATCATCCCGGGTCCTTTCCAGAATTTGTTTCGAAGGTCCAAGTATCAAGGTAAGCGGCGTTCTGAATTCATGGGAGATATTGGTAAAGAAATTTGTTTTAATTTTATCCAGTTCCTGCAGGGTTTCTGCTTCTTTTTCTTTTTGAATAGCTTCTTTCTGCAGACGTAAATTATTAATCAGCTGTCCGGCCTGAACGGATATTATTGAAATCAAAGTGAGATCATTCTGCGAAAAGCTCTTTTGATTCTTTTTATTTATTAACATCATTATTCCGATTATTTTCCCCTCGTACCAGATAGGTACGCATAAGACGGAGTGAATAATGCTTTTCTCCTCTTGAGAGGATTCAAATCTTTTATCCTTTTTGAGGTTCTCAATAATTAAAGATTCTTTATTTATTAAAACCCATCCTGTAATGCTTGCACCTATATGATAGTTGTGCTTTAAACTGCTGGTATCATCCTGCCGGATTATTGTTATAAATGGTTCATTCCTGTTGGAAGTAACAAGGTGTATAGAACCCTGTTCAGCTTCTATTGCAATTATAGATTTCTCAACGATTAATTTTAGTATTTGATCAACATTCCCGGCCTTTCCTGAGGAAACAGCTATCTCATTCAGGATCTTTAATTCAGCGACGGCAGACTTAAGCCTGGTTATTTCTGACTCAAGCTCTTTTATTTTTTTGTCTTTCTTATTCATTGATTTTGCTCCCGCTAAATATTTACTTCCAGACCCAGCCTGACTGACATCGGGGGCTGGAATTGTACGGGAACCATATAATGAGGATTTTCGTATTGCTGCTCATAATCATAGTACCGGAACTGATCATAGTCAATTTCTTTTCTTTGACTTGCAATATGAAGTAAATCCGCAATTATGTTTAAAGAATTTCCGATCCGGATCAGGCTTGAAAAATCATACTGGAACCGGATGCTAAGATCCCATATAGATGGCGTTCTTCCGGCTGTACCGCGGGGACGAAGAAATGTTGAAGCTCCGTAAACCGCATCTACTCCCAATTCATTCAACGGAGTACCGCTCATCCACTGCAGCACCATTCCGGCCGTAAGACCGAAATCGAAAACATAGGAACCAAAAAATTTGAAGACGTGGGTGCGGTCATTCGGTAATAATCCTTCTGAGTTAATCATTCTTTCCGGAATGCCGAACTGATTGGTATTATTTGGAAATATATCTGCTCCGCCTGCTGCGTCATATGTATCAGCAAAACCATCATAGTTTCCCTTATTCCGTGATAATACATATGAAATAAAAAAGTCAATTCCTGAAGGAGATAAATGTTCGAGAGTAAGTTCAACTGCTTTATATTCCCTTTTCATTTTAGGAAGCCGGCTCAGCGCCCCGCTGCCGGGATTCCCATATAGCTGTGTGCTGTTATATTTTAACTGGTCAGCTTCAGAAAGAACTCCATCCTCTATCCCTTGTCCCAGTCTCCTGTATATCCCTCTGATCCCGACTTTAATCTCCTTTGAAAGCAGTCTCTCATATCCCAGTGTATACTCATCGAAGTACTGTCCTTTCACATCAGGTACATTAACAACATACCCTGCAAAGTTACCGAGGTACATAGCCCCGGTGGTATCCACGCGCGGATCATTTGGATAAATCGTCCCGCTCCATAAAGCCCCCTTTATATGATAGAGCGTGGATAAGCTGAGCAGCAGGGGTTCATAAAAACGTCCGAATGAGGCTGATATCTTCTGCGTTCCGGATTCTGCCGGCTGATAGATAATACCGAAGCGGGGCTGAACCTGATCGAGGATTTTCTGTGCGACAGTTCCGTCTGATGTGATAAGCCACTGAGGATCCCATCTTATTCCTGCATTCAGGCACAGCCTTTGTGATATTTGCCATGAGTCCTGCAGAAAAGTTGAAAGATTACTCTGTTTAACAGTACCAATGATCACTTCATCAACCTGCTGATAATAATCCGGAAAACGTGCGATAAATTTCCATATAATGTCGTTGGTTGTTGAGTTCCTGGAAAAATCAATTCCTGCCTTGACGATATGAGAATTTAATGCAAGCGTACCTTTAACCGAAGCACTCAAACGTCTCTGTGCCGGATTCATTACTGAGAATCCCTGTCCGCCGGACGCAGTTCCGTTTAAATAGTCGCGAAAAGATGGTTCACTGCCTCCCGGCGATACAGATTTAAGTCTGCCTTTCATAATTAGAGTTGATACTGAAGATTCAAGCATAAAATTATCACTAAGGGCGTGAATACCACTAATTGAGAAATTGGAAACAAAGTTTGTTACATCCCTGGTGCTGTATTCCGGATTCAGAACTATAAGATCAGGACTATTAAAAACCTGGCGCCCAGTATAAGGATTGCCGGAAACCGATAATGTAAGGAGATTCTTATCATTTACATTCCAGGTAAGCTTGCCTGCATACTTATGCCTGGTGGTATTACTATGCTGCATTCCCAGTCCGTTTACATATACATCCTCAGAGGTCAAATCAGGATCATATGCGAGGTAATACCAGAGACTTTCGTTCAGGATCGGGCCGCCGAAACCAAAACCAACATCATAACTGGAAAAGTTACCTTGCGGAGGCTGTCCGGATGAAATTCTTGGAGAACCGCTGAAATCGTTATTCGTAAAGAAACTGAAGATAGTGCCATGGAATTCATTTCCGCCTGAATAAGTCACAGTGTTAATAATTCCGCCGAGAGCACTCTGATATTCTGCCTGATAACTTCCGGTTTGAATCCCAACCTGGCGTACGAAATTATAAGGCAGTTCAAATCTTAATAGCCCTGTCTCGGGAGTGGTAACCTCAGATCCATCCACGAAATATCTGTTCTCCAGGCCTGTGCTCCCTGCAAAATTAGTTCCTTCTCCCCTGAAGCTCTGATTTGCATTTGGAAGAAGTTCAGCCACGTGAAAATAATTACGTTCAATTGGAAGCTGAGCAAATTCATTGGAAGTTAGAGTTCTATCATTAGCTGCAGAACGTGTGTTGATAAGCGGTCTGCTTCCGGTGACCAGGATTTCATCTGTTTCGATAGTCCTTTTTTCCAGATAAATTTCACCCAGTGAAGTCGTTTGTCCGAGGTAAACCTTTACGAAGTTTTGAGTAACCGTGCGGTAAGTAATATGACTTAGCCTGATCGTGTAGCTTCCAACAGGCAGCGCCTGCAGCCGGAAGTATCCTTGTTCGTCTGTTGCTGTTCCGCGGGTTCCCTGCATCTCCCGGGAAGAAACAAGAACATTTGCTGATATTACCGGATGGCTGTTCTCATCAAAGATCCAGCCTTCAAGGTTACCGGTGGTTGATTGCCCGCAAAGACTGCTGGTGATAAAAACCAGATAGGTTAATAGAAATGCAGATCTCTTTATCATAAAATATCTCCCCGATGATTGCAAGCTTACTTTTAAAGAATTATCCTTATTCAGCGTCTCTTTTGATAACCACCTTATCTATCTGTTGAAAATTTTTTAGTTATCTCTTTATATCTTTCATGGTTCCTTAGAGGATCATATAATGGATCAAGTTTGAGCCGGTTTACAGAAAAACCTGTAGGATTAGAGAGTAGATATTCCACCTGATTTAATGCATTCTTAAAATTCCCTGTAAGAGTATATATCATAGCCAGATAAGTACTGCGGACATAATTGCGCCTGTTCTCTGTCCAGGAGGGATCTGCTTCAAAAGCACGGTTAAGTAAATTTACCGCCTTGTCTTCTTCACCCAGGCCCGCATAGCTTATACTTAAAGCAAATCGCAGTCTATTATCCCCTGGCTTATTCTGCAGCATATTTTCCAGCCTGTCTGCTGAGGCTTTGAATGACTTATTTGAAAGATCCTTTTGATTTGTGTACCTGTATATCAATGCAAGCATCTGTGTATTTGGAATAAATTTATTTTCGCTATTCTCATATTCTTTTTTTGAAGATTTTATCTTTTTCAGCGCCTCCTCATAATTCCTGTCCAGTATATCCATGTAAATGAATATGTTGCAGAACCCCTCTAAATATTCATCATCTTTAATATTCAGGCTTATTTGTCGGGCAAGTTTAGTATTCCCTTTCCAGTCGATGTGATTCATGAGCATCTCTGCATATAAGAAACTGGTATTCGGACTAATTTTGACCGCTTGTTTAAAGTAGTGATCAGCTTTACTGTAATCCCGCCTGAGATTATAGTCTATGGCTATTCCCCATGGATATCTGGCATTCAGCGGGTCCAGAGCCAGAGCTTTAAGATCATTATCTTCAGATAACCTGACATTTCCCCTTCTCCAGTATACTCCGCTTATCATGAAATGAGCTTCGGCATTATTGGGCTGTATTTCCAGAACTTTTTGTAATTCTGCAAGTACCCGATCCTCATCCGATGTGTACCAGTAATAGTAAAAAAACCTGGCCAGGTGAACTTCAGCAATATCAGGATTAAGATCGGCGGCTTTCTGCAGATGCCATGAAGCCTTTTCGAGGTTGAGACTGTCCCTGTCCCAGTACCATTTGAAGAGACCCATATATGCAATTGAGACCTGGGCATGAGCCGCTGCAAAATTAGAATCCAGGGCGATAGCTTGCTCATAAAGTTTAACACAGGTCTTTATATTAGACCCGGTCGATGGCCCATAATGAAATTTTAGAGCCTTGAGATAGTAGTCGTACGCATCAAGGTTTGTCGTCGGTGGAGGACCCATAACTGATTGCCCAAGCAGCATCTTGATACCCATCTTATCCACAACATTCCGGGCAATTTCATTTTGTACATTAAAGATATCGTCGATAGTTCTATCAAATGCATCCGACCATATATTCGTATCATCGGATACACGGACCAGCTGAGGAATAATCCTGATTCTGCTTTCCTTATTTTTGGTTTTGGCCCACCTTATCGTTCCTTCGAGTATATAGTCAACTCCAAGTTCCGCTCCGATTTCTTTGCTGCTTTTACTCGATCCGGCGTATTTATCCGCACTGTTCCTTGAAATCACTCCCAGTTCTGAAAGAGAGGAAAGTTTATTAGAAATTTCATCCCTTATACCTTCGGCGAAATAATTATCTTCGGAAGGCCCCAGATTTTTAAAAGGCAGCACAACAATAGTTTTTCGTTCAGGTTCATCGGTCTTATTGTTCTGTACTGCTGTACGGAAAAAATATAGGCTGATGATCAGGATGGCTATCATTACTGCAGCAAGCAGCAGCCTCTTTCTATTCGCAGACTGCTTGCGGAAAAATGGACGGGATACTGTATATAAACCCCCGCTGTTTTTCAGCTGATCCAGATCATTTTTCATCTCCCTTGTATTTTGATACCTGTCCTTTGCCGGCTTAGCTATGGATTTCTTCAAAACAGGGATTAGTTTTTTAGGAATGTTATTTAAATCAGGCGGCTGGTTTAATATTGAATATATCAGGGCCTGATCATATTCTCCTCTGAATGGGAGATTGCCGGTAAGCATTTCGTAAAGAATTACGCCGGCTGACCAGATATCCGTTCTATAATCAATTTCTTCACCCCGGGCCTGCTCTGGTGACATATATTCCAGGGTTCCTGCTGTAGCCCCCATTAAGGTCAGGCGCGTGTGCCCTTTAACTTTGGCTATACCAAAATCAAGGATTTTAACTACACCTTCATTTGTGATAAATATATTGGCAGGCTTTATATCCCTGTGGATGATGTTATTCTGATGGGCTTTTTCTAATCCTGCACAGATCTGCTGAGTTATAGATATTGCATCATTAGCCCGGATCTTTTCCTTTGAAATTTTTTGTTTTAGTGTTTCCCCTTCGTATAGAGCCATTGCGATGAACAGCTGGCCATCATCCGATTCTCCAATTTCAAAGATGGTACAGATATTAGGATGATCCAATGCCGATGCAGATCTCGCCTCATTTATAAATCTTTTTTTTGCATCTTCATCAAACGAATAGGTAGCAGGTAAAAATTTGAGAGCAACCGTTCGTTCTAAGTTGATATCCTCGGCTTTATATACCACCCCCATCCCGCCTTTACCAGCCAGTCCGATAATTTTATAATGCGAAACTATTTTCCCAATCAAAACTATCTCCCCGCAGAATTCTATGTATATTATTCGCAAAAGTCTGCGAATTTAATCAATAGTGACATGATCCGGGAAATTTGAGGCAGTCAGGAATGATATTATTCGTAAGGGATTAAAACTGCAGAGAAGAAGAATCGAGAATCAAAATAAGATCCCTCAGAACTGTTCTCCCGCTGTATCAATATTCCCCATTACCTTAAAAGCCGTTATTCTGGCATGTGTATAAAACAACAATTGAATTTAACGATATTTGTTGATAATAAGCAATATATTTTTAATGTTTTTAAGCAGGGACTGGGCCACTAACCTGTTTCTTTCGAACAGTATTATATCCTCCTGCAGGCAAATGATAGAAATGCACTCCTGAGCTTAATTGTTCATTGCCGATTGTAAAATTTAGAATTAAGCTGCAGTAAACCTCCGGCTTTTTATTAAACCCGTTCTTTCCATCCATCCTTGTCCTTTGTCCTTCTTATATCTAATTTTAAGTCACAAAATTTGAAACTTTATATTTTATTATTTACTTCTTTTTAAATCGGTAAATACTCGCAAAGGAATTATTTATGCCTCAAAAAATGAAAGCTCTTGTTAAAAAATATGTAAAACAGGGCATCTGGATGGATGAAGTCCCCGTTCCGGAAGTGGGGGTTAACGATGTACTGATCAAAATTCACAAAACCTCGATATGCGGTACCGACATACACATTTATAACTGGGATGAATGGGCTCAGAAAACTATACCTGTTCCTATGGTTGTTGGTCACGAGTATGTTGGAGAAATAGTAGATATGGGATCTAATGTTCAGGATGTTAAAATAGGTGAACTTGTAAGCGGTGAAGGCCATATAGTCTGCGGCCACTGCCGCAACTGCCGTGCTGGAAGACGTCATCTTTGCCCCAATACAAAAGGCGTGGGTGTCAACCGCCCGGGATGTTTTGCGGAATTCCTTGCCATTCCTGTTACTAATGTCTGGCACTGCGATCCGAGGATTCCCGAAGAAATATTTTCAATCTTCGACCCTTTCGGAAATGCCACTCATACTGCACTCTCTTTTGATCTCCTGGGTGAAGATGTTTTAATTACGGGGGCAGGACCAATAGGAATAATGGCTGCCGCTATTGCAAAACACGCAGGTGCAAGAAATGTAGTGATAACAGATATGAACCCCTACCGCCTTGAACTTGCGAAGAAAGTTGGAGTAACACGCGCTGTCGATGTATCTAAAGAAAAACTGACTGATATTGTTAATGAGCTCGGAATGAGAGAAGGTTTTGATGTTGGTCTTGAGATGTCCGGAAGTCCCCGCGCTTTAAATGATATGATTGATGTTATGTTCCACGGCGGAAAAATTGCGCTGCTCGGTCTTCTGCCGAATCAGACAGCTGTAAACTGGGAAAAAGTCATTTTTAACGGACTGCACCTTAAAGGTATTTATGGCAGGGAAATGTTCGAAACCTGGTACAAGATGCAGGCAATGGTGCAGAGCGGACTTGATATAACTCCCGTTATTACCCATCATTTTGATTATAAAGATTTTGAACAGGGGTTTGAAATAATGAGATCAGGAAATTCAGGAAAAATAATTTTGAATTGGGCGGAATAAAATACCGTCAAAAACCGGAGGGAAGGTAAAATGACAGAAAGTACAAGACAACACTACAAGGATATTCTTCATGGAATTGAAGAAGAAGGCTTATATAAGAAAGAACGGATTATTACCAGTCCGCAGAAAGCAACCATAGAAGTTAAAGGCGGCATGCAGGTTCTGAATATGTGCGCAAATAACTACCTTGGACTTGCAGACAACCCAACCATTATTCAGGCGGCAAAAGAAAGCTTTGATAAATGGGGATATGGATTATCCTCTGTCCGTTTTATATGCGGTACCCAGGAAATACATAAGGAGCTCGAACAAAAAATTTCTCAATTCCTTGAGATGGAAGATACTATACTTTATACATCATGCTTTGATGCAAACGGCGGGTTATTCGAGACAATCCTCACGGAGGAAGATGCTGTTATAAGCGACGAGCTAAACCACGCAAGTATAATAGATGGAGTCAGGCTCTGCAAAGCTCAGCGGTATCGTTATAAGAATAGCGATATGAACGATCTTGAAGCAAAGCTGAAGGAAGCACGGGAAGCTAAAATCAGAAATATACTTATTGCTACCGATGGTGTTTTTTCAATGGATGGAACCATAGCTAACCTGAAAGGAATATGTGATCTGGCTGATAAATACGAAGCTATGGTAATGGTTGATGACTCACACGCGGTAGGATTTATGGGCAAACACGGTAAAGGAACACACGAGTATAACGGCGTAATGGGAAGGGTGGATATCATTACCGGTACTCTCGGGAAAGCGCTGGGGGGTGCCAGCGGCGGCTATACAAGCGCGAGAAAAGAAATTGTTGATATGCTGAGACAAAGAAGCCGGCCTTATTTATTCTCAAATACTGTGGCCCCTTCAATCGTTTCGGCTTCAATCAAAGTCCTGGATATGCTTAGTGCAAATACTCATTTAAGAGATAAGCTTGAAGAAAACACAAAATACTTCCGCGAAGGAATCTCCAAAGCCGGATTAAATATAAAACCTGGAACTCATCCGATTGTCCCGATAATGCTGGGCGATGCTATGCTGGCTCAGAAAATGGCAGCAAGTCTTCTCGAAAAAGGTGTGTATGTTATCGGATTCTTCTACCCGGTTGTCCCAAAGGGTACTGCAAGAATACGAGTGCAGATTTCTGCAGCGCATTCAAAAGAAGATCTTGATTTTGCAATATCGAAGTTTAAAGAGGCAAAAGAAGAATTCGGAGTGTAGGTAATCCGGGAAGGGGGAGGTTTAGAAGGTAATAAGATGGGAGACTTAGAGACTAAGAGAGGGGAAGCCTGTGGGAATTAGGAAAAGAGGTCCGAATTCGGATAGAGATCAGCAGGCAGAAATCAGTAGGGCAGAGGTTGAGAATACGAAGAGTGATGCTCGATTAAGCACCACTCATCGGAATTATTAAAAGATCCTGGTTAGATTATAGAATAGAGGGCGAAGTCGGAGTTCATTAAAAGTCCTGGAGAACTTTTATGAATGCTCATCTTTTCTTCGAACCATTTCTTGTCGATGCCGTTAGCTTCTGCCGTGGCTCTCAGCCAGTTAATTTCATTATCTGAAACCTTGTTATCAGAAAATGCAAGTCTTAAACCGTCATCAATAAAAGATTCCGCAATTTTTTTATCTGAGAACTTGATCGGTTCATCCGTGATGTATTTATTGCTGAGAAGGCTTTTAATAACGTCCTCATAAAAATCACTTGCAAAACCCAACCTTACAGATATGTCCTTAATAATTTTCTTTTCAGATTCGGCTAATTGATTGTCTTTCCTGGCTGTAATTAATAACCCCTTAAGGTAATTGCTCTTATCGATAATTGGTATTTCCATCAAAATCCCTGAGTTACTTTTCGATAACTAAACTAAGAAAAAAAAGAACTTATACAAATTCCTAAATTTTTCAGTTATTAATTTAACTGTTTTTAAAATAAAAAACCCTGCAATAAGTATGCAGGGCTTTACTCACAAATAATTTGTGCCTGTTATTTCAGCAGAAGCATCTTTTTTGTTTGAACAAAATCACCTGTTTTGAGCTTGTACAGGTAAATTCCGCTGGCCAGCCTGCCTGCATCAAAATTAACTGTATAATTGTTTGCCTGCTGAAACCCATTAACCAGCGTTGCAACTTCTCTTCCGAGTATATCATACACCTTAAGTGATACAAATCCTGCTTTTTGAATAGAATATGCAATCCTTGTGGCAGGGTTAAAAGGATTTGGATAATTCTGTTCCAGCCGGTAGTTCTCTACCGTATTCACCTTATTATCTTCTGATTTTACACCGGTAGGAAATGTGCTGGTCATCCAGTTGTCAATTATATAATTGTAATCGGCATATGATGCAGCGTTATCAAGACGGTAAGGTCTGCCTGCAATGTATATAAACACCCCGGCACTGTCCTTATTTAGCCTGAATCCGGCTATATAGGGAGTAGCAGCGTTATCATCAAAAAAAGGAATTGCTTCGGATGCTGAATTAAGGGTAGCGAAATGCACCAAAGTATTAGTTCCTGATCCTGTCGATCCTATATTTATCAGGTTTTCATCCAATGCACGCAGTGTATCAAGGGCTAAGTCGCCGGTAAAACTCGTTATACCGCAGTAATTTCTCAATGGAGCATCAAAGAAATTTGTACCCAGCCTTGTTGCGAGAAGGAAATTACCCCCCATCGTAACATAATTCAGAACCTGCGCAGGATCATAGTAATCGATGTCTCCGCCGTAATTGTTGCCTATCCAGATTACTTTTTGATACTGCATCAGCACGGAAGTAGGGATGGTATGTTTGAACAAATCAACTGCATGAATATTCGGATTTGAAGTATAATCGAATCCCTGGTCGCCGAAAACGTCCCATACATCAACCTGGTGGTCGCCGAAACCGGCAGAAGTACTGTAGAAACTTTCCATTTCAGCCGGATACGTTGCATATTCGATTCCGTTGACTACAAGTATATCTGAACTCTTAATTACGGTATGAATGTAGTTATTAAGGGTGCGGGTGTATTGATTAATACCGTCGCTCACCGTCAGCGACACTGTATAATCACCATCGGCTGCATATGTCCAGCTCGGATTCTCATCCTGTGAATCAATATTTCCGTCATTATCAAAATCCCATGCCCAGGATACTATTGATGTGGTATCTGTTGCAGTTGAAAAATCTTCAAAGTTAACAGTAAAAGGTGATATACCGATAGTTTCATCGCTCTGGAAAGCTGCATTCAGTGCAGTAGAGGATTCGACATCTGCCATTTCCGACTGAAAAACTTCTTTAGTGTCATCATCCTGGATGAAAGCAACTACTCTAAGGCTGTCCATGTTCACCAGGTTCAGAAATTGAGTCGTGGGTATATAACTTAAATCAATCTCAGTGGTTTCCCCGGGAGCCGGTATTGTCAATAAAGTGCCTCTCCCGTCAGGAAGCATTTTCCTGGTGATGCTGTAAAAAACAGACTCTCCATTCGGCTGTGGACCAGAATAAGAAACTGATTTTTCTGTGATTCCTATCTGCAGTTTTACATTATTTCCGAAAACGGTGACATCATTCGCGTCTCTGTTAATTGCAACATGAACATTAATTACATCATTGCTGAACTTCGATGGGCTAATAACAATACTGAATGGAGAATATTCAGCGTTGCCAGCTGATACAGCATTAATAAACGCTGCGGAACCTGAACCGGTACTGAAATTGGTGCCGTTTAAGTCGATCCAGGGGACGGAATTAACCGCGTAATAGCCTCTACGGGTATTATTGTCGGATTTATTTAATAGAAACATAGGGTCGCTGGCATAGGGCCAGTCGACGTTATATACTATATGTGATATTGAACCTGAATTCACAAGGTCGTGTGTAGTCGCATTATACCAGGCCACATTTAAATCACGGCAGGGAACACATCCTGAATTTGTGAATCTTTCTATCAGGGTTTTTTTATCGTGTGCATAAGTTGGAATTATTATCGCGCACATAAAAAGCGTCAGTAAAAGTTTTTTCATCAGGTACTCCTCAGTTTGTATTTTGTACTCAACTCTTAAAGCTAATTTACGAAATATTTTGGTTGATGAGAATCAATAATTGCACAAATTATTTGTAGTGGCAGGGTCATAGTTCTGATTTTAATATTTCTATACCACTCTGTTCCCATTTATTATTAAATTTGGCTATAACTTTTTAATGAATAACCTCTTAGATAAAGGGAGAAGAATAATGGATTATAGAACAGAGACTGATAGTATGGGGGAAATCAAAGTTCCCGCGGATAAATATTATGGTGCGCAGACAGCAAGGTCCCTTATGAATTTTAAGATAGGAGGGGATAGGTTCCCCCGCGAGCTCATCAGGGCACTTGGAATATTGAAAAAAGCAGCTGCACTCACCAATAAAGAACTTGGAATCCTTCCCGCCGAAAAAGCAGACCTGATTGTTAAAGCAGCAGATGAAGTAATTGAGGGAAAACTGGACGAGCATTTCCCTCTGGTAGTCTGGCAGACCGGAAGCGGCACACAGACAAATATGAATGCCAACGAGGTAATATCTAACCGCGCGATTGAGCTTGCCGGGGGAGTAATGGGAAGCAAGAAACCTATACACCCGAATGATGATGTGAATAAAGCTCAGTCATCCAATGATACTTTCCCTACAGCAATGCATATTGCCGCTGTTGAGGAAATCCACCGCAGGCTGATCCCGATGGTCACAAAACTTCGTGATGCGCTTGCACAGAAATCAGAAGAATTTAAAGACATAATAAAAATAGGCCGGACCCACTTAATGGATGCTACCCCTCTTACGCTGGGACAGGAATTCAGCGGATATGTTCAGCAACTGACTAACGGACTTGAGAGAATCAATGGCGCTCTTCCACATCTTTATGAACTGGCTCTGGGCGGCACAGCCGTGGGAACGGGATTAAATACCCACCCTGAGTTTGCCGTTAAAGCAGCAGCCAAAATTGCCGATTTAACCGGCAAACAGTTTAAATCCGCAAGGAATAAATTTGAATCGCTAGCAGCCCACGATGCACTGGTTGAATTTCATGGAGTACTGAAAACACTGGCGGCCTCGCTGATGAAAATTGCAAATGATGTGAGATGGCTGGGATCGGGACCAAGGTGCGGCATCGGCGAACTTCAGCTTCCTGAGAATGAACCCGGAAGTTCAATAATGCCGGGAAAAGTAAACCCCACTCAGTCGGAAGCAATGACAATGGTCTGTACACAGGTTTTCGGCAATGATGTTGCTGTAAACTTCGGAGGTGCAAGCGGCAACTTTGAACTTAATGTGTTCAAACCGGTTATTATCTTCAATGTTCTCAATTCAACACGGCTTATAGCAGATGCCTGCGAAAGCTTTACTGATAATTGTGTGGTCGGTATTGAAGCGAATAAAACAAATATCAAAAAGAACCTTGAAAACTCTTTGATGCTTGTAACTGCTCTGAATCCTCATATCGGGTATGACAATGCCGCGAAGGTTGCAAAGAAAGCACATAAAGAGCATACCACTTTGAAAGAGGCTGTGGTCTCCCTCGGTCTCCTTACCGCAGAAAAATTCGATGAAGTTGTAAGACCGGAAAATATGATCGGTCCGAAGAAATAATCACTCCTTAAATTCATAATAATCATAAGCCTCAGCTGTTTTGTTCAGCTGAGGCTTTTTTGCTCTAATAGCAAGTCAGATCTGTCCATAATAAATAAATTGCCCTGCCATAATGATTTGAAAATGAATCCTGACTTTTTCCAACCTGTACAATTTCTATCCCGATAGACTTTTATCCCGGTCCTAAATTAGGTGAATAATACGCTCTAAATCCCTTTCACATACGTTTCACATACGTTTCACATACGTCTCACATACGTCCCACATACGTTCTCCACACACTCCATAAAGCCATAAAAAGGGATGGAATTTATAATAACCCGGGGGATTGATTTGAGGGACATAAGATTTTGGGGGACATAAAAGGATAAATATATCTGTACATAGCAGACATATTTGCCGAAGTTGCATGATTGACAAAAAAAGGCGGTCCTGATGGACCGCCTTTTAATTATTAATATATCGAACCGGAACTATTTCAGGTCGAACCTGTCGAGATTCATAACTTTGTTCCATGCTGCTACGAAGTCGTTTACGAACTTCTCTTTTGAATCCTCGCAGGCATAGGCCTCAGCAAGAGCACGGAGCTCGGAATTAGAACCGAAGATGAGATCGACACGGGTGCCGGTCCATTTAACCTTCCCTGATGCACGGTCACGTCCTTCAAAAACATCCTGTGCTTCTGAAACAGCTTCCCACTTTGTACCCATGTCCAGCAGGTTTACAAAGAAGTCATTGGTTAATTTTCCGGGACGTTCGGTAAAGATCCCATGTTTAGAATTGTTGTAGTTGTTATTAAGTACGCGCATACCCCCGAGCAGTACTGTCATTTCGGGAGGTGTAAGGGTTAAAAGCTGGGCACGGTCAAGGAGTCTTTCCTCCGCTGCAGCAGTATAACCGGGTTTGTTCTTAATGTAGTTGCGGAAACCATCTCCAGCCGGTTCGAGAGGACCAAATGCATCTACTTCTGTCTGCTCCTGTGAAGCATCTGCACGTCCGGGTGTAAATGGCACCTTCACATCGTGACCTGCATCCACTGCTGCTTTCTCAACGGCAGCACAGCCGCCGAGCACGATCAGGTCGGCAAGGGAAACCTTTTTGTCACCCGACTGAGCATTATTAAATTCTTTCTGGATTCCCTCAAGCGTCTTCAGCACTTTTGCCAGCTGAGCAGGATTGTTAACTTCCCAATCTTTCTGCGGTGCAAGGCGGACACGTGCACCGTTTGCACCTCCGCGTTTATCTGATCCGCGGAATGTTGATGCCGATGCCCAGGCCGCAGATACAAGCTCCGGAACCGATAGGCCGGAAGAAAGGATCTTCTTCTTCAGTTCAGAAATATCTTTATCATCAATCAGTTTATGCTTAACAGCGGGAACAGGATCCTGCCAGATTAAATCTTCTTCTGGAACTTCAGGACCAAGGTATCGTGCTTTTGGTCCCATATCGCGGTGCGTTAACTTGAACCATGCCCGTGCGAATGCATCTGCGAATTCATCGGGATTCTCATAGAAACGCCTTGAAATTTTTTCGTAAGCGGGATCAAACCTTAGGGAAAGGTCGGTCGTTAACATAAATGGTGCATGTTTCTTTGACTGATCGTGAGCATCCGGCACTAGACCTTCACCTGCTCCGCCTTTAGGCTTCCATTGATGAGCGCCTGCAGGACTTTTTGTCAGTTCCCATTCATATCCGAAAAGATTCTCAAAGAAATTATTGCTCCACTTTGTAGGAGTTGTAGTCCAGGCTCCTTCGAGTCCGCTGGTGATAGTATTATCGCCAAAACCGCTTCCTAACTTATTTTTCCAGCCGAGCCCCTGTTCCTCAATAGCCGCACCAGCAGGTTCGGGACCAACATATTCATTAGGGTTTCCTGCCCCGTGTGTTTTACCGAATGAATGTCCGCCCGCAATAAGTGCCACAGTTTCTTCATCGTTCATCGCCATGCGTCCGAATGTCTCGCGGATATCATGCGCTGCCGCAATCGGATCGGGATTACCATTAGGACCTTCGGGGTTCACATAGATGAGTCCCATCTGTACAGCTGCAAGGGGATTCTCAAGGTTGCGCTCGCCTGAATAACGATCATCACCAAGCCATTCGCCTTCTGAACCCCAGTAGATGTCTTCCGGCGACTGCCAAACATCCTCACGTCCGCCGCCAAAGCCAAACGTTTTGAATCCCATTGACTCAAGGGCGCAGTTGCCGGCGAGAATTATCAGGTCGGCCCAGGATATCTTCTTTCCGTATTTCTGTTTTATGGGCCAGAGCAGTAAACGTGCTTTATCCAGGTTGGCATTATCCGGCCAGCTGTTAAGTGGTGCAAATCGCTGTGCGCCTGTACCTCCGCCTCCGCGTCCGTCTGAAATTCTATAAGTACCTGCACTGTGCCAGGCCATACGAATGAAGAACGGTCCGTAATGACCATAATCAGCCGGCCACCAATCCTGCGACTTTGTCATCAGATCGAAAATATCTTTTTTAACTGCATCCAGGTCCAGTGTTTTGAACTCCTCGGCATAGTTGAACTCTTCTCCCATCGGGTTTGATTGGGGAGTGTTCTGACGAAGGATACTCAGGTTTAATAGATTCGGCCACCAGTCGCGGTTACGTGTCCCGCCGCCGGCACCGTGCTTCAGCGCCCCGGTTGTAAACGGGCACTGTGCTTCACCCTCATTCATGGTGTCTATAACCTTACCAGGGATTTTATCTTCTTTTTTTCCCATAATTTTTTCCTCTTTCTTAATGAATTATTTAAAAATAAAATGAATACGTATTAAACTTGTAAAAAGCTTAAGTGTAAAATCTCATTTGGGGGTTTATCTCAACGGGTCAAAATTTAAAAGATTAATGATAGTATAACAAGGCAAACAAACCACGCAAAACAGATTAAAATCCACAGACATTATAACAAAAAGGACACAACAGAAGTTCATATGCTATAGTGAAAAATATTGCTGGTCTGAACCTGAATTGGTGCACAAGGTCACAATTACCGGTGCGTTTCCCCTTTTTCATAATTATTCTATCGCAGAAGTATCATCGCCTTCGTTTTCTGAAGGCTGTTAACTTCTAATGTACAAAAATAAACCCCGCTTGATAAATTCTTCCCGTCAAATACAACCTTATGTCTGCCTGCATACTCGTATCCGTCAGCCAGTACAGCAATGCGGTTTCCAAGAATATCAAATACTGCAACCTTTACATTAGTACCTTGCCTCAGGGAGTATTCAATACTAGTTGCCGGATTAAACGGGTTGGGATAATTCTGAAGCAGATCGAAAGAGCTGAGGTTTATATCGTCATCCTTTATCCCCCCTGCCCGTTGAAATAGCGTTTTTGCCATCCAGATAGTACTGCCGGCCTCACTGTGATGCTCCCATACAATTACAAGGTAATTAACCTCATTAACCGCCGAAACATCAGCCTTTGGTTTAAGGTCATCGCCCTCCATATCGGAAAGGTTAATTAACTGGTCGCTCCCGGAGAAAAAGGTTTGTATGAATACTTCATTATTGTTTTCAATAGAATCGGTATCAAAAGCTATAAAAAACGGGGTATCCTGCTGATCAGTCGGGATAGGATATGAGAAGACATCAGGATTTTTGTAGTTACAGCCTGTGTTATTTGAAGTTAAAAAATCGGACTCAGGATCATAATATGGTAAGTATTTAATTCTACTGACCCCGCCTTGAATTGACTCAAATGAAAAACCGCCTCCGGCTCCGAATTCTGGATTCCGGTTATCTCCGCCTGAAAGTTCATAATAAATCCAGTGAGGGTTTGGATAACTGTTAAGTTCTGCCAGATAAATGCGGCGGTTTCCATTAACAAGTTTCTCATAAATCAAGGACTGTTTGCCTGTCCATGCATCATCTGTACGCAGAGAAGGTAATGCACAACCCGGACTATCAATCAGGGATGTACTGCCGGTTTCAGGGTATAATTCCTTATAAAATAAATTTTCATCCGTTACCCAGGCGAGGTGGTTATAATTCATCGTAATCTGCGGATCACTGCTTAATGAATCCATTAATATCACCTGGTCGGAAACTGAACCATTGACATAATCGTTTCTCATAATCTGGTAAACACCATCGGTGAAATTCTCCCATAACACCGTTATCCCGGGACCTGATGAGTTGTAAGCGACCTGTGGATTTAATTTTATATTATTATCCGCTGCTATGGAGATATTTGAATCTATTGATTCAGGAGAAATCTTTTTAAGATAAATGGTATAAATTGAATCAGTTTTATTTACCCAGGTAATGTAAAGATCATCGATTGGGTACATTACTCCGTTTGACAGCAGATCAAAATCGTAATTATAACCCGGAAGGTCCACCAGTACACTCTTTTCAAAATTTTCAAAACTCTGGCTTATAAGGACGGCCGGAAAGAGAAGTGAAAAAAGAAAAAATATCACGAAAGATTTAGTTAGACTCTTCATTTTAACCTCCCCAAAGAATATTAAGAAAGACATTTTTACCCTGAAGTATCGAAGATCCCTGAAAGTGTCAAAACATTAATGATCCCAGGGTACCCAATTAATTGCCATTGGCAACTTAACAGAATTCACCTTAACACGCAACGTCAAAGATAGGTCAATTCCGCACTTCATTTCCTGAACAGGAAATCAATTAAGGCGCAAATTCTTTATTCTGACAGTCTGCTGGGAACCAAAAGTGACGTTGAAGGCGTAAGCAAAGATTCCTTATTGGGTGAACTATCAGAATTATCTGCAGGATTACGTCACAATCGTATTGGTTATAAGTTCTTAACCGACAGCATTCAGACTATTGTTCAAATGGATAAAATTGATTCATTATATCCCAGGACAATTGACTTTGGTCTATCTGTTATAAAAAATCCCGGAGAATATTCAGAGTATATAAGGATTACACAAAAACCGGGAGCTAAAAAGAAATCAGTTGTTGATTTCCGGACTAACCCGACTGACAGGCACTATGAGGAATTGAAAAAATTCGAAGCTCCTCAGTCATTGAAGGAGCTTGAAGTCGAAATAGACAGAGTCACAGGCACTGAAAAATTCATCGGAAAGCAGTAGCTCTAATCCAGACCTAAAATATTTTTCTGCTCTCATTCCGACAAATTCTAATCGAACAACGAAGCGCCTAAGTTCGGTAAATGTTCAATGCTTTGTTGAGCTGCTTAAATATCCTGACCCCAAAAATCGTAGCGAAGCGAAGATCCCGATTTTAGCTGGACAAAAATCTAACTGAGGATACTATGCTGTCTTGCCCCATCTATGTTTTTTTCATTTGGAGATTCTTTGGGCATATTTTTTCTCTTTGAAAGCAAGTTAATTTTATGAATATTGGATTACCAAATTTAAGAATCATTTTTGGGGACAGGATAAATGATCAACTCACTATTTAGAACTTCACTTCTGATTACTTTGCTTTATATCTCATTTTCATATCCGCAGGGAAATAAAAGTCCTTTAAACGAAGAATTTTATACGTTAGAAAGACAGAATTGGGCGGACAAAATTAAGTACGAAATGAATTATGAGAAGGATACAACGTTCGATGTAAAATTTTATGATATAAGCCTCGATATACCGCTGGATACGCATTACATTCACGGATATTTCACCTGCAATCTTATTTCCAACGTAAGCGGACTTACATCTGTAAACCTGCAGTTTAGTAATCACTTTGAAATTACAAATTTGAGCGGTGATGTAACCCAGGCTAATATTATAGATGATACACTTCATCTGATTTTAAATAGGCCATATAATACCGGAGAAGAGATATCTTTTAATATAGGTTATGCAGGAATTCCGGAGGTACTGCAGAATACCAAGGGAATGAGGTTTGAGACTCACGGTAATAATGAACCGATTATAGCAACTCTCTCCACGCCTTTCCTTGCTCACCTTTGGTTTCCCTGCAAAGACGGGCCCGGTGATAAAGCCGATTCCGCTTATATAAATATAACCGTACCTGACACCATAATTAATGGCAGCCGGCTTATTGGTGTTTCTAATGGGACTTTAACGGACGTTGAAATTTCCGGCGGTAAGCGAACATTCAGGTGGAAAGAACTTTACCCGATAGTACCCTACTATATTATGGCTGCTGTATCTAATTACAGCCATATCCGGCAGGAAATTAGTGATACTTCCGGGAATCAGTTTCCTGTAGACTATTATGTGTTTAAAGAAGACAGTATTGAAGCTTTTGAAGGAACACTGGATATGCCCGATGCAATCAATTTCTACATCAGTAAGTTCGGGTCATATCCCTTCGCTAATGAAAAATACGGGATAACACAGCTCGGGTTCTATGGTGGGATAGAGAACCAGACGAATACCATCCAGAATAATCTTTCTTCCGGCTATTTTATGACTTCTGTGCATGAACTTTCCCATATGTGGTTCGGCGATATGATTACTTGTGAAAACTGGCATCATGGGTGGCTTAATGAAGGGTTTGCAAGTTATTGTGAAGCCTTGTATACAGAACACACAAGCGGTTTCAACGCTTACAAGAATTATATGAACTATTTCAGATATACCTCAGGCGGTACAGTTTATCTTAATGAGATTTCAGATCCTTTCGGGATCTTTGTCGGCATTATCTATGAAAAAGGAGCCTGGGTTCTGCATATGCTGAGAGGAGTATTAGGAGACGAAACCTTTTTTAACGCTTTGTCTGCATATACTTCAGATCCCCGGTTCAGGTATAAGCATGCATCCACAGAAGATTTCAGGGAAGTTTGTGAAACCGTTTCAGGCAGGGACCTCAGCTATTTCTTTGACGAGTGGATATATGATGAATATTATCCATGTTATACATATTATTTTGAGCAGGATGAGAATACAAACCTGCTGACATTATTGCTTAACCAGGTTCAGGGACAAAACGGCTGGAGAGAAGTTTTCAAGATGCCTGTTCAGGTAAAAATAAATTATGCTGACGGCACCGATACACTTGTAACAGTAATGAATGACCAGGTTACCGCTTCCTATGATTTTTCACTGAGTAAACCGGTCAATAACATTCAGATTGATCCTGATAACTGGATATTGAAAACAGCCGCTTTGATTACTGCCGTTGAAGAGAAACCTGGAAAACATTTATCGTTCAAATTAGAACCTAACTATCCTAATCCTTTTAATCCGGCAACGAAAATTGAGTATCAAATTCCAGATAGAGAATTTGTAACACTAAAAATATATGACATTCTTGGTAATGAAGTAGCAACTCTGGTAAATGAGGAAAAGATTGGTGGAAATTATACAGTTAGATTTGATGGAAGCAGATTATCAAGCGGAGTATATTTATATACTTTGAAAGCAGGAAAATATATCAGCACAAGGAAATTAATTCTGATTAAGTAAAGAACCCCATAACAGAACATAATCTTTTTAATTGAGTAGAGAGATCTGACCCGTTTCCCTGATTTCACTTTGCGACTTTCTGCAACCCCTATTGCTCATTCGCTATAGAATGTTCAGTAAATATTTCCCAGTTTACTCTTTTTTGCCTCTTTATTTGAATTACTTTAAGTTAGCTATAGGAAAATAGTTTTATGTACCACCAGGGGTGCTGAGCCAGGTTTTACCTCTAAGGTACTATCCAAGTTAAATGATTATCCTTTTTGTTAAGATTACGTAAATCATAATGAAGGATTTTCTATTCAAGAATTGGTATTTTGAAGTAAGAAAAAAGAATTAAAAGTAAATGAATACTAAACATTTAATAATAAACGGGGATTCACGCAGAATGCAGGAACTTGAGGATGAATCTGTCCATCTTATCATTACATCCCCACCCTATTGGCAATTAAAGGATTACGGAACAGAGAAGCAACTGGGCTTTAATGAAAGCTATGAAAGTTATATTAATAATCTGAATTTGGTCTGGAATGAATCGTTTCGAGTATTGCATAAAGGCTGCCGTCTTTGTGTGAATATAGGAGATCAGTTTGCAAGAGCAGTGTATTATGGACGTTACAAAGTTATTCCTATAAGGACGGAGATAATAAAGTTTTGCGAGAATAAAGGTTTTGATTATATGGGAGCCATAATCTGGCAGAAAGTCACAACTTCAAATACAACTGGCGGTGCAACGATAATGGGCTCTTTTCCATATCCGCGCAATGGGATTCTGAAAATTGATTATGAATTTATCCTCTTATTTAAAAAGCCAGGTATTGCACCAAATCCCACTCAGGAATTTAAAAAGTTATCTGCAATGACGAAAGATGAGTGGAACTCTTTTTTCCAGGGACACTGGAACTTCAGTGGTGTAAGACAGGACAATCATCTGGCAATGTTTCCTGAAGAACTGCCCAGAAGATTGATAAAAATGTTTTCGTTCGTCGGGGATACAGTATTGGACCCTTTCCTTGGCAGCGGGACTACTTCTCTTGCTTCAAAAAAACTAGACCGGAATTCAGTAGGTTATGAAATAAATTCTGATTTTATTCCGGTTATCAAAGAAAAGCTATCTATCGACAAAAAGGATTTTTTTGATAAAAATATTTATAATTTTATTTTCCAGGAACCACTCGACCTTGAAGGAGCAATCGAAAAACTGCCGTATCAGTTTAAAGACCCCCACAATTTTGATAAAAAAATAGATCCCAAAAAACTCCAGTTTGGTTCCAAACTAGATAAAAACGGAGGCAAAAGGGAAGAGTATTTTTCGGTTATAGAGGTCCTCAGCCCAGAGGTGATAAAGTTAAACAATGATTTGACAATAAGACTCATTGGAGTGAAAGAAAAAAAAGAAATTAACGGGAAAGCCAGGGATTACCTGATTTCCAAAACAAAAGGCCAAAAGGTGTTTCTAAAATACGATGAGCAAAAATATGATGAACAAAATAGGTTACTTTGTTATTTGTATTTGCAGAATAAAACCTTTATAAATGCCCATCTTATAAAAGAAAATCTGGTTCATGTTGATACTTCGATTAATTTCAAGTATAGGGATAAATTTCTCAGTTTAAACGGAAATCAAAATGGCTAAAGAGTGGATTCTGAATAGCGTTATGAACCGCTTTCAATTGAATTTCAAAAGAAATGTTGGTCCGACTTCAGAATCTATTAGAAAATGTTCACCTAAAACTGTTGAAGAATGGGAAGCATATTATTTCGAAAAAGTTAAACCCAAAGAACATATAATTGAGATAGGAAAAAAATTATATATAAAAATAACAGAAGTTGTGCAGGCAGAACTTGATAATATCACTGAACAGGATTGTATTGATTATATGATTAATCTCGTTATCAACCGGACTTTTGATGGATATATTACTGAAATAGAAACAATTTACGGACAGTTGCAGAAAATACTGGATGTAAAAATTGAACCTGCCCCGGATGAATGGGACAGATTATTTAATGTTGATTTCTACATTAAAATCAACGAAAAATATATTGGGCTTCAGATAAAACCAGTGAGCGAAGGGATACAACTTCCTGAAATTTTTAAGGAAAAAGGCCTGCAGGCAAAAACTCACCTTAAGTTTACTGAAGTATTTGGAGGCAAAGTTTTTTATATCTTTTCTGCAAAAGTAAATGGTAAAAAAGAAATTGTAAATAAAGAAATAATTGAAGAAATAAGGTTAGAAGTCGACAGACTTAAAAAAAATTAGTCTTGATTTAGGAAATTCAGTCAAAAGTGAAAAATTTTGATTATTTCTTTCAACATCGGATGGCCAGCTTCTCTACTAATATATTTCCCGCCTGGAAACTTTACATGAATATCATAACTCCACAGTTTTGGGGTAATAAAACAGTTGAAACCGGTAGAGGGTGTAGGTAAAGTGTTAAAATCCCCGGTTAAAAACCGGGGGAAAGTTTGCCAAAAATATTTTAGAGCCGTTCATCCCTTTATTCTTCCCGATTAGTAATCAATAATTTTATATTTGTATGCTCAAATCGTGAGCTGTAAATCTTTCGCTCAATAATACCAGGAGTTAATGATGTTAAAATCACTAACAGTTTTCGCTGTTCTTATTTTAAGCACTTCATTCACATTTTCTCAGAATAAACCTTTGCTGCTTTTTCCGTCTATCAATAAAGATGGTTCAAAGATTGCATTTTCATACCAGGGGGATATATGGACGGTGTCTTCTTCGGGAGGCAGGGCTGAGAGGATCACCGAGCACGAAGGTATTGAGACTTCGAGTGCCTGGAGTCCTGATGGAAATAAAATTGCATTTAATAGCGAGAGATTCGGGAATGCGGATATTTATGTGGTTGATGCAGCAGGAGGTATCCCTTTAAGGCTTACTTATAATTCCACTGGCGATGAAGTGAGCAGCTGGTCGAAAAGCGGGAAGATCTATTTTACAACAAGAAGAAATTACAACTCGGTCGAGTGGTCGCCGGAAATTTATGCTGCACTTCCGGAAGGCGGTACTCCTGAACGTGTGATGGATGCTTTCGGCTATGATCCTGCAGAGTCTACCGACGGAAGGTTTGTTGCATTTACAAAAGGCGACTGCCGCATCCCCCGCGAAGAATACCGCGGCTCTGCAAACCGTCATATCTGGCTGTACGATACAAAAGATAAATCATATACTCAGCTGACATTTTTCGAGGGAAATGATTATTCACCGCAGTGGGGAGGGAATCGTAATCTTTTTTATATCAGTTCCTCCGGCGGAAAATATAATGTACATAAAATATCTCTTGATCAGGAAGGTAAGAAACTTAATGAAAGTGCCGTTACAGCCTTTACAGATAATGGTGTACGTAATTTCAGTGTAAGCGGCGACGAAAGTAAGCTTGTCCTGGAAAAGGATATGAATCTCTATACAATAAATTCCGACGGGACAAACCTCGATACGCTTTCGATAGATGTTGCATCTGATTATAAGCTTGACCCTTATGAGTGGAAGACTTTTACATCTAAAGCTTCGGAGTTTTCACTTTCGCCCAACGGACAGTATATCGCCCTTGCGGTACGCGGGGATATTTTTGTTACTGAGAATGATAAGGATAAGAGTCTTACTGTGAACCTGACAAAGAGTCCTTCCCGCGAGGAGAATCCTCAATGGGTTAATGATTCGACTATCGTGTTTGTTTCAGATGAAGCGGGACAGTTCGACATCTATGCAGTATCTTCTTCGGATAAACAGCAGACAAATATTTTCAGGAGTCTGAAGCATAAGGTTGAACGGATCACCAGTACGGATCAGGATGAATCTGAATTAACTGTTTCGCCCGACGGAAAGATGATTGCATTCCTGCGCGGAAACGGTCAGCTTATATCTGCACAGATCGATAAAGGCGGAAAGCTCTCTAATGAAAAAATATTATCTGATGACTGGGCAGGAGCGGAAGACATCAGCTGGAGTCCCGATTCAAAGTGGCTTGCATATTCAAAAGCCGATCTTTATTTCAATAATGAAATTTATATCCAGGCAGCCGACAGCTCGCACGAACCCGTAAATGTAAGCATGCACCCTGCAATGGATACTCAGCCGTTCTGGAGTCCCGATGGTTCAAAGCTTGGTTTCATTTCAGAACGAAATAACCGCAGCGCCGATGTCTGGTTTGTATGGCTGAAGAAAGCCGACTGGGAAAAAACTCAGCAGGACTGGGAGGAGACCGAAAAGCCCAAAGATGAGAAGAAGGACAAAAAAGATTCAGCAGAGGTAAAAGAAGTTCAGATAGATTTCCCGGACATCTACAAACGTCTCGTGCAGGTTACCTCAATGCCCGGCGATGAAAGAAATGTTGTTATTTCATCAGACGGTGAAACATTTTATTTCACGGCGCCTTATTCATCCGGCAAAGGAAAGAAACTTGATTATTCACTCTACAGCATCAAATGGGATGGAAAGGATTTCGAATCGATTATAAAAGGAGGCGATGCATATTCCTCGTTAGAACCCGATAAAAAAGTTAAGAATCTTTATCTATTCAAAGGAGACGGCAAGCTTGTCAAAGTTGATCTCGATAAGAAGAAAGAGGAAGGTCTTTCTTATTCTGCAAAAATGCAGATCAACTTTACAAAAGAAAAAGACCAGGTGTTTGAAGAATCGTGGAGAATGATAAGAGATGGCTTCTATGATCCCGGGTTTAACGGACACGACTGGAATGCAATAAAGGCAGAATATAAACCATGGGTTATGGCTGCTTCAACAAGTAGGGATTTCAGGTATATGTTTAATTTTATGCTGGGACAAATTAACGCCAGTCATATGGGAATGTACGGAAGCGACAGGGAGGAAACGCAGAAAGAAGTAACCGGTCTGCTCGGGATAGAAATACAAAATGCAGACGGGGGAATCCTTGTTGACCGCGTTATTCCTGAGGGCCCTGCCGATAAATCCGAAAGTAAACTTTCTGCCGGCGACATCATTACAAAAGTAAATGGTGACTCAGTAGGTGGAAATGTTAATTTCTATTCGAAGTTCGTAAACACAGCTGACGAAAGGATGCTGCTCGAAGTAAAATCCATTGATGGGAAAACGAGAGAAGTTATAATTCGTCCTGTAGCTAATATTAATGATCTCCTTTATAATGAATGGGTGCAGGACAGGAAAAAACTGACTGAAGAATATTCAGGCGGCAGAATAGGGTACATCCATATTAAGGCGATGGGATGGGACAGCTTTGAGGAGTTTGAAAGGGAGCTCCAGGCAACAGGCTACGGCAAAGACGGAATTGTTGTAGATGTGCGCTACAACGGAGGCGGATGGACGACAGATTACCTTATGATGGTGCTGAATTACAAACAGCACGCATACACAATCCCCAGGGGAGCAGCAGAGAACCTTTTAAAAGATCATCAGAAGTTTACAGGCTATTATCCTTTAGGAGAAAGACTTCCATATACAGCATGGATAAAGCCAAGTATAGCAATGTGTAATGAAAACAGTTATTCAAATGCCGAGATATTCTCCCATGCATATCAGACGCTGGGAGTAGGGAAGCTTGTCGGCAAACCAACATTCGGTGCAGTAATATCAACAGGCGGCAGAAGCATGGTTGACGGAACGTTCGTCCGTCTCCCCGGCAGGGGATGGTACATAAAGAAAACAGACAACGATATGGAAGACGAACCCGCAACCCCTGATTTTGTAGTTGAGAATGCCCCCGATTACCGCGCCAAAGGCACCGACTCTCAGCTGAAGAAAGCAGTCGACGAGCTGATGAAACAGCTGAAGTAAATTGATTTCACACTGGTTATATCATTTCGACTCCGACTCGTTCAGCATACATAATAGAGTCGGGGGAGAAATGTAAAGCGAAACACTGTATCGTTCACCTGTAAAGCGAAACGCTGTTTCACTCACTGTAAAACGAAACGCTGTTTCGCTTACCTGAGCCATAAAAACTTACATTTTTCTACGTTCAATATGCTTTTTGGTCATAGGCAGCCTGTGTCAGCCGGTCAGGTTAGACTCTACTTTGAAGGATATCATGTATTTTCAATAAAGACTGAAGGAGAAACAGAAAATATTTTGCTAAGTGCAACTACCTGCCTTAAATTAAGCTTCCGTTTGCGGTTTAATATCTCTGATACAACACCCTGACTACCAATCTCATCAAGATCACTTTGTGTCATCCCATGTTCTTCTAATAAAAACTTGAGATTCCCGATAGGGTCTCCCTCCGGTTCCGCTATATTTCGATCTTCATAATCTTTGATTAAAGTGCCGAGTGTATCAATTAATGATTCTTTTACCGGATCAGTTTTTTTATTAACATCATCAATCAACTGGTCAACAATTTTTACGACTCTATTGTAGTGACGCTCTGAATGGATTGTAGCCACAACGTTCGAAACAGCGGGCCAGGCTTTGACTGTTCTTTTTATTACTTCTTTTTCTTTAATCATTTTATTATTTCCAACTTCCTTTATCATATCCGGTATGAGTTAAAATGTGTCGTATATAAATGCGTTTTGCAGAATAAACTATGTAAGCAATCAGACGGTACTTGTTTCCTCCAATATTAAATATTGTAAACTTTCCAACCTGATCAGCCGAAGGGAATGTCTTTTTTAATTCAGCAAACGAATTATAATTACTTTGTTTTACTATGCGATACCATCGATCCAGAGGTTCTGCTGAATCCCGATACCTTTTACTAAATTCGTGCAACCTTTTTCTTGTAATAATATGCATAAATAATATATCTCATATTGAGATGTTTGTCAAGTAAAAAAATCATATGGAATATTGCTTATTCAAGCTTGGTCAAAGTTAACAATCACTCTAAGTTTCCCTAATATTATCGCCCGTAACTAATTTAATTCAGTTTGAGTAAAAAATCAATTAATGAAGATGAAGCAAAGATAATGATGACTTAGTAACGAGTAAAAAATAGAGATCCCGAATCAAGTTCGGGATCATCTTAAAAAATCCGTTCTTAAAATTAGTCCAAGCCCATTAATAGTTCCAATCCAGAGTGTTCTTTTACTATCTTCATAAATTGTTTTGATGAATTTTATTTTTATATCATCAGTTTCTTCGGGCTGATAAACATTCATTGAGTAGCCGTCATATTTTACCACGCCATTCTGTGTGCCAAACCATAGATACCCGAGGTAATCCTGGTAAATATAGCTAACACTATTTTCCGGAAGGCCGTCATTAACGGTAAGTTGTTCGAAGACAGGGGTTACAAATTTCGAGTTAGAATACTGGCAGTAGGTTTGGCCGGAGATCAGAATAATTAGGATAAATAGGAGCAGGAAGCAGAGCTTCCCATCTTTATGCCGGAATAAATTTAACCTTACCATCTCCCCTCACAAATTTCTCTCTATCAATTATCTGGTTAATTACTTGCACAGCATTTCAAGGGATAGAATAATTTGATCAGAAAATGCAGACCGTTTGCTGCATTCCCCCAGAAATCTTAGCAGTATTATAATCCGATTTAGAACAATAATCAATGATTCTGCGATAATATTTCATGCAGTTGGAATATCCAGGATATTCGGGATTATCAGGCCATACCAGGAATTTATTATTAGATACTCAATTATGAGCAAGAAAGTGTTTGCTACTATTTGAGCCAAATACAGTTTCCGGACTATCGTAAAGAGGATCTCCAGGTTTTGTTTTAAAAGTGAGATCATGTAGATTTTAAGAGTTAATCCCTCTCTCATATATTTTATTTTTCCCGGGGAAAATTTTAATTAGTAATAGGAATTTAAAATGACGAATCGAATGAAAGAGATTTCACAAAACAAAGCCGCTAAAATTGCAGGTATCGGATACATTTTTATTTTCGTTCTCGGTATCGTAATAAACTTTTTTGTATTTGGCGGACTGATTGTAAAGGGAGATGCAGAAACAACTGTAAATAATATCATGGCTAACGAAGTATTGTTCCGCAGCGGGATGGCAGGCTGGATTGTTGTTTTAATAATCGATATTATCATTGCATGGGCCCTTTACATTTTTCTTAAACCGGTAAGCAAGAGCCTTTCCCTGCTGACTGCATGGTTCAGGTTAGTTTATATTGCTATTTTCGGAATCACTCAGCTTAACCTGTTATTTGTTGTTTTGCTTCTGAGTGGGGCCGGCTTCCTGAATGTATTCAACCCTGTCCAGGTAAATGCCCTTGTGCTGCTGTTTCTCGAAGGACATAACTATGGATTCCTGATCTCTTTGGTATTTTTCGGAGTGCATCTCTTTTTAATCAGCTGGCTTATTTTTAAATCCGGGTATGTTCCTAAATATGTGGGGGTATTGCTGGTTCTTGCATCTTTTGGCTACCTGGCTGACAGCTTTGCAAATTTCCTTCTACCAAATTATTCCGATTACCAGTTGGTTTTTATGATAATTGTTGCGGTACCGGGTATCATTGGTGAATTGGTATTTACCCTCTGGCTTTTATTTAAGGGAACAAAATCAGAACCTATAACAGCCTGACGGTAAAGAATATAAATTAAGTCTTTACTTGCTTCGATAATGACACGATCAGGCAGGCTGCTGTCAGGAGAAGCGAAATTGGACCGAACAGAAGCCTCTCTTCCGAGCTTTGTGAAGCAAAATTGCCAAGAGTATTCAGCAATAGGAAAGCTGTGATCACCCAGGATAGGATCTTGATTATCCTTGATGGGGGATTATTACCGATTAGCCCTGCACTACGCCGAATAATATAAATAAACAGAATGAGTAAGGCCGCTGCTGTAACACTCATAATCCTAAAATTAATTGTAAGAACCTGCTGTTGTCCGCCCCAGGCTATAGAGATTGGTAAGAGCCCCGCTGCAATAAGAAGTTGAAGGATAATTATGATACCGAATAGAACTGTTGCTATATTCCCGGCTATTTTGCTAAGAATCCGACTGTTTGATCCTTGCATGTAATTACTTTCTTCTATAAATAAGTTTCGGACGATATTGTAAAGTTAAAATAATCATGTAAAATTAATTTGAATCTATCATTTATAGTTTTTATCTTTAATCAGATAAAAAAATCTGATATTGAACGGAGTAATAAAAACTCCCTTTTTTTTAACATATAATCAGAGTAAAAGGTCTTATTACAATCTCAGAGGCAAGAACATGAAATCCAAAATTTACAGGTTACTCACATCCGTTATTATTCTCATATTGTTGGTTTTAACATCCTGCGGGCAGGATAAAACAGAAAACAATGAAACCGGCGACGATGTTCAGGCAGTTGCACGAGCCAGGGGTTTAACACCGGAGGATTTACTGGCCGCAGCAAAAACTTATTTACCAAGCGGTCAGAAGGATGAATATATGATGTTTGCCTCGGGGGGGCATTCGGGACAAGTTTTTGTCATCGGGATACCGTCTATGAGACTCTTAAAAAGTATTGGGGTTTTTACCCCGGAGCCATGGCAGGGATGGGGATTCTCGAAGGAAACAAAAAAAATATTGGATGACAGTAATCCGGCCGGCACTAAACTTACCTGGGGAGACTCTCATCATCCTGCACTTTCGGAAACAAACGGAGACTACGACGGCGAATATCTATTTATAAATGACAAGGCAAATGCAAGGGTTGCGGTTATCGATCTGAAAGATTTTGAAACCAAACAGATCATTAAAAATCCGCTATCGTACAGCGATCATGGAGGAACTTTCGTTACCCCGAATACGGATTATATTATTGAAGGCGGACAGTATGCAATGCCCTGGGCCGGTACTTATGCTCCTCTTTCGGAATATAAAAAAGAATATCATGGGATGATAACCTTCTGGAAATTTGATCGTAAGGCGGGAAGAATTGATAAGAGTAAATCTTTCGCTTTGGAACTTCCTCCGTACTGGCAGGATCTGGCCGATGCGGGAAAGCTTACCAGCGACGGCTACGTATTTCTTAATTCTTTTAACACTGAATTGGCAGTAGGCGGTGATATGGAGGGTAACCCTCCTTTCGAAGCAGGAGCTTCACAGCGCGACATGGATTATCTGCATGTCATCAATCTCAGACAGGCAGAAAAACTCTATCAGGAGGGTAAGACCAAAACGGTAAATGGCTTTAGAGTTATCCCTCTTGATATACTGGCCAAAGAAAATGTTTTGACTTTTGTACCTGAACCTAAATCACCACATGGCGTGGATGTAACTCCTGATGGTGACTATCTTGTAATCTCTGGTAAGCTCGATCCTCACGTTACTATTTTCAATTTTTCTAAGATAAAAGATGCAATTGAGAATTCAAGGTTCGAGGGTAAAGATGAATTCGGAGTGAACATCATAAAATTTGATGATGTGCTGGAGGCTCAGGTTGAGGTAGGATTAGGACCTTTACACACACAGTTTGACGCGAATGGTTACGCGTATACGAGTCTGTTCCTGGAGAGTGCTGTCGCCCGATGGGCACTGGGAGGAAAATGGAAAGAAAAGAACGGCACTGCGGGCTGGACCTTAATTGATAAGATCCCGATAAATTATAATGTTGGTCACCTTGCTGTGGCTGAAGGAGATAATGTCCATCCTGACGGTAAATACCTGGTGTCACTGGATAAATGGTCTATCGATAGATTTTCGAATGTTGGTCCGCTTCTCCCACAAAATTTTCAGCTAATAGACATCAGTCATCCTGATCAGAAAATGCAGCTACTCTACGATATGCCTATCGGTGTCGGAGAACCGCATTACGCGCAGATAATAAAAGCGGATAAAATTAAATCCTGGGAAGTTTATCCTGAAATAGGATGGGATCCCGGAACACAGACTAAATCAGAATTTGGTGTAACTGCTGGCAAAGAGAGGATTAAGAGAAGCGGGAATACAGTAGAGATCTGGATGACAGCTATCAGAAGTCATTTTACTCCCGAACATGTCCTTGTTAAAAAAGGAGAGAAAGTAATCTGGCATGTTACGAATATCGAAAGGGCTAAAGATGCAACTCATGGTTTTGGTCTTCCCTATTATGATTACAATCTGAGCATTGAACCGGGAGAAACACAGACTATTGAGTTTACAGCTAATACCGTCGGTGTTTTTCCCTACTACTGTACTGAATTTTGTTCGGCGCTGCATCTTGAGATGGCGGGATATTTTATGGTTCAGCCATAATGCAGCGATTGCAGGCGGCAATGGCACTTGATATTTGTAAATGAAAATTGATTTAAGATTGGAAGCGCTATGAAAGATTTAGAATTAATATTCGGACCAAGGATCCCTAAAGAGTTATTGACCAGGGAAAAGAAAAGATTTCTGATGCCGACGATAATTATCGGTGCTGCAGCATTGATGCTTTTTCTCTCGATCTTTATGCCATACTGGAAACTTACTCTGATGGCTCCACAATATCCCGGAGGCCTTAAGATGGAAGCTTATGTTAACGGAGTTTCCGGTGATGTAGATGAAATCGATGAACTCAATCATTACATAGGTATGAGGTCATTAAAAGAAGCTGCAGAACTGGAAAGAAGTCTCAGTATAATAATGATTATTGCACTGATTCTGCTTATTGCTGCAAGTATCTATACTCACAGTCCATTCGCCTTGTTTTTAACAATCCCGGCAATCCTGTATCCACTCGTCTTCCTGGGCGACCTTTATTTCTGGATGCAGAACTTCGGGATGCATCTTAATCCGCATGCTCCTTTAAGCAGCGCCGTGAAGCCTTTTGTACCGCCCATTCTTGGTGAGGGTTTCGTCGGGCAGTTTAAAACTATTGCAACGTGGGAGCCTGGACTTATAATATCTTTTATAGCTTCCGCTTTGATAATTACAGGGTTGTATTTTCACAGGAAAGCATATAAACCATTAATGGAAACAGGGTTTAAGGGATGAGAACCGGGTTGACAGCTATATTGTTATTATTAGTAAGCTTCCTGACTACCGGTACTATCAGTTCAAAAAACCTGAAGACAGGCAATGGTTATACTTATACTGATTTTCGGGATGCATTGTCAGCCTCTGAAAACGGAGATACAATTATAGTTTACCCGGGGATTTATAAAGGGAATTTTCTAATAGATAAATCAGTAACTATCATTGGGAGAGGTAATCCCGTTTTTGACGGGGAAAATACCGGTACTATAATTACAATAGAAGCGCCCGGTGTCTCTATTGAAGATGTCACAATTAAAAATAGCGGTAAACTCCTTGATCGGGAGGATGCCGGAATACTGGTTAAGACTGATAATGTAAATATTCAGAGAAATAAGCTAATCTCGGTATTATTCGGAGTTTATTTCAGGCAGGCTGACAACGGCAGAATTAAAGATAATCTTATAGAGGGGAAGAAGGATCTTGATGTTCCCAGAAGAGGGGATCTTTTCCGGGCATGGTATTGTAAGGATCTCCTCATTGAAAATAATACATTAAGCTATGGGAGAGATTTTATCATCTGGTTTTCACATGGAATAACCATTAAAAAGAATAAAATCAAAGGTGCAAGATACGGACTGCATTTTATGTACAGTTCTGACAGCCGCATTTTGCAGAATAGGGTTACTTATAGTTCGGTAGGTATGTATTTAATGTATAGTAAGAACCTGGTTATAGAGAAGAATCTTCTTGCTTATAACAGGGGAGCAAGCGGTTTTGGAATTGGATTAAAAGACCTTGATAATACCGAATTAAAAGAGAACGTTATTGCTGACAATCGGGTAGGTATATTCATCGATAATTCACCCAGAAATTATGATGCTTATATGAAGTATACCGGAAACGTTATAGCATATAATGAAACAGGCGTGAATGTTCTTTCTTCTCTTCACAACAGCAAATTCAAAAAAAATAGTTTTATTGAAAATTATCAGCAGGCTGTTTTGACCAGGGGACAGGACCCTGATAATGATTACTGGGAACAAAACTACTGGAGTAACTATTCAGGCTATGATGGGGATAAAGACGGATCAGGCGATATACCATATGGGCAGGATCAGGTATTTGAGAACCTTACAGAGGAAAAACCAAATCTAAAAATATTATTATACAGTCCGGCGGTTAGTACACTCAGCTATGCTGCAGATGCTTTCCCGGTTCTCAAACCTGAACCTGTACTGATTGATAAAGCACCGTCCATTCATTCGATCCTGCCATCAGGAATTATGCAGATAAAAAACGGCAGGAGCATAGAATTCCTCTCTTTCGCTTTAGTTCTTTTATTAATGTCGGCAGGGTCGCTTGTGTTATTCAAATTCAAGAATAGTATTGTAAATAAAAGAAATGGCAGTCACCGGTGATATATGATTAAAATAATAGAAGTGACAAAACGTTACAGAAAATTAAAGGCGCTTGATAACCTCACTGTCGATATCAATGATCGGGAAGCCACGGCTCTGTGGGGTTCAAACGGCGCGGGCAAAACAACACTTATCAGATGTCTGCTCGGTGTTACCCCTTTTGAAGGTGAAATTTTCATTGATAATAAAAATTTAAGAAGTGATAATAAGGAAATAAAAAAGTCGATAGGCTTCGTTCCCCAGGAAATTAGTCTTCACGATAATCTTTCTGTATATGAAACCTTGAATTTCTATTCTCAATTAAAGAAAACCACCACAGAATCTATAGGTAAATGGAGTGAAATCCTCGGTATAGATATCTTCAGGGATAAATTGATAAAAGAGCTCTCAGGAGGTATGAGGCAAAAGCTCGCTCTCGCCATAGCATTACTGGGAAACCCCCTGATATTACTCCTGGACGAACCGACGGCTAATCTCGACCTCAGATCTCGTGAGGACTTCATCCACCTGCTGGGTTTGCTTAAATCGGAGGGCAAGACAATAATCTTCTCATCTCACCGGATGGAGGAAGTAATGTCATTTGCTGACAGAGTATTAGTTCTTGATAATGGAAAAATCATTGCGGATGCTTCACCAATGTCGATCTATAAAAAATTCGGCAGGAATGGAACACTCAAAATATTTATACAGCCCAAATCATATGAAACGGCAATTGATCTACTAAGCCTGCATGGATTTACAAGTTCAATGAATGGTAAAGGTATAAAAGTTAAGGTTGATCCTGACTTGAAAATAGAACCTATCAGGCTTTTACTTAACTCAGGACTTGAAATAGAAAATTTTGATTATGAAGTCGAATTATTTTAGGCGGAAGTTATGAATGTTGATATCAAAACAATCAGTTTAATAGCACAAAAAGAAATCCTTTTTTCCCTCAGAAATAAATGGTTCCTGATCTACACAATAATATTTGCAATTCTTTCCCTCGGATTATCATTAATCGGTTTATCAGGACTGGAGAATTATGGAGTTTCGGGATTCGGCCGGACAACAGCAAGCCTGATAAATATGATAATTCTTTTTGTGCCGTTGATGGGTCTTACATTAGGAGCAATGAGCATAGCTTATGAACGGGAGAGAGGAACACTTCTTTATATCCTGGCGCAGCCCGTTTCTTACTTTGAAGTAATAATGGGTAAGTTCTTCGGACTGGGAGTTTCAATTCTTGCTTCCCTTGTACTGGGTTTCGGACTTAGCGGATTGATCATCGGTATAAAAGGCGGAACTGCCGATTTGCAGGGATATATGCTCTTCATCCTGCTTACTTTCCTGCTCGCAAATGTTAACCTTGCCATCGGGATGTTTATTTCAGGGTATTTCAGAAAATATGATACTGCGCTGGGGGTCTCAATTTTTGTCTGGCTCTTTTTTGTGATTTTCAGCGATCTTGGAGTAATAGGGACTTCATTCCTGGTGAATCTGGATATTAATCAGGTATTCCTTCTAACAATTTTCAATCCGATCCAGGTATTTAAGCTGAGTGCTATATTCTCTTTAAGGAACAACCTTGAAATTTTAGGACCAGTAGGAAATTATGTTGTCAGAAATTTCGGGAGCAATCTTCAGTTTTTCCTGGTAGGGATTCTCCTTACGCTCACGGTAATTTTTATGTATTTAACTCAAAGCTTATTTAAAAGGAGGGGAGCTGTATGACGAGGATATTAGTCATAGTCCTTCTAGTTTTACCATACTTCTTAACGGGCTGCAGAAATTCCTCAGCTGATGTTCCTCCGGAAATCATACCGGGACAGGACGCGTGCGATAATTGCTTTATGATTATAAACGAAAAAAAATATGCTGCAGCTGTTACACTTAATAACGGGGAAGAAAAAAGATTTGATGATATAGGATGCGTCCTTGCCTACAGAGATCAAAATGAAAAAAACATAATGGATTACTGGGTTTTTGATTTTATCTCGGGTGCGCCTGTCCCTGTTAAGGAAGCTTTTTTTGTAAGATCATCGAGGGAAGTTACTCCAATGGGAAGCGGGATACTGGCTTTTTCTAAGAAAGCAGCAGCAGAAACTTTCGCAGGGCGGGAGAACTCAAAGGTCTTGATTTTTAATGAATTAACTAATAATAATTTAACCAAGGAGTAAAAAAATGTTCCTGAAAAAAATGTATGTTACAGCTGCTGTTGTTGCTTTAGCCTTTCTCTATTTTAATTGCGGAGGAAATGAAGATTCCGGTCAGTCGCAGCAGGAGATTTCTGCTCTAAAAGGAAATCCTGCTGAAGGACAAAAATATTTCGCTCAAACCTGTTCTGCATGCCATGGAATGGATGCTAAAGGGCTCCCGAAGCTTGGTAAGGATCTTACAACCAGCGCCTTCCTGGCCAGTGAATCGGATGCTGAGCTGCTTGGATTCCTTAAACAGGGCAGGCTATCGACTGACCCGCTGAACACTACCGGTGTTTCGATGCCTCCGAAAGGCGGAAACCCGGCTTTTAATGAGCAGCAGTTATCCGATATAATTTCATACCTGAGACAAATTCATCAATAATAATATGGCTGCCTTAAATAGGATGTGCTAAATTTCGTTCCGGTTAACTGTGCTTACCTTTCCTTGTAAGCACAGTTAACCAGTTAATCAATATTAAAAACCTTCTTCCGGAAGATGCTGGAATGAGGCGGCAGTCCGCATTAATATATTTCCGCATATTACATTTTTATATATTTATGGATGATTTTAAAATATACCCATAATTTATCTTGAATAACCTCGACGGTATTGTTTCTCTTTTGATTGCGTGCATTGAAATTGTGCTTCTGGTAAACCTGGTGGTATTTGCCGATAAGAATAAAGAAAATATTCTTATTTACTTTATGATCCTTCTACTTGCAGGATACCAGGTTTTTGAATACCTGATATGCGGGATAGGACTTGAATCATCCTTTATGGCGTATCTTGCCTTTGCAGTCATTTCGTTCCTGCCTCCGCTTAGTTTCCTGCTTGTTTTTAGTCATCTGAAAATCAAAAGCAAAGCCAAGCCGCTGATCTTTCTTCCGGCAATATTTTTTATCATTTATTACGGCTCTGTAATAAATGAGTTTGCAGTGGTTAAGTGTTCTGTTCTTTATGCTTCCTATAATTATCCTCTCGGTACTCTGTTCGGTGCATTTTACTACCTCCCGATCTTTATCTCATTTTTCTTATTATACCGTAACCTTAATGACAGGACTATACCTGTAAAACAGACACGGCTTTTAATAATTGGTCACTATTTTATAATTGTCCCGGTTGTAGCATCATTTATCCTTCTTTTATTAAATTTGCCGGGTTTACTTGGTGTTATAGAGAGTATCCTCTGCAAGTTCGCATTCGGCTACGCGGCTGTGCTGGGGTTTTTTACCTTAAATAATAAGAATACACAATGAATGAGATCATCCTGAATATATATCTTATTATTAATAATAATATCGTAGAGGAGTTCCGCGCTGTTGCTTATGAGAGGGAGGGCGGCGATGATAATAAGATTAAGTATCTGAAGAGCCGGGCTAAGGATGATTTTGATTCAGCCTACCGTTTCGATGCACCGAAGGATAAGTACGGCAGGTTTATGAACTATAGCCGCTTCTCCAAGCTTGAGAAGAGAGGTATGCAGTTTCAGTTGTTCGAGGAGATCTTTTCAAATTTTAATTTGCCTGAGAGTCCTCTTATCTGCGTTACTCCTGTAGTCGACGGTAAGATCCTCGCAGGGGAATAGATCACAATTAAGTCCTTTAATAAAAATGAAATTATATTCGATAATAAGCTGTGTGCTTTTAACCGTATTAATTAGCAATAAAATAACAGGTAGTGAATTGTTTGTCACTGATAAAACAAAAATAAAGAGAAGTAAAAAGCAGATCGCATTCCTTAATCATCTTGAGGAACTTGATAAATACTATTCCGATAAAAAACTCGGTTCTTTTGTGGAGAATGGAAGTACGATCTTCCGTGTTTTCTCTACTTCGGCTGAGAAAATCTCTCTTGTTGTTTTTAAAGAACCTTCGGATGAGCAGGGAACCGAATATGCAATGACGAAGGATGAAAACTGCGTGTGGGAGATTTCGGTTGATAGCGAGCTCTATGGAAAATATTATAATTATAAGGTTCAGCAGCCGGGAGAGAACCCTGTACTGTGTATCGATCCATACTCGAAGGCAGTTGCTTCTTACAATACTTATTTCACACCGAGACATTCGATTGTAGTGAAGGAAGGTGATTACAACTGGGAAGGCGACGAGTGGATTAAACGCGACTGGCGTGATCTTGTCATTTATGAGATGCATGTCAGGGATATGACCGAAGATAAAAGCTCAGGTGTCTCGGAGAGAGGAACCTACCTTGGGTTAACAGAGAAAGAGAAAACCGGGGGATTAAGCTACATTAAAAATCTTGGCGTTAATACGGTTGAACTGCTTCCGTCGCAGGAGTTTGCAAATATTGAAAGTCCTTACAGGGATACTCTTAACGGACGGTTCAATTCCTGGAATCCTTATGAAAGGAATCACTGGGGGTATATGACGGCGGCTTTCTTTGCGCCTGAATCTTATTACAGCGAAAGAACAGACCAGATAAGTTGGAATACCTGGAGCGGAACAACTGCAAAGCCGGTAAACGATTTCAAGGATATGGTAAAGGCATTTCATAAAGAGGGTATTGCCGTGATGATGGATGTGGTTTATAATCATTTATCGGAATATGAAACCGGAAACCTGAAGGAGATTGATGAGGATTATTACTTCCGGTTCGATGAGAACGGTCATTTTATTTCGCAGAGCGGTACCGGGAATGACATTAAGACCGAAAGGCCTATGATGCGCAGAATGATTGTTGAAAGCATCCTGTACTGGATGAAGGAATATCATATAGACGGCTTCAGGTTCGACCTCGGGAAGCTGATCGATTGGGAGACAATTGAGACAATTATAACTGAAGCAAAGAAAATAAATCCCGCCGTTGTAATTGTATGTGAACCCTGGGGCGGAGGTTATGATCCTGCCGGATTTTCTTTGAGAGGATGGGGTTCGTGGAATGACCAGATACGCAATGGTGTGAAGGGTGAGAATCCTGTAAACGGATTGGGATGGCTATTCGGTAAATGGTACGGCGATAATGATCCCGGCAGAATTAAAAGCTACGTTAACGGCACTCTTGTAAGGGATACGCTCGGTTTGTTTCAGAAGAAAGAACATTCTGTTAACTACCTTGAGTCGCATGACGGCTATACGCTGGGCGATTTTATCCGCATAGGACTCAGGAACATGAAGCCTGACGAAGTGATTACGGATGTATATAATAATGCGAAACTCGCTCCTGAGCAGCTGAAGCTTAATAAGCTTGGGGCTCTTTTCCTTCTTACCTCGCAGGGAATGACTATGATACACTCGGGCCAGGAATTTGCGCGAAGCAAAGTGATCCCGAAGGATGTAAATGCGGATGATCCTGAAAAGGGAAGAGTAGATTACAACAGCTACAACAAGGATGATGAAACAAATTATATAAACTATGAATATGCTGAGATGAATAATGAGCTTGTAGATTATTATAAGGGGTTGATATCGCTGAGGAATAAATACGATGCATTCAGAAGGGCCGGGTATGAGGATATTACTTTCTATGATATCAGGGATAACCAGTTTGCTCTGGGATATCATATTAAATATAACGGCGATGAATTTATCGTCCTTTTCAACGCCCATCCCGACAGTGATGAGGAGTTCCACCTGCCAAAAGGCGAATGGGAAGTGCTTGCGTCGCCGGAAAAAGCCGGAACGGAACCGCAGGGAAGCGTGGTAATGGAGCTTGAGGTCCAGCCCTCCTCGGGTTTTGTGCTGAAGAAAAAGTAAGCATCTTGAATCCTTTTCAGGGTTCCTGGTATGTCATCCGGTGAAGTTGCGACATATCCTAACCTCCAGGATCGTAAAACGAATCCATTAAGAAACCAAATGTAAGTACACTTATAAAAAGAATTCCTACAGAAGCAAATAAAGTTGAAACAAGATCAAATTTGGTTACATAGACCTTATTTATTTCTGACAGGTTGAAATATTCTTCTTTTGTACCTTGTTTTACATAAATGGAACTATCTGTAAGAAATTCCATAATATCCTGCTCATCCAGCTTTATTATCTTTTTATTCTTTAATTCAACTTTTGTTACACCCGAAAGGCTTGCTTTCTTTGGATCAGCATTTGAAACCTCATAATAAGAATAGCAGCTATAGTTAACAAACGAGAACAGCAGCAAAATAATCAGATGTTTTTTAGTTATAGGGTAATGGTTAGTCACAGGTCCCGCTTTTTTAGTTTGATAAATTCCGAAATCAGGAATCATAAAATAATTAAAGTGGTAATTATTTGAAAATCACATTAAACTAATATTTAAGCCCAAACCTATCAATAAATGGATAATATTTGGACAGAACTAAAAGAGTATTTAGAACGTATTCAGAATGTATTCAAGACGTATTCAGGACGTATTCAGGACGTATTCAGATCGTAGGTATGACGGAGTATTTCCAGGTTGTATTGCCAGGGGAACCAGGATGTGACATCAGAGAGATTATTGTTGCATTCAGGATAATATTTGTTATTTTACAATAAAGAATTCCCTTTACAACAAAAGAACGGTGTTATATGAAAAAGTTTTCATTAGTTCTTATGGCATTTATTTTAACATTAACATTTACAGCTTCGGATATAGTTATTGAAAAGGGGAATAAACCAGACGCTGCAAAGAAATGTCCTTACCTTGAAAACCATCAATTAAATAATTCACAGCTGCAATGTCCCTATCTAAGCAGAACGGACAAGGGAAACTCAGCATGTCCTTATATGAAAGAGAACAGTGAAGCGCAGAACGGATGTCCTTATCTTGAAGGACAGACAGACGATTATCCCTACCTCAACGGAAATTCAGGTGAATGTCCGTATTTAAAACGGCATGGTGAAGAGGTACTCAGGGTGATCGAAACACACCCGCTTCCTGAAGGTAAAAATACATGAGGGGGAGAGCGTGGTCGTTGGTCACGAGTAATTAGTCATTAGTAATTGGTAATTAGTCATTGGTCATTGGGGGAAGGTGGGGATTCCGGAAGAAGCGGATCTGCTTAACTTGTTTATTGAGTGTCTACATATTCCAATCTTCGACCATATGGTCGCCTTCACGACTCTTAAAGTCGTTTACTGCGGGAAATTCCGTCTTTATTAAGCTATTCTTTCATCAATTAACCGGCACTCTGTTTGTGTTATTATTTGCGGAGGTTAATATGAAGACACTTATATCCGCCGCAATATTGTTCATCCTTTTCTCTGTTCCTGCTTCAGCGCAGGAAGGCGACAGTACACAGACTCGCAGTAAGGAAGCTGTGAAAACGGAGGAAAGAGTAAAAGAGACAGTAACAAACCGGAAACGTAATAAAGACGTATTCATTGATAAAGACGGTGATGGAATTTGCGATCAGCGTGTTAAAGGGTTACTGCTTGAAAAACTGAGGAAACGGCACAGGGCAGGACAGAGCGGTGGTAGCGGACACCAGGGCGGACGGGGGCGGCAATGAGAATTATTCTCCGCTGCCTCCATCTGCATATTTTTAATCGGTGTGATATCTTCTGCTGTGTACCCCCAGTTTTCGCTGAACACACGTTTTGAGAATTACTACGATGATAATATCTATAATAATTTCGAAAAGACTTCCGACCTTGTCCACAGCGGATCACTTGAAGCAGGATATAATGCAGAGTCGGAAATAAATAATTTCCAGCTTTATTACACGGGAAACATTACCTACTTCAGAGAGAATATTTTCAAATCATCAAATTCTCATAAGTTCGGACTTGTGAATACTCTTTTCGTTTCAGAAGATGAGAACCCGGTAAATGCGGGAATCAATTATGCGCTTCGAAATAACCGTGACGAGCTGTCGGTATACGATCTTTCTCAGCTTTCAGCTTACGCTAACTACAGGCACTTCTTAAATGAATCTGATTATCTCCTTGGAGGCTATACTTTTTTCTTTAACGATTACAAGAACTTCGATTCATTTACTCATTTCGAGCACAGGTTATTCCTGAAGTACAGCAGTACATTCTCTACCAGAACCACGTTTTCGATCGGTACTGAGGCAGACTTCAAGCTTTACAAGCTGAGGTATAATTCTCCTGATATAGCTGATAATATTTCACAGTGGAAGAGCTACATACAGCTTGCGCAGAACATCACTGAAAATACAGGACTGAGCGGCTATTTCCTCTACCGGAGAAACCTGACAACAGGGAACAGGTACATTACGTATACCGATTACATCTATTATGAAGAGGAAATATTTAATGATGCTTATTCGAATGACGGTATGGAAGCAGGGACTTCGGTTACTCAGCTTGTCACAGATAATATTGCTCTTAAGGGTGAGTTTGTTTATACCCAAAGAAAATTCAATAACCTCCCGATCGCCCTATCCGATGGGACTGAAACAGACATATTAAGAGAGGATAATTACTATGCACTCGGAGCTGAAATTCAGTTCGCACTGCAGTCAATAACAGAAGGACTTGGATTATCGTTAAGCTATAACTATCTGATTAATAAGTCAAACGACTATTTCTACAAATACGATAACCATCTATCATCGGTTACCCTTGAGTGGGGATTTTAATTATTTCCAGGCGCAGTTTCATTTCTGAAATGTAATATCGTACTTTTTCATCTTATAACGGAGATTGCGCTCGGTAATCCCAAGCAGCTTTCCTGCCTGTGTCTGGTTTCCGTTCATTTTAGCAAGTGCGTCATATATCATAGTTTTCTCGAGTGCTTCTATCTTATCATTAAGCGTTTCATCCCTGCCGTGAGGCAATACCTGTTCTTCCTTAAATCCCTTGACCTTCATTGGAAGATCATTTGCCGTTATAAGATTATCCCTGGATAAAACCACTGCTCTCTCTATAACATTTTCGAGTTCACGGACATTCCCCGGGAAGTTATATTTCAAAAGACTATCAACTGATTCCTTCGAGATCCCAATACCTTCCTTATTATTCAGAGACGAATATTTTTTAATAAAGAACTCAATAAGAGGAACAATATCTTCCCTTCTCTCTCTAAGAGGAGGAACGCAGATAGAAACAACATTAAGCCTGTAAAACAGGTCTTCACGGAATAAACCTTCCCTGATTTTCTGTTCGGGATCGCGGTTGGTTGCAGAAATTATTCTTACATCGACGGGTATCCTCTCTGTCCCGCCTACACGTTCGATTTCACGCTCCTGAAGAACCCGCAGCAGTTTTACCTGCATTGCGGGGGGAATATCTCCTATTTCATCCAGGAAGATCGTACCGCCTGACGCAATTTCAAATCTTCCTTTCCGCATCCGGTCTGCCCCTGTGAACGACCCTTTCTCATGTCCGAATAATTCACTTTCCAGTATGTTCTCCGACAGGGCGGGAATGTTAACTGCAACAAAAGGTCCGTCTTTCCTGCTGCTTATATAATGCACGGCTTTGGCTAATACTTCTTTACCAGTTCCGTTTTCTCCGGTAATTAAAATAGATGCATTACTTTCTGCAGCACGTGAGGCAATACTGAGGACTTCCTCCATTTTTGGCGACTGTGAAATAATGGAAGTCAGTTTATGTTTTTCCTGCAGCAGTGACCTTAAATTCTTTATTTCCGATTTGAGACTGTGATGTTCAATTATTTTTTCTATCATCAGATCGAGCTCATCAAGATCAACCGGTTTGGAGATATAGTCGTAAGCACCGAGACGCATTGCTTTGACTGCATTCTCAACTGTGCTGTATGCAGTAATGATGACAAAACTTATTTCAGGATTTATGCGTTTGACTTCCTCTAGTACTTCGAGTCCTGTTTTATCCGGCATTTTGAAATCCGAAAGGACTATATCTACCAAATTCTGTTTTACAAGTCTAATCCCTTCTTCACCCGATCCTGCAGTTATAAGATGATAGCCTTTCTTTTTCAGGTACCCGCTTAAAACTTCTCTCTGAGTCTGTTCGTCGTCGATTATCAAGATGCTGTATTCTTTCATTGCGGTAAAACTATTTTAAATGTGGTTCCTTCATTCAGGGCACTTTCGAATGAAATAGTACCCCGGTGCTGTTCAATTATTTTTTGTGTTATGCTAAGGCCTATACCGGTTCCGTCTTTTTTTGATGTAAAGTAAAGATCAAAGATCCTTTTCTTATTCTCTTCTGGTATTCCTCTTCCGTTATCCGAAACCAGTATCTCAACCCTGTCATCCATGCATTTGTAATGAACCGTTATTTTCCCCTCTTCACCGGATGCCTCAAATGAATTCTGTACGAGGTTCATTAAAGCTTGCTGCATCAGCTCAGGATCGAGTTTAATTTTACCCGGATTAGTGCTGAACATTCTGAAGTTTATTTTTCTCCTATCAGCCTCGGCCTGGAAAAGCTGAAATATTCTATCAAAATAATCATCTGCATCAACCTCTGCAGGTTTTACTTCAAGCGGTTTAGCATAGTCGAGGAACTGTTTAATTATTTTATTGATCCTTATGACCTCACTCCTTAAAAGATTGGTGATAGCATTGAATTCGTCATTATTTTCACCGGGAGAAAACTCTTTCTGGAGCCGCTGGGCAATCATTCCAATTGCATTAATAGGATTCCTTATTTCGTGTGCAACTCCGGATGCGAGCTCGCCCATTGCTGATAACTTCTCTTTCCGCTTAGCATTTTCTTCGAGCGCTTTTTTTTCTGTTATATCATCAAAGACAATCGTATAGCTTTCAATCTTATTCTGACTATCGTAATTAGCTGTCGGACTGATTACCAGGCACTTCTCTTCATCTGCTATCGTTAAGGTTTTCTCGATACTTATTTCCGACCTGACAATTCCGGTGAGGAAATTAAAAACGGTAATTCCGCTGATATTCCTTCCAATAACTTCATCTTCTTTAAGCTTAAATAGTTTTTGAGCAGAGCGGTTGAAAAGCGAAACGGTTAAATTACTGTTTACTACGATTACCGCCTCTTCCATATTTTTAAGTATTGAGCCGGTAAACGTTTTGAACTTTTTGAACTCTTCCGAAATTATTTTCAAATTCTGAGAAGTAAACACTATGCTCAAAGTGATAATCGAGATCGAAGCAAGTATAAGGGTGATTATCAGAATTCTTTGATAAGCACGGTTCTCAACGTTCCTTAATTCATCGAGTGAGAGTCCGATCCTGAAAATTCCTACTACAGAATTATCATAAGACAACCTTTTAACTACTTCATAGACGTTATCACCGCCGAAAGGTACGGTTCTGTAGTAAACGGAATCATTGCGGAGTGCTGTCTGCAGGAAGCTGTCCCCGCTTACTGCATCAAGCGAATCTATATTGGTGCTGGCTGCAAGGATCCCGCTTGAATCCTGCAGAGCGATATATCTTATGCCGGAATTTCTTGCTATATCCTGTATTATCTTCCCGATGCCGATTCTCTTCCTGAAGTCGAGCAGATCCTTCGCATCCAGATTAACAACGATAGCTCCTTTATTACCTGCGCGGGCAACAGCCACGGCAAATCTCTGTCCGTCATTGAATGCAGCCTCTTTCAACCCGATTATAAGTTCATCTGCGGTGCCGTTTAATATCGGCTCAATCTCATCAAACCGGTTTATGTTTTCTTCACCATGAGCATGATCCGGTTCGGGAATACGATTGGAAAGAATTCTGTTTCCGGATCTATTGAATATGTTAATCCGGTAGAGGTCATTTTCTTTCCCGATATCAATGAGTTTCTTCCTGGTAAGGCTGCCGGAAGCATCAAGATCTCTTATCAGTCTGGCATTGTTGAGGAGTCTTTCCGTTATAAGATCCTCAATCTCGAATCCCGAATTTATAGTATTAACGGAACTTTCGGTTATCGTTTCGATAAGGGCAAGGGATTGTTCATTAAGGATATGGTAGAGTTCACTCTTCCCCTGCTGAAGTTCGAAATAAGCGGAGGTGACCATCACAATACCAATTATTACTGTTATTGCGATGACGGCGGAAGAACGGAGTTTAAATTTCCATTTCACGATATTTTCCGTACAATTCTCATTCCTTAACAAACATATGATTCAGGGAACTGAAGCAGGGTTCAGGTATTAAATTCGCCGGGATGGTCGCAGCAAAACGCCTATAAAGTCGAAGTAGAATTATCCTCATCAAAAATCTCCCCAAAGCGAATAATTTAATTTTGGCACACACGTTGAATAAACAATTCAAACGGACGTCCCTAAAAATACTAATTTGATAAGGAGATAGAAATGAAAAACGTAGTGAAAATTCTGATGACCTCAGGGATTGTTTTGATACTCGGGTTATATCTGAACAGCTCTGAACTGAATGCACAAAGCAATGTAAACAAAACCGGCAAAGGATTTATAGACCTGAACAACGACGGGATAAATGATAATGCTATTGATTCCGACGGTGATGGAATTCCGAATTGTGTGGATCCCGATTTTGTAAGGGCACAAAGAAGAAGCGCGAACCAGTACAGCTTCTGGTACAGGCACAACTATAAATTCAACACGGCTCATGGAAATGGTTACGGACCAGGCAACGGATCAGGACACAGCGGAATAGGTCCCCGTAATGGTACAGGATTTGGACCAGGATCGGGTACTTGTGACGGAACAGGTCCCAAAGGCCGCAGAGGCGGAAGAAGATAACAGCACTCCCTCAAACAGGCGGCAGATTTTTTCTGCCGCTTTTTTTTGCCTGCCCTTTAATCCATTATAGCGTGGCAAGCCGGCTACCAAAAGCAGCCACAGATCAGTAAGAAACTCTCTAAATTATTGAACTTTTTCTGATTTTCGGTGGCTTCGATATCCCGCAGAGCCGAAAAATAAATAGCTAACTTAGCGGGATTTCGAGGACTCAACGTCCCCGCCTAAGATTTGAAACCAAGGGCGGGCCACTCAGCCACCGTTATACGTTACAAACTGCTCTAAGTCCCTATATCTTGACCAAAAAAATCGCAGCGAAGTCGAAGATCCCGTCGATAGACGGGGCGAAGATCCCGATTTTAGCGGACAAAAATATGACTGAGAATACTATATAGATTACTGATTCATTGAAGAATTTGGCAAAAAGGCAGTTACACTATTGTGCATAGAGCAAGAGGTGCGGGCGAAAAGTTGAAGGTTAGACACTCAGGAGGAATATTGCCGTTAGACCGAATCCCATCGCCCACCAACCGTAGACATTCAACTTTTCTTTCCAGATCAGGAATGCAGCAAGCGAGGTTAAGACAATTATCCCGATATTAATAGAGGGATATACAATCACAGCAGGCAGACTGTTTAATGCATCGAGCATAAAATACGAACTCAGGACATTCGGAATGCCAAGTATTAATCCGGCTGCTAATGTCCTGTACTCTACCCTGATTTTTTTGAATATTAAATAAGAGAAAGAATACAGGAATGCAAAAGAAAATATAATGAAGATAAAAAAATTCTTTTCTTCCAGAGGACGCCATCCCTGGAATATCTTAAAACAGAAATCATTAATGCCTATAGCAATCAGAAGCAGAATGAGATAAAAGTAATCTGCCGGTTTGAAACTACCTGATGAAAACTTTCTGATAGAAAAATAAAAAAGAAGTATAGTGAGGAGTGCAAGTATAATTCCCGACAACTGGAACAGGGAGGGGATTTCATTATAGATGATTACCGAGAGTCCTACAGGGATGATTACGGATAACCTGGAACTCACCACAGAAAGCGAAGCCCCTGCCTTCCCGACTGCGACTGCAAAAACAAAAAAGCCGATGAAGAATAATAAACCAAGTGCAGCACCAAATAAAAATGTTTCAGTTGAAAAAAGAGGTTTCGTTTCAGAAACGAGTAAAATCAGACTGATGACCGAGGCTGTAAAATAATTTCCGCAAAGCAGCAGTATGGGATTGCCCTTCTTAGTATCGCTGTATTTCAGGATCAGGGCAATAGACGTTGAGCAGATTATTGTGAGTAGCAGCGGGAACATATCAAAACATCAAAAGTGGATCGGGGTAAATGAAATTATAGCTAAGTCTCTTTTTCAGTTTGTCTGAATTGACGATCTTATAGCTGTCATCAGTATCGATAAATTCAGGTGCCGGAAGATCAAGTTTCTCAGCAGCTGCAGTATAGAAATCTTTCTTAGACGGATGCAGATCAGAACAGGCATTGAATATTTCATTCCATACATTCCGGGTGATGAGCTGGTGAATGATATTTATGCAGTCCTCACGGTGGATCAGATTAACCGGGATGTTTCCGCCCGGGATATTTTTTCTTCCTGTAAAAAATTTAACTGGATTCCGGTCGGTGTCAACCAGACCGGCAAATCTTATAATAGTTTTTTCGAATGATTCATCAGCCTGCAGCATTTCCTCTACAATTTTCAATGCTTTGCCCGATTCCTTTTCCGGGTGAAGTTCATCTTCTTCAGTAACCTCACAGTTTACATTGCCGTAGACTGAAGTTGAGCTGACAAAAATTATTTTTTCAACCCGAGAGTTTTTCACTTCATTCAGTATAGATTCAACCTGTTTTTTATGAAAAATAATTTTATCATCGCCGCCGCCGGGAGGAATATTAATCACGAGAAGATCGCTGTCGAAGAAATCTTTCTTATTATCTCCCTGCAGTAAGGGATTTAGCTCGATATGGAAGGGCTGAATATTCTTTGAGGATAGCAGGGTCCGCTTCTCCGGACTTTTAGTCGAACCTTTTACCCTGAATCCTTTAGCCAGAAGGAATTCCGCAAGAGGCAAGCCAAGCCATCCGCAGCCGAGTATTGAGATAGTGTTAGTCATAAAAATTAAATCTAATGCTGGTACAAGTTAGGCTTATTTGAGGAAAGAATTTGGTGAATTTAGCGAATTGATGGATTGGGCGGATTGATTGAGGAATTTACGGATTTAGCGAATTACGGATTGAGCGGATTGATTAAGGAATTAGTGAATTGACCGATTGAGCGAATGAAGCGGGATTCTTCAGCTTGTGCCGATTCCTTTACGTATTGTTTTTTCTACGGCCTGTTTGAAGCTGCTGAGGTTTACGGGTTTTGAGAAGACGAATTCAATGCCGAGTTCATTGTAATCAGTAATTATCTGCCTGTCGATATCGCTGCTCAGGATCATCACCGGCGGCTTACCCTTCATCTCAAGTTTCTTAAGTGCTTTAACAAATTCATAACCATCCATAACGGGCATCTTGTGGTCGGTTATTACTATTGCAGGAGGATATTCAAGTATCTTTTCAAGGGCTTCCTCACCATTAGATGCAATGTCAACCGTATAATCGGGAGTGATGCTCTTGAGTATTTTGGAGTAGAGAAGCCTGTCGGTTTTATTGTCATCCACAAGCAGTATAACAGAAGATGCTACAGGAACAGTAAAAATAAATTCAGTGCCGGCGCCGTATTCACTTTCAACCCTTATCTCTCCGCCATGCTTTTCAATTATTTCTTTTACAAGAGAAAGACCAAGACCTGTTCCTTTTTCACCCGCCGTACCTTCGGAAGAGAATTTTGTATCCACATTGAAAAGCTTGTTGAGATTTTCTTTTCTAATACCGGTGCCCGTATCCTTCACAATGAATTCGTAAAACCGCGTTTGTGCCGCTGGACGGCCCGAGATGGTAATACTGCCGCCCGGCTTTGTAAACTTTATCGAATTAGAAATAAGATTGTTGAACACCTGGAGAAATAACCCTTTATCAGCAAAAACATAGAGGTCATCTTCTACTTCCGATATTATCGAAATATTCTTCTGAATTGCAGTTCCTACAAGAGTATTAATGGAGTTCTCTATTATCCTGCCTGCTTCAGATTTCTCCGGTTCAAATTTAATTCTGCCTGTTTGTATACGGGTCCAGTCGAGCAATGAATTAACGAGCAGAAGCATCGACTGTGATGACTCGCGTATAAACTCTATATACTGCCGCTTCTCCTCTTCATTAAGACCTTCATCGTTTAGAAGGAGATCGGTAAAACCAAGTATGGAACTGAATGGGGTTCTCAGGTCGTGCGAGATAATAGATATAAACCGGTCCTTTGTTTCATTGAGCTTAATAAGGTTGTCCGTTGATCTTTTCAGTTCATCCTGTGCTTTTTTCCTGAGTGTAATATCGCTTATCAGTCCGTACATTTTAATTATCAATCCATCTGCAGAACGGATAAGATTTATTTTATTCCTGATCCAGACGACATTACCAAGTTTATTAATTATTCTAAGTTCAAATTCATCCGAATTCTGAATCCGGCTATTTAAAAGTCTCTTAAGATGACGTTTAGCTTCATCAAAATCATCCGGATGTATTATTTTTAATATCAGTCTTGATTCAGTAAGAAAATCAGTCTGTGAATAGCCCGTTATTCTTTCAACTGAAGATGTATAAAAAACAGGACGGAGGATCGTGCCGATTCTTTCAAAGGTATAGAGGAAATCATCTATGTTTTCTGTTATATTCCTGTATTTCTCTTCCGATTCCCTTATTGCCTGCTGGGCACGTTTCCTCTCTGTAACATCCCGTGTTACAAAGACAACAAATGTTTTTCTGTCCTGCACAAATGTGGATGATGCAACCTCAGTGTAAAATCTGCTGTTATCTTTCTTCCTGCCGAGGAATTCGAATCTTCCCGGAGCATTTTTCTTCATTTCAAGAAGCTGCAGGTATTCGGCAACTCTGTATATATCATCGTTTGAAACAAGGTCGAGTATCTGCTGACCTATAAGCTCGGTGCTGTTCCTGTAGCCGAATATTTCGGTAAAAGAATCATTGCATAGAATAATTTTTCCCTGGCTGGAAAGCGCAATCCCATCTGTAACCGATTCAAATATCGCATTGTATAATTCGAGCTTTTTATCGACAAGGTATTTATCAGAGATATCAACAAAATAAACTGTGAAGAATTTCCTCCCTGTTTTTTCATTAACCGACGAGGTAAAATAGGCGAGAGTCGGGATCCTGTTCCCTTTATTATCAACAAGCGGGAGTTCTATTCTTGTTTTTCTCTGGTCGAACAAACTAAGGTCAAAGACATTTGATGTCAGATAATCGGGAGAAATAAAGTTCGTAATATTACGTTCAATAATTTCTTCATCTGTGTAGCCAAGTTTTTCTGTGAATGTATTATTGACATAAAAGATATCTCCGCTTACATCCATCGAACATATAAGCTCGCCTGCCTGGTTTATAATCGATCTGAATGTTTCTTCAGATGATTTTAATCTCGATTCAAAAACAGCCCGGTCGGTTATATCCGAGCAGCTGATAATGATAGGATGAGCGCGGTTTTCAGTAAGGGCAAATTTAACTTCGTAAGTTTCTTTTTGTTTATTTTCCTTAAAAAGGGACAGGGTCGTCTTCCAGTTTCCCGATTTTTCAAGTTCATCTTTAATTTTATTGAAATAAGATTTATCGAACTGGCCGATTATATCACCGACAAATTTTCCGTAGGAATCAGGCAAAGTACTAAAACATTTTTCAGCGGCATTATTAAAAAACTTAATATCTCCTTCAAACCCTGTTGTAAGGATGGGCTGAGGGATATCCCTGGCTGCAGTAGCGTACGCATCAAGTTTATTCAGATCGTCCCGGAGCCGGAGAACCTCATTTTCCAGGTCGGTTATATTCTCAAAAAACAGGTAGATGAATTTTATCTGTCTGTGTTTCGTCTGGTAAGGCAGAATCCTGCAGTTGTAGAAGTGTCTGATCCCATTCTTTTTAATCTCAACAGTTAATTCTTCCGGTGTTCTGTTTTCCATGGATCTATTAATTACCGGGAGGAGTTCATTCACTACTTCTTCCGGAAATAAAGACGATAGAGGTCTGTCATTTCCCGGCTGTTCCGATGAAATTAATTGAAAAGAATCTTTACCCGATAAATATTTAACCCGCCGGTGAGTATCGAGTATTAAAAAGATATCATAAAAACTGCCGGCAATTTTATTTATCCTGCCTGCAAGCTGGAGGTCATCCTCTTCAGCCAGCTTCAGAGTTTTAATATCCTCGATAATTAAGATGCCTCCGGCGAACTGACCATCGGCAAAAACAGGCGAGGCTTTCACGAAAAGAGATATGAATCCCTGCGAAGAGGCAGGCATGCTTCTGATCTCTTTCTCGAAAGAATAACCCTCCTTTAATTCAAGCAGTTCCTCTCTTATGCTCGTTCCGGGAAACAAATCCTGTTCAAGGATATTCAGACCTGTGAGCGAAAAGGAATCTATGTTGTACAGAACTCCATACCGGGAATAATTTTCATTTACAAAATCGATTTCCCAGTCAGCAGAAAATGTTAATATGCCTACCGGAGCGTTTTCAAGAACTTTTAGGAGATAATCTTCCCTGTTAGTAAATCCTGGATTATCGGATATATTTTGCATTATATTTACTTTTCATCAAAGAGCTGTTCCCGTAACATCAATTATCATGCTATTTGACATTGGGCGATGAAGTATAGTCTAAGCCTTGGTAAGTTGTTCAATTATAATAAGTTAGACATGATCGACTTATGTAAAGAAATTCATCAAAAATTAAGCATAACAGGATCAAATGTATCATTTTGGATTTAATTGATCAATTCATTTCATAAGGGAAATATCAGGACTCACTTTCCCGGATCTATTAAAAGAACTAATGCAGGGGTGTTTTTCAAGAATCGGATGGTTTTATTCGCAGTCAACCCTTATATTAATTTCAAATACCTGACCCTTACATTTCCAGATTTGACCAGAGAATTACACTAAAGATCAGGAAGCTGATAATCTTTCTTCCAGACTCTTCAATTCCTTTTTCAACTCGGCAGGCAGTCTGTCGCCGAACTGCTTATAATAGTCTTCCATTTCCTGAGCCTCTTCACACCATTCATCCTTTCCAACTGAAAGTATTCTCTGCAGATTCTTATCAGGGATATTCATACCTGAGAGATCAAGAGATTCTTTGGTGGGAATATATCCTACCGGTGTTTTCTTCGCATCTGCCGTTCCGTCGCATCTGCCGAATATCCATTTTATTACCCTGATATTATCGCCAAATCCCGGCCAGAGAAATTTTCCCTCTTCATTTTTCCTGAACCAATTGACGTAAAATATTTTCGGCAGCTTGTCGTCATCACCTTTTTTGCCGATATCCAGCCAGTGGTTAAAATAATCTCCCATATTGTATCCGCAGAAAGGTAGCATAGCAAACGGATCGTGCCGTAATTTTCCCATTACACCTACAGCTGCTGCTGTCATCTCTGATGATACTGCCGAGCCCATAAAAGTGCCATGCTGCCAGTTGAATGCCTGGTAGACGAGAGGAATAGTTGAAGATCGTCTTCCTCCGAAAATAATGGCAGAGATAGGAACTCCTTTCGGGTCTTCCCAGTCGGGGTCCACAACAGGACATTGAGATGTGGGAGCTGTGAACCTTGAATTCGGATGGGCTGCATTTTCATCCGAATCGGGAGTCCATTCATGTCCCAGCCAGTTTAAGAGCTTAGAAGGCTTCTGCTTCGTCATACCTTCCCACCAGACATCACCGTCGGGAGAGAGCGCCGTATTGGTGAAAATGGAATTCTTTTCCATAGTGAGCATTGCATTGGGATTTGTATCCATCGAAGTCCCCGGTGCGACACCAAAGAACCCTGCTTCAGGATTTATTGCATACAGGCGTCCGTCTTCGCCGAATTTCATCCATGCAATATCGTCACCTACTGTTTCTACCTTCCAGCCGGGCAAGGTTGGGGTAAGCATTGCAAGATTTGTTTTTCCGCATGCGCTTGGAAAAGCTCCTGCTATATATTTCTTTTCACCTTCGGGATTTGTAATACCTACAATCAGCATATGTTCAGCAAGCCATCCCTCTTTACGCGCCATCGAAGAAGCAATGCGTAATGCAAAACATTTTTTGCCGAGCAGAGCATTGCCGCCGTAGCCGCTTCCGAAGGACCAAATACTCTTCTCCTCGGGGAAATGGACAATATACTTTGTAGTGTTGCATGGCCAGGGCACATCTTTTGTCCCGTTAGTCAGAGGCATTCCGACAGAGTGAAGGCATTCAACAAAACTGCCGTTGCCGAGTATCTTAAGAACATCATCTCCGATGCGGGTCATGATCTTCATATTGCAGACAACATAGGGGGAATCGGTTAACTGAACCCCGATATGAGAGATATTTGAACCAAGGGGACCCATACTAAAAGGGATGACGAACATTGTCCTTCCTGCCATACAACCTGAAAACAATTCCTTTAACGTTTCCTTCATCTTTACGGGATCTTCCCAGTTATTGGTTGGACCAGCATCCACTTCTTTTTCCGAACAGATGAATGTACGATCCTCTACTCTTGCTACATCTGAAGGATCGGAATGACAAAAATAACTATTGGGTCTGAGTTGTTCATTCAGCCTGGTAAACGTTCCGCTTTCAACGAGTTTCTGTGCCATCTCGTTATATTCTTCATCGGAACCATTGCACCAGTAAACAGATTCAGGCTTACACATTTCAGCCATTTTATTCACCCAATCAGTTAGTTTTTTATTCTGAGCCATAGATAACCTTTCAATATTATTAATATCATAAGAAAACAGGGCTTCCATTCCGGGAGGCCTGTTTTCCGTAAGTCTTTTTGTAATTTGATCCTATCGAATTTTTAAAGATAATATTTCAGCCTCAGGTAACAAAATTTTTAATCAGCCGATATCGCTTAAAAATACCCTGAATGTAAAAATTTATTAAATTTGCTCCACTATTAATATGAGCAGAAGCAATATGGCCTTTTTCCTGCGGTTCATCGGAGATAAAGCAATAAATTTTTTCAGAGAAATGGGGCAGGTATCCCGGCTGCTGTGGGGTATAATCAGAAGCTTCCCCTCGATTCCGCGCAGCAGGAAGATCATCTTCTACCAGATGGAACATATTGGTGTTAATTCACTTCCGCTTGTATTAATTATTGCCGTATTTACAGGTGCTGTTGCCGCGTGGCAGGCTGCTTACCAGCTGAAGGGCGTTGCTCCGCTCTCATTTCTGGGTGCCGCAACAAGCAGGGCGATTGTAACAGAACTGGGACCTGTCTTAACGGGAATAGTTATTGCAGGACGTGTAGGAGCATCAATAGCTGCAGAGCTAGGCACGATGAAAGTTACAGAGCAGATTGACGCACTGGAGACAATGGCCATCAGTCCTGTAAGATACCTTGCAATGCCGCGTTTCCTTGCTGCAGTACTAATGATGCCGCTGCTGGTTACCTTTGCTAATGTAATTGCTGTACTCGGGGCATACATTGTTTCCAATTATTTCCTGGGTGTTTCATATGCAGTTTACTTTTCATCGGTCAAGCGGTTTTTCGAGATCCCCGATTTTGTTTCGGGTCTGGTAAAAACTATAGTTTTCGGGGGAGTTACATCACTGCTCGGGTGTCATATCGGCTTCAGGACCGAAGGCGGAGCCGAAGGTGTGGGCTTGTCTACTATCCGGTCATTCGTACTTTCTGCCGCGCTTATTCTAATACTGGATTATATACTCTGGATGCTCATTTTTTGATAGAAAAACGACTCTGAGTCCCGCATCATACCATTATAAACAACCAGGTTTTATATTCAGTTTAAGCTGCTATATTTTCATTAATTTACAGCCAAAACGCTGTAAATTAATTCTCAAATGCCCGGTAGCCCTCCACCGGGCATTTCAGTTTAATTTCTCATAAATTTTATGTATAATTGGCCAAATTCATTTTTATAATTTAGGTGCCTGCCATGGATAAAATAAACTATCAAATTAAAGAAAGAGCTGAGAAAGTTGTACTCCCCGATAACCTGGGATTTGGAGCTATATTCACGGATCATATTTTTGAAATGGACTATAACCCGAAACAAGGCTGGCATAATCCTGTTATAAAACCTCTTGAAGATCTTTCCATCCATCCCGCTACTATGTTTATACATTACGGACAAGCGGTATTTGAAGGACTGAAGGCTTATAAAACAGAAAACGGTGATGTTGTTATTTTCAGACCTGATGAACATTTCAACAGGCTGAACCGTTCTTCTAAACGAATCTGTATTCCGGAAGTAGACGTCGATTTTATGCTTCACGCTCTGAAAGAACTTGTAGCGATTGAGCAGAACTGGATACCAACCAGGAGAGGAGAATCCCTCTATATCAGACCATTTATTTTCGGAACCGATGAAATATTGGGTGTCCGTCCTTCTACAACATATAAACTGGTTATATTACTCTCACCGGTAGGTGCTTATTACCCTGAGGGATTTAAACCAGTGAAGATACTTGTTCAGGATGATTATGTGAGAGCAGCAAAAAAAGGTTTGGGTGAATGCAAAACTCCTGCTAATTACGCCGCAAGTCTTCTTGCAGCCCAGCAGGCAAGGCAGCAGGGATTTACACAGGTATTATGGCTTGACGGTGTTGAACAGAAGTATATTGAAGAAGTAGGTACGATGAATATATTTGTAAGGTTTAAGAATGAGATAGCCACTCCAAAACTAACCGGGAGTATTCTTCCGGGGATAACCAGAAAATCGGTTCTGCAGATACTAAACGATTGGGAAATGAAAGTATCAGAAAGGCTGATCCCAATGCAGGAAGTCATTGATGAATATAAAAAAGGAAATGTGCTTGGTGTTTTCGGAACAGGGACCGCTGCAGTTATATCGATGGTTGGATTGGTTAAGTATAAAGAGCTTGAAATGAATTTCACCGATGACGAATTTGCATTAAAACTTTTCAATGAGATTACTTCAATACAATACGGTGTTAAACCCGACCGCTATAACTGGCTAAGCTATGTGGAAAAAAAACATGTTGAAGTTTAGACCCCGTTAACTTCCTTTCTTTTCTTACAAAAAGGCTGTCCATGAAAGGCAGCCTTTTCTGTTATAATACACGAGTCTTTGTTAAATAAAATATTTTTAAAAAATTTGCATTAATACTTGACAAGTGCACATCTGTACACTATATTAGCAGTGAACAATTGAGCACTATAATGAAAAATGAATTAACAGATAGACAGCAAGAGATCCTGAGCTTCATTCATCAATTCCGAAATGATAACGGATATCCTCCCACATTACGAGAAATCGGTAAAAAATTTCAAATATCCTCTACTTTCGGAGTTAAACGCCACCTGGATGCCCTGGTAAAGAAAGGTTATTTAAATATTGAAAGCAATGCAAGCCGCGGGATTTCCATCCTGAGGGATGACCAGTTCTCAGAACAGGGAAGAGACGATATCTTCCGTAAAGTCCCGATTGTCGGCCGGGTAGCTGCCGGATCACCCATACTTGCAATAGAAAATATTGAGGGGAGTATAGTTATCGACCCTGCCTTTATTAAGAAATCTCAGGACTGTTTTGCGTTGAAAGTGAAAGGTGACAGTATGGTTAATGCTGGAATCTTCGAAAATGACCTTGTGATCGTCATCCCACGCAATGACGCATCTAATGGTGATATTATCGTAGCTATGTTGGAAGATGAAGTTACTGTCAAGACTTATGAGAAGAAAAATGATTCAATCAGACTTCTCCCTCAAAATGATAATTATGCTCCAATAGCAGTAGATGGATCAAAGGAATTTAAAATAGTAGGCAAAGTAACCGGAGTTGTCCGGTGGTTAAATTAATCGGAGTAAAAAATGAAATCACAATTGTTTTCATCGGCTATAATGAACAGAAATCGCGTCAGATTTTTGTATCAGCTCGATGAAGTGGTGCTTGATCCGTATTATATAACTATCGAAAGAAACGGTAAAAAAGTTATATACGGACGGATGAACAATTCCAATGAAATAAAGAAATTTGAGTACGACAGGATCGCAAACATCAGAATACTAAAGAGTATGAGGTTTTCACCGATAATACCTTTAATGCCGAGAGCAGTTTAAGGAGGATGATAAGATGAACACTCTGAAACGAAAAAATATAGATTACCTGATCGAACAATTCTGGAAGAACGGGTACCTGACAGTCAGCCGGAAATTCGGTACATACCTGCCGGAACCTGAAAAGATCGGCGGCTTTGATGTGGATATCATCGCCAAACAGGGGAAAGACTACGCCTTGGGAATTACCATATCTGAAGATGATTTCAAGGACCCGCAGCTGCTAGACAGGATATCCTATCTTGCAACAAGACGTACAAAATTTACTCAAAAGAAGGTTCTGCTTTATATCGGTGTTCCCGATGAGCATATTCTTCTTGCAAAAGGATTAATTGATTCACTATCAAATGAAATCAAAGCTAATATCAGGTTATTTAATATAGTGGATAGATCGCTTCCGCAGTTAGACCGTTCACGTAAAACCCGTAGAGTTCCCATTTCCTGATTAACCGTCCTGCAGTTCCCCGCTTTACGGACTAACCTTTTTTTGCCTTTTATTAATTTACCTGCACCGTATATTTGCATGCGAAAACCCCGTGGTAAGACTGTTTGTCTACCTTGACATTCAGAGGGGTTAGGGTTAATTTTACACGCTTAATCAATTTTTAGGACGGAATTTGGTCAGACATACCGAACAAGATGAAAAACTTCAGCAGGACTTAAAAAATTCAGGTGAAATTCCGGTTCATATAGCAATAATAATGGATGGAAACGGCAGGTGGGCACGCAAAAAAGGATTGCCGAGAGCTGCCGGTCATAAACGGGGTGTTGATACCGTCAGGGATATAGTTGAAGCATGTGCACAGATAGGGGTAAAGTATCTTACCCTCTATACATTTTCAACTGAAAACTGGAAAAGACCAAAAGATGAAGTCTCTACCCTTATGAGACTACTACTGAAGAGTCTGAAAGACCGTACAGATGAACTGATGGAAAACGATATCAAGCTTACTACAATCGGCGATATCGAATCTCTTCCTGCAGAAGTATGTCACAGGCTGAAAGAGGATATTAAACGAACGGCAAAAAATAAAAAGATGACATTAAACCTTGCCCTAAGCTACAGCGGCAGATGGGAAATCCTTGAGGGCATCAAAAAAATTGCCGAAAAAGTTTCAGCAAATGAACTATCATTAAATGAAATAAACGAAGAGACATTTTCCGGTTTTCTGACCACTCAGAATATGCCTGATCCTGATTTACTGATAAGAACAAGCGGGGAATTCAGAGTAAGTAATTTTCTTCTATGGCAGATCGCCTATACCGAATTTTACATTACCGAAGTTTTCTGGCCTGATTTTAAAAGGGTACATCTCTATGACGCAGTAAAAAGTTTTCAGAAAAGAGAACGCAGATTCGGTAAAGTAAGTGAACAAATAAAAAAGAATGATAAAGGCTTAAAGAATGTCTCAACCCTTCCCAAAGAAACTGTTTAAATATTCATACCTTATATTCATTGTGCTCCTGGGATGCGGTTACCTGAATGCACAAACCCAGCCGAAAGTTTACAAAGTGCTTGGTATTTCTGTTGAGGGGAACAAATCTGCCGATGCAAGCACGATAATTGCCAATAGCGGATTAAAGGTCGGGGATGAAATACAGGTGCCCGGCGATCAGACTATGAATGCAATCAAGCAATTATGGTCGCTGAATATTTTTTCAAATATTGATATTGAAATTGAAAAACAATTGGACAACGGAGTCTTTCTTTTAATTAAGGTAGAAGAATATCCCCGTTTTGAAAAGCTAGTGATTGAGGGGAATGATGAGATTGATGCCGATGATATAGAGAAAAAATCGGATTTTATCCGGGGACAGATACTGAAGCCCCAGGAGGTAACAAACTTTGAACAACGCGTTCTTAAGCAATATGCTGACGAGGGGTACCTGAATGCAAAAGTTCATACGGAAAGATTTGATTATTTCCAGGCAGATACGACAGAGGATGAAGTCGTCGTAACATGGAGAAACGAGAAGGATTTATCCGATGAGTACCAGGTTAATTATCCTAAAAGTGAAATAACTTATTCGGATCTGGTATCAAGGATAAAAGAGAGAATACTACTCAAACTCGTTGTTGAAGAGGGAGAGGAAGTAACTGTAAGGAAGATAGAATTTACCGGTAATCATGCTTTTGATGATTCCGATCTGCGCGGTGCAATGGATAAGACGGAAGAATCAGAATGGTGGAAGTTCTGGAGCAGCGCACAGTTCCATCCTGATAAATACCAGGATGATAAGGACCTCATCGTTAAATTTTACCAGAAGAACGGCTATAGGGATGCGGAAATAGTTTCGGATTCCCTTATCTATTATAATGATAATAAAGATCTTGAAATACTGATTAATGTTTATGAAGGTCCCCAGTATAAAGTCAGAAACATTACCTTTACCGGGAATACTGTTTTTCCTGATGCTGTGCTGAGGCAGAGACTCGACTTTGCGAAGGGCGATGTTTATGATTATGAGAAATTTCAGAAAAATCTCCATGGAAATGAAAAACAGTCAGATCTCTCCTCCTTGTACCTTGATAACGGCTATCTGACCTATAACGTACAGGCAACCGAACAGAAAGTACCTCCTGATTCTATGGACATAGCAATCCGTATTGAAGAGAGAAACCAGTTCCGGGTAGGTAAAGTTGATATTACAGGAAACGATAAAACCAAAGACAAAGTAATAAGGAGAGAACTCTATACAGTTCCCGGTGATTATTTTAACCGCGGCTTATTGTTAAGAAGTATCCAGCAGCTTGCAAACCTGCAGTATTTTAATGTGGAAAAACTTTATGGTCCCCAGGCAATTGATTATTCACTTGCCAATGACAGTACTGTAAATGTTGTATTCGACGTTGAAGAAAAATCAAGTGACTATCTTAATGCCTCTGTCGGTTACAGCGGTAGTTTCGGATTCAGCGGATCAGTAGGAATAACGCTGACGAACTTTTCTATAGCCGAACCTTTTCAGCTTGGCGGGGGACAAATATTAAGTTTCAACTGGCAGTTCGGGGTAGGTAGTCTCTACCGTACTTTCACACTCGGTTTTACGGAACCCTGGTTTATGGATACCCCTACTCTTGTGGGTGCTGAAGTTTTTGATACGCGCCAGGCATATATTTACGATTTACGGCAGTCAGGCGGAACATTAAAACTGGGCCGGCGGTTAAAATGGCCGGATGATTTCTTTTATATACAGGGACTGTTTAAGTTCCAGTATAATAACGTAATCAACGGCGGAAATTATTATGCTGAAGGACAATCGAGACAATATACCGTCGGTGCTACTATTTCCAGGAAGGATATAGATAACCCGATATTCCCTTCGACAGGTTCTAATATTGCTCTCGATGGACAACTATCCGGAGGTCCTCTGCTGCCGGGTGATGTAGATTATTATAAGCTCGGCTTCAAGGCTGAATGGTATAAGAGACTGTTCAATTCAAACCGGCTCGTATTCTACTCGGTTGCCGATCTGGGCTACATAGAAGAAATAGTAAAAGGAACGCAGATACAGCCGTTTGAGTTCTTCTATATGGGAGGAAACGGACTTATTATTGCAACGTCTCCCTTAAGAGGATATGACGACAGAACAGTAGGACCGCGGAATTCGCAGGGTAATGTCATCGGAGGAAGAGTGATGACAAGGTATACCTCTGAATTAAGGTTTGCCGTTACGCTTGATCCGATTCCTCTTTACCTTATTGCTTTTGCCGAAGCCGGTAATGTGTGGGAGGATCTTAATAAAACCGATCCTTTTAATTTACGGCGTTCAGTCGGATTCGGAGCAAGGATCCTTATAAACCCTATCGGACTTATAGGCTTTGACCTGGGTTACGGATTTGACAGGCAGGAAGTTGACGGGAAAGACCCGGCCTGGCTTTTTCATTTCCAGTTTGGCAGAGGATTTTAAAACGTAATACTAAATTTTATTGTAAATTGTATGACTGCTGTTAATATTTTTCGCACAATAATAATATTTTATTAAATAATCGAGGTAAAAGTAGTGAAAAAGTATCTTTTAGTTCTTTCAATTTTATTTCTAAGTGCAGTGGGTCTCATCCAGGCACAGACAAATCAAAAACTTGGTTATGTTGATTCACAGGTAATATTGACTCAATGGTCTGAGGCAATTAAAGCGCAGGGTGATCTTGATGCTCTTACCAACAAATGGTCAGCCCAGCTTGACAGTATGACCCAGGCCTATCAGCAGGCTGCGAATGATTATCAGAAGCAGGTAAATACAATGCCTGAAGATAAAAAGCTTTCGTCACAGCAGAAACTTGTACAGATGGAAAATGATATTATGACCTTCAGAAAAGATAAGTTTGCACAGGGCACCGGCGAGATATATAAGAAAAATGATGAGATTTTTGCTCCTATCAAATCGAAGATATATGATGCAATAGGTAAAGTTGCCAAAGAAGAGGGTATGAATTTTATTTTTGATAAGAGCGGCGATATAATACTGCTCTATGCTGACTCTGCTTTCGATGTCACTTATAAAGTGCTTGATAAGTTAAAAAGAGGAAGTTAAGTTTCAAACTAAATAACGGGATTGAGAGCAGTTCTTTTATTAAGAACTGTTTTCCCGTTTCCAGTAACCAAAAAAATTAGTTCGGAGTTTATATGAAAAGCTTTGGGATTATTCTCTCAGCATTTTTTTTAACGATTTCTATACCTTCCTTTGCTCAGCTTAAAATCGGTTATGTCGATTCAAACACGATAATGGATAACCTGCCGGATGCTCAGGATGCGAGACAGAAGCTTGACGCTCTTGTTAAAGAGTGGCAGGCCGAACTGAATAAAAAAGAAGCCGACTGGAAAGCTAAATATGATGATTATGAAAAAAGAAAGCTTATCATGACCGATCAGACCCGTACCGAAATGGAGGCTGAACTTACCAATATGGAAAAGGATATTTCCGACTACAGGGAAAAGAAATTCGGTAATAACGGCGAACTTTTTCAAAAGCAGGATGAATTGATGAAACCTGTACAGAATAAAATCTTCACTGCAATACAAGGAATTGCACAGGATGAAGACCTCGATTTTGTATTTGACCGAAGCGGTGATGTTATGCTTTTATATGCCAAAGAAGAATACGATATTACAAATAAAGTCCTCGATAAACTGAAACTCGAGTAATGAAGTTAAGTCTTAAAGACATTGCCGATTATATCGGCGGAGAATTAATAGGGGATGAAAAAGTTGAGATAGATAACCTGGCTAAAATCGAAGAGGCGAAACCCGGCGATCTTACATTCCTTTATCTTTCACATTATGAAAAATATTTTGCAGATACCAAAGCATCTGCTCTGCTGGTAAAACCCGGGTTTGAAAAAACACGGAATGATATTTCCTATATAGAAGTGCCCGACCCGAATAAATCTTTCTTTAAACTGGTGCGGAAATTTTTTCCCCCATCATACCCCCTTGAAGGAATTGACAAGACAGCATTTGTCCACACGGAAGCAAGTCTGGGAGAAAATGTTTCCGTCGGGAAGAATGTGGTGATATCCCGGGGATGCAGGATAGGGAACAATGCAAAGATCTTTCATAATACCGTGCTTCTGCAGGATGTTGAAATAGGCGACGACTGTTTAATATTCCCGAATGTGAGCATCAGGGAGAATTGTAAACTCGGAAGCCGTATTATAATTCATCCCGGGACTGTTATCGGCTCTGACGGCTTCGGATTTGAGCCGGATAAAGACGGAAAATTTCACAAAATCCCGCAGATCGGAAATGTTATTATTGAAGATGATGTTGAAATAGGTTCCAACGTCTCAATTGACCGGGCTTCAATAGGTTCAACGATAATAAAAAGCGGAGTAAAGATAGACAATCTGGTTCAGATTGCACACAATGTCTACATCGGTGAGGATACTATTATCTCTGCACAGGCAGGTATTTCCGGAAGCACAAAAGTCGGAAGAAATTGTTTTATACTCGGACAGGTTGGATTAACCGGCCACATTGAGATTGCAGATGGTGTTATTCTTATTGCTCAGTCCGGTGTCTCAAAAAGTATTACTAAGGCAGGCACTTACTTCGGTTCTCCGGCAAAAGAAGTTAAGACAGCATTCAAACTTGAGTCCCATATCCGAAATCTCCCCGAATATGTAAAGAAAATTTCTGAACTCGAAAAAGAACTTAAGAATCTGAAAACTCTGATCGATAAAAGCACTTCTGAGCGGCATTAACTTGAAAAACCCTTTATTGGATTTCAAAACTCATCTTGCTATTTTATTAACCGATTTTTAAAAACAAAATTCCGGACTTTTCAATGCTAGAACAACAAAGAACGATTGCTAAAGAAGTTTCAATTTCTGGAATAGGTCTGCATACCGGCACTGAATGTACTATGACCTTTAAACCAGCTCCTGAAAACTATGGAGTTAAATTTGTGAGGGTTGATCTTAATGGTAACCCTGAGATCCCTGCAAATGCTGATTATGTTATCGATATATCGCGCGGAACTACCCTTGGTATAGGCGAAGCTAAGGTTCATACGGTTGAACACGTGCTCGCAGCAATATACGGGCTCCAGATCGATAACCTGACCATAGAAATTGACGGAATTGAACCCCCTGTAGGCGACGGCAGTTCTCTCCCTTATGTGAATGAACTCTTAAGTGCAGGTTTTGTTCAGCAGGATGCACCCAAAGATTATCTTATTATTGACGAAACAGTAATGTATCATAATGATGAGAAACAAATCGATATTGTAGCACTCCCGCTCGACGGCTACCGCATTACGGTTATGGTAGATTATCAGAATCCTGCGCTCGGCAGCCAGCATACAGGCTTGTTTGACCTTGAAAAAGAATTTGTATCGGAATTTGCACCAGCCAGGACATTCTGTTTTTTGAGTGAAGTTGAAGAGTTGGCTGACCAGGGATTAATAAAAGGCGGCGATATCGATAACGCCGTTGTAATTATAGACCGTGATCTTGATGAAAACGGACTTGAAAAATTGCAGAAAAAAGTCGGTATTAAACAAAAAATCTCGTTGGGCTCAAATGGAATATTAAATAATAAGGAACTCCGTTTCAGGAATGAACCTGTAAGACATAAACTGCTTGACCTTATTGGTGACCTCGCATTGATAGGAGCCCCTGTAAAGGCTCAGATCCTGGCTGCACGTCCGGGGCATAAGGCAAATGTTGAATTTGCTAAACAGGTAAGAAAGCTCTTTCAGCAGCGGAAGCTTGTTAAAAAATACCAGTTTGTGAAGAAAGAAGGTATTGTCTTCGATGCAAATGCAATCCAGAGAATATTACCGCACCGGTACCCTTTCCTGCTTGTAGATAAGATAATTGAACTACAGATTGATAAAAAAGTAATTGGGGTCAAATCAGTTACGGTAAATGAACCTTTCTTCCAGGGACATTTTCCGGGACAGCCTATTATGCCCGGTGTACTCATTATAGAATCAATGGCACAGACAGGCGGAATACTGCTTCTCAACTCATTCCCTGATCCTGAAAAGAAGCTTGTCCTGTTCATGCAGATAAATAACGCAAAATTCAGAAAACCGGTGTTCCCCGGGGATCAATTATATCTCGAAATAGTGCTTACTAACAAGAAAAGTAAAGTTGTCATGATGCAGGGGAAAGCATTTGTGAATGAAGTCCTTGTTGCTGAAGCAGACTTTATGGCAGGTATAGTTGATCGTGAATCAAACTTAAACTCGCAGGCTTAATTGTAAAAATTATGGTTACCATACACCCTACCGCAATTGTCAGCAGTAAAGCAAAAATCGGCAATAATGTAAATATTTTGCCGTACACAATAATTGAGGATGATGTTGAAATAGGTGATGACTGTTCTGTGGGTCCTCACGCAGTAATATATAATGGTGCAAGGATCGGAAATAATGTCAGGATATACCAGGGCGCTTCAATAGCACACGTACCGCAGGACTTTGGATACAAAAATGAAGAGACCTTTTTTTATGTAGGTGATAATACTATCATTCATGAATTCGTTACGCTTCACCGCGGCACTAAATCCACCGGCTTCTCAAGAGTAGGCAAAAATTGCATGCTGATGGCTTATTCGCACGTGGCTCATGATTGTACTGTTGGAGATAACTGCATTCTTGCTAATGGCGTACAGATCGCGGGACATAGTATCCTGGAAGATTATGTCACCATCGGCGGGTTAACTCCTGTCCATCAGTTCTGTAAAGTCGGCCAGCACTCAATGACTGGAGGAGGATTCCGGATAGTGCAGGATCTGCCCCCTTATATCCTTGCCGGTAATGAGCCCCTTCGATATTCCGGACTGAATATAATCGGTTTAAGAAGAAGAGGTTTTCAAACGGACGATATAAACGCTCTAAAAAAGGCATATTCAATTTTGTATGATAAGGCTTATAACGTCTCCCAGGCACGCGAAAAAATTACTGCCGAGCTTGGCGAAAATAAATATGTTCAGACAGTCCTTGAATTTTTAAAGGACAGCAAAAGAGGAATCATCGGTAAATGAGCTGGAGATACTTAAATACCGGTCAGAATACTGGCTCCTTTAATATGGAATTTGACCTTAATCTTGTGAAAGAAGCAGGTCGTGACTCTAATGTTCTTCGCCTCTACAGGTGGAAACCTTACTGTATCTCACTCGGAGCCAACCAGGATATTTCCGGAATCAATAGCCTGAAAGCCGGATCGGATGGTATCGATATAGTCAAAAGACCTACCGGAGGACGAGCAATCCTTCACTCAGAGGAACTGACCTATTCTGTTGTAATACCCCTGACCCCCGGGATCTCGCCAAGGCAGGTCTACCAGCAGATTAATATGGCTCTGATAGAGGGACTAAAGATTTATGATTCCTCGCTGACGGCACTTGAACTTGAAGGCATAATGCCTGATCTTCCTGCGTTCTACAAGAATAATTTAAGCGCTGCCTGCTTCGGTGTTCCTGCAAAAAGCGAAATAAAATATTCGGGAAAAAAAATTGTTGGAAGTGCCCAGAGAAAAATCGGAAACATACTTTTGCAGCACGGTTCAATAATGTGCGGTAACTTTCATGTAAATTTGGCAGACTATCTGAATCTTGATGATGATGAAACCGCTTCTATAAAAGAAGAATTGAAAGACAGAACCACTGAGCTTGAAACTATTCTGAATTATAAGACCGATTACACCAGGCTTGCAGAATCAGTTGCAGAGGGATTCGGGAAGTTCTTTGAAGTGCAGTTGATAAGAGAAGAATTATTATTAAAATAGTAAGTTGCTGAAATGAGTACAGAAAAAACAATTAAAAGGATAACTACAAAATCCCTTTCGCTTCTGAAACAAAAAGGAGTGCCGATTACTGCACTGACCGCTTATGACTTTATCACGGCAAAACTTCTTGATGAAGCAGGTATTGATCTTATCCTTGTAGGTGATTCTCTGGGAAATGTTTTTCAGGGAAATGAAACAACGCTGCCTGTTACGATGGATGAAATGATCTATCATACAAAAGCCGTTTCTAAAGGTATTAATAGATCAATGCTTGTGGTGGACATGCCGTTTATGTCATACCAGCTGAGCAAAGATGAAGCTTTCCGGAATGCCGGGAGAATAATGAAAGAAACTTCCGCCGGAGCTGTAAAGCTGGAAGGGGGTAAAAGAGTGGTTAAGGCTATTAGAAAAATTACCCGTGCCGGAATTCCCGTTATGGGTCATATCGGATTGACTCCTCAAAGTATTCATTTATTCGGCAGCTATAGAGAACGCGGAAGGGATGAAGAAGAAGCATTGGAACTCCTTGAAGATGCTAAGGCGGTCGAAGAAGCTGGAGCTTTTGCATTAGTGCTCGAAAAAATACCATCTCAGCTTGGTAAAAGGATCACCGAATCAGTAAACATTCCTACGATAGGTATAGGCGCAGGACCTCATTGCGATGGACAGATACTTGTAACGCCTGATATGCTCGGACTGAACGTGGACTTTCACCCCAGGTTTGTCAGACGTTATGCTGAACTTGCTGATGTCCTTTCAGGTGCGGTGAAAAATTATATTAAAGATATAAAAGAAAAGAAATTCCCGTCTGAAGATGAAAGTTATTAAATAATTAATGACTTTACTTGCACACTAAGATTTGATTAAATATAGAATATGATTTTACGAATTTTTCTTATCACAATATTCATGTACTTATCTTCACAGGCAGCCTTCCCCCAGGATGAAATAAAAAGCTATCTCGAAGGTGCAAACATTACTGCTATTAAAACAGAAGGTGGCAATATATGGGTCGGCACTTACGGACAGGGAATATTCAGGTATTCAAAAAAAGACGACAGCTGGGAAAGTTTCTCTACGAAAGAAGGGAATCTTGATAATGATCTTTTTTTCAATCTTTCTGTGAGCAAAGACTACGTATGGGCGGGTGCTGCTGACGGATTATTCATTTATAACCGCAAAAAGAATACATGGTCAAATAAAAAATTTGCCCTCGGCGGTGAAATGGGGAACTGGATAAGAGCACTTTGTTATGATCCTGAAGAGAATGTGCTGTGGATAGGAAGATTTAAGAATCTTACACGCCTCGATGTCAGAAGACAGAAATTCACAGATTATGATAAGACAATAAAAGGGGATACCAAAACAAATAACTTTACTGCAATTTCGCTGGACGGTGATAGTCTTGTATGGTTCGGGACCGAAGGCGGCGTCCATAAATACTATAAAAAAAGAAACATAAACAGTAACTCAGCCTGGGAATTTTACAACAATAAAGAAGGTAAATTCCTTGAAGAAGGCTCCTTTATTTCTGTCAGCGATCTGATGTTCGATAATAAATATGTCTGGTTCGGAACAGATGAGTTTATAACCAAAGAGCAGCCGGAATTCAATCTTGGAGGAATTTATATTTTTGACAGGAACCGGAGATGGCTGAGGATATCCAAAAAAGATGGTCTTCCTGCAAACGGTGTTTACTGCTTTGCAAGAACTGGCAACACCGTCTGGGCATCGGTCTACCAATTTTCTAAAAATGACAGAGCTGAATACGGACATGGCATCTCCCTGATTAACCGGATTACAGGGGAAGTTAAAAACCTTGACCTTGATAAAGCAAGAATAAAGACCTCAACAATCCCGGCTTTATTATTTGACGGAACTGATATCTGGATAGGTACCGATAACGGATTATTCAGAGTTAAGATTGACAATCCGCTCGCACACTGGAGCGGAAGAAAAAAACCATTAAACGAAGAAAAGCCGGCCGGACGTAGAAAAAAGTAAGTTTTCTGCCAGCCTCAGATATTTCAGTTATAAATAAAATCTATTAATGATCCTTATCGATTCAGGTATCAGCAGCTTATTCCGGTTGTTTATAGTATAGGGTTCATCCCCGGATAAAATAAAAAGACCTGAATCCTGTATAGAATAGATTATCAGGCTTACCAAAATTCCTTCCCGCTTCGGTAACCAATTAACCTCGCTCAAACTCAATTCTGCTCTGGCTGCTTTATATACCCCGCACCCATTTGGCAGAAAATGATCCGTCATTAAACCGTATTTCAACCCTCCAAATACGTCATAAATACCTACTGAATACGCAGTGAATACGCTCTGAAAACGCAGTGAATACGCAGTGAATACGCTGTGAATACGCTGTGAATTCGCTCAAACAAGCTTATTCAGCCGAAAAAGGTACTATATTAACAGCATTTTATGCACTAATAGGAGTTCAAAATTAGAAGCGGGTGAAATTCCTCCGGATGCTTTCTAATAGCAGGATTATTTTATCACTCTCAGTTCAGATTGGATAGCTTTGCCCGGCCCATATTTATACTTATAATTCTTTTTGAAGAATCATTTTATCCGTATTTTTACGCTGATAATTCAATTTAAGGATATTTATGATCTCCATTCCTGTTCGCAGAATGAATGAACTTAAAAGAAATTTTAAAGGATTAAATATTGCCGTTATCGGCGACATGATGCTTGATTGTTATTTCCAGGGCGACGTAAAAAGAATTTCACCGGAGGCTCCGGTTCCGGTTGTTGAAGTAGGCAATGAGTTTTTTCGCTTTGGAGGAGCAGCCAATGTGGCCCTTAATATCTTAAAGCTGGGAGGAAATCCCGTTCCGGTCGGAGTTATCGGTTATGATAATGACGGCACTATCTTTACATCGCTGATAAATGAGCTGAATATTAACCTGGACGGAATATTTATAGATGAATCGCGTCCCACTACTGCAAAAACAAGAGTTATCGCAAATAATCAGCATGTGGTTAGAATTGACAAAGAGAGTAAAGAGTATCTTAATAAAAAATTACAGGACAAAATATTTAATTACCTCAATGATCACAGCTCGGATCTGGATGCAGTAATACTCGAGGACTATAACAAAGGTGTATTATCCGCTTCCTTAATTGAAAAAATAATCAAGCTTGCAAAATCGAAAGGTATTATTGTTACCGTAGATCCTAAGTTCAACAATTTCTTTTCCTTCAAAGGAGTTACAGTTTTTAAGCCCAATAGAAAAGAAGCCGAAGATGTGCTTGGTATGAAAATAAAAACTGATGAGGATATATCCGCAGCAGGCGCGAGGATCCTTGATAAGATCAACTCCAGGTATGTTCTTTTGACTCTTGGGGAGGGAGGGATTGCCGTGTTTGAAAAGGGGAAGCCTGAAAAAAGAATGCCGACTAAAGCAAGAAAAGTTGCTGATGTGTCCGGTGCGGGCGATACGGTTATTTCTACTCTTACTATGGCGCTGGCTGCAGGCTCGGATATTATCGAGGCTTCATATCTTGCTAATTATGCCGGCGGTATTGTGTGCGAAGAGATAGGCATTGTTCCGATTGAAATCGATAAGTTATTCAGGGCCGTTAAGGAAGATAATCCATGAGTAATATTAAATCCCTTGAAGAAATAAAGGAACTTAGAAAATCCTTCAGAGATGTGGAAAAAAAAGTCGTTTTTACGAACGGAGTATTTGATATAATTCATGCCGGTCATGTCGATTACTTGATAAAAGCCAGGCAGTCTGGTGATGTACTTATAGTGGGTATGAACAGTGATGCTTCTGTAAAGAGAATTAAGGGTGAATTTAGACCAATCGTGCCTGAATTGCAGAGGGCATTCGTACTTTCGAACCTAAAGCCTGTTGATTATGTTGTGATATTTGACGAAGATACCCCGGCAGAACTAATTGAGAATATAATTCCCGACATTCTAATAAAGGGAGCCGACTGGTCTCTGGATAATATTGTAGGCAAAAATATTGTGCTGAAGAATGGAGGAGAGGTTAAAACCATAGAATTTGTAAACTCCCAGTCAACTTCAAATATTGTTCAGACTATCCTGGAGAGATACAACAGATAGGCTTCAAATTCATCATTTGATGTTAAGTAAATTTTCTTTATCTAATAACGGACAGATCATTTTTAATTAAATTCTTATAAAGTGGCAGAAGAGCAAAAGAAAGAAAATAAGACCGGTAAGAAAAAAAGAACGCTGCTGCAGAAGATAGTCAATGTATTTCTCTACGTCGGCCTGGGAATTTTTCTGATACTTGTTATTGCATTTGCGGTAAGCCAGACATCTTTTTTCCGTAACTGGCTCCGTGAGACTGCAATGAATGCAGCAAATAATGCCCTGAATGGAAAAGTATATATCGGACAGCTGGACGGAACTATTTTTACCTCCCTTATTCTTCGTGATACATATATAACCATGGATAAAGATACTCTTCTTAATGCTTCAAGGATAGAACTTAGAACTAGCCCGCTGCAGCTGCTTTTTAAGAAAATTTACGTGAGGAAATTAGAACTTGATGATACACAGATAAACCTGGTCAGAGATGCCCGGGGTGAGCTTAATGTTTCAAAACTGGTGCCGCCCTCTCAGAATATTGATACAACTTCTTCTTCTTTTCCCTTCAAAATCATTGTCGCGGAAATGAAGATAAAAAACTCAGGCTTATCCCTGAGGGATTATAATATAACTTCAACAGCTTCCTACGATAGTCTAAATCTGCATAACCTGAATGTTAAAAATTTAAATCTCTCCCTCAGTGCTTTAGCTGATATAAATAATAATGATTTTGAGATAGGGATACATTCTCTTTCCTTAGATCCGAACATAAACCGGTTTGCACTGAAGGATCTTTCTGGCGAATTCTATGTGAATAATGATTCTATAAGCGTAAAGGATTTTAACCTTAAAACGAAAGCTTCAGACTTTACTGTTAATGCACTTGTAGGCAATTTTTCACTCTTTGACTCCACACGTAACAGCGATTTTACAAAAGCCGAGTTAAATTTGAAACTTGATGCAGATAAGTTTTCATTTTCCGATTTATCAGTCTTTGCTCCTTCCACCGATATTCTTCAGGGGACTATTTCTGCTAAAATCAATACTTCGGGATCATTTAAACTGCTGCATCTCGGACATCTGGAGATAAATTTTCAGAATACCCACCTTCAGGCTCAAGGTCAGATTGAAAATGTCGAAGCAGGTCAGGACATGCGGATAACTACTGAATTTAATCATTCGTATATTGATCAGCAGGATGTAAATGACCTCGTTCCTTCACTGCAGATGCCCATTTTTAAGGAATACGGCACAATAAAATTCGACAGTCTGTACTATAAAGGGAAACCTCTCAATTTCTTTACGCGCGTAGATATAAATACTGAGCAGGGTTCATTCGCTGTTAATGGAAATCTGGACCTTGAAGAGAAACCTATGACATATGATCTGAACTTCAGCACAAAAAATCTTAATCTGGCCCCTATCGCAGGATTAGCCTCAAACCTTACATCCCATGGATCGGTAAAAGGAGCAGGTGTTGAACCTGACAGCTTAACTGCATCTGTTAAATTTTTTGCCGGCGGTTCGGTGATAGACGGCAACCGGATGGATACTTTAAGACTGATCGCTGATGCAAAAAATAAAAATATCAATTACAGGCTGACTGCAGCTTCGGATACTCTTTATGCTGCACTCAACGGTACATTTGATTTTACAAATAAAAAACTCCCTTCGTATGAGCTGACCGGAGACATTAAGAACCTTGATATGGCTGGCATCTTAAAAGATACTTCAGCACGGACCGACCTTAATTTCAGCATCGATGCAAGCGGAGAAGGCTTCAATCCGGATAGTATGAATCTTTTCCTGAGCACCACGCTATACAACGCTTCAATTAAAGGAATTAAAATTGACAGCACCCGTGCAATAGTGGACCTGAGAAGGAATGATGGAGGAGAAAGAGTTGTTAATATTATTTCCGATCTCGCAGATATCACCCTGACAGGGGATTTTACGGTAACCGATGCAGCCTCCTTGATGACTACTGAAATGAAGGTCATAACGAATGCAGTAAAGGATAAACTCGATAATCTTCTGCCATCTGAAGCAGCAGACTCAATAGGGATAACAGCACAAAATTTACCTGTTATCGAAAAAACAGGTAAAAAGACAAGGATGGATTATGTAATTGAGTTTAAGGATTTCCAGTTACTCTCGCTTTTCCTCGGAGGCAAGCAGCTTGAACTTGACGGGGATGTGCAGGGGAAACTTGAAGAGACTGCAGACTCTTTAAATTTTACTTTTAAAACAACACTTGACTATCTGAAGTACTGGGGTAAGAATGATGTTTTCTTTTTATCCAAACTGAACCTCGATCTTGCACTTCATAACGACCTGGGGAGTATTTCGCTATCACAGTTAAATGCAGATGTTAATTTAAGCATTGAAAGAATTTTTACCGGTAATGATATAAAAGATCTTAGACTTGGATTGAGTATTCAGGATGATTCAGCTGCCTTACAGTTCTCTGCAAATCTTGAGAATTATCTGACGGCAGATATTGATTCGAGGATGCAGTTCGTCGAGGGAGGGGTTAATATATCATTTGATACACTGTCAGCTTCATACAATAAATTTAAACTTATAAACAGGTCGCCGATAAACATTGCTTACTCTCCTGACCAGGTTAAGTTTAAAGATTTTAAGCTATACCATAACAAAGGGAGCATTTCTATTGACGGTTCTCTTCAGAGAAACGGAAACCAGGATCTGAAGCTGGCTGTTGCAGGTATCACGGGAAAAGACATAAGTGAATCTTTATTGGGAATGCGGCCGGAAAATTCTATCCAGAGCTACCTGGATTTTTCTGCCGATATTAAAGGCGACTTTCACTCTCCTGTAATGAAGATAAAACTTAATGCCGACAGCGTAACATATAAGAACAAAAAGTTTGGTTCCCTTATTGCGAACCTTAACTACAAAGATAAAAAACTTAACACCGATATCAGGTTTATCGACAGTCTGCAGAATTTGAAGAATCCCAAGTTAAAAATTACAGGCGATGTTCCTGTTAATCTGGCATTTTCAGGTGCAGAAAGCATGCTGATAGAGGATTCCCCTGTAAATATTGAAGTTCAGGCTGATAGTTTCAGACTCGGGGCCTTAGGTAATCTGCTTCCGGAAATCAACAAAATAACTGGGGAGTTGACCGCAAATCTTCATGTCGGAGGTACTTTCAAAAACTTTAAACCTGAAGGAAAAATAGTACTTGATCACGCAGATTTTGTTGTCCAGAAAAACAACATGGAATATCTGGCAGGACTGAAGCTTTCTATTTCTCCTGACCGGTTGAAAATAGACAGTTTATTGATTAAGAATGCACCGAATACCAAAAACGGGGGTCAGATGACTGGTAGAGGTGAGGCGGCACTAAGAAATATGCAGATTGTTTCTTCCAGCTTTTTTATAAGCGGTCAGCTTAAGGTTTTGAGTCAGGATAGTAAGTCTGCCAGTCCCTCAGTATACGGTGACCTTGTTGTTTCTACTGATGGTAAAATTGAATTTTCATTGGATAGCAGCGGGGCTCTGATCTCGGTTCCAATCGTGATTAAAGAGGCTAATCTGATTTTCCCGCAGACTGAAAGTGCTTATCAGAATAATTCAAGTGATTTCATCTATGTATATGCTGCCGATACCAATATTGCGCGTAAAGGTGAAGCGGATTTCCAAAGATTGGTAGACCTTTCTCATCAGCATAATCAGTCACAGCAGAATAAATCAGGGGGTATGTCATTTAATTATAAGGTCGATGTACATGTTGAGAAAGAGGCTAAAATAACATTTGTTTTGTCGAAGGAACTTAATCAGAACCTGACTGCTATTCTGCAGGGAGATTTCCATTATGAAAAAATAAACGGAAGACCTGACGCAAGCGGGGAATTAAAACTTTTGAACGGTTCCACCCTTGAATTTTTAAAAACTTTTGAGGCAGACGGAAGTATAAGGTTTGAGAACCAGCTTGATAATCCTTACCTTGATATCACAGCAACTTATACCGATTATTACTATCCGGCCGGAGATTCAATCTCCAACAATGAAGTTAAAGTGGCTGTAAAAATAACGATAAAAGGTTTCCTGAAAGATCTGGGTAAGAACCTTGTGCAGAATCAGAACAATATTGCGGTATATTACGGGGCGAATAATATTGAAAACAATAATCCTGATCCCACAAAGACAGCCTCGGATGCCGTGCTCTTTATTCTTGCGGGGAAATTTACAGAAGGTGCAACACAGCAGGATAGGAATGCAGCGGCATCAACAGCGGCCGCACTTGCCGGTTCAGTGGTAGGCGGATTTTTAAATAAACAGTTCGGAGACATTATAAGGAGGGTTGAACTACGCCAGGTAGGCACTGTTACTAAGTTTAACCTGGTTGGGAAAGCCGGCGATATACAGTATTCTGTGGGAGGCACTACTAATGTTTTCCAGGATATTTCCCAGGCTAATGTGAAACTTGAATACCCGATAACTAATCAGCTGCTGCTGAGGCTGGAGCGAAAACAGTCAGTAACAGAAACAACAACAAATATTAATGAAATGATAAACGAACTTGGTCTTAAATATAAATTTGAGTTTTAATGAAGAAAAAAATTATAGCGTTATTCAGAAAAAATCCTGGTAAAGGATTTAAAAATAAAGAGATCGCCAGTGAATTAAATATTACTGAAGATCACGAATACAGCTCTTTAAAAGCTGCAGTTTACAAGCTCTTTGAAGAGAACTTCCTCTCCCGTACCGGCAAAAAATATTATCTTAATCAATCTCCCTCCACAAATACAGTTACAGGTGTTCTCGAATTAACACAGTCAGGTTACGGATTTGTCATACTTAAAAATTCAGGTCTGGGAGATATATTCATAGCTGCACGAAATCTCGGAACTGCTTTTCATGGCGATACCGTAGAGGCTGCATTGTTTGCTCATAAGAAAAGGAAGAACATAGAAGGACAGGTTATTAATATTGTTAAGAGAAAAAGAGAGGAAATTGTCGGTACGCTCAAAAAGTCTCATTCCTTTTATTTTATTAAACCTGACGATAGCAAAATTCACAGGGATATTTATATCAATCCCGATAAAATTAAAGATGCAAAAGTGGGGGATAAGGTAATCGTCGGCAATATTGTCTGGGATACCTCAATGCTTAATCCTGAAGGGGAGATTATCCAGAGACTTGGTAAAACAGGTTCTTTTGATGTGGATATTGCCTCAATCGCAAAGGAGTTTAATCTTCCGTACAGATTTCCGCAGGAGGTTCTCAGCCAGGCTGAAACAATACCAGTGAAGGTTTCCGCGGATGATGTAATAAAGAGATTGGATTACAGGGATAAGGTTGTTTTTACGATCGATCCGGTGGATGCGAAAGATTTCGATGACGCCCTTTCGATTGAAAAACTTGAAAATGGCAACTATGAAGTTGGTATTCATATAGCAGATGTAAGCAATTATGTACCGGCGCATACTGAGCTTGATAAGGAAGCCATCAGGCGGGGCAACAGTGTGTACCTGGTCGGCAGGGTGATCCCCATGCTGCCGGAAAGACTATCTAACAATGTCTGCTCGCTTGTTCCGGGTGAGGACAGATTAACTTATTCAGTTATTGCTGAACTGACAAATCGGGGAAAGCTGGTTGATTACAAAATCAAAAAAAGTGTAATCAACAGTAAGAGGCGGTTTACCTATGAAGAGGTGCAGGACATTATTGATAAAGGAGAGGGTGAGTTTAACGATGAAATATACCATCTTAATAGTCTTGCCCAGACTTTGAGAAAAAAGCGAATGAGAACAGGCAGCATTGATTTTTTTACACCCGAAATCCGCTTTGAGCTGGATGAGAACGGGAATCCGGTCAGCATTCAGAGGAAAGAGATAAAACAAAGCAATATGCTGGTGGAAGAATTTATGCTTCTTGCAAATAAAACCGTTGCCGAGCATATAGCCTCGCCGAAAAAAGGTGATGTTCATCCCTTTATTTACAGGGTCCATGATCTGCCTGATAATGAGAAGCTTCAGGAATTCGCACGATTTGTGAAATCTTTAGGCTATACTTTTAATCCCAACACTGCATCCAAATCCAGAGAATTTCAGGTATTAATGCAGATGGTAAAAGGAACCGAGGAAGAAGGAGTTATAAACGAGCTCGCAATCAGATCTATGGCAAAAGCAGTATACTCTCCAAATAATATAGGTCACTACGGACTGGGTTTCAAATACTATACTCATTTTACATCTCCTATAAGAAGATATGCCGATCTCATGGTTCACAGGCTGCTGTTCGGCTACCTGGAAAAGAAAGGGAAGGAGAGATATTCATATAAAACCCTGGAAGATTTAAGTGATCATATATCTGTTACCGAAAGAAATGCGGTTGATGCGGAAAGATTATCTGTGAAAATGAAACAGATAGAATATCTGAAAGATCATCTTGGAGAAGAATTTCATGCTATTATATCAGGTATTACCCATTTTGGAATATTTGTAAAGATTACAGATATACTTGCAGAAGGCCTTATCCGGGTAAGAGATTTGGAGGGAGATTTTTACGTTTACGATGAAAGAAAATATTCATTAATTGGGAGAAGAACAAAAAAACAGTTCCGTCTGGGAGATAAAGTACAGGTTAAACTGGTTCGGGCAGACCTTGAAAAATCAGAGTTAGATTTTATCATATGTGAATAAAGGTACCATAAGGTTAAACTCAATGTTAACAAAAACAAATTTATTTTTAGGGATAATCCTTCTACTTCCTTCCCTGGTTTTTGCTCAGTTTGGAAAAAATAAAGTACAATACAAAAACTTTACATGGTATTACATCCAGACTGATCATTTCGACATTTACTTCACCGACGGCGGCGATAATCTGGCTGAATTTACATCAAAGGAAGCTGAATCCTCACTTGCCTCTATTCAGAATAGTTTTGATTACAGGATAAATAACAGGATATCAATTATTGTCTATAATTCCCAGAATGATTTTCAGGAAACGAATATAACAGATCAGTATCTGAGTGAGGGAATTGAGGGATTTACCGAACTATTTAAAAACAGGGTGGTGATCCAGTTTATGGGTTCATATAAGGAATTCCGTCACCTTATTCATCATGAGCTTACTCATGCTGTAATTAATGATATGTTTTACGGTGGTTCTATACAAAATATAATTTCGAATAATATAACGGTCAATCTTCCCGGCTGGTTTAATGAAGGCATGGCTGAATACCAGTCGTTAGGCTGGGATATAAATACTGATATGTTTATCCGGGATGCTGCGATAAGCGAGTATCTACCTGATATTCAAAACCTCGGCGGATATTTTGCCTACCGCGGTGGACAGGCCGTATTCTATTATATTGCCAAAAAGTACGGTAAGGAAAAGATAGGGGAACTTATTAATAAAGTTAAAGGCTCGGGAAGCGTTGAGGAAGGCATAAGAGCCTCTATCGGTTTATCCCTTGAAGAGCTGAATGACAGATGGAAGAAAGATATCAGGAAGACTTACTGGCCGGATGTTGCCATCAGGCAGGATCCGGATGAATTTGCCAAACGTTTAACGGACAACCGGAAAGCAGGAGGCTTTTATAATACAAGTCCTGCTCTTTCTCCGCAGGGGGATAAGATTGCTTTCATTACAGACAGAAACTATTATTTCGATGTTTACCTGATGGATGCAATTGACGGTAAGATCATTAAAAAACTGATTGCGGGAAACAGAACACCTGATTTTGAAGAACTAAATATTATTACGCCAAGCCTGACATGGTCGCCCGACGGTGCGAAAATCGCACTGTCAGTTAAAAGCGGGGGTTACGATGTTATTTACCTGATTGATGTCGAGAGTGAGGATAAGGAAGTAATTGATGTTCAGCTTGATGGAATTCAAAGTGTCAATTGGTCGCCGGATGGAAAGAAACTTGCTTTTGTAGGTCATACGGCTAAAGAATCCGATATTTATATGTATGATTTAGACACTCATAATCTCGAAAATCTGACAAACGATATTTTTTCAGACAAGGATCCGGCATGGACACAGGATAGTAAGAAGTTATATTTTGTATCCGACCGTGAGAATAATTTAGATGCAAAGAAACTTCCAAAGTCATTTAAGATATATAATTTCAATTATGGCCAGAACGATATCTACGATATCGATGTCGAAAGCAAAGAAATTGCGCGCATAACTAATACTCCGGATGATAATGAATCATTTCCTGTTGTCGGGCCCGACGGCAATCAGCTCTTATTCATTTCAGATCAAAATGGAATTAACAATATTTATAAACTTGATCTGGATAAAAATGAATCTGCTGTACCTGTAACTAACTCATTAGATGGTCTTTACCAGTTATCATTATCCAAAGACGGTAAAAAACTAGCCTTCTCTTCTTTGTATGAAGCAGGTTTCAATATTTTTCTCCTGAACAATCCATTTGAAATAAACCTGGATGAAAAGGAGCTGCCTCCAACCAAGTATGTCGCAGGATTAAAAAAACCTGCTAACCAAGCAAATGAAGATACCCTCGTATTTGAAAATGCTCAGAGAGAAAATGATGATTCGGAAAAACTTTCCTTTTATACAGGGAAGTATGTGGATACAACCAATGTTTACGGAGACTCTGTAAAAATCGATTTTAATAATTATGTATTCGGGGGCAATTCATCTCTTAATATCGATTCAACAGATTCGGTTAACCAGAAATTCAACCTGACAGATAATCTGGATTCGCATGGTAATTATAAGGTTAACAAATACAAAATCACTTTCTCACCTGATATAATATATGCTAATGCGGGATACAGCTCGCTCTACGGCCTTCTGGGAACAACAGTGCTGTCTTTCAGTGATGTTTTAGGAAACCACAGGCTTGTCGGTGTTACCAGTCTGCAGATAGACCTTAAGAACAGTGATTACGGATTAGCATACCAGTACCTGGGAGAGAGGATGAATTACGGGCTCGAAGGCTTCCATACCGCAAGGTTTCTCTTTCTTTCGCGGGGTATCGGGACAAACCTGTTCCGTTTTAGAAACTTCGGAGCAATCGGATCATTAAGTTATCCCCTCAATAAATTTTACAGGGTGGAAGGCGCTTTAAGCTATTTGAATGTATCAAGCGAAAACCTTGATAACCCGGGCGAACCGACTGAAAAAGTTTCATACCTGATCCCGACAGTTAGTTTTGTTCATGATAATGTACTATGGGGATATACTTCTCCTATTGATGGAACAAGGTACCGGTTTGATCTTTTCGGATACCCGGGATTTTTTGATTCAAATAAAAGTTTCTACTCTCTGCTCGGAGACTATCGTACTTATTTTAAAATGGGCGATTTTTATTCATTTGCATTCCGTTTATCAGGTGGGTATTCAGGCGGCAGAAATCCCCAGCGGTTCTTTATCGGCGGTATTGATAACTGGATTAACCGCAGCTTTGCTACAACAGAAATCCCTATAAATTCGGCTTCTGATTTTGCCTTCCTTACAGCCGGACTGCCATTACGCGGATTTGATTACGCTGAGAGAATAGGCACAAGATACGGATTGATGAACCTTGAATTCCGTTTCCCGCTGATCAGGTACCTCGTTACAGGTCCTTTGCCGATATTATTCAGTAATATATTAGGTGTGGCATTTGCAGATATCGGTGCTGCCTGGAATAAGAATAGTGATTTAAGATTCTTTGAGAGAAATGCTTATAATAATGTGGTAAGCCGTGATTTATTGATGGGCACAGGAGTAGGAGCCAGGTTATACTTCCTATATTTTCTGCTCAGGTTTGATGTCGGCTGGCCGTATTATGTAGATACTTTCGGTAAACCCAAATTTTATATCTCTCTTGGCGCTGATTTTTAATTAAACGGCTGTCTTCAATGGTTTTAAGCACCAGGCAGCCGTTGCCGGTTTAAAACATTCAGTGTTGCTTTTTCTCAGCAGGTTTACTATCGGTTTCTTTTTTAGCTGGTTTGGTATTTTTATAATCAGTCTGGTAGAACCCGGTGCCCTTAAATATGGGACCTGAACCGGGACCAATCAATCTTTTTACTAATCCATTACACTTAGGACATATTTTAACAGGTTCGGCACTCATAGTCTGAAACAATTCAAACGCATATCCGCACTCTGTACACTTATATTCATACGTGGGCATTAATTTTTATCTCCTGATAAATTAAACTCAAAAACTTAATGAAAATATTAAAAATTTTCTATAATTTATTTTGTCTCTTTTTTGATTTATGATATAGTACTTTTATTTCCTTAATAATGAAAAAATTTCTACTTATAATTATTCCACTTATGATAGCCTTACAGGGCTGTCTAAATTATATCCAGGATATTAATCTCTATGCTGATGGCTCAGGTAAGCTGAGAATAACATACTGGATGAAAATGCCGGACAATGAAAATCTCAAAATACTGGATAAAATCGGTTTATTTAATGCAGATTCTATAAGGAACCAGTTCTCTTCCAAATATAATAAAATAACCGATGTGGAAGTCCATACCGACTCGACGGACAGCACAACCCATGCTAAGATTGAAATGACCTTTAATCATATTGACTCCCTTAATTATACCAAAGCTTTTTCTGATGCACATTTTTCTCTTGAGGACGGAGCAGCGGGACAGAAGGTGTTTACCCAATTTATTCCGCCTATTGCAACAGGTTTCGGATTTGACGGAAGTGATTTCAAGGTGACTTATAAATATACTTTCGGCGGAGATATAATCACACACAATGCGACAAGAGTTGATGGCCGGGTCCTGATCTGGGAATATAACCTCTCGGAAATAGGCAGCGGAAAGACCATTTCTGTGAGCTTTAAACCATATAAATTGAAAGAAACGCCATACTGGATCTATTATCTCTCAGGAATGGTGCTTCTTATCGTAATTATATTTTTATTCAAGAAGAAAAAAGACTAAAAAAAGCATTTTTCCCAAATAAATCGGCATTTCGGCATGAATGATTTTATTGACATGCCATAGTGTTTTAATTATATTTACTTTCTATGTTTTAATTAGAAAACCGGCTTATGGCTGCAACCGACTATAAAATTTTTTCTGGAAGTTCCAATAGACCTTTAGCTGAAAGAATTGCTCATAAACTTGATAAGCCGCTTGGTTCTCTGGAATTGAAACGGTTTAGTGATGGAGAAATCTGGGCCAAGTATGGAGAGAATGTTCGCGGATGTGATATCTTCTTAATCCAGTCCACCATCCCCCCGGCAGAAAACCTACTGGAATTGCTTATAAGTATAGATGCTGCTAAAAGGGCATCTGCAAAAAGGATAACGGCAGTTATCCCTTATTTTGGTTATTCCCGGCAGGATAGAAAAGATCAGCCGAGGGTTTCAATTACTGCAAAGCTCGTAGGAAACCTGATCACTATAGCAGGTGCTGACCGTATTATGACAATGGACCTGCATGCACCGCAGATACAGGGATTTTTTGATATCCCTTTTGACCATTTATACGGATCTACGATCTTCATAAATAAGTTTGAAGAAATAAAGTCAAATCTTGTTGTGGTTTCTCCCGATGTCGGGGGAATTAAGGTTGCCAGATCTTATGCTAAACGGCTTCATGCAAACCTGGTAGTTATTGATAAAAGAAGACCCGTTCAGAACCAGGCTGAAGTTGTGAATATCATAGGTTCCGTGGAAGATAGAGATGTTCTCATTGTTGATGACCTGATAGATACTGCCGGCACTTTTGTCGGTGCAGTTGAAGCTTTGAAGCAAAAAGGTGCAAAAGAAATTTATGGTGCCATTACGCATCCTTTGCTTTCAGGAAAAGCAATTGAAAGAATAGAAGCTTCTGATCTTAAAAAATTGTTTGTATCCGATACGATTCCTTTAAGGAGAAATTCGGATAAAATAGAAGTTCTTACCGCATCAGAGATCTTTTCCGAAGCGATAAGAAGAACATTTAATAATGAATCAATTAGTTCACTTTTTGATGTAGATAAAAGTTAAAATTAGCCCTGGAGTTTATAAATGGAAAAATCGATATTAGAAGCAGAAGTCAGAGAAATAGGAAGCAAACAGGCCAGTAAACTCGTTAGAAATAGCGGTAAGGTACCGGGCGTTTATTATTCCAAACATGATTCGCCGGTTCACCTGGCCGTTTCTGAAAAAGCAATAAATCCCCTTGTTTATACAGCAGAAACACATTTAGTTTCGTTAAAAGTTGACGGCAAAGAACTTGACTGTGTGATAAAAGATGTTCAGTTTGATCCGATTACGGATAAAGTTGTTCACTTTGATCTTATCGGACTGACCTCCGGTGAAACATTCCAGCTTGAAGTTCCTGTGCAGCTGCATGGTACTCCGGCAGGAATAAAAGAAGGCGGTATTATCCAGCACCTGATACATAAAATTGAACTGGAATGTCTTCCCAAGGATATTCCGCAGCGCATTGATATTGACATTACGGATCTCAAAATCGGGGATTCCATTCACGTTAAAGACCTTAATATCGAAAATATAACATTTCTTACTCCTGAGGATTCTGTTATTGTATCTGTTGCTCATCCTAAGGTTGAAAAAGAACCGGTTGAAGGAGAGGAAGCAGCTGGAGAAGAGCAAGCTGAACCCGAAGTTATTGGTAAGGGTAAAGGCGAAGAAGAGGAAGAATAATCAAATAACAGAAATTGCGACTGATATTAGGTATTGGCAATCCCGGTAACAAGTATAAATACAACAGGCATAACGTCGGGTTTATATTATTGGATCATCTGGCTTCATTGAATTCACTTTCCTTTACGGCTTCTGCGGGTGATTATTATCTTGCCGGGGGTTCCCTTCGTGGAAACAACTATCATCTGATTAAACCCACCACATATGTAAATAATAGCGGCATTGCAGCAAAACAAGTCCTTGAAAAATATGATCTTTACAGCCGCGATCTGCTTGTTATACACGATGATGTTAATCTTCCTCTTTCCGATATCCGGGTTAAAGCTAAAGGCGGAGACGGCGGACATAACGGATTGAGTTCTATTATATGGCACCTGAATTCTGATGACTTTGCAAGGATCAGAATTGGAATCGGCAGTGAATTCGAAAAAGGTTATATGGCTGATTATGTGCTTTCAGATTTTAATAAAGATGAGATGAAAACCCTGTCTGAAAAATTTGAAACAGTTCAAACCCTGGTTAATGAATTTATTACAAGCGGGGTAAATGGATTTCTTGATGCAAACAGCAGGTTATCAAATACGAATAAAAATTCTGACAACAAATCACAGGAGAACTAAGGAGATTTTATGGATACTATAATTTACATAATTCCTGTCTTCGGTATTCTCGGCCTTATTTATACCTATTTCAAATCTTCCTGGATCAGGAAACAGGATGCCGGTACAGACAAAATGAAGAAAATTGCAGGGCATATTGCCGAAGGGGCAATGGCTTTCCTCAAGTCTGAATATAAAGTTTTAATAATATTTGTTACATGCGTGGCAATATTACTGGGTATATCAGCGGACCCGGTTAATTCTTCACCCCTGATAGCAGTTTCATTTCTTACAGGGGCATTATGTTCAGCACTTGCAGGTTTTATCGGAATGCGGGTTGCCACAAAAGCGAATGTGCGGACAACCAATGCTGCCCGAACGAGCCTCGGCAGGGCACTTGAAATTGCGTTCGCCGGAGGGTCTGTAATGGGCTTAGGCGTAGTGGGATTAGGAGTACTGGGACTTGGTTCTCTTTTCATCATTTACGGAAGTCTCTTCGGTGTGGGAGCTGAAGGATTACCCAGGGTAATTACAGTTATCACAGGATTTTCATTCGGAGCATCTTCTATTGCTTTGTTTGCACGTGTTGGAGGCGGAATTTATACAAAAGCAGCCGACGTCGGGGCTGACCTTGTTGGGAAGGTTGAAGCAGGTATTCCTGAGGATCATCCGCTGAATCCCGCTACAATTGCAGATAACGTTGGAGACAACGTCGGGGACGTTGCAGGTATGGGTGCGGATTTGTTTGAATCTTATGTTGGTTCGATTGTAGGCACGATGGTGCTTGGAGCTGAGTTTATTGCTTATCCGGAGTTTCTTGGAAAGTTCAATGGTCTCGGGGCTGTTCTTCTGCCCCTTGTAATTGCCGGAGTGGGGATTGTTATGTCAATCCTGGGTACCTTTTTCGTTAAAGTGAAAGAAGGAGGAGACCCGCAAGCCGCATTAAACAAGGGAGAATTCGGATCTTCGATTATAATGATCGCCGCCCTCTATTTTATAATTAAATGGATGCTTCCCGAATCCTGGACTCACGAGGATCCGCTATATGGAGTAACCTATACAATTACTTCACTTGGTATTTTCTGGGCAACTGTAATCGGCCTGGTTGCAGGTGTCCTTATAGGCGTGATCACAGAATATTATACCGGTACCGGTAAAGGACCTGTACTTGGAATAGTAAGGCAATCACTCACGGGTACTGCCACCAACATCATTGCTGGTATCGGGAATGGGATGATATCTACTGCAATTCCGATTATTATAATAGCAGTTTCTATAATGGGTGCTTTCTATTTCGGCGGACTTTATGGAATTGCAATAGCTGCTGTTGGCATGCTCTCGAATACCGGAATTCAGCTGGCTGTAGATGCTTATGGTCCGATTTCCGATAATGCAGGAGGTATAGCCGAAATGTCTGAGCTGCCCAAGGATGTAAGAAAGAGAACCGATAGACTGGATGCGGTAGGCAATACTACTGCCGCAATCGGTAAAGGATTTGCTATTGGTTCTGCAGCACTGACTGCGCTGGCTTTGTTCGGTGCTTTTATGACTGCCGCAGACATAAAGACTATTGATATTTCAAAAGCAAATGTTATGGCCGGGTTATTCCTCGGCGGTATGCTCCCGATGCTTTTCTCTGCACTTGCGATGAAAGCTGTGGGAAGAGCTGCAATGTCGATGATAGAGGAAGTCAGGAGACAGTTCCGGACTATACCTGCCCTCACGAATGCACTGAAAGTAATGCAGAAAAATGAAGGAAAAGAATTCTCAGACTGGAATAATGAAGATAAGCTTACCTTTGAAAAAGCCGATGGTACAGCTGAATATGGTAAGTGCGTAGAAATTTCTACAAAAGCTGCAATAAAGGAAATGGTAATACCAGGATTGCTTGCCGTGGCAGCTCCCGTGTTTATTGGATTTGCCGGAGGCCCCGAAATGCTGGGCGGGCTGCTCGCAGGTGTTACTGTAACAGGCGTGCTCATGGCCATTTTCCAGTCTAATGCCGGCGGTGCCTGGGATAATGCCAAGAAAATGTTCGAAGAAGGTATAGAAGTGAACGGTCAGAAATACTATAAAGGCTCCGACCCCCATAAAGCGGCAGTTGTCGGAGATACAGTAGGCGATCCTTTTAAGGATACTTCCGGACCGTCGCTGAATATTCTGTTAAAATTAATGGCCGTGGTTGCACTTGTAATTGCGCCTTTAATTAAATAAATTATTGTTTAGTATAAATAAATTTATTGTATCAACCCTGCTCTCATCTGGAATGAGGGCCTAAGACCAAAGGGAGGTAGAAGTACGGATGAAAACGAATGCGTATGAAAGTGCTGTTATTATCAATGCAGCCCTGGATGATGAACAAATAGAAAACATTATTTCCCGCATAAAAGATTTCATAACTAACAATGGTGGAGATATAAGGGATATAGAGAACTGGGGACGAAAAAGATTAGCCTATATGATCAATAAGAGTAAGATCGGCTATTATGCAGTTTTCAGGTTTAATGCCCCTACCAATATCATTTCAAAACTGGAAAGAAATTATACTCTGGATGAGCATATCTTAAGGTATCTGACAATATCTTTGGATAAAGATGCTGTTGAATTTCTGGAGAAAAAGAGGAGCGATTCTCAGTCCGAAAATGAACCCGTACCTGAGAAGGGGGAAAATCGGGAGAACGTTGCCGCAGAAAAAGATGTTTCAAAATAGCAGAATCACTAACTAACTAATGTATTGATTAAGTATGGAGGAAAACCATGGCTGAACTGAAAATGCCTGAAATTAACTATGTTATTGTTGCCGGAAATCTTACAAAAGATCCCATCTTTCGGCAGACAACTAACAGTACTCCTGTCGTAAATTTTTCTATTGCTTCAAATAGAAAATATAAAGACAGCTCAAACCAGTGGCAGGAGGATGTATGTTATGTCGGCATTGTCGCATGGAATAAATTGGCTGAGAGCTGCCGGGACAGATTGAAAAAAGGATCTGCGGTATTGGTAGACGGAGAACTTCAGAGCAGGACCTGGAAATCAGAAGATGGTCATAATAGAAGCATTGTTGAAATTAAAGCCAGAAGAATTCAGTTTCTTAATAAAAGAGGTAAACTGAATGAACACGGTAACGGTCTTGATGAAGAAGATTCACTTGCAGAAGAGGATGCTGTTGATTATACAGAAGACTCTTTCGATAAATTTTTATCAAATGAAGAATCAGATCTTATAAAGTAAAGATAAGGTAGATAATGAAAAAAGAAATCAGAACTAAAAAAGTCTGCAGGTTTACACAGAATAATGTTAAGTATATCGATTATAAAGATGTAAAGCTCCTTCAGAGATATACTACCGAACAGGGAAAGATTATTCCTAAAAGAATAACCGGGACTAAATCAAAATACCAGAGAGAATTGGCGATTGCAATAAAAAGAGCAAGACATATGGCATTATTGCCTTATGTAGCAGACACTGTAAAATAGAACCAGAAGCAGGAGAAGAAATGAAAGTAATTCTTAGAGAGAATTTTGAATCATTGGGGCAGATCGGTGATCTTGTCGATGTTAAAGACGGTTTCGCCAGAAATTACCTCCTTCCCAGGAAGATCGCTTATGCAGCAATTAAAGGGAATATCCGGTCGCTTGAAGAGGAAAAGAAAAACCTTGCAAAGAAAAAGGAACAGGAAATCCACGCAGCTGAAACCCTCGGCGGTGAACTTGAGAAGGTTTCTGTTACTATTCCAGTCCAGGTAGGTGAAGAAGATAAAATTTTCGGTTCCGTTACTTCCCAGATGATCAGCGATGCTCTTAAAGAAAAAGGTTATGATATTGATAAGCGTAAAATCGAAATTGATGAAGCTATAAAATCACTCGGTATTTACAGCATTACTGTTAAATTACATGCAAATGTAAATGCCAAGATTAAAGTATGGGTTGTAAGAGAATAGAACCAGGCTGATATTAAAAAAAAAGGAAAGCAGACGCTTTCCTTTTTTTGTTTTAAATGCAGAGGTTAGATTAATTAACTTTAATCTGTTTTTCACGGATCATCTTTGCGATATGAGATGTACCGTTTCTGGAGATATTTTTAATAGCTTTTGCACTCAATTTTAGGGTTACAAATCGGTTGAGTTCCTGTATCCATATCCTTTTCTTCTGAAGGTTAGGAAGGAATCTTCTTCTTGTTCTGTTATGAGCATGGGATACATTATTTCCTGAAAGTGGACCAATGCCTGTAACCTGACATCTTCTTGACATAATATCTCTCCTGAGAACTTTCTTAAGTATAAAATTAGAACAATAAATATACGAAAATATCATTTAAAAAATATAGTAATAATCAAAAAAAAATCACTATGTTAAATCTGCGATATTCTTTCATCTTTAGGTTGACAAAGATAAATTCCCTGTTATTTTTGAAGGCAGATCCAATATTAATCTTTAATGAAAATGCCCTTTTTGTTCAGAGCATACCTTAGTAACCACTTAAACATCTTTTTGAGTAAAGGAGAACTTTATGGAATATTATGAATTACACCCGGAAACCCCTCAGCTACGGTACATAAACAAAGCGGTTTCAGTGCTGAAAGATGGGGGAGTAATAATATATCCTACTGATACAGTATATGGAATAGGCTGCGATATTTTTAATAAAGAAGCTTTGGAAAGGATATTTGCTATAAAAAATGACGGTAATTCTAAACTATTAAGTTTTGTCTGCTCAGACCTTAAGGATATATCGAAATATGCCAGGGTATCTGATTATGCTTACAGGACAATGAAGCATCTCCTTCCCGGGCCTTATACCTTCATTCTTCCTGCCGCGAAACTTGTCCCTAAAAAGCTATGGAGTAAAAGAAAGACTGTCGGAATACGGATACCTAATAACAACATTACTATGAAACTGGTTGAAGAATTGGGAAATCCTATTATCAGCACCAGCACAACTAACCGGAAAGGCGACGTAATTTATGATCCTTTTGAGGTAAGGAATATATTCAATTCACAGGTTGATCTTATGCTGTCTATGGGACCTCTAATGGGAGAGCAGTCGACAGTTGTCGATCTAAGTGATGAAGCTCCTGAGGTGCTTAGAGAAGGCGCCGGTGATGTCAGTATGTTTGTATATTAAAATTATCCTATGGTGAATTACAAGGCTTGCCTTTCCGGCAAGCCTTTTTTTTATTTGCGGATAACCTGTGTTGAGGACGCCTGGGCAAGAGGTGTTAATATGACCTCATTAATATTTACGTGTTCAGGTCTGGTTGCACAGTAAACCACAGCATCAGCTATATCTGATGCAGTCAGGGGATCCAGTCCCTCATAAACTTTATCTGCTCTTTCCTTGCTGCCAGAAAACCTTACGATACTGAATTCAGTTTCAACCATACCGGGGTCGACAGTGCTTACTTTTATGCCGTGTTCAAGGCAGTCCATTCTTATTCCCCTGGTCAGAGCATTAACAGCGAACTTGGTTGCGCAATATACATTACCATTGGGGTAAACTTCGTGACCTGCAGTTGAGCCGATATTTATAACATGTCCTCTTTTTCTTTCAACCATTCCCGGAAGGATATTCCTGGTTACATACAGAAGTCCTTTCAGGTTGGTATCGATCATTTCCTCCCAGCTTGCCAGGTTACCCTCATAAATTTTATCAAAACCACGCGCAAGTCCGGCATTGTTAACCAGTACATCCACTTTATTCCAGTCTCCGCCCAGGCCATCAACTGCCTGTTTAACTTCATTAAAATCTCTTACATCGAGTTTGATGATTCTGGTTTTTATCCCATACGTTTTTTCAAGCCTTTCCGCCTCTTCTTTCAGCCTTTCAAACCGTCGTGCGGCTAAAATCAGATTTGCTTTTTCCCCGGCGAATGCTTCTGCACAGGCTCTGCCTATTCCGGAACTGGCGCCGGTGATGAATACAATTTTGTCTTTAAGTCTTTCCATATTTCATCCCTGAAATTAATTTTCAAAAAAATAAATTTAGTGAAATAGTGCAGCGTCTACAAGACTATCATATAATTGAGATAGATGATTTTTACAATTGTCAGTGCTGTCCGGATTAAATGCAGAACAACAAATCTATCCGCTATTATTTTGAATTCCCACTGCATACGAAAAATAAACAAATTCAAAGAGTCTATTTAGCAGCAGTATCTTTATAGTGGGAGAAGCGTATTTCAAACGTATGTGGATCGTATGTGGAACGAATCTGAGACGTATGTGAGACGTATGTGGAAAGTATTTGTATCGTTCTTTGGAGGTTTGAGTGTACTATACTATTTCCTGATTGCTGAGGCTATACAAAAATTGGGGTAAAATCCTGGTGTATAACTGATTATTTAAGGAGGGGTTTAAGTCAACTAATAATACTGTACCAAGGACAATTTTTGTATATGCTTTAGATAATAAAAATGAACTTCAGGACTTTCCACCGCACAAATTGTGAAAAGTCAGAAAGGATCAGTTTCAGAAGCGGCCGGGGATAAATGTGCCGCATTTGGGACATTTATTCCCTTTAAGATTGTTCTTTATGACGTCATGCCAATCTCTTTTTAAGAGGGGGTAACGGCAAGAGGGACAGAAGGTTGTCTGGCCTTCCGGGTCATGAATATTTCCGGTATAAACAAATTTTATTCCTGTACCGAGAGCAATGTTTCTTGCTGTTTTTAATGTAGAAGGGGGAGTTTTGTTCTTATCTCTTAATCTGAAGTCGGGGTGAAACGCTGTAAAATGCAGGGGGACTGAATCTCCAAGGTTATTAAGGATCCAGTCACATTCCTCCTGAATTTCTCTTTCGGAATCATTTTCACCGGGAATCAGAAGAGTAGTTATCTCAAACCAGACATCTGTTTCATTCTTTAACCACACTAACGTGTCCAGTACATCTTTCAGGCTCGAGAAAGTCAGCTTGTTATAGAACCGTTCTGTAAATCCTTTCAGATCAACATTTGCAGCATCAATGTATTTATAGACATCCTTCCTTGCTTCCTTATCAATATAGCCGGCAGTTACCATCACAGAATTTATGCCTTCTGCTCTCCCTATTTTTGAAATATCTATAACATATTCTCCGAAAATAGTAGGATCATTATAAGTGTAGGCTATTGATGGTACTTTGTACTGCTTGGCAAGCCGGATCACCTCTTCAGGGGATGCTGTGAGAGCATTAAGATCATCCAGCCTGGCTTTGCTCATCGACCAGTTCTGGCAGAACTTGCAGCCAAGGTTGCAGCCCGCGGTTCCGAAGCTCAAAACACCGGTACCGGGATAAAAATGATTTAAAGGTTTTTTTTCTATCGGATCAATTGCAAAGCCTGTAGGTCTCCCGTAGCCAGTGGTGTAGAGTTTGCCGTTTACATTTTGTCTTATGTAGCAAAATCCTGCCTGACCTTCGCCGATTTTACAGTAGCGGGGACAAAGAGTGCATAAAAGTTTATTCCTGTCCGCAGGTTCCCACCATTTTGCTAATTTCATTTCCATATTTTCCATTTTCATAATACATATTCATCAATTTGATATAATTCTTCAAGACATTAAATAATCTCAAACCTTAACCAGTTTGCCCGGCTTTTCTCGGAATATGGGGCTCCTGCAGCAAATATCACGACATCACCCAATTTAACGTAGCCTTCCTCGATAATTATTTTCTTTGCCTTATCAATGGCAATATGTTCCTTGTCTATTTCATCCATATGGACGGGAATAATTCCCCATCTTAAGCAAAGCTTATTCATTGTATCAAAGCTGTTAGAGAAAGCGATTATTTTTGCTTCAGGCCTGAACTTGGAAAGGTTGCCCGCTGTTCTTCCTTTAAATGTGAAGGCTGCAATGGCTGATGCATTTATCTGCCTGCTTATTGAAACAACTGCTTTTCCTACTGAATCGAACAAGTTTTCCTCAACCTTTTGGGGTATCTTGAATTCTACTATATGATTGAATAAATGTTTCTCGGCATTGCGGATTATGTCATTCATCATATTAACAGTACGAATGGGGAATTTGCCGATTGAAGTCTCACCACTCAGCATTACAACGTCTGTCCCATCCCAGACAGCATTGGCAACGTCAGATGCTTCCGCACGGGTCGGCACAGGATTGTGTATCATTGAATCCAGCATCTGAGTAGCAGTAATTACAAGCTTGCCGACAGAGTTGCATTTCCTGATAATTTCTTTTTGTATAACGGGCACTTCAGAAGCCGGCAATTCAACGCCAAGGTCGCCCCGGGCGACCATTATGCCGTCTGCGACTTCCAGAATCCCATCAAACCTTTCAACACCTTCACGTTTCTCAATTTTTGCTATAACAGGAATATCTGAATTTCTTTCTTTCAGCCATGCTTTCAGAATTGTTATATCCTCCGGCTGTCTTACGAAAGATAAAGCGATATAGTCAATCCGGTGCCGAAGGGCGAATTCAAGATCCTTAAAATCTTTCTCTGTGATACTAGGAGTAGAAAGTTTCATACCGGGAAGGTTCATGCCCTTTTTAGGATATAAAGTTCCGCCGTTCTCAATCTTGCATACCACGGAACTTTCATTTTTACCCGTTATTCTCAGGCGGATGAGTCCATCATCTATGAGGACCGGATCGCCCGCTGCAGCGTCACTCACCAGGGCAGCATAGGAAGTAGAGATACGTTTTTCAGTACCTTTAACATTTTCAATAGTGATTTCAATATCATTACCGGTTTCAAGTTCTATAGAAGGCTCGACAAGCTCTCCAACCCTTATTTTAGGTCCCTGAAGATCCACAAGTACAGCGAGAGGGGTTTTCTCCTCCGTGCATATCTCGTGGATATTCTTAAGGACATTTTCAAAGAAATCATAGGAACCGTGGGAGAAATTCAGTCTTACTCCATCTACACCTGCAAGAACCAGCTGCTTTATCATGTCAGCCGAATCGGTGGCCGGCCCAAGGGTGCATAGTATTTTTGTTTTTGCAAAAATATCGTTCAGGTTAGCTTTCATCTCTTTTTCTTTTTGCTGGCAATTTTGTTTTCTTCATTAGGACGAATGGCTTTAGATCTCGCATAAAGATATTTTATTTTTTTCTCAACCAGGTCAAAGACGGTCCCGGCAGGGTAACCCTTTGCGGTTTTTTTACCTGCCCGTACATCTGTCAGCAGCTCAATACCTTCTTCCACTTTTGCAATCGGGTAAATATGGAATTCACCTTTCGTTACAGCCTCCACTACCTCTTCCTTCAGCATTAGTTCTTTCACATTCTGTACCGGGATAACCACACCCTGTTTCTTATTTAATCCTCTTTCTTTGCAAAGGTCGAAGAAACCTTCGATCTTTTCATTGACACCTCCTATCGGCTGAACATCACCTTTCTGATTCAGCGACCCGGTAACTGCCAGATACTGCTTTAAGGGAAGATCTGCCAGCGTTGACAACAGCGCAAATATTTCTGCACAGGAAGCGCTGTCTCCGTCCACTGTTCCATATGATTGCTCAAACACGAGATTTGCATTAAATGAAAGGGGCATTTCCTGTCCGAAAGTTTCCCTGAAATAACCGGAGATAATAAGAACGCCTTTATTATAATGCCGGCCGCTCATACCGGCTTCACGCTCAACATTTATTATACTTCCGCTTCCGAGAGAAACAGTGGCGGTTATTCTCGTAGGTCTGCCGAAAGAATAATAATCCGTGCTGTATACAGCGAGCCCGTTTATCTGGCCGACTCTGACGCCCTCTGTATCCAATAATATCATTTCATCGTTAAGCATATCATCAACTTTAGATTCAAGAAGGCCGTGTCTTTCCTTCGCGAGATCATAAGCTTTCTTTACATGAGCTTTGCTTATAATATCGAAACCATCATCAAGGGCCCAGAAATTTGCCTCCCTTGCAATATCAGCAATCTTTGAGAACCTGGTGGTGAGCTTATATTTTTGGCCTGCAAACCGTGCGCTTATTTCAATAAGTTTTGCAATCGCAGATTTGTCGAATTCACATAAGCCTTCTTCCCTAACCAATTTTTTTATTACCTGGGCATACTCAATAATTACCTTATCAGACCTTTTTATTTCATAATCAAAATCTGCTTTTATCTTAAACATTTTTTTAAAATCATATTCACGTTCGGCAAGCAGGGAGTATATCCATTGACTTCCCATAAGGATTATCTTAGTATCAATTTGAATAGATTCAGGTTTGAGAATTGATGAAGTAAATTGAAACACTCCGGGAGACTCCTGGATTTCCAGCTTATTGTACGTCAGTACTCTTTTAAGTGTGCGCCATACTCCGGGTTCCTCAAACAGATGCTGCACATTCAGAACGAGATAACCCCCGTTAGCTTTGAGGATAGAACCCGCTTTTATTTTAGTAAAGTCACTGTACCATCCGCCTCTCCCATCGTTCACTTTTTCTATGGTTCCGAAAAGATTTATAAAATTAGGTGAAGTTTCTATTATTACCGGACAATCTTTTGTATCACCGTTATCCAGGATGATATTGACATCATATTCCTTAAAGTAATCGATCTCAAATCCTTCGGGAGTTACAGGACCCTGCGGTTTTACGCCCTTAAACACCTGAACATTTTCCATAATATTATTCTCAACCTGTTCAATAAAATCAATTACCTTCACATCCTCGTACCTGTCCCTGATGTTATCGATTACGCTTTTAACGACCATTTCAACTGCAGCTTTTTCAATTTCAAACATCTTTTTTTCAAAATTCTGACTTATCTTCAGCCCTTCTTTAAAAATTACCTTAAGATCCTGCTGCAGCTCATTATACTTATTTACTAATTCTTTCGCCTTGTCTTTGGTGATTTTCCCTTCTTTTATCTGTTCCTCCAGCTGATAAACCGGTACCGGTTTTTCATCGATTAAAGGATATACGTCAGGTCTGGCCCCGTCTCCAACCTTTACCTGCACAAGCGTAAAGTTATCCTCTTTCAGCTTCTGATCGAAGTCATTCATCAGATCCTGCTCCTGTTCATTATAATCTTTAACCAGCTGCTTTCTCCTTTCCGTAAACATATCACTCTCGAGGGTCTGGGGAATCCTGTTTTTCAAAATCTGAATAGCTCCATTTAAATCCTGCCTGAATTGTCTGGCTTTCCCTATTGGAAAAGTCAGGAGCAGCGGCATATCGGGGTCTTTAAAATTATTAACGTAAGCATAATCATACAGAGGAGGACAGTTCGAACTGATTTTTTCAAGCATTTTTTTAACGGTTGTTGCTTTGCCGGAGCCTGACATCCCTGCGATAAATATATTATAACCGGGGCTACGCAGGTCCACTCCCAGTCTTATAGCTTTTAATGCTCTTTCCTGACCTATTATGCCTTCCATTGGTTCAAGGTCAATGGTTGAATCAAATTCAAAAATATCCGGGTCACAATTCCATCGTAGATCTTCGGGTTTTAATTCTTCGTGTTTTGTTGGTTTAGGTTGTGCCATTTTTTACCTGCTTTTGATGAGAATTATACTTTTCTTTTAAAATTAGATTAAAAATCTAAATATTATTACTTTTAATTTCAAAGATTAAGCACTATGAGGTGATTTTATTTAATAATAAATAATAATAATTGTTATTATTAACACTTAAAAATAAAGAAAATTTTATGGATCAGACAGAAGCACGAAAACTCTTTCCTCATATTGAAAAAGGAATAAGATATTTCAACCACGCCGCAACAGGTCCGTTCTCCAGGAAAGTACTGGATATAATGAATGAATATTTAAGGACAAGAAGCGAGGATAATATTGATGATTATCCTTCCTTTGTTCAAATAACCGAGGAAACCAAGGAATTACTGGGAACCACCTTAAATGCTTATAAAGAACGCATTGCCTTCACAGATAATACAACCAACGGCTTGAATCTTCTTGCCCAGGGTCTTCACTGGAATCAGGGAGATGAAATAATTCTGAATGACCTTGAATTCCCGGCCAATATTTATCCTTTTATGAATCTCGAAAAGAAAGGCGTAAAAATAGTAATAGTAAAATCGCACGATGGAATTGTGAGTGCAGAAGATATTATTGAACAGTTTACATCAAAGACAAAACTGGTTTCTGTAAGTATGGTTCAGTTCCTTACCGGCTATAGGATTGATCTTGAAAAGCTGGGCGGTGCCTGTAAAGCCAAAGGGATTATTCTGAGTGTTGATGCTATCCAGGGATTAGGAGCATTGAACCTCGATGTAAATAAATGCAGTGTTGATTTCGTTTCCTGCGGTACTCAGAAGTGGATGCTGGGTATGCAGGGACTGTCATTCATCTATATCAATGAAAATCTTCAGCAGAAAATCGATCCTGTCTATGTTGGGTGGCTTGGCGTAAATGACGGATGGGATCTTCTCGATTACAATTTATCTTTGAAGGATTCTGCAGAAAGATTTCAGCCCGGCTCACTGAATTCGGCAGGTATATATGCTCTGAATGCCTCTCTTAAATTATTCCGGGATTTCGGAGTTAATAAAGTTGAAGAACAGGTGATTTCTAACTCCAGGCTTTTAATTACCGAACTGCAAAAAATCGGAATAAATCCTTTTCTATCGGACATAAACCACAAATATCTATCAGGTATAGTATCATTCAAGCATGCAGACGCATATTCGATTCTTGAAGTCCTTAAGAATAAAAAGATAGAACTGGCGGTGAGGGAAGGAATAGTGAGGATATCTCCCCATTTTTACAATAATGAAAGCGATATCAGCGCCCTTATAGATGGTCTGAAAATTTTAATCTGATCTGCTATTGGCGAAGAACCCGCAATTTTATAAATTATAAATAAAACTATCAGGCTTTTAATCAGATAACGAGGAATCACTATATGTTATCCAGGAAAATTGTATTAGCTATTGTTTATGCTGCGGCATTAATTATTGTCCCGTTTTTATCAAAATCGTATCCACAGGAGAAAGATGAAAAAGTAAGGATCAGTCCAAAAGCTTCAATTTCCCAAACGGTCGGATTTACGGACATTACTATCTCATACAGCCGTCCCGGCGTTAAGGGAAGAAAAATTTGGGGAGGATTGGTACCGTATGATAAGGTCTGGCGTGCGGGAGCAAACGAAGCCACAAAAATTACTTTCAGTACCGATGTTATAATCGAGGGTAAAAAACTGCCTGCAGGTTCTTACGGCTTATTTACAATACCGGAAAAAGATGAATGGACAGTAATTTTTAATAAGGTTGCCGATCAGTGGGGAGCATTTGAATACAATGAAGCTGAAGATGCATTAAGAGTAACTGTGAAGCCTGAAAAGAATAATTTTACCGAATGGCTGCGGTATGAAATAACTAAAACGAGTGATTCTGCAGCTGTTGTAAGTCTTGAATGGGAAAAGCTAAAAGTTCCATTCAAAATTGAAGTAAAGATATAGCTATTGTCGAACCAGGGATGGTGAGTGATTCAATCACTGATCACTCATCATTCATAAATGATTACTCTTCACTTCTAATCAATTTCAGAAGCTCTTCTGTTTTTTCTTCCATCAGCTTTTTATCTCCCCGGCTTTCAACATTCAGCCTGATTATAGGTTCGGTGTTCGACATCCTAAGGTTGAACCTCCAGTTGTCATACTCAACGCTTAAGCCGTCAAGGTGATCGATCTTCCCGTCGGAATATATTTTTTCAACTTCATCCAGTTTAGCTTTTGGGTCATCTATCTCGGAGTTAATCTCCCCGCTGCAGGGATATGCAGCAATCATCTCTTCAACGAGGGCAGATAAAGGTTTATTTTCCTCCGACATGAGCTGGATAACAAGCAGGAAGGGGATCATCCCGCTGTCGGAATAAGCGTTTTCCCTGAAATAGTGATGAGCGGACATCTCTCCCCCGTATATCGCATTAACCTCTCTCATTTTCTGTTTAATAAATGCGTGACCGCTCTTTGATACAACAGGTTCTCCTCCGCTGCTTTTAACTATCTCAATTGTGTTCCAAACCAGCCGTGGATCGTGAACTATCCTGGCCCCGGGATTTGTCCTTAAAATTGACTTAGCGAGAAGCCCGACTATATAGTAACCTTCAACAAAGTTTCCTTTTTCATCGAAGAAGAAGCACCTGTCGAAATCACCATCCCACGCAACACCCAGATTAGCATGATTCTGAATTACAGCATCTATAGTGGGCTTCCTGTTCTGCGTCAACAGGGGATTGGGCACCCCATTAGGAAAATCAGAGTTTGGTTCATTAAATAGTTTTATCATTTCAATCGGCAATTCAGGTTCGATAGCATCGATTACCAGTCCGGCACAGCCATTGCCTGCATTGACGACAACTTTAAAAGGTTTTATCTTCGTGACATCAAAAAAACTGAACAGGTGATTAAGAAAACCACTCATTACATCATCGTGGTCTACATCTCCCGGTTCGAGGTTATGGATCTGCAGATCATCGTTAACTATCATTTTTTCTATTTCACTCAGCCCGCTGTCATAGCCGATCGGTACTGAACCCTTTCCTACAAATTTCATCCCATTGTATTCAGGCGGATTATGGCTGGCTGTAATCATTATGCCTCCGTCAGCTTCATAAACAGGAGTAGCATAATAAATCATCTCGGTTCCGCAGAGGCCTATATCAATCACATCGACCCCATGGTCATTTAAGCCTCTTTTTATTGAGTCTGAGATAGCCTCCGAAGATCTGCGTATATCATGACCAATTACAACTTTTTCCGCATCCGTTAATTTTGCGAACCCGACGGCAACTTTATACGCGAGTTCCAAATTAAGTTCCGAAGGTACCTTCCCTCTTATGTCGTATGCCTTAAATGATTTGATTTTGTTCATTTATACTCCTCATTGTAAGGATATTGAAAAAATTATCGTAGAATTTTTAATAGGTTTTTTCTTAAGTCTCTATAAACAATTTTGTATGTCTCAATTTATGAAATTAATCTCACGTTTCAAGTGAGCGTAAATTTAATAAGAGAATATTTTTGCAATGGACTTTTTATTTATTACTACTTATGTTTATGCCAATTAAAAATACGAGGGAGCTAATTATCGATACAAAGGATACTGTAAAGTGGCACTTCGCTAAATGCAACCACTCCAAATGCAATGCAATTTTCCTGGTCAACCCTGATGAAACACCAGGTGATTTAGGGTTTATTTGTCCTGAATGCAGCAAAAAAACAACAACATCGCATATTGTTCAGTGTTCAAGCTGCAAGACGATATTAAATTTTGTCAGGGCAAACCCTAGTGAGGAGAAGGTTGTTTTTAACGTTCCCAAGTGTTCGCACTGTGTGGGAACAATTGAAGATGAATGGGAAATTGAACCCCTGTATCAGCCGGATTCATACATTTAACCTGATTCATCAACTGTTTTGCCGGTAATCAACAATTTTTAATGATTACCAGATCATTTTAAAGGAAGCAGAAATATCTGCTTCCTTTTTTTTATTTAAATATGTGAGTCGAATTCTATTTTATAGAATCTAATAATGGTAAATTTACTGGCTGAAAAAAATATTATATGGATAAATTCTCTCAGGGAAAAATTATGTTAAATATATTCAGAAAATATATGCCCGCTTTACTGCTGGCAGCCTCTTTTATTTTAATGCCCGGATGTTCCTCATCACAGCAAACCACTTCCGGCAGTAACAGTAATACTTCAGGAACTTATTCCTGGCTGAACCTTGATACCGTTAAAGCAGGTAAGTACGATATGGGGAAAATGTGGACATTCGAATACCCGCCTGTTGACTACTTTCAGAAACAATATAATTTTAAGGCGACTCAGGAATGGTTTGATCATGTAAGGAAATCAGCACTCCGCTTTGCAAACTATTGTTCAGCTTCTTTTGTATCGGCAGACGGACTTGTAATGACAAATGATCACTGCGGCAGGGAGAGCGTTGCTGATGTAAATAAAGAAGGTGAAGACCTAATGAAGAACGGGTTCTATGCTGAGACTTTAGAGGATGAGCGCCCTGTTCCCGGTTTGTATGTCGATCAGCTGGTATTAATTAAGGATGTGACCGATGAGATACAAAATGCAATGAGCAATGGCGTAACCGAGGAAGAAAGAACTGCAATTGAGGACAGTATGATGACTGAGATTGAAGACCGCGAACAGGAAAGCACCGGTCTGAGAATCCAGATTACTCCTCTATATAACGGCGGAAGGTACTCAGAATACGGCTATAAAAGGTATAATGACGTAAGACTTGTCTTCGCTCCCGAAACAGAAATGGGATTCTTCGGCGGCGATCCTGATAATTTTACATTTCCGCGTTATGATCTGGACTGCACTTTCTTCAGGGTATATGATGACTCAGGCAACCCTCTAAAGACCGATGATTATTTCAAATGGAGCGACAGCGGTGCAGTTGCCGGAGAGGATGTGTTTGTTGTCGGTAATCCCGGATCAACAGACCGGCTTAATACGGTGGCACAGCTTGAATATTCAAGAGATGTTACATACCCCCATACCCTTGAAATGCTGAATAATATGGTTGATATGTATTCAAAGCTTATACAGGAGAATCCGGAAAGAAAAAATGAGCTTCAGAACCGCCTGTTTATGTTTTCTAATTCGCAGAAAGCTTATACGGGAATGCTTGAGGGATTACGCAATCCAGTATTAATGCAGAAGAAGAAAGATTTCGAAAAGAAGTTTAAGGCTGCTGTTATGGCCAATCCTGATCTTAAAGATAAATACGGTGATTTGTGGGATAAAATTGCAGGTACGGAGAACCGTTTAAGAGGTGTATCCAATGAGCTCTATGCTTTGTCTTTGAACCCACTTACAACTTCAGATTTATTTTTTGCGGCAAATGATGTTGTAGATCTTGCGAATGAGCTTAAACTGCCGGAAGATAAGAGAGATGAACAATATACCGGAGAAGAGCTGGATTCTACTATAGCAGATATTATTCCCCGGGATCTGGACATGGAGTCCCAGCGTGATATGCTGAGAAAACAGGTTAAAAGTTTCTATGAATACCTCGGCAAAGACAATTCTTTAGTCCAGAAACTGACAGGCGGACGTACCGGTGAAGATGCAGTGGATTATATGCTGAGTAATACAGTATTGACTGATTCATCAAAATTAACGGCGCTGATCGAAAAAGGTCCCGATGCAATTCTGAATTCCGAAGATCCTTTCATTTATTTCGCCGTTCACACTGAGGACAGGAGATCAGCATTGAGATCAGAAGTAAAGAATATCCTCAGCAAAGAAGCTGTATATTCCCAGGAACTCGGCAAGGCCCTATTTGCTGTGTACGGCACCTCAATTCCTCCGGATGCTACATTTACACTCCGCATTTCAGACGGTATTGTAAAAGGATTCCCATACAATGGAACGGTAGCTCCTCCCTATACTACATTTTACGGACTTTATGACCGTTATTATTCATTTGGAAAAAAGGAACCATGGAATCTGCCCGACAGATGGGTTAATCCCCCGGCTGATTTCCAGCTCGAGACGCCATTCAATTTTGTTGCAACCAATGATATTATCGGCGGCAATTCAGGCAGTCCGGTTATAAATGAAAAGGCTGAGATAGTGGGATTGGCGTTCGACGGAAACATCCAGAGTCTCCCAGGCAACTTTATATACACTCCTGAGGAAAACCGAATGGTTTCAGTACATTCTGCGGGGCTTTTGGAAGCTGTCAAGGATATTTACAAAGCAACACGTCTTAGCGATGAACTGAAAAACGGACATCTTACCGAAGAAAAATCAGTCGCAGCAGATTCCACAAAATAATCCGTCCAGGTAAAAACGCAAAGTATTTTAATGCCGGGTACATTATCCCGGCATTTCTTTTAGTATAGTTCAACTTCGCCGGAGCAATTATTCCGTTTCGAAGATGAGGATCCATTTTAAAAAAAATGCCTTACAGACTGTCCTTAGCCTCCCGCAAAACAAAATTATAAACCACTTTATAGTCGTCAGTGAGAACAAAATTCGTATTCGTCCGCTTCATTTTTAAATATCAATCAAACCGTTTAAAAGTAATACTGCCCCTGCAGGTGAAATGAGAAATACTTTGCAAAAGTATTACCGAAAGTTATGGAGTACTCAACTCCAAGGCCTAACTTAAGGCCGTCAGCTTTGTACTGTCTGAAATCTATTCCGGCTGTCATTGAGAATGCCGTTCCATAATTCCACTCATCAACATTGCTGTATGTTCTGTCATCAATAACTATCGGACCGAATCCTTCCTCCAGGAAAAACGGATTGTTTAACGGCTGTGTAAATATTGCTTTCAGCGACACACCTTTAAGAAAAGGGAAATACTGATTAGTGGAGCCCGGAAGCAGTACATTAAAATCCTGCCCGTATATGAAACTCAGCCTGGTATTAAATCCGAAAACGGGAGTACTAAGCTCTGCAAAAACGGATGATGTAAAAGCTCCTGTCGCGGTTGAGAATCCTCCGACTGTACCTCCTCCTACAAATCCTCCGACACTAATATTCTGAGCATTAGCTATCGGGAGGAGTAAGAATCCTGCAATTAAAATGGATATTATTTTTGATTTCATGATGGTCAGGTTAAGCTTAAGTTCTGTTAAGTTTAAGGTCAAAGTATCAATTATATGGAGGCAAATTATACTTACAATTCAATAAAAGCAAAAGGTCATCAGTTTTTCCCTGAATGATCAATAAAATTATTGTAACATTCTTTCAGTCTGATTCTGTTGAAGTTCTGTCAATCAAGTTTTCCGAAGACCTATTATTCTGAGCCTTTCGAAGATTCCGTAGAACGATAAGGGTTTTCCTTTCTACTTTGTCAATATCAGTATGATTTAGCCCAAGGATGTGTTTTATTAAAGGAGAGTGGAAAGAGGCCTTTTAGAGGCCAGGCAGAGGCCGACCGAGCATCACTAATCACAACCTGAATTTCCCTGTGGTTATTAATTTTTCATAAAAGACTGGAGGTTATTCAGCTCCTATCGCAGCAAGCTTCAATTAAATCCATAAATAACGTCCCTTTCAACCATTTTATTCAGTACAATGGTTTTCGCGGGGATATTTATGTATCTCTCTTACCTCTGATAGTCGTCTTCAGGAACTAATTCCCGGATTACATTCTGTTTCAATAAAATATGTATTTTTATATAATTAAATCAAATTAATCGGGAAATAATAATGAGCAAAAATTCAGAAATACTTTTATATGTAGAACTGGACGAAAAGAAAGTTCCGGTAAAAATTGAATGGAGCGCTACCGACTCAGGTTTCGACGGCAAAAGAGAAAGTAAATCGATGATGCTTTCCTTATGGGATAAACAGGAAAACGCTACGATGGGAATCGATCTATGGACTAAGGAAATGATGGTAGAGGATATGAATGTCTATTTCCATCAGACTTTCCTTAAGATGGCCGATACGTACAGAAGAGCAACAAAGAATGAGGAGATTGCACAGATCATTGAAAACTTCAGCGCTGACTTTGCCGATAAACTTGAGCTCAGCAAGAAAGTTAATAAAAGCAGCCAGTAAATCAGCCGGCATCCCTGTCTATCTTAAAAACTTTATACAGGTAGAACAGGGTTGGGAATATCAGCAGGGAACCGATAATTAAGGCCCATCCTAACTGTGTTAATGTCGGATCAGGAGCAGCTGCAGAAAACAGCGTGATATTATCTCCGTTTTTCATAAGTATTACTTCAGGGAAATAGATCAGATAGAACGCTGCAAGAATAAAGAATAACTGAACTCCGGCAAGGATCCTTGACGGCCATATTAAACCCTTTTCAATTATCTTCCACAGGAAAGGAAGAGCCGCTGTTGCCAGAATGATGATAACAATGCTTACCGGATGACTCAGAAATCTTTCAGCGAAATCAACATCTTCTACATAGGAAAAGATAAACACCATCGCGCCGCTTACCACCATCACAAGGGTCGCAAGTTTTGTTTTTTTGATGATCAATTCTCTTAAGTCTTTTTCGGTTGTTTCGCTGATCAGATAAACTGAAGCAATGAAGACGAACAGGCTGCAGATAAAAATACCCGTGGATATACTGAACAAGTTCATCCAGGGATGCAGATATCCTTCATAAAAGGATTCGGGTGCAGCAGTGATTTTACCTGATACAATTGCACCGATAATCAATCCGAAGAAAAAGCTCACCAATAAACTCGACACTGCAAAAATGCGCGAATATATTTCCTGTGATCCATCCTGGACAGCATCATAGTGACGGAATGTGAACGCTGTTCCGCGCAGAACTACGCCGATCAGAAGAAGGATTAGGGGAATATAAAGCGATATTGATACCTGAGTATAAACTGCAGGGAAGCCCATAAACAGGATCACCACTGTTATAATAACCCACATATGGTTTGCTTCCCATATGGGAGCCATAGCATTGCTCACCAGGCTCTTTATTTTTTCTTTATTGGAGCCTGCAAACAGTTCTATTATACCTGCACCAAAATCAGCTCCTCCAAGCAGGCAGTACAGGAAAACTGCAACCAGCAGAAATATTATAACAACGTACAGCATTATGCTTCAGTACTCCCTTCCTGCGGCTGGGATGCGTGCAGTGCCCGAATCTGTCTTCTCATCAGCCAGACAGCAACCACGGTAAGTATCAAATAGATAAGAACAAAAACTGAGAGATGGACTATTTGTCCAGGCACCGGTGTAACAGAATCTGCCGTTTTCATAATATTATAGATTATCCAGGGCTGTCTTCCTACTTCGGTGACTGTCCATCCTGCCTCCACAGCAAGAAAGCCGAGGGGAGTAGAGACAGCAGCGAGATACAAAAATCTCTTATCAAACAAATATCTTTTCCATTTCCATCTCAGCAGCCAGAACACCACGCCTACAGCAGCGAGGAAAAATCCGCAGGCAACCATAAGCTGAAAAGAAATATGAACCGGTACAACGGGAGGCCAGTTTTCCCTCGGGAATTCATTCAGTCCTTTTACCTCAGCGTTGAAATCGCCATAAGCAAGGAAGCTCAGAAGTCCCGGTATTTTTATCCCGAGCTTCATTTCCTGATTCTTCATGTCGGGAATACCGCCTACTGTCAATCCGGCGCTCTTTTCCGTATGGAATAATCCCTCCATCGCGGCAAGCTTCTCAGGCTGTCTTTGTGCAACGTCCTTAGCACTGTGATCGCCGCTTAACGGCTGCAGTACTGCGAAGATGCTTCCGAAGCTTAAAGCAATAATTATTGCTTTCTTATGTATCTCAAAATTATGTTTCCTTAACAGAAGGATAGCGTGGATTCCGGCAACGCCGAAAGCAGTAGCCTCGAATGCAGCAATCGTCATATGAAGAGTTTCACTTACCCAGGCAGGATTAAACATCGCTTCAAAGGGACGGATATTGATAGCCTGTCCGTTCACCCATTGGAAACCTGCAGGTGCATTCATCCAGGCATTGGCAGTTACGACAAATATCCCGGAAAAAACACCAGATATACCCACCAGCAGTCCTGATGCCCAGTGTACGTAAGGAGTCAGCCTGTTCCATCCGTAAAGGAAGAGTCCTATACAGATCGCTTCAATAAAGAATGCGGTTCCTTCCCAGCTGAAAGGCATCCCTATTATTGGTCCGGCATGTTTCATAAATCCCGGCCACAGCAGGCCAAGCTCAAATGAAAGAGCGGTACCCGATACTGCACCTATCGCAAAAAAGATAGCAACGCCTTTCGACCAGGTTTTTGTAAGATCGAGGTATATTTTATTCTTCTTTTTTAACCATATCCAGTGTGAGATTACCATCAGGAAAGGCATTGTCATACCGATACAGGCAAATATAATGTGAAAGCCCAGTGTAATAGCCATTGTCAAACGGGCAGCGAGAAGATTGTCCAATCGAATTACCTTTATTTATAAAAAGCTCTTTTGAAACTTATAAAATGTTAAATTAAAGTTCAGCATATGAAGGTTTAATATGAGACCTGCGGCAAAATTTTTTATTTTTCTTCTATTTCTGCCTTTACAGTGTTTTACTCCCGCACAATCGAAAGATCAGCCAGGGGGACGTGATCTGCCGGCTGAAGGAAGCATCCACACACTATTTATCTTTGCACAGTTTCCGGACGATAATTACCTTCCTGATGATGTCCGCTGGCCCAACGGCGGGGTGCCTGAGAGGATGGGAAACAATACGTGGGTTGACCCGGTGTGGAATGAGAATGCAACCCCGTGGTCAATGACGGATTACTTTAACCAGATGTCGTTTAATAAACTAAAGTTTACCGGTGTATGCGATACGGTTACAATTCCTCACACGAGAAAGTGGTATTTCCTCAACAAGAAAAGTTACGGGGCAATAAATAAAGATATCATTGAGACTTTAGACAGGAGAGTTGACTTCGCAAAGTTCGACAGCATCAAAGAGGTCAGGAATTATAGTTTTGAACATGTACCAGACGGCAAAGCTGATATGGTATTTATAATTTACAGAAACTTCATTATGGATTATCCCGATAGTATTTCCTCATTGTACAACAGGGTATTTAACTCAGGCTGGGTGGGATCACTTGGTACAGGGCAGGTAAACGTGGATGATTCATCAAGGGTTGTGTATACCGGGGCAACGCTAAGAGATATCTTTCATAAAGACCCTTTCCGATTTGCAATCCATGAGTTCGCGCATTTTCTTATCGGGGGCAACCGGTATCACAACGGCAGAGGCTTCTGGGCAATGCTGTCCGGTTACGAGGTGCGTTCATTTATGATAAACTCATATGAAAGGAACAGGCTGGGGTGGATAAACATCCGCACAATCAAAAACGACACACTTACTCTGAAAAATATTGCTCTTGATGATTTTATAACCACGGGGGACGCAATAAGGATAGAGATAGATTCAGCCTCAAGTCAATATTTTTATTTAGAGAATCACCAGAGAATCTCCCGCTGGGATAACAGCTCAAAGGTAAAAAGCGAAAAAGGCATTTATGTTCTCCGGCAGGACGCGGCGGAAGGAGACGCAACATTTATGCAAATGATCCCTGCCGACGGAAGGTTCAAATGGGAGGTAAATAGTTATGTTTATCCCGACTGGTTTCCAAAGGGGCTTCCGGTATATGAAAGGAAAGATGAGAATAAAGACACGGGCTATCATGACCTTCAGTTTGTACCGTATACTTTTGAAGGAAAAAATTATCCACCAAATGAAATTATTTACTATGCGGATACTTTGACCGGTAAACCTGTACAGGATCCCCTGAGGGCAGGGGACGGCAGAGATGCATTCAGACCGGGATACAAAACTGTTTTTTCTCCGCTTACCAATCCTGATTCACAAGATAAGAACCGCAAACCAACAGGCGTTGCTTTCGAGATAACGGATGTAAAGGGAGACGTTTATTACCTCGACATTCAGATGCACACTTTTAGAAAATGATTTTTGCTCTGTATCTTCTATTTAATTCCTTGTTGGAAGAGATATTGTCGTCTTGTTTTTAAGTTTTTTTTCTGGTCAGGTTACAAACAGGTGGTCATCGAAAAGACTCAAATTATCTCATACGATTTAAAATAGAAACGTCCCACCGAAGCGGGACGTCAAACTTAGGATGCTATCCTAAGCGCTGTTAAATCATACTCAAATTTAATCCTTGTAACTGATCCTGTATATCACTCCTGCGTAATCGTCGCTGACAAGGAGAGAGCCATCATTCATCTGTTCTACATCAACGGGACGTCCTGATACCGATTCTCCCTGCAGCCAGCCTTCGGCAAAGGGTTCCTTACTTACAGCATTATTTCCGTCAAGCTTTACAAACATTACGCGGTAGCCTATCTTTTGACTCCGGTTCCAGGAACCATGTTCTGCGATAAAAATTGAATTCTTATACTCTTCGGGAAACATATTTCCTGTATAGAATTCCATACCCAGCGCAGCCACATGAGGTCCAAGTTCCTGTAGAGGTTTTGTGAACTTTGAAAGATCAACACCTTGTCCATATTCGGGATCGCGAATATCCTTTCCGTGCATATACGGATAGCCGAAGTTCATTCCTATTTCAGGAGCGCGGTTTAGTTCATCTGGGGGCACATTATCACCCAGCATATCCCTTCCGTTATCTGTAAACCAGAGAGCATTATCCACAGGCGACCAGTCGAATCCGACCGTGTTCCTTATACCATGAGCATACACCTCCAGGCTGCTGCCATCGGGATTCATTCTCATAATAGATGCATACCGTTCATCTTCGCTTTTGCAAATATTGCAGGGGGCGCCCACGGGAACATATAATTTTCCGTCGGGTCCGAATTTTATAAACTTCCAGCCGTGATGCGTGTCGTCCGGGAAGCTGTCATTTACAATTACAGGTGACGGCGGGTTCTGCAAGTGATTTTCTATGTCGGGGTATTTAATTACCCGGCTGATTTCTGCCACGTAGAGATCGCCGTCGTTTAGAGCCACTCCGTTCGGAGTATTTAATCCACTTGCTATGGTTATTATTTTGTCTGCTTTGTAATCTTTATTTGTATCAAGGATTGCATAAACCTTTCCATTGCCGCGGGTACCGACAAATAAAACACCGGACTGACTCATTGCCATCGAACGTGCACCGGGAACATCACCTGCATAGACTTCAATCTTAAATCCCGGCGGCAGTTTAATTTCCCCCTGACTGCCGGAAACAAGATCGTCCTTTGAATTGCAGTAAACTGCGAGAACAATGAAAGGAATGAAAATCATTACCCGGAAAATATTATTCTTACTGACACTCTTCATATCATCCTCCTTTTTGAGGCTCCGTAAAAATTCTATTTGAAGAACATTTAATCGGAGCAATTAAGGATTGCTAATTACTCAACCTGGTTCTTATTAAACTGCGTCCGGAGGCGGCATTACAATCCACAAAATAACATAGACCAGGATTCCGGGAAATGCCGCACTCAAGATAGATAATAGTACATATCCAACGCGAACTACTGTAGGGTCCCATCCTAACCATTCAGCAATGCCGGCACAAACACCGGCGATCATTTTATTGTAGGATCTTTTAAGCGCCATAAATCTTCCATTTTTATGATTATAAGATAATAAAATGAACCATTTGTTGCGGACCGATGTGATAAATCCATTTTGATAAAACCCTAACGTCATCTACATTTTATAATATAATTTTGAGGATAAAATGTTTGAAAAAATTGTAAATATGGCAAAGAATACAATTAAAACAGGATTAAAAGATTCGGGGGATGCTGCGGATATCACCATTAATGTTATCAAAGACCTTACAGCAAAAACCATAAAAGATTCTGGCGGACTTGTTAAAGAAGGCGTAAAATTTTCTGCATCATTAGTCCAGGGTACAATCCTGGGAATGTCCGAAATAGGTGCATCTGTAATCAAGCTCATCAAAGATGTTGTGAACGTTACGGTTGAAGGAGCAATGGAAACCGGCATTGGTCAGAATGAAGCTGTGAGAGGGGCAGTAGCACAGGCTGTAAGGACAGCAAAAGAGAAGGGGTTGAATATCGGTGAAGCATCTATACAGGCTGTTAAAGGAGCTGTAGCGGCAGTAAAAGAAAAAGGCGGTAATGTTAACGAAGCACGGCGGACTGCCGTTTCGGCAGCAGTTGAATCCGCCAGAGGAATAAGTGCCGGAACAAAAGAAGAAGTAAAAAAAGTATTATCCTCCGGAATTGAAGGTGCGCAGAAGATTATAGATTCGCTAAAAAGTTAAATCCTTTTACTCAAAGGATGCATCTCATCTTTTGTAAATTATCTGCCAGGGGTCTTGTATCTGCTGAAAATTCAAGTACTTACCGCTCAGCATTTGTATTTAAATGATCCACATGCCCTCAAAATAATTCAAAGAATTAGTCGTTTATCTGAAATACGCTCCTAATTCAAGGAGGCACGAACTTTGAATATTACACACCACTTAAGGGAAATTTACATTATAAATCATAGAAAAAAATGTCGGCTACTCAAACTTTGCTAACCATAGGCGGAATTTTACTCCTTACTTTCCTGATAATTTCATATTACCGAAGCTCGGGAACACAGACCGAAATAAGTATTAATAATGAAGCAATAATAACAGGTACAGGGATTGCACAGTCATTATTTGATGAGATACAAGGAAAAGCATTCGACGAAAATACGACGACCTCAGCCGTAAGTGATCCTAATGATCTATCTTCTTCGCCCGGGAAAGATCCGGGAGAATCCCTTCGTTCTTCATTTGATGACGTTGATGACTACAGTACATATGCTACGAATGATACGCTTAACAAGTTAGGAGTTTTCCATTCGGATATTGATGTTCACTACGTATCGGCATCGGATCCTGATGTCAACAGTTACACGAGAACATTCGCCAAGCGGGTTGATATTACCGTAACAAATAATTACCTGACAGATACTTTAAAGCTCAGCCAGGTAATTTCTTATTAAGGAAAAACACAAATGGGCAGTTTAATAGATATTCTTGGTTCTTTTGCAATAGGGGGGATGGTGGTCCTGATGATCATAGCCTTCAATATGAAGATGCAGGAAGATTCCAGGGAAAACTTCAGCAACCAGAATATTCAGGGTAATACCGCTTCTTCGGCAGAAGTTTTCAATTATTACTTCTACAAAATAGGATACAAAGCTCCGGGGGAAAAAATAATATCGGCTGATTCAGGTTCCATAAAATTTGCCGCTGATATCAACAACGACGGAACTTCCGATACAACCCGATTTTATCTTGGTCCGAAATCAGAGATGGCGTTTACAGAGAATCCCGATGATATGAAACTTTACCGTCAGGATAACAGCGCAGCACCTGTTTTGGCTGACGTTGTCACACAATTTAAACTTACGTATTACGACTCGCTTAATGCAGAGATTAATTATTCAGTCCTGGGAAATCCTTCAGAAAGATCTAAAATAAGAGGGATAAAGATTAACCTGAAGATTGAGAGTCAGGATAAAAGCGGGAATTATTTCCCGGCCAGCTGAATGGCAGAAATTAATAAGACCAAAAAATTTAATCTAAAGGATTTAGATAATGGGAAAAATGATTTTAATCTTACTGCTGGGAACGATTGTAATTTTCGGAGTTCTCAACATAAATATTAATAAAGGATTGAACCTGGCTACGGATAAAAGTCTGGAGTTCTATGCGGAAGCGGGGGCAAGGAATGTAGCGAACAGTGCAGCGCAGATGCTGATTGCCAGGCTCGGCGATAATAATGATTACCGGGTTAATTCCCCGGCAGAGTCTGATTTGCTTGGCGGCAGTGCGGAATATACAGTTGTAGATGATGTAATTGGAACGGACACCCTGGTAAAAATAAATGTGCAGGGAACATATATGGGAGTAAATTCAAATATCTCCGCGCACGTTAAATTTCCTGACGGCGGGTCGCCGGTATTTCCCGCGGCAGTTTTAGCAGCCATAACCACAAATAATCCAGTGCAGACACTCGGCAAGCTGATTGTCGACGGACGTGATCACGACCTGAACGGAAATCTTCTTCCTGGTAAAGGCACCCTCGGAATATGGACAACAAATTCATATTCAAGAGGAGGCGCAAGTACTGTAGGCGGAACTTATGAGAAGAAAGACTATGCCCCTTCTAAAAAATATTCCTCGGATATAGTATCTTCAAATCAAACCTGGCCCGACGGCTATCCTTCAACTCCTGAAGGCATCCTGGGCGGTTCAGACAAGGGCTACCCTGAAGGAAAACTGAAAAGTATAGCTATGAGCGGATCTGACGGCAGCCAGTACGTAACGGATCCTTCAATGCTGACATATCCGCTAAAAGGCATAACGTACGTAGAATTAGGGAATGATGAAACCTGGCAGTCAATGAATATAGAAGGTTCAGGGATCCTCATCGTTCACAATAAAGAGCTGAATGCAAAGATGAAGAATCTGAACACAGGGACCTTTAAAGGTTTACTGGTAGCCGACGATATCGTCCACATTCATGCTGAAATTATCGGGGCTGTTGCATCACTTACTCCCAACCCTTCAGAAGGCAACTGCATAGGAAACGGAAACGGATCTGTTTTGTTTTCTTCAGAAGCAATTATGTCGGCTATGCCGTCGGGAGGAAATAAACCGATATTAGGATTCGGGTTTCGGAAAACATAGAGTAGAGATATTCGACTGGTACGAATAAACCAGTTTTCATTAGCCGGGGCTGAAGTCATTTTGCTAGACTCCATGCAGCAGCTATTTCTTTTGAGCTGACGATAGCTCTTCTTCAGTTATATATTCTTTCATATCAGAATTCACTTTATTGCATTTAATATTTATTTTGCCGCAAAATTCTGTAATATTATAAACCACAGAATCTTTATCCCTGAAAGCGATGAACTTGTCGCCGATTCTGAAACAGGAATCAGCCTGGAATTCATTATGACTTCTGCCCGCCATTGATTCACAGTCGACAGTAATGGTGAACTTTTTCAATACTTCATTGCTGCAGCAGCCTGAGAATAAGAGCACTGCGGAAATAAATAATAAGAGCTGCTCAAAGTGCTTTTTGATATGAATATTTTCTACCAATATGAGGAGAATAAAAAGAAA
>CAWETK010000022.1:0-81593 GCA_963811905.1 uncultured Ignavibacteria bacterium
CAACCCTTTTAATCCTTCAACTACTATAAAGTATGAGATCCCCAAAGCCGGGAATGTTGAATTAAAAGTATTTGACATCCTCGGAAGAGAAATTGCGGTATTATTAAATAATTTTGAAACTGAAGGGATACACCAGGTCAGGTTTAATGCAGCTAACCTTCCCGGCGGAATATATCTTTATCAAATCAGGGCGGGCAGCAGTTCACACACCGGCAAAATGATATTGCTGAAATAATATCTTCCTGAATTTTAAAGAGGGATCCTATGAGCAGACGTGATCTGAAATTCTGGCTTATACTCGCAGCACTCGTTGCCGCATTTATCATTAATAACAAGATATTCGATGCAGGTACACACAGAGGAGGACCGACTAAAAGACTATTGTACTCGTTAGCAAAGGATTTTGTAAATGAACGGTTATTGATTCCCTCGTCGGCAAGGTACCAGGACATCGACAGTGTAGATTTCGGGATTGCTGTTGACAGCAGCCTCGTAGCTCATGGATATGTTGAAGCAGATGACGGAGTAGGTAACATTGTGAGATCAAGGATAGATGTCCAGGGTTTTTACTACCCTGAAACAGGCAGCTGGAAAATAAGAGGAATGTTGTTAAACAATCCCTCAATATTTAAATTAAGGAATTGACTTCCGTGAGAACTAAAATGGATAAAAGGAGGTATTATGATTAAAATTAGTTTTGCTACTCTATTTTGTATTTTAATTTGCTTCTCAGGCTTGTACCCGCAAAGCAGCAGTGATGTTTTGCTCTATTCTCAAACAGGAGATCTCGGGACTGATCATATATTTATCCCTGCGGATAGATGGACCATACCAGACATATGGCACCAGGCGGCCGATGATTTTTCAGTTGATGCCGATTGGACAATTGATTCGATAGTAGTTGTAGGAAGTCAGATTGATACTACTTCTATAAGCGGGTTTACTATCAAAGTATACGGGGATAATAATACTAGGCCTGGTGCATTGATTTATTCTGCCGAAACTCAGCCTTATTCCGCCTCTCTGATTTTACCTGATTCGGTATGGAGATCTACAATTGCTTTGGAAACGCCTGTTATACTAAATAGCGGTTATTACTGGATTTCAGTCCAGGCAGACGCAGATTTTACATCATGGGGCTGGTCCCAGATGTACGGGTCCTTCGGCAGTATAGCTTATTATCATGATTTTACACCGTATTGTTCAGAATGGGATGTCCTCTGGCATTGTCACCCGACCGTTTACACAGATATGTATTTCGAACTTTATGGAATTTCATCTACTCCGGTTGACTTAACTTCATTTACCGCATCTGCAATTGAGGGCGCAGTAAATTTAACCTGGTCAACTTCAACCGAAACCAACAATAAGGGATTTGAAATTGAACGTTTAAATACCGGCTTAGGAACAGGGAGATGGAATGAAATAGCTTTCATTGCAGGCGGCGGCACTACAACAGAAACCCAATCTTATTCCTACACCGATAATAACCTGCCGCCCGGCACCTATATATACAGGCTGAAGCAGATTGATTTCGACGGCAGGGCGAAATATTCGGAAGAAGCAGAGGCCTCAATCGGCATCCCCCGGCAATTTTCACTGAGTCAGAACTTCCCCAACCCTTTCAACCCGGCAACAACGATCGGCTTTGAACTGCCCCGATCCGGGTTTGTTACACTCAGGATATATGACATTCTCGGAAGAGAAGCTGCAGTGCTGGTTAATGAACAAAAGCAGCCGGGAAGATATTCGCTTAGATTTGATGCCGGCAAATCAGGTTTGTGCGGAGGTGTTTACATTTATCAACTGCGGGTTAACGATTATGTAAGTTCGAAGAAGTTGCTGCTGCTGAAATGATTTGGGATCATATTCCCCTGCTCCTGACTACCGAAGTTCTGAGATCAGAATGCTGAGCTGCAGGGGTTACTTTAATTGCGCCTGATTCCTGACATTGTTTGATATTTGATAAATTAAATTACTTCAGAGGGAAATGAAAGAACTGCTTCGTTCATCATCCTTTTGATAGAATGCTTCACGCCGGGGGATAATGATTCAAGGTAATGATCCTGAAGAAGATAAATGATTTCTTCTGATAATTCAGGGTACTTTTTTACAATTTTGAAGATGTGTTTTAAGGCAGTGATCCTTACAGAAGGATTTTTATTTATCTGTTCCCAGATCCTGATGCAGATATCGAAAATAATCCCTTCATATTTTTCATCGATTTCCATTTTATAAAGAATCTTAAGCAATTCCCGCTGGTGTCCGTCCTTTTTTGTTTTCAGACTGTTTACAATTTGCTTTATATATTTTTTTATCCGCCTGTCATTTTCTTCCATACTCCCCCACAACAGAAATGCAGCACGCCACGAATACGGCTGTTTGTCGGATATTGCCAGGTTAAGGGCTTCAGTGAAATGTTCAGGATGAGATTCCAGAAATGAGATCATTTCCTCTTTGTATGAGCTGATCAATTTATTTTCTAATACCGATTGAATTTCAATATTCTGTTTTGATGAAGAATCTATTTTCATTAAGACAAGGGAATCAGATTGTCTGTAAATATAAATGTTTTAAGTAATAATGTCTCTTAATAGAGAGATTTGCCGCTAAGGCACGAAGGGATGTCTTAGATATTTTTTTGATTTTGATAAATCAAATTTCCACTCTCGTTCTTTTTATTGAATTTGATAAATCAAATTCCTACATCCTCCCAAGCACAGAGATATAAGTTACGGGGATTCTTCCTTGCTAAGTTACTTGTTGCTTGTTCCCTGTTCTCAGGCACCCGGGTACTTCTGTTTAAGGGCTGAGATAGTATTTTTGATGATCTTTTCCAGTTCGGCCTGGTTGATGTCCTCAAGCTTAGCAATATAGACGCAGCCTTTGCCTGTTTTATGTTTTCCCAGGTTCTTGAGCTGGCTAGGGTCAAGAACTATCCCCGGATAAAGATATAATACGATTGCATTTTTCCTTGAGGCGAAAGCTGCGAGAGGCGCATCTCCTTCGTGACCGCTGTCGTACCTGTAATGGTAACTGCCGAATCCTACAATGCCAGATGATCCTACCTTCGCTTCATATCCCGATGCTTTCTCAAATAATTTTAAGAGTATTGTGCAGTCGCTTCTTCTTTTTTCATCCGGGATATTATTAATATATTCAGCTGCGCTGATTAAGGTTTCTACAGTTTTGTTTTTGGCCATTTATTTTCCGTTTATTAGGTTATTGCAGCAAAGCAGAGATTAGCTGCTGATCTTTACTTCTTACTTGATACTTGTTACTTCTTACTTCTTACTTCTTACTTGTTACTTCTTACTTGTTACTTGTTACCTGTTACTTGTTACTGTTACCCTCATCCTGGTTGTATAATTCAGTTTTATTGATAAGCTGTATGACGTCCTTTTTAAGAGCGTCGTACAGTTGGATAGAATAAGCCGTGTCGCCGAATAGTATCATACGAAGCGGCCCGGCGTGAAATTGCTGAGATTCATTCTTGTATTGCACCAGCAGTTCGGCGGCCCTTAATTCTGTTACATCCCCCTCGATCTCGCATGGTATTTCAATCTGATGCTTATTGTTTGGATTTAAAACAAGATAGGAATATAAGGTCTTCTTCCCTTCGAGCCGGGGAACTACCGTTATCATTGCTATTACATAATTTCCTTTGAGCACTATAAAATGGTATGACGGCTTAGTCCTTACAAATTCAATAACATCTGCCATGCCGGGAGTCTCTGAGATAAATGCAGACGAGCCCGTATTATCAATATTGTCGGATATCGTATAATAGTTAGAGAACAAAATAAAGTTATCCAGTGTATCGATTGAAAGGCTAACCGAATTGAAGACCGGAGTTGGAATTGTATCTATTTGTGCCAGGATTGCAGTATTAAGAATTATTACTGCCAGGATACTAATTTTCATTGGTTCTTTTGGGAATTTCCTTTTAATTCGAAAATTAGGCTAATTATATATTATAGGCAATATGGGTAGTTTTAAGAACAACCTGAAGGCTCGAGGTGAGGCACTATATATTTTTTTGAATTTGATAAATCAAATTCCTACTCCATATCTTAGCTGAATTTATAAATCAAAATCCTACAGCATCATAACGCTGGATATTCGAAATATATATTAAAATATTATTTATTTATTGTTTAAGAAGTTTTTAATTACTTGTGCAGTCAGATTTACAATTCCAGTATCCGGATTTTCCCTGAAATCAACTGCCCCTAAATATGCACCGTGTTCTGCCGGCAGTATCATCAGTCGGCAATCCGCAATCAGCTTTGACATATGAAGAGCATGGCCGGTTAATACTACATCTTTATCGCCGTTTATTATTAACGTAGGCGCATTTATAGAGCTTATTGTTTTATCATCCCAATCCTTGAAATTAAGCATCCTCTCTCTGTCTTTATTGAACATATTCAACAGTTTACTGCTGTCGGGATTTACCTTCAGGAATGCATCTTTAAGTGATTGCGGCATATCATTTATGGTGGCCTGTTTCAATCCATCGAACATACCGGGGACCAGACCTTCCCTTTTATAAAACGTAGATGCAAGAACCAATCTATCGACAATTTCATTGTGCCGTACTGATATTTGTATAGCAGTATTTCCCCCGTTGCTGAATCCTAAGAATGATGCTTTTGCGATTTTTAAGCCGGCTAATAATGAGGCAATATCATCAGCGTCCTGTTCAAATCTTTCAGGTGCATCTCTGTCGCCTGTACGGCCGTGTGCCTGGAGTTCGACTGCAATTACCTGGAAGTCATCTGCCAGCGACGGAAGTATACTGCCGAAAGTACTTTCAATGGTTGATCCGCCTCCATGGATCAGAACAAGAGGATCACCATTACCATGAATTTCATAGTACATTCTGATACCATTCACTTCCTCATACCCGCTTTTATAATTCTGCGCTATTGCCATACCTGCTCCGGTTATTAATATGGATATAATTAATTGGACAATTATTCTTTTCATACTTTCAATCTGATGTTGGTTTTAATTCGTCATTATTCAGGAGACACAGCTCTCTATAACGAAGTTCATCGTCTTTTAGATGAAGTAACTTTTGTTTGTTGTAAAGATACAATCATCATTTCAATTTATAAAAAGTGTGCATACAGAAAACCCGGATCCCCCTGAAAGATATGTCCTGAATCAATCTGAATCAAAAATTATTTTAAGCTGTTTGCTGTTGAGATTGACGCTTTCATATAGATCAAGCTGCCTGAACTGCTCAACAGATTCTTTAAGAGATTGTTTTGGGTTATTTTTCTTTATTTGAAATGAAGGCTTGTTGACAAACCGCAGCCGGGATTCGTTAATATTTGAATTTCTGATCTCTTTTTGAAATTGGCTGATATAAGCAGATGCATCCTCTCCCTGCATCGTTCTATTCTTTAAAAGTCTGCCTGTTACCCAGAGCCAAACCGCTGCGCCTGATGATCCTTTCGGAATGAGTTCTTCCAGAACATTTATAGCCCTTTTTCTTTCACCGCGATCAGAAAGATCGTAGCGTTCTATAGCAATATCACCGCCGGACAATCTCTTCCTGTAAAGAATCCTCCTGATGGCTGCTATTATATTTTTATGCAGAGTATCATCCGGATTTAATTCGATGCCTTTTCCTTCGAGGATTTCGTGCCTGGTTGGATTTTCAACCATAATTGGAATAATGTGTTCCCTGCGGAGTTCTTTGCCGAAATATAAAGTATCACTTGCTTCTATAAGCTCCGCCCCTTCTTCAATCATCCCCTTGATTCCGATATCTCTTTTATCAGCGAGCTTCTTCGCATATTCCGCCAGCATTTTAATCGCAGCTCTTGCATTATATGTGTAAATCGTGTCTGACATCGAATCGGGCTTCCTGACGGCAAGTTTAAACAATGTTTCGCTTGCCGGAAAACTTCCGAACATTTGCCCCGCCGTCTTAATCTCCGACCAGGCTTCCTCATCATATACCTGCGGGGCAAGCACTAACCGAATTGAATCTTTCTGCAGAGCAGCTGCCGTTATCCAGTTAGCCGGCAGCATTAATGCAAAGGGAAAAGATTTGTATGGATGATCCTGCTGGCTGAATAATGCATCCCGCAATACAAATACCGCTTTAGTTTGTCCGGCTAATTTTCGCCAGTTCTTTGAAATGAGATATGACTCAGGACTGTCAGTCTGTGCCGTCTTAACATCCCTCATTATAATGTTATTGCCTTCGTAATAAAGATTATCGTACAGGATGTCGGGAGTAACTTCCAGCCGTGGAATGACAATATCGTAGAACTCAGGGGCATTCAGCACTTCGGGACCGGAAGCAATTGTTTGCGCACCGGCTGCTGTATTTAGTAATACTGCCGCCAGTACTGAATAAAATATATTTTTGATACTTCTTATCAATTAAATTATTGGATTATCTGTACTGTTGGACCAAGGCAATAATATTTATTAACCGATGAGCTTTGCTGTCTATTAGTTTTGATTGAAATGCAATCAACTCATCTATTATTAAAAAAGATGACTGAATTATCTGAAATATATGTCCCTCTTAATCCTGTTATAAGTGCTTTTATTACTGATTCTCCTCTGCAGTAAAAAGTATTTATCTCTTCAGGTTTCTTGAATTCATATTTTATCTTGATTGAATATCTACCTTTAGGTTTATCCCCGTAATTGAAGAAGGTCAACCTGGTGGGTGGATATTTTACCGTTTTACCAGCACCAATATAAATAAGATCAGTGGAATCGGGACAGGTCTTCTCCCCAAGGCAATCAGTCACAGCAGGAATAACTTTTATTGAATTTCCTCCGCTGTCTGTTACAAGGGGAGCCACTACATTAAAACATATATAGTCCCGGAATAAATAAAACGAATCTACAGAAGTATTAGTAACAGACAGGTATGCCCATAAATGATATTCAGATTCATGTAAGCTGTCAATATGAATCTTCAATACCGGTTCTATTTTGTTTCTCTGCTGCAGCCTGTTATGATAAGTTTCCAGCCGCGGGGTAGTGACATCTTCCAGATCAACTATTGGAGATGGCAGTTTAATATTAAGTTTTACTACTTCATCAGGTTCCTTGATGACAATGGTGTCAATCCGGGATTTGTAGACGATATAGCTTGTTTTTAAGATATATCTGCCTGGTGATAACCCCGATATGATAAAGTATCCGGAATTATCCGAAGCGACACCAATATCCGTACCCAGTATGATCACATTTGCTCCGGTAAGCAATAAACCGTCTCGTGAGTCTGTTATAGTTCCTTTGATTACTGCACCGTTATACTGTGCAAATGCATAATCACTTAACAAAAGAACAATCAAAATCAGGCAAATGCTAAGATTTGTCTCTTTCATTTTGACTCCTGTGATTTGATACCGAGAATCCTTCCCTTGTTTCCATAAGATACTTCACTCAATCTCGAAGAGATGTTTCGATTTTCTCAGTTCAGTGAGATGGCGATTGTTGCTTGTCACTTTTATCCTGTTACTTGTTGCTTGTTACTCGATTAAAACCTTAGCGTAAAAACGGTTTCTTCGCCGGCTTTGGAGGTGACTCTTATGTTCCCGCCATGGACACGCATAATCTGACGGGAGAGACTTAACCCAATTCCCGATCCGTTTTTCTTTGTGCTGTAAAACGGGATGAAGATCTTCTCAAGAACGTCTTCGGGTATGCCGGGACCATTATCTGCTGCCCTGATCATTATTTTCCCTCTGTCGTCCAGTGAAGCTGTCAGATTTATTTCACCATTTCCTTTTGTTCCAATTGATTGTTCCGCATTTATCAATAAATTAATGATTACCTGCTCGACCAGTTCAGGGTCGGCTGTTAATTCAAGACTTTCAGGACTTACACATAAATTAAACTTGATCCCCTTCTCCCTTAATTCTGCTCCCATCAATTTATTTATCCTTTCAAAGAGCGAACTGATCCGGAATATCTGGAAGTTTGGTTTTGGTATTCGTGTTAAGTTGCGGTAGCTGTTTACGAAGTGGATGAGCCCTTCACTCCTTCTATGTATTGTGTTAACTGCACTGTTGATGTCATCGAGTGATTCTGAGTCGGGACTGGTTTTTTCATCCCTGTTGTTCTTCAGAATTGACTGAACCGTAGAAGCCAGCGATGAGATAGGGGTAATTGAATTCATTATTTCGTGAGTGAGTACCCTGATAAGCTGCTGCCAGGCCTCCATTTCTTTTTCTTCCAGTTCACTCTGAATATTCTGGAGAGATACAAGTACAAACCTCTGGTCTCTCAGCTTGAATTCCGTTGCATATATTATAAGCTGTATGAAATCATTCTCGTCCGTAATTTTAATTGTAACCCTCTCCCCTGCCTGAAGAGCAAAGAGTTTTTCAACAAGACTCCTGCTGACCCTGCTTAAGGATGAGATATTATTTAAATGAGTGACCTTCAGCAATCTTTTAGCTGCATTGTTAATAAACTGTACTTCACCATTCTGGTTGTATGAAATCAGTCCGACACCAACATGCTGCATTACAGTTTCAAGATATCTTAAGTGTTCCTCCTTTTCACTGCGGGTGTTCTGAAATTTAACAATGACTTTGTTGAAGGATTTGTATAAGTCCTTAAATGAACTCCCTAAAGAGGTGTCGATAAATGTCTGTGAGAAATCTGAATGCTCTATCGCACTGAGGAACCGCGATAAATCCCGGTTTGTCTTTTCAACGTAGTAGATAAGCGAGTAAAGCTGGAAAATGATTATGATGATAAGGACAATGATGCTTGCAAAAAGTTCCGTATAGAACAGCAGATAGAAAAGCAAAGTTATGCTTAAACCGAGGACGGCAACTCTGAGTATTATGTTTAGTCTGAAATTTTTGATGATCATAGTTTTCGCCGGCCTGACCAGATTATGATTGGATTCCGGGTAAATAATTTATCGCAACAACGGTCAGGTCATCAAACCTGGGAGAATTTCCGCTGAAGCAGGAAACATCATCAGAAAGAGCATTGAGGAAATTTTCTCCCGTTACATTCTTATGTTTCGCTATAAATTTAAGTATTCTTTCCCTGCCGTAATCTTCATTTTCACTGTTCCTTGCATCATTATACCCATCAGTATAGAGTAAGATCAGGTCTCCTTTATTTAGTCTGATCATTTTATCTTCTATGTTCTTATCGAAAAGAACCCCGTCCTTTAATCCGAGTCCTATCCCAATAGGCCGGAGTATCTCAATCTTATCCTGTGCACTATTATAGTAAATACCCGGTTCGTGGCCTGCCCGCGCATATGTAAAAGTATTCTCAGCATAGTCCAGAATTCCGTAAAACATCGTAACAAAAGAGCCCTTCTCAAGTGACTGTATCAGCACTTTGTTCAATTTCCTGAGAACTTCACAGGGCGACAAAGAACCCGAAGCCAGCGACTGAAAAACTCCTTTTGTTAATGTCATATAGAATGCAGCAGGAAGTCCCTTTCCGGAAACATCCCCGATAACTACCCCCAGCTTATTATTACCAAGGTCAATATAATCGTAATAATCACCGCCTACTTCTTTGGCAGAGATGCATAATCCTTTGATCTCGAAATCCTTCAATGCCGGATCCTTGTGAGGAAGAAGCTGTGTCTGCACCTGGTGAGCAATTTCCAATTCCCTTGCAAACCTTTCCCTTTCAAGTTCATTCTGAATATCCTGCAGTGAAACCAGCTTGTACCTGTTTGCTCTTAATTTAAACCCGCTGGCATATAATGATATTTGCTTTTCAACATTATTATGTACCAGCCTGATAAGGGTTTTCTCGCCGGGGTTTATATTCTCAAGGGTATCAACAAGTTCAGGACTAATAGACGATAAAGAATTTATATTTATAATATCATTTATTTCCAGCAGATTTTTAGCTGCGTCGTTTATTATCTCAATTTTCCCATTATCGGTAAATGAAATTAGCCCGATGCCCACATGCTTTACCACCGTCTGCAGGTACTGGAAGTTTTCTTCCTTTTCGGATCTTGCTTCCTTAATCTTGTTCATCACCTGAGTAAATGCGCTCCCGAGCTCTAAAAAGGAGCCGCCTAATTTTTCCAGAGGAAATGATTGGGAAAAGTCGGAATACTTTATTGAAAGGATAAATTTCGATAACTCATTATTCGTGTTGTCAACAAACCTGATAAGCAGAAAAACCTGGATAAATATAGCAGCAATGATAATAACAGGGGTGACGCTAAGCGAACTCTGAAAGAAGACGTAGAAAAGCAGAAAAACAGAGAATGTTAGTACGAGGATCCTGAATATCAGATTTAGACGGAAGTTTATCATTAAATTATAAGATGATTAAACTAAATTTACTTTGAGAGAGATAAATTACTTATTTGAAGCTCGATTATTACCTGCTTTAAGCGGGATAAATCCCTCTTCACAAAAGAATTAAGATGTTCCAAAAACTTACAGACTATACTTTTCCATCCTTCTATACAAGGCTGTCCGGGTTAGTCCGAGTTCCCTTGCCGCTTTAGTTACATTGCCGTCATTCTCATCAAGAACTTTTCTTATGACAGCCTTCTCTACTTCCTCAAGGTTATAAGTATCGAAGATAAATTTTTCCTCTTTGGTCCCGGGTGAAGTAAAAAAGAAATCTGACGGCTGAAGCACATCGGAATCGCTGAGAATAATACTTCTTTCAATTGCGTGCTGCAGTTCCCTTACATTACCCGGCCACTGATAATTTTCGAGTTTTTTAATTGTCACGGGACTAAGTCTCAGGTTCTGCTTATTATATTTTGATTTATATACCTCGAGAAAGTGTTCTGCAAGAATCGAAATATCTTCCTTCCTTTCCCTTAATGGAGGAATATTTATTTCAACTGTATTTATTCTGTAAAGAAGATCCTGCCTGAATTTATTTTCCTGCAACCATCAGATGAATGGGGGTATTCGTTGCACAAATCAATCTGATATCTATAGGCTTATAATTGTTTGATCCTACTCTTGCAACCTGCCTGTTCTGAAGCACTGTCAGCAGTTTAGCCTGCAGTTCAACAGGAATATTCCCTATCTCATCGAGAAAAAGAGTGCCTCCCGATGCGGTTTCAAACCGTCCGGGGCGTTCTTCCTTTGCATCTGTAAATGCGCCTTTTACATGTCCGAATAGTTCGCTCTCAAAAAGCGACGGAGTTAAGGCGCCCATATCGACCCTAACAAAAACCCGGCCGGATCTTCCGGAATTATTATGCAGCGCTCTTGCGACAAGCTCTTTGCCGGTTCCGTTTTCTCCGAGGATCAGGACATTAGCTTCGGTTGCGGCAACTTTTTCAATTGTCTGAAATACTTTACCGATTTCAGGTGAGATCCCGATCAGTTCATTATAATTTTTTCCATTTTCGGAGTTAAGGAGCCTCTGTTTGGATTCTGTTTTTGATTCTTTTACTTTCAAAGCGGAAAGCAGAGTTGCAATAAACTTATCATTCTGCCACGGCTTGAGAACAAAATCCGTTGCACCCTCTTTCACAGCTTTTACTGCCAGTTCAATATCACCAAAGGCAGTTATCAGGATTACAGCAACCGATGGATCGATATTCAATACCCTGTTTAACCAGTACAAGCCCTCTTTTCCGCTGGTCATATCCTGCGTAAAGTTCATATCGAGAAAGATTACATCGTATTCCTCATTCTTCAATAATTGAGGAATATTCTCCGGATTTTTTTCTGTATGAATAATGCTGACTACAGGTTTCAGAAGAAGCCTGGCCGCTAATAAAACATCTTCATTATCGTCCACTACCAGGACTTTAGCTGACTGCTTCGTCATATCTTTGAATATTTTTTCAGCTGAGTGATAAATTCTCCCTATTTAATTCGTTTAAAATATGTAAATATTATATCAATTATCAGGAACCAACCGGATTATGATGCACGGACTGATAGAAGGATGAACGCTAATTACCTGGTTTCTGTATATGTCATATTCAGGCTTGCGCATGTCTCTGTCCCTTTTTTATTACAACCGGATTTTATCACAAAAATTTATTAACTTCGTCCTATTACAAAATAATGTACTTTAGAAACTGTAGAAACTTCGGTGCTGTTTTATTTCTGATTAAAGTATGTTACTTACCCGTTTCTCTTCGGCCTCATTTCATTCATCTCTCGGCCTTCTCTCGGCCTTCTCCCGGCCTTCTCCCGGCCTCTTCCCGGCCTCAACCAAGCAGTCATCATTTGGCATTTCCATCATTCGGCTTCCTATATTTATAAGATGTATTCCCTATCTACTGTTCTTTGCCGAACACCCTTGTTACGAAAACGGACACCTCTCCGTCAGGGGAAATATTTATTCAAATGTATCAGGATGATATTAGTGATGAACGGTTCAATAGGTTGATAAGATAATATGCCCGTTTTCAGATTAAAAGGCACAGGTTTTGACCTACATTCCCGGGGATTCCAGAACATATACGAAATACTCAGGAGAGTTAAATGGACAGAAAAATTGAAAAGAAGAAATGGCCGCCGAAAAAAATTGCAATGTATGGAGGCGGCGCTTTAATACTCTTCATTATTTTATACAGCTTTGTTTTCAGTGATAAAAGTTCAAGACTAAACGTTGAAGAAGATAAGATCACAATATCCACAGTTAAGTACGGGCCTTTCCAGGAATATATCCCGATTACTGGGACTGTTCAGCCGATAGAGACTTTCCTTCTGGATGTAAGCGACGGCGGCAAGGTTGTAACAAAGTATGTAGAGGAAGGTGCCTTTGTCACTGCCGGCGATCCAATCCTCAAGCTTGATAATGCATCGCTGACCCTGAGTATTATTTATAACGAAGCAAATGTCTTCCAGCAGATAAATTCCCTTAGAAGCACAAGGCTTGCTATGGAGGAATCACGTTTGAGCCTCCAGGGGCAGCTGCTTGATATTAACCATAACCTGAGACTTCAGAAAACCACCTATGAAAATAATAAAGTCCTGTTCGATAAAAACCTGATCTCAAAAATAGAATACGAAAACGCAAAAGATGACTACGAATATCTCTTAAACAAAAAAAGTCTCACCATGGAGACTTTCCAAAAAGATTCCCTCTTCAGAACGCAGCAGGTTGAACAGCTTGAAAGGTCTGTGAAGACTCTTGAAGAGAATCTGAATATAACCAAGAAACAGCTTGAGGACCTCACAGTTAAAGCTCCTATCACGGGTCAGCTCACTTCGTTGAATGCAGAGATCGGCCAGTCAATTGCTCCCGGCGCAAATGTAGGAGAAATAGATGTAGTAGATTCTTTTAAGGTTAGAGCGGCAATTGATGAGCACTATATAGCAAGGGTGAGTCCCGGACAGACAGGTGAATTTACACTTTCTGATCATACTTACAGGCTTATCATAAAGAAAGTATTTCCCGAAGTAAAGAACGGCCAGTTTGAAGTAGATATGAAATTCGATGGTGAAGTCCCTAAAGGAATAAGGAGAGGACAATCAGTTCAGATCAGACTGGAGCTTGGAGAACTTTCGCAGGCTCTCACAATCGACAGAGGTGGCTTCTACCAGACTACAGGAGGACAATGGATATTCGTGCTGGATCCTTCAGGCGATGCAGCTTATAAGAGAGACATTAGATTAGGCCGTCAGAACTCGAGGGATTTTGAAGTGCTTGATGGACTTAAAAAAGGAGAGAAAGTAATTACATCATCTTACGACACATATGGTGATGTGGATAAATTAGTATTGAATTGAAAAAATAAAAATTAAAAAAATCAGCTTCATTAATAAAAAACTGGCTGCACATCATTAAGCAGGCAGATAAAAGGAGTGAAAGATGTTAAAGACAGAAAACCTGAAAAAATTGTACACTACGGAGGAAGTAGAGACAACTGCCCTTAATAATGTTAATATAGAAATAGAGAAGGGAGAGTTTGTTTCTATAATGGGTCCTTCCGGCTGCGGAAAGTCAACCCTGCTGAATATCCTCGGACTGCTGGATAACCCCACAGACGGGAATCTATTCTTCCTTGAACATGAAGTTTCAAAATATACAGAAAGACAGAGAGCGCACTTAAGAAAAGAAAATATCGGGTTCGTCTTTCAGAGCTTCAACCTGATTGACGAATTAACAGTATATGAAAATGTTGAACTCCCTCTTCTTTATCTCGGAATAGCCGCACCCGAAAGAAAAATTAAGGTAAATGAAGCACTTGAGAGGATGGAAATAATCCACAGGGCAACGCATTTCCCGCAGCAGCTTTCAGGAGGACAGCAGCAGAGAGTGGCAGTAGCCAGGGCGATTGTGGGAAGTCCAAAGTTAATACTGGCTGATGAACCTACAGGAAACCTTGACTCATCACACGGCGATGAAGTTATGGGACTGCTGACAAATCTGAATGAAGCTGGTGCTACAATAATTATGGTTACTCACTCCCCCACATATGCAGAGTACGGAAACAGAGTAATACACCTGTTCGACGGGCATGTTGTTACCGAGAATTACAAAGAAAATTTCCATGTATAGAGGAAAAAGCTGAGAGCATACAAATGATCCAACTAAAGAACATAGAAAAGTATTACAGCAACAAGTCGGTTAAAACATTTGTCCTGCGGAATATTAACCTCGAAGTTAATGAGGGTGAATTCATCTCTGTAATGGGTCCTTCGGGCTCGGGTAAATCCACACTGCTGCATATCCTCGGGATGCTGGATACTGCTTCTTCGGGCGAATATTATTTTTTGGATGAGCAGGTTCATTCAATGTCGGAGAAAAGGTTAACCAGTCTCCATAAAGCTTTTATCGGTTTTGTATTCCAGCAATATCATCTGATTGACGAGCTGACAGTATATGAAAACCTTGAAACACCTCTTCTATACCAGAAGATAAAAAGCAGTGAAAGACAAAGTATGGTTGCCGAAGTTCTTGACCGCTTCAATATTGTTGCCAAAAAAGATCTTTTCCCCTTCCAGCTTTCAGGAGGCCAGCAGCAGCTGGTGGCTATAGCACGTGCTATCATTGCAAAGCCCAGGCTCATACTTGCCGACGAACCGACAGGCAATCTGCATTCCGACCAGGGAAAAGAAATAATGGTTCTGCTCAGATCATTGAACGAGAAAGGAACTACTATTATACAGGTAACGCACTCGGAAGATAATGCTGCGTACGGAAGACGGATAATAAAATTAAGAGACGGATGGATTGAAAGCTGACACTTATAAATAAAAAAGGCCGGATATGTTAAAAAATTACTTAAAGATAGCATTCAGAAATTTATTAAAAAGCAAAGCATTTTCATTTATTAATATTGCCGGTTTAGCAATCGGGCTTTCGGGTTTCATCCTGATATCCCTTTATATAAAGCAGGAACTCAGCTTCGATGATTTCAATACTAAAGCCTCCCGTATTTACCGGCCTGTTGAGATTCAGCGTCCCGCGGGTGTTCCTGAACAGCAGGTGGCAGTTACAATGGGGCCTTTAGCTGCCGCCCTGAAGAACGATTTTCCCGAGATTGAAGCAGCAGCAAGGATAATGCCTGCCCCCGCATTTTTCTGCAGGGTTAACGACAAAGGTTTCTATGAAAATCAGATCGTGTACGCTGATCCCGAAGTTTTTAATATTTTCACGATACCTTTTATCGAAGGTAATCCAGCCCAGGCATTGAAGGATCCGAATTCAATTGTATTAACAAAATCAGAAGCGAAAAAATATTTCGGCGATGAGGACCCCCTCGGCCGGATAATCACTATTTCCCAGCAAGGGGGAAAAAGTGAGATGAAGATTACAGGTATTATAAAAGATTACCCTGAAAATTCACATCTCCGCTTTTCTATGATCGGCTCACTTTCAACATTGCAGAACGATATCCCCTGGATGGATAACTGGGGCAGCAACTTCCTTGCAACGTACGTACTGTTAAAAAAAGACGCGGATAAATCGCAGCTAGAGAAGAAATTCCCTGCATTCATAGAAAAGTATCATAAGGGAGATGAATCATACAGCTTTTCGCTTTATCTTCAGCCGTTAAAGGATATTCACCTCTACTCGGATAATATAGTCTATCAGACATTCAACAATAACCAGGGAAGCATCGTAAAGGTCTATACTTTTTCGACTATTGCTTTATTCATTTTGTTCATAGCCTGTATAAACTTTATGAACCTGTCAACGGCACGTTCAGCAAAGAGAATTAAAGAGGTAGGAATCCGGAAGGTGCTTGGATCGGGACGCACAAACCTTGTAGTACAGTTTATGGGAGAAGCGGTAATTATTGCACTATTTGCTTTTTTACTCGCTATACTGATCACTGAATTTGCTTTCCCGTATTTCAAATCGGTCTTCAATATCACGCTGGATTTTCAGTTTAAGAATAATATCCTTTTCGCTATTGAAATGTTGGCTGTTACTATCCTGGTAGGCATCGCAGCGGGATTATATCCTGCGTTCTATATGTCGAAAGCACAGCCTGCTCAGTCACTTAAGAATTACAGAAGCATGATAGGCGGGGGCTCACTTTTGAGGAAGGTACTTGTCGTTGCCCAGTTTGCCATTGCCATCGTATTGATAATAAGCAGCGGGATAGTAATGGACCAGATGAATTTTGTAAGGAACAAAGACCTTGGATTCAATAAAGAACAATTATTATATATCCCGATACGCGGTAAAGCAGAACGTGATAAAGTTGAAGTGTTGAAAAATGAGCTGCTGAAGAATAATAATATTGCGAGTGCATCTGCTGTTTCGGGACCGATAGGAGCCAGCGGAAGCCAGGGAACTGAAACCGAAGCAGGCTCCGAAGACAATGCCAGCCTGATGATGAGAAGAAGTTACGTCGATTTTGATTATTTCAAAACGATGCAGCTTAAAATTGTTGAAGGAAGAAATTTCTCAAAGGATTATCCGACAGATTCTGTAAGTGCCGTTATAATAAACCAGACAGCTGTTAAAAAGTTCGGCTGGAAAAATCCGGTAGGGAAAGTCTTTAAAGATGATCCATCAGCTACTGTTATAGGTGTTGTCCGCGATTATAATTTTTACTCAGTTCATGCCCGGATTGAACCGCAAATAATCCGTATTTCAAAAGACAACATTGATAACCTGCTGGTAAGGATTAAGCCGGGAAACATAAAGGAAACGACAAGCTATATTGAAAATACCTGGAACACTATAAACCAGGGCAAACCATTTGAATATACTTTTGTAGATGATTACTTCGATAATATCTATAAGTCAGATTTAAATACCGAAAAGCTCTTCGGGACTTTCGCTTTTCTTGCAATCTTTATAGCCTGCCTGGGATTGTTCGGTCTTGCATCTTTTACTGCAGAGCAGAAAACAAAAGAAATCGGTGTAAGGAAAGTCCTGGGTTCCTCCATTTCCGGGATCATATTTCTCCTCTCCAAAGAATTTATTAAGTGGGTTGTTATTTCCTGTGTGATCGCATTTCCGGCAGCTTATTTTCTTATGAATAACTGGCTTACAAAATTTGCTTACAGAACAGAGATCAGTTTTTTCATCTTTATAGCTGCTGCCTTACTTACAATAGTTATTGCATTGTTCACCGTAGGATATCAATCGGTAAAAGCCGCCCTTGTTAATCCTGTAAAATCTTTAAGATATGAATAAAACCAGGTACTAAAATGATCAGAAATTACATGAAAATAGCTTTAAGGAACCTGCTTAAATTTAAAGCATATTCCTTCATAAACATTTTCGGTCTCGCAATAGGCATTGCCTCCTGTATAATGATACTGCTGTTCATCAACGATGAATTGAGTTATGACAGAAACAACGAAAAAGCAGATCAGATCTACCGTGTGCATACTGAAGCGAGTTTAGCGGGTAATGAAAGCCGCCTGGCCGTTTCACCTGCGCCACTCGGAGCAACACTTGTGCGGGATTTCCCTGAAGTAATTCAGTATACCCGACTTATGCCGAACAGAACAATGCTGATACGATACAAAGACAATGTATTTAACGAAACCAATTTCTACTGGGCCGATTCAACAATATTTGATGTGTTTACAATTCCCTTCATCAAGGGAGATCCTAAGACTGCATTAACTCAACCCCATACTATTGTACTTACGCAGAAACTGGCGAAGAAGTATTTCGGAAATGAAGACCCGATGGATAAAATAATGAACTTCGAGGACGGAACTCCATATACCGTTAAAGGTGTTGTGAAAGATTGTCCACAGTAATGTTCACTTTCATTATGATATGTTTGCTTCGATAGCGAGCCTTGGATTAGGCGATACTCCATTCTGGATAGCAAATAATTTTCATACATACATTGTGCTGAAAAAAGGAGTACCCGGTTCTCAGCTGGCGGCAAAGCTTCCGGCATTTGTAGAGAAATATGCGGGACCTCAGCTGCGCGAACTTTTCCAGACTTCCTATGAAGAAATCAAAAAGTCAGGCAGCAGGTATGAATTTCATATGCAGCCGCTGACGGACATACATTTAACATCTCATCTTGATTATGAACTCGAGCCGAACAGCGACATTAAGTACGTTTATATTTTCTCCGTCATTGCTGTATTCATATTGCTGATTGCATGCATTAATTTTATGAATCTCTCGACAGCAAGATCTATGCTGCGTTCAAAGGAAGTAGGGATAAGAAAGGTGCTCGGTTCAAACAAGTCGCAGCTAATAAAGCAATTCCTTACTGAATCTATATTGCTGACTTTCATTTCTGTAGTTGCTGCTATTGCGCTTGTAGAGATTTTTCTACCCTCCTTTAGCAGGCTTGCTGGTAAAGAACTGCACACCTCATATTTTAATAATTATTTTGCCATCCCTGCACTCTTAATTGCAGTCATTTCCGTTGGTTTAGTTGCGGGAAGCTATCCTGCATTCTTCCTTTCCTCGTTCAAACCCGTTATTGTACTTAAAGGAAAGTTAAACGGAAGCGGAGGCAGCTGGCTCAGGAGCGGACTTGTAGTCTTTCAATTTGCGATTTCAATTGTACTGTTTATTGGAACATTCATAGTGTACGGCCAGCTGAAATATGTACAGGAAAAGAACCTTGGTTTTGAGAAGGACCATGTTCTGGTGATATCGCGGGCCTGGGCGCTTGAGAATCAGTCGCAAACATTCAAAGATGAGCTAAAGAAAAACTCTCACATTATTTCTGCTTCAAATTCGGATAACCTTCCTGGAAGGAACTTCGGACAGACTGTTTTCAGACCTGAAGGTACACAAAGCTCACAGCAATATATCCTGTCAGTTATGTCCACCGATTATGACTTTGCAGAAACGATGAAGTTAAAACTAATCCAGGGAAGGTACTTTTCAAGAGATTTTGCTGCTGATTCACAGGTAGTAGTTCTTAATGAGAGTGCCGTCAAACATATGGGAATACAGGACCCGGTTGGTAAACGTGTTGTATTACCCGGCCGTACTCCTGATCAGAACGTTTTCTATCCAGTAATTGGAGTATTAAAGGATTTCCACTATGAATCTTTACATCAGAAGATAAGGCCGCTGGCAATCGTGCTGGGCAGAGGGCAAACGGCTTTTCTGCCGATAAGAATTAGCTCCAGTGATATCTCAGGAACAGTTTCATTTATCGGAAGCCAGTGGAAAAAGTTTGTGCCGAATAAACCGTTTGAATATTTCTTCCTGGATGATGATTACAACAAGCTCTATCAATCAGAACAGAAAACAGGTGAGATATTCACAGTGTTCTCAGTGCTGGCAATATTCATTGCCTGTCTCGGTCTATTCGGACTCGCAGCATTCACTGCGGAGAGAAGGACCAAGGAAATCGGGATAAGGAAAGTACTCGGCGCTTCAATTCCCGGAATAGTAATACTGCTTTCGAGAGATTTTACGAAGTGGGTGCTTCTGGCAAACTTTATTGCGTGGCCTTTAGCCTATTATTTTATGAATAACTGGCTTCAGAATTTTGCGTACAGGATCGATCCGGGTTTGGGCATATTCCTGCTGGCTGCTGTTATAGCACTGTTTATTGCTCTGATAACCGTGAGTTTCCAGGCTGTTAAAGTTGCAGTAGCAAACCCGGTCGGTGCACTCAGGAGCGAGTAATTAAATTAATTTAAGGATCTTAACTAAACCTTTTAGGTGAAAAGATGAAAGATGTTAACATTCCGCTGCCCGGGTTCCTTGATCAGCAGATAGCTGAAATTGAAGTGAAGATAAACGGCAAAAAAAGGCAGTACAATTTCAGGGTTGAGTCCTTCAGGTGGGAACCTGACGGTGAAATATGGTCCGTCGAACAAAAAGTAAAACGATTAAAAGAATCGATTGACAATTACGACAGCGGCTGGGAATTGATCCAGATATTCAAACCGAGAGAAGATTCAAAGTTCGTGCAGGTTCTCTTCAGGCAGCGGAAGGTTTCATAAGAGTTATTAACAAAACAGTACGGTGAGGTCCTTATGTTTTTGAACTACTTAAAAATTGCAATTCGTAATCTCAGGAAGAATAAGGGATATTCTTTTATAAACATATTCGGACTGGCTGTCGGCATCGCTTGCTGTCTTGTAATCCTGCTTTTCATTCAGAATGAGTTCAGCTATGATAAATACAATGTGAATTATGACAATATATACCGGGTACGATTAAGCGCAGTAATTGGAAACAATCAGATTGAGAGCGCTTCTTCGTGCGCCCCGTGCGGGCCGGCATTTAAGCAGGAAATACCTGAAGTTGAAAATTACACCCGCCTGAGGAACTATGGTTTTCCTGTGATCAGGTACAAAGATAAAGCTTTTAGTGAGGAAAGATTCTATTCCGTCGATTCATCATTCTTTGATGTCTTTACCGTTCCCTTTATCAAAGGGGATCCCCGGACAGCATTAATCGAACCTAACACCGTTGTAATCACCGAATCGACCGCGCGGAAATATTTCGGCAAAGAGGACGCAATGGGCAAGATGCTGAATGCCGATAAGCGCAGGGACTACCTGGTAACAGGAGTTGTAAAAGACTTCCCTGCCAACTCCAGTTTCCATTTTGATTTCCTGGCATCAATTTACAGTTATGATATTCAGAATGATCAATTATGGCTGAGTAATAATTATGAGACCTTTCTACGGGTGAGAAACGGAACAGGTTTAGATGATCTTAACAAAAAGATATCCCGTGTCTCAAGGGATCATATAGGTCCTCAGCTTCAGAAAATTGTGGGAATAAGTTATGAGCAATTGTATGCAGGCGGAAGCAAATACGAATATCTTCTGCAGCCCTTATCAGAAATACATCTGAGATCGCACCTTGATTTTGAACTGGAACCAAATGGGGATATCACATATATATACATTTTTTCGATCATTGCTCTGGCTATTCTTTTAATTGCCTGTATAAATTTTACCAACCTATCTACAGCAAGGTCATCGAGCAGAGCAAAGGAAGTCGGCATCAGGAAAACGCTTGGTTCAAACCAGGCATTATTAATCAGACAATTCCTGACCGAAACAATAATGATGAGTTTTATTGCAATGCTATTCGCATTACTTCTGGTAGAACTTTTTCTTCCAACTTTTAATGTAATATCCAATAAACATCTTGACCTGCAGATCTTCGGCAATTTTTATACAATTCCCCTGCTGGTCCTATTCGTTCTTTTTGTAGGTTTCATCGCAGGGGTTTACCCGGCATTCGTTCTTTCATCTTTAACGCCGGTTAAAGTATTAAGAGGAAAGCTTCAAAGATCTACAAACAGATCATTGCTGCGGAATTCACTGGTGATCCTGCAGTTCTCAATTTCCATCATTCTTATTGCGGGTACCTTAATTGTTCAAAGTCAGCTGGATTACATACAGAACAAGAAGCTGGGTTTTAACCGCGATCAGATACTTATTGTGAAGAAAACTGACGATATAGGCAAATACATAAAATCTTTTAAGGACGATATTTCCAGGAACAGTGGTATAATTGCTGTTTCCAACTCCTCAGCGATACCGGGAGGGCTTTTCGGCGATACTGCATTTAAACTTGAGGATACCGGACCTGAGGACGTTCACGATATAAAAGTAATTAACACAGATTACGGGTTTATTAATACCTACCAGATCAAAATGAAAGAAGGCAGGTTCTTTTCCCGCGATTACAGCAACGATACTATGTCAGTAGTAATGAATGAGGCTGCGGTTAAAGCACTGGGTCTGAAAGATCCGATCGGGAAAAACCTCGTCATGATCGGTGATAACATTAAATTCAGGATCGTCGGCATTACAGACGATTTTAATTTTCAATCACTGCATCAGACGATTGAGCCTCTTGTCTTCAGGCTGTACAGGCAAAATGATTTCGGCAGATATGTATCTTTAAGATTTACACCTCAGAATGCTAAAAGCACTATACAGAGTATATCCGGGATTTGGCACAAATATGCCGGGAACCAGGCTTTTGAATATGCATTCTTTAATGATGACTTTGCAAAGCTGTATACTTCCGAGCAGAGGACGGGGCAGATCTTCTCAATCTTTTCCATACTTGCTATTTTTATTGCATGTCTCGGACTGCTGGGCCTTGCAGCTTATACAGCAGAACAGAGGACCAAGGAGATAGGTATAAGAAAAGTGCTTGGGGCAAGCATACCGGAAATTATTATTATGCTGACAAAAGAGTTTACCAAGTGGGTCCTGATAGCAAATTTAGTTGCCTGGCCTTTAGCTTACTACTTTATGAACGGCTGGCTTGAAAATTTTGCATACAGAATAAACTTTAGCATATGGGTTTTTATACTGTCCGGCGTCAGCGCGCTTCTTATTGCTGTAATTACCGTAAGCTACCAGGCAATAAGAGCTGCAATAGCCAACCCCATAGAGAGTTTAAGATACGAGTAAAAATATCTTTAGGAGTATAAAATGATCAAAAGTTATCTGAAAACAACTGTAAGAAATCTTCTGAAGAATAAAATATTCTCTTTTGTAAATATTTCCGGCCTTGCAATAGGCGTGGCCTGTTTCATATTGATAGGAATGTTTGTAGCCGATGAACTGACCTATGATACATTTAATACAAATGCTGATAGAATATTCAGGGTAAATGCACATTATAAAATAGGCGACAACAGGTTTAACCTTGCTAACTCTCCGGTGCCGCTGGCAGGAGTACTTTCGTCTGAATATCCGGAAATTGAAAAAACAGTTCGGATACTGAAGGCTGCTAACATTTATGTCAAAAAAGATGAGGAATATATAAAAGAAGATAAATTTTTTTATGCTGATTCCTCTATGTTCGACATATTCACAATAAATTTTTTGCGGGGAAATCCCCGAACTGCACTGATGCAGCCTAATACTGTAGTCATAACCACTAAAATGGCTGAGAAATATTATACTTCTGATAATCCCATCGGTAAACGACTTACTCTTTCAAACGGACAGGACTACCTCATCACGGGTCTGGTTGAACCGGTACCTGGAAATTCACACTTCGAATTTGATTTCATTGCCTCGTATTGTACCCTTCCGGAAAACAAAGAAACAAATTGGTTCGGCTCTTTTGCACACACATATGTGCTGACACGTCCGGGTGTGACTGCTAAGCAGCTGAACGATAAAATATATTCTGTAACTGAAAAACATACCGGTCCCATTATCCAGGCTGCTTTCGGCCTAAGTTATAAAGAATTCCTCGCCAGGGGCAATGACTTTTCTTTTGTATTTGTTCCGCTAAAGGAGATCCATCTTTATTCGAATGTTTTTAATGAGTTTAAGGATACAGGAAATATCAGTACGGTTTATCTTTTTTCAGCTGTAGCAATATTTATCTTAATAATTGCCTGCATAAATTTCATCAACCTTTCAACTGCGAAATCCACCAAACGGGCTAATGAAATAGGAGTAAGAAAAGCGCTGGGTTCAAAGAAGAGTCAGCTTATGCAGCAGTTTCTGACCGAATCCGTCGTGCTCTGCTTCATAGCGATACTTCTGGCCGTTATGATAGTAGAATACACACTCCCGTGGTTTAATGAATTAACAGACAAACATATGTCATTCGGTATAGGGAATTTATACGCTATCCCGGCCCTGCTAATATTTACTATCCTTTTAGGAATCGCGGCAGGCTTATATCCTGCCCTGCTGCTCTCCTCATTTAAGCCTGTTTCTGTTTTGAAATCAAAAGCAGCTGGCAGTAAAACCGGCGGGCTGCTCCGGAAGGGACTCGTCGTATTCCAGTTTGCAACTTCCATTATACTTTTCATCGGCACTTTTGTGATATATAACCAGATGCAGTACATCAGGAATAAAAACCTCGGTTTTAACAAAGACCAGGTCCTGGTTATAAAGAATATCAGCGATCTCGGTAAACAGCAGTTCGCATTTGCCAATACAGTAAGGGGGAATTCGAATGTAGCAGAGGCTTCATTATCGCAGGGACTTCCCGATCACGATCTTTCCGCGAATATTTTCAGGAAGGAGGGCCCGTCGGCCGAGAATGAAACTCTGATTCTTATCCCGGTAGATTATGATTTTCTGAATACCTATAAAATGAAAATGAAGGAAGGAAGATTCTTCAGCAGGGATATTACCACTGATTCCTCCGCCATAATATTAAACGAAGCTGCCGTACGGAAATTAAATTTTACTGATCCATTGAATTCAAGACTTCTGCATAATCTCGATGGAGCGAAGACAGCCGGTTTCAATGTTATCGGCGTAGTAAAAGATTTCCATCTACAGCCAGTAAAGGATGAAATCCGGCCAGCAGCATTCGTTCTTCTCAATGAACCTGAGGCAGATTACCTATCGGTTAAAATCTCTCCGCGCAATATTAGTGAATCAATTAAATACCTGTCAGCTGAATGGAAAAAATTCGGACAGGCTAAACCGATGGAATATGCCTTTTTTGACGAATACTTTGCAGAGGCCTATAAGTCGGAAATTCAGTCTGAAAAAGTATTCTCAATATTTGCTATGCTTGCGATATTTATAGCCTGTCTCGGCTTGTTTGGCCTGGCAGCTTTTACAGCCGAACAGAGGACAAAGGAAATAGGAATAAGGAAAGTTCTCGGAGCGAGCATCACAAATATTATTACTATGTTATCAAAAGAATTCTTAATACTGGTAGCAATTGCTAACCTTGCAGCATGGCCGGCCGCGTACTTTATTATGAAGAACTGGCTGAGTGACTTCGCCTATAAGACTGAACTGGGAGCAGATATATTTTTGCTTGCCGGTATAGCCGTGCTCGCCATAGCATTATTGACCGTGTTGTACCAGGCAATAAAGTCTGCTGTTGCTAACCCGGTGAAATCGTTAAAGTATGAATAAAAAAATTGAGAATTGACAAATTTGCGGATTAACGGATTAAAGAAATGCATAATCAGTGCGACATAATTAATAATTAACAATTATAAATTGTTAATTGCCAATTGTTAATTACTAATTTTATTTATCCAGGTTCTATGGATAACTTACCCCGGTAACAGGGTGAGGAACATATTTCTCTTCAAGGCTTTTAATCTCATCATCAGAAAGTTTAATTGATACTGAAGCCAGCGCATCTTCAAGGTGCTTCATTTTAGTTGTACCGACAATCGGGGCAGTTACTGCCCGTTTTGAAAGAAGCCATGCGAGCGAAATCTGAGCCTGTGATATCTCTCTTGCTTTCGAAATTTCAGTTACCGCATCTACAACCCTTTTGTCCTCTTCTTCGGTTTTTTCATACAATGTTTTACCAAATTGGTCTGTTTTCGCACGCTCAGTATCAGACTGTTCAGGCCAGGGACGGGCAAGGTGTCCTCTTGCAAGAGGACTCCAGGGAATAACCCCTACACCTTCTTCAAAGCAAAGAGGCAGCATCTCCCTTTCTTCTTCGCGGTAAAGCAGATTATAATACGGCTGCATTGAAACAAATTTCGTCCATCCGTTCATCTCTGCCAGGTAAAGAGCCTTAGCAAACTGCCATGCAAACATTGATGATGCGCCGATGTATCTAACTTTCCCCGATTTAACCACATCGTGAAGCGCTTCAAGAGTTTCTTCGATGGGAGTTGTATAATCCCAGCGGTGCATCTGGTAAAGATCAACATAACCGGTATTGAGGCGTTTCAGACTATTATCAATTTCAGTGAATATTTGTTTACGTGAAAGTCCCGCGCTGTTGACATCCTTCCTCATCGGGAAGAAAAGTTTGGTTGCTATAACTACTTCCTCACGCTTTGCAAAATCGGCCAGCGCCTTACCCGTTATTTCCTCACTTATTCCCCCTGCATACATATTAGCAGTATCGAAAAAATTTATTCCCTCTTCAACGGCCTTTTTAATTATAGGCCTGCTCTGTTCTTCATCCAGCATCCACTTTCTCGACTGCGGACTGCCGAAGCTCATACAGCCGAGACATATCCTCGATACCTTTAGTCCTGTTTTACCTAAATTAGTGTATTCCATCGGCTTCTCTTTATCTTTGAATTATGTAAAAATACCTCATTTTTATTTTCTTTAAGTTGATCCAAATCTAATCCTATCAGGAACCTTCGTGGCCGGAGGACAACCTCCGGCCAATGAAGGTTAATCTCAACTGCTACTTAAGAAGTATAAATTTCCTGACCGACACTTGATCACCGGATTCAAGTTTATAGAAATAAGCTCCGCTTGTGATATGGGAAGCACCGGCAGAGGAATTGAATATTACATCGTGCTCCCCTGCCCTGGTAAAGCCGTTTACAAGTACAGCTACTTCCTGTCCAAGTGTGTTGTATACTTTCAGACTAACGAAACCATCCTGCGGGATGCTGAAATTTATCCTGGTTGAAGGATTAAATGGATTGGGATAATTCTGACTTAAAGAAAATTGCAGAGGAATACTTACCCTTACTTCAATTATCTTCGAAAAGTCGGCAGAGCCGTTATAATCATACTGCTTCAGACGATAAGAATAAACACCCGGCGTGAGGTTATTGTCTACAAAAGAATATTCCTGAGGCTGTGTTGTAGTTCCCTTTCCTTCTACAAATCCCGCTTTCATCCATTTACCAGGATCACCCTGAGATCTTCTCTGTATCTCAAATCCTTTATTATTCGTTTCAGTTGCTGTAGTCCAGGTTAAATTTACTCCTGTTTGTGAGCCTTCTGCTGTGAAGCTTGTTAGTTCAACGGGAATAACGGCAAACAGATTTTTATAGAAAGTGAAATTGCCATCATACTCACCAAGGATCATATCAATTCTTCCGTCGCCGTCAAGATCGGCAAAGCCGGGGTGAGCAGATTGTTTTACACTCACTCCCGATGTTAATGTATTGTTGGAGGTCCACACAGGATTGTATGGATCTCCTGTATTTTCATAATAATTAATACTTCCGCTTAGCCTGCCTATAAATAAATCATAGTCGCCGTCATTATCTATATCTGCAAATGCAGGCCGGCAGTAGCTCGGGAAGCTGACAGAAGAGAAGAGAGTTGTATTCTGAGTAAAAGAATTATTACCGTCATTCAAGTAAAACTTTGTATTACCTGCGTCCTCTGAGCCAATCAGAAGATCAGGATCATCGTCTCCATCTATGTCGACAAAAGCCGGTATGCTCTGATAGTTCACACTGACATTAGAAAACATTGTTGTATTTTCAGTAAAAATTCCGTTATCGTTTACGTATAGTTTTATGCCTCCGCTTGAGTAGCCGGAAACGATGTCATAGTCCATATCATTATCGATATCTACAAAAACAGGGGAACACCTGAAACCCGGATCGATACCGCTGAAAATCACGGATGCTGTATCGAAGGACGGGATGAGGCTGCTTCCATTATTCTTTGCATACAAAAGCCCATCGTACGGAGAACCGGAGAGCATATCAAAATCGCCGTCATTATCATAATCGGCAAAAGAAACTGTGGAAGAGCCGCTTGATTTAATGACCCTGAAATATGCAGGATTATATTGATACGAAGGATCTGTAATAGTTCCGGTATTTTCATATAAGAAGAGGTCGCCGTTATCTGTACCGTAAATCAGGTCAGCATCATTATCGCCGTCGAGGTCGCAGAATGTCGGGTCTTTCCAGTAGTTGGTAGTTTCAACGACGGAAAATATTGAATTGTCAGCTGTCCAGACAGGAACCTCAGGAGTGCCGGTATTTTTGTAATAATATACAGCCGCCCCGTCTCTGCCCATTAATAAATCAAAATCGTTATCGTTATCAAGGTCAGCAAAGGAAGGATAGGCGTTCAGGCCCACATCGGGAATGCCGGCTACCAGTGCATCATCTCTCTGGAATGATGGGGCAGAGGCAGTTCCAATATTCCGGAAGCCCATACTGATGCCGGGATCAGGACCGCCCAGCAGTGATTCGCCAATTCCGACTACCATATCCAGGTCACCGTCATTATCGAGATCGACGAAAGCCTGCCTCGCATCCGTTCCAATGTCTCCGTTAGCGGCTGCAAATAAAGTGGTATTAACATCGTCCCAGGAAGGGTTTGATGGTGTTCCGATATTTTCATAATATAAAATCCCGTTATAGCCGCCAATAGTCAGGTCAAGGTCGCCATCACCATCAAGATCGCAGACAGCAGGGTAATAGGAATTAGTATATTGATAACCGCCAGCATAAATCGATGAAAACATTGAAGCATCTTTATGAAAGACAGGTGAATTGTTAGTGCCTGTGTTTTCAAAGTATTCAATCTCGAGCCCTGAACTTCCCAGTATAAGATCAAAATCGCCGTCATTATCAAGATCTCCGAATACCGGAGCTGAAAAAGACTGGAGCGTTACACCGCCGGGAGTAAAAACTGAATCGATTTTTTCCCAATTCTGCGGATATATAACTGTAGTTAAAAGTATAAAAAGCAGTATAAAATTTTTCATTGTTTCTCCTCTGTCTGAAGTTGATTAAGTGATTAAAGGAAAGGTCATCAACTTTTCCCTCTTTTAAGTATTATTTTTACAGGATGATAATTCCTTATGCAAAATTTCTATAACAATTAAAAATAAACATATTCCAGCTTAAATAAACTCAAAACTTATGAATATCGAAAAAGGAGGTCATGCTGGAAATAAAGACTTTAATCTTTTATTTTTTCACTATAATAAGTATTGAGTTTATGATCAGTATTAACCAGAGAAGGATTTTTATTAATGTCTCCCAAACAAATAAAAATTAAGGAAAAAAGTAAGTTGCATATTAAATGGAACGACGACACTGAAAGCGAGATAGGACTAAAATACCTGCGCGATGAATGTCCCTGCGCATCGTGCAAAGGTGAGACTGTGCTGATGAAAACCTACCGGCCGGCAAAGAAAGCTGTTCATCCTGATATGTATAAAGTCGCCGGGATTAAACAGGTAGGAGGTTATGCCATTCAGATAACCTGGAAGGACGGACATAATACAGGGATTTATACCTGGGCAAACTTAAAGCAGCTTTCTGAAGATGAGGAAAGCGGCAGAAGCCAAAATTACGATAAGCTTATATGATAACCCGGGCGGAGATCAAATACTATTCCTCCCTGCTGCAGAAGAAGTACAGGCAGCAGGAAAAAAAAATTATTGCTGAAGGCGATAAGCTAGTTACGGAGGGTATAGAAAGCGGATTTAAGCCGGAGGTGGTATTAACAACTGCTTCATTCTTTGAATCACAGCAGGATTACTTTAATTCGCTGAGGAATTTCAGGATTGAACAGATAACGGCAGCCGACCTGAAAAAGCTTACTGACACCAGAACACCCCAGGAAATAATTGCGGTGTTCCCTTTTATTGATAATAGTTCATCATTAAAAAAGTTAAGCCGTCCTCTCCTGGTTTATCTTGATAATATTTCCGATCCCGGGAATACGGGAACGATTTTAAGGAACTGCGACTGGTTTGGGGTGAAAGATGTACTGATAAGCAAAGGATCTGTTGAACTCTATAACCCAAAAGTAGTGCGGTCAAGTATGGGATCGGTTTTCCATCTGAATATCTTTGAAGATATCGGGATAAAACAGCTGGAGGAACTGAAAAAGAAAGGCTATAGTATTATCTGTTCCGATCTTATGGGGGAAGATGTTTACGAATTTGAGATGCCGGGAAAATGTATAGTAGGGTTTTCAAACGAAGCTCATGGACCGGATAACAGCCTGCGTGAGCTTTCGGACCATATCATCTCTATAAAGAAAAAAGGAAAAGCCGAATCACTTAATGTGGCTTCGGCTTCCGCTGTAATACTAAGTCTGCTGACAAGGTAATCACAAATAGAAAGTGATACATGCAGCAAGAGATAAGCGCTTACTTTAGCAGCATCAACTTTTTGGTTTGCACAAAGCTGCCCGACTGCAGTCTGTAAAAATACAAACCCGAAGCAAGTCCCTCAGCATTAAATTTAATTTTATACTGACCCGGAGCCTGAACTTCATTTACCAGCACTGCAACTTCATTCCCGAGTACATCATAAATCTTCAATGTAGTCATCTGGTTTCCCTGTCCTCCTGCAGTGACATTTCCAACACTATATTCTATTGTAGCGGAGGGATTAAATGGATTCGGATAAGCATCCGCGAGCTGGTAACCACTAATTTTATTTTTCTCTGCTTTAACTCCCACTGGTGCTGAATCATCATTAACTACCGTTAATGTAGCTTCTCCAAGATTAACAGCATCGAAAGTTGAACCGGCAATTATATATTCGCTCTGTGAAATATTGAGCAGATCATAAGCTCTGTCTTCACCGCCGTTGTTTCCGATTGTTTCTGTCCATAGAGTATCTCCATTCTCATCGGCAGAAATTAAATAATAATTAAATTCACCGGAGATCTGTGAATCGGTATTTGAAAGGATCATATAACCGCCGCCCGGTTTGGTAACGATCCTTCTGCCTTCGTCGTAGCCGCTTCCGCCGTAAGTTTTCTGCCAGGTCAGATTACCTGCAGAGTCGGTTTTTACCACATATGCATCAAGTTCACCTGCTCCCATAGAAGATGTGCTTCCGCAGAAAATGTAGCCATGATCTGAAGTCTGCAGAGGAAAATTCGCTTCATCATAATCTGAACCGCCAAACGTTTTTGTCCACATAGTATCTCCATCGGCATCCACCCTGAGCAGCCATGCATCTGACCAGTTATACAAGCCGGAAACAATAAATCCTCCGTCATCGGTTGGATTTATTCCGTATCCCGGATCGTTTCCTGCGGTACCGTAAGTCTTAAACCAGACAGAATCGCCGGCTGCATCGATCTTGAACAAAAACAGATCTTCCTCGCCGACGCTGACAGATTTTGTTCCGCCGGTAATCACATAGCCGCCATCTGCTGCAGGTGCTATTGAAAGTCCGACATCTTTCTGAGGACCGCCGAAGTTCTTTTCATAAATTGTATTACCGTCATTATCAACTTTAACTACATATATATTTTCGAAGTCATTGGGAGTATCTGTAAGTCCTACAGCTATATATCCGCTGTCGGGTGTGGCAATTAGATCGGCAAAAACATCCATACCATCACTTCCGAACATCCTTGTCCACATAGTATCGCCATCAGCATTCGTTTTAATGATATAGCCGTTCCCGAATCTTCCCAGTCCGAATGACTGAGTATAGCCTGCAGTAATAAATCCGCCATCAGTTGTCATCTGAACAGCATCAGCTTCGTCGTATTGATCGCCGCCGTAAGTCTGGTTCCAGAGAATCGTTTGTGGAAATGCAGTATTAATTAAAATTAACACAAAGAATACCCTGTACAAAAGTACTTTCATTTTTTTCTCCTGAGTTTTTGAATTTTTGACAGGCAATTCTAAGAATTTATATGGTACGATACAAATAAGTCAGAGCAGAAAATGACTAAAGGTAAGATGTTGTGACGGAAAGAATTGATGAATTAGCGGATCCACCGGGTATTAAACCTGGCGTTAAGCAGCGAATTGAGTATTATGATTTTTAAGATTTCAGCAAAATTTAGTCTTTGTCAACCTTCTACTTTTTCCCTGGCCTTCTTCACTACAACCTTAACACCTTCAACCCGGAGTACGATAATCCTGCTGCCCTGCTCTATGTATTCCCAGTCGGCCATTACATCATAGCGTTTCCCGTTAAACTCTGCTGTGCCGGCAGGTCTTAATGTAGTAAGGGCAATACCTTCCTGTCCCACCAGCTCCTTCTCTGAAGGATACGATACATATCCCTGTTCGGCTCTTTCCTCATCCGCAAGGATCAGTTTATTAAAAGTAGAGCTTTTAGGAAGGACTTTTGCCAGTATAAGAATAAGCACGAGGGCGGCAACGATTGCACCGGTCAGCTGAATTATTGCTATGGAGATAGCATCAAAATCCATAAAGGGTCCGCTTGGCGTAAGGGATAGAAATAATGAAGCAAATATTAATATGATTCCCGCAATTCCTGCGACGCCAAAGCCGGGGATCACAAAAATTTCCAGGGCAAGAAGAATAAGACCGAGTACGAAAAGAAGTATATCCATTATAGAGGCAAGTTCAAGTATATAGGATGAACCAAAGAACAAAGCAAGTGCTATTAAGCCTACAGTACCGGGTAATCCCCAGCCAGGGGTCTTTACTTCTGCAATCAATCCAAAGAAACCAATCATTATAAGTATAGAAGACACGATAGCATTATTAAGAAATCTAACCACTTCCTCCGCCCAGTTTTCATTTACCCTGACTATTTCAGCACCCTCCAGGTTGAATGCTTTGAGGACGTCTTTCAGGTTATTAACCTGAACATCAGCAATACCATACTTTAATGCTTCGTCTGTTGTCAGAGTGACAAGCTGTGTGCTGTCTACGATTCCGGGTATTACAACCCTCTCATCTACCATTCCCTGAGCTATGTCAGTTCTTCTTCCGTTCCTTTCAGCTGTTGCCCGCATTTCCGAACGCATATACGACTGGTATTTCTCGCTCTGCTTATTACCTGACTGATCGACCACAGTTGAAGCACCTATCGAGCTTCCGGGAACCATCGCTATTTTATTACAGGAAAGTGATATAAGAGATCCTGCAGATATTGCCCTGTTATTTATAAAAGCTATTGTCAGTATCTTAGTTCCGATAATGGCATCTTTAATTTGTGTAGCAGCATCAAGACGGCCGCCGAAAGTATTTATTCTGAATATTATAGCATCAGCATCATTTTTTTCTGCTTCATTCACTATACGGGTAATGTAAGGTGCCATACCAAGATCAATCTCACCGTCAATATCTCCAAGGTAAACTTTTTGCGCCCGGGCTGAAGTAATTAAGCCTGCAAAGAGAAGCAATATGAAAGCTAATTTAAATTTCACTATTCTATTCCCTGATGTTGGTAGCTAAATTAATAAAAATGGGGTGTATTTGCGAATTTATTAAAGAATTGGAGGATTTACGAATTTAGCGGATTTGTGAATTGATTAAGGAATTGGAGGATTTGCGAATTTAGCGGATTAGCAAATAGATTAAAGAATTAAAGGATTTTCGGATTGATGCAATTCAGAGATTAGAAAGAATCCGGATTAAATTTCAGGCAAATTTTATGTTGAATAAAACAGCAGCTCTGACAAAATGTCAGTCGCTAGGGCAATCTCGTATTTATCTCGGGGAAGTCCCGTATTAGTCCCGTATTTGAACTCAAAATGAGACACATCAAAACCTGCGAAAAAACGCAATTTTGGGCTGTTGAAAAATTTTACGTTTGACAAAATGTCATAGGTTTTCTCTCATTGAGTTCTGCTGAGATTTAGTTATAACAGGTGATCAATTTTTCTATTCCGACTCCTTAATATTACATTAAGGAGCCGGTAATTGTGTGGATGTCGATCAAGCGGAAACGACAGAAACTCTCCGCTGAAAAGAATTCTATTCGTGTTCTTGTGCGATTTCCTGGAGAATCATATGACCGAGTTTATCTCGCTTGGTTTTAAGGTACCGCTCGTTATTCTCATTTGGGACAATCTCAATCGGGATTCTTTCCTCGATCACAAGTCCGTAACCTTTAAGACCCACTACTTTTCTTGGATTATTAGTAAGAAGCCGGATTTTTCTAACTCCAAGATCAAGCAGGATCTGGGCACCGATTCCGTAGTCACGCAGGTCGGCTTTGAATCCGAGTGCTTCATTAGCTTCAACAGTATCTTTTCCTTCATCCTGAAGTTCGTAAGCGAGAATTTTATTTTTCAGTCCTATGCCCCGGCCCTCCTGCCGCATATAGACAAGAACTCCCGCGCCTGCCTCTTCGATCATATCAAGAGATGCATTCAGCTGATCATGGCAGTCGCATCTCAGAGAATGGAAGACATCACCTGTAAGGCACTCTGAGTGCATTCTTACAAGTACGGGATCAGATTCTTTTATATCGCCTTTTACGAGTGCGATCTGCTTTTTGCCGTCGAGAAGACTCTGGTACAAATGCAGTCTGAATTGTCCGTGCTGTGTAGGAAAGTTGATCTCAGTTACTTTATCTATAAGCTTTTCCTCGGTCAGACGGAATTTTATTATATCCTGGACGGTACAGATTTTAAGATCGAATTTCTTAGCTATTTCAGTAAGATCCGGAACACGGGCCATTTCCCCATTGTCTTTCAGGATCTCACATAAGACTCCGGCCGGTTTCAGACTTGCAAGCTTGCAGAGATCAACAACAGCTTCTGTATGTCCGGCTCTCCTGAGTACACCTTCATCATAAGCGCGGAGCGGGAAGATATGTCCCGGTCTTGCAAAATCTTCGGCAGTGGAATTTTTATCTATAAGTTTTTTAATTGTCAATGCCCTGTCTGCAGCAGAGATACCGGTAGTTGTACCTTTAATAGCATCGACTGTAACAGTAAACTGCGTTCCGTGGAGAGCTGAATTCGATTCTACCATCAGGGGCAGTCCCAGCTCATCAAGTCTCTTCCCATTCAAAGCTGTACAGAGCATTCCCCTTCCGTTTGTAACCATAAAATTAACGATATCGGGAGTTATATATTCCGCGGCGCAGACAAAGTCGCCTTCATTCTCACGATCCTCATCATCAACGACAATAATTACCTTGCCGTTTTTTATTTCGTTTATTGCTTCTTCTGCAGAACAAAATATCTTTGTTTCCATTTTTCACCCTATCTGTTTGGCTAAAATAATCCGCGGCTTACTGAATTTCCTTTGTAACCAGCACAGTAGCTATAGCGGACCTTTCGAATTTCATTTTTACATTTTCAGAAACCTGAATAAGAGCGGTCTTTTCATCGAGACCTGCGATAGTACCATGCAGTCCTCCGCTTGTTACTATCTTATCTCCCTTCTGCAGGTTAGATAATAATTTTTCTCTCTCTTTTGATTTTTTCTGCTGGGGTCTGATTATCATAAAATAAAAGATGAGAAATATTGCACCGAACATTATTATGGTGCTGATAAATCCTCCGCCTCCTCCGCCTTCTGCGGGCGGGGCCATGGCTAATAAATAGTTCAATTATTCCTCCATTAAGGTTTTATTATTCATAGATATTTTTTTAACAGTATCATATTTCCAGTCTTTAAAGTTTCCTTCTTTAATATTCAGCCGTGCTTCTTTTACCAGGTTAAGATAAAAATGAAGATTGTGAATGCTTGAAAGTTCAAGCGCCAGAATTTCTTTTGAAGTGAACAAATGCCGCAGATATGCGCGCGAATAATTCCTGCAGGTATAGCAATCGCATTCTTCATCAATCGTTCTGAAATCTTCTTTGTACTGCGCGTTACGCATTGCAAGCACGCCTGCTGAGGTGAAGAGGTTAGCATTCCGGCCGTTTCTTGTAGGCATCACGCAATCGAACATATCGATACCTCTTTCAATTGCCTCAAGAATATTTTCAGGCCTACCAACTCCCATAAGGTACCTCGGTTTGTTTTCCGGCATAAAGTCAGTTGTGAAATCTATAATCTCATACATGGTTTCTGCGGGCTCACCTACTGCGAGTCCGCCTATAGCATAACCGTCGAAATCAAGAGAGGTTATATCTCCAGCAGATTTTTCACGCAGCTCTTTGTACACGCTTCCCTGTATTATACCGAACAAAAACTGTTTATGTCCATACAGGGGTGAAGTATTTTCAAAAGCCTCTTTATTCATTATGGCCCAGCTTGAAGTAAGTGCGGTGGATTTAACCGCATATTCATATTCACACGGATAAGGAGTACATTCATCGAGCACCATCATAATATCCGAACCGATGCTGCGCTGAATATTAATGACCTTTTCCGGGGTGAAGAAATGTTTTGAACCGTCAAGATGGGAGCTGAACTCAACCCCGTCAGTTTTCAGTTTTCTCAATTCAGAGAGACTGAAAACCTGGTAACCTCCGCTGTCCGTAAGTATCGGTTTCTGCCAGTTCATAAATTTATGCAGTCCGCCGGCTTTTTCGAGTATATCAGTTCCGGGTCTTAAATAAAGATGATAAGTATTAGAAAGAACTATCTGTGCCTTTATATCATTAATAAGATAAGACTGATTTACTGCTTTTACTGTACCCTGTGTCCCAACCGGCATAAACATAGGGGTCTCAACAACTCCGTGATCAGTCTCAAAAGAACCTGCCCTTGCCTTACTTTTGTTATCTTTACCTGAAATATTAAAATTTAGCAATATTTATCACAATCGATTCTTAAATCTACTATATAAACTATACAAATTTAAGGGAAATCCGCCTTATCTCCTAAATCCGGCTAAACCGAGAAAAAATTAATTCGTAAGCATTGGAATAATTGCATATTATTTTGGTACAAGAGTTGTTCTTAACACGATAAATTTGCTTTGATATTGACAATTCATCTCACAGCAAGTACATTTGTAATGCCCCTTAAGGATTGCCTTCTGAAATATTCCTTAAAGGGGAAACAAATCGAGAGGAAGGCTATTGATTTGTGCTGGATTTTGCCTCCGTTCTAATAGCGGAGGCAATTTTATTTTGTACATTTCTTTTAGTTCGATTCGGCAAAATTGTGCTTATGATTCCATCCCCATTCTCAAGTTGCCTGGCAACAAGTATTGAATAAATCCCGTTTATTTCATAAAGATAATTATAAGTGAATTCTCCTTTTTGATTGCTGGTTAATAATCTATGGGTAGAATTATCGTAAATATTTTTAATCAATAATAAATTTTGAGCTTTAGAAATGTCCAACATTCGATATTTTACACCATCTTTATAATAAGTGCCTGTTACGAAATGAGTGGCATATTTAATTTGTGAGGACAATAAGCCCTCTCTATCAAAAGTTCTTTGGTCATGATGGAAATAGATTTTATTCCCATATCCATCATATATGGGATTATTGAGATTTAAATGCATGTATTGGGCTATAAAAAGTTCAGTATAATGGGCGATTTGTCGAAAGTCTCCTCTATCCTCTCTATAATAAGGATCAGAACTTATACAGTCGATTATTTTATTTAATCGTTCTTTACCCGGAATTGAGAGAATCAAGATTATATACCCCTTTATGAAGCTGTGACCATCTGGTTTAAGTCTATTTTCTCATTATAAACTGATTTTTCCAAGTCTCAAAATCGCAAGTTTGTCCCCCTCACAGGGAATAGCCTTTCCAAATTTAATTTATTACAGACATTTCGACAACCGAAACATTAAGAGTTTGGAACGAATTAAAAAGAATAATCAGAGTTAAATCTCGTCGGAGTTAGCTTACTCCGACCACGAGCTTAAATCGGTTTGACGGGAACGGTATCGTCAGCGGGAACTATGGTAAGTTTAACCAGGTCAATTCGTATGTTGGTTGAGCGGGCTATAAGGAAATTAAAACTATCGATCGTCACACTTTCCCCCTGCAATGGAATTCTGCCTATTTTACTCGTAATATAACCGCCGATAGTCTCATAATCACCCGTAGGTATGGCGAGGTTATATTTTTCATTTAAGTAATCTATTTCAACTTTGCCGCTTATGAGGTAGGTATCAGAGGCGATTTTTCTGCAGATATCCTCCTCGATATCGTATTCATCTTTTATCTCCCCGAAGAGTTCCTCGATGATATCCTCCATCGTTACAAGTCCGGCTGTTCCTCCGAATTCATCGACTACAATAGCTATAGACACCTGTTTGTTCAGGAATTCATTCAGCATCTCGAAGCTTCTTTTTGTCTCCGGCACAAAAATAATCTCTCTTATTATACTCTGCAGGTTGAGAGGCGATTTAAAAATATCATAAGCAAAGATAACTCCCCTTATATTATCGAGGTTCTCCTCGTACACCGGGATCTTTGAATACCCTGATTCAATAAATATTGATATAGCTTCATCAATTGTTGATTCAATATCGACGCCGACGATTTCCGTTCTCGGCCGCATTGCCTCATAAACTTTTTGTTCACCGAGAGCCAGCACCCTGGTAATGATCGCGCTTTCTTTCTTGTTAACAATTCCTGCTTCGTGACTTTCCTTGACGAGAAATTCTATATCTTCTTTACTGAAAAGAAAGTCGATATTTTCAGCTTTCATATTAGACGTCTGCGTAAGGAAAGAGGAAAGGGATGAAGTTATCCTTACGAAAGGATAAAAGACATAATAGACGATCCGGATAGGGAAAGAAGTAAAAAGCACTATCCTGTCGCCCAGTTCACGTGCAAAATACTTCGGCAGAAGCTCGCCGAAGATAAGAAGTATTAATGTTGAAATAACCAGGATACTGAATTCGCTCAGATGGAAAGCGACCGAAAGAATGACTGCACTTAATGAGGCAAAAGCAATGTTGACAATATTATTTGCGATGAGTATTGTGCTGAAAAAATACCGCGGGTTTCTGACAAAAGAATAGGCGGCTTTCGCGGCAAAGTTTTTCTTCCTGGCCCTGACTTCTATCTTTAATTTATTTGCAACTACAAATGCAAGCTCAGAGCCTGAAAAAAAGGCGCTTATCAGAACGAGTACAAGTAATATTATAAGCTGATCAGTCATTGAGTAAATATTATAGTTTCAGTTATACCTAACCATATAAAAATTTTCAACGGATTACAATAATAAATATTAACCAAAAATTAAAACGGACCATAAATTATCAATAAGGTAACGGCAGCATATAAGATTACCGTGGCTATCATTTGAAGGTCAGAAACAAGAATGCGGGTGGTATTTTCGCCCTGTTTGTTCATATACACAAGGAACATATACCGGAAAATTCCGAAAACCACAAAAGGAGTTGTATAAATAAGATTCTCGGTCTTAAAAACTAAAATCGTTCTGTCAGCTACTGTATACAATGCATAGCATATTATAACTCCCGCAGCGGCTACAGTTGCCAGCTGGTCGGCAAAGTTAAGGGAATAGAACGCAAGGACTTTTCTCGTCTCTGCAGTTGTACTTTCCGGCAGAATTGCCAGTTCTGAATGCCTTTTCATAACGGCAAGGAAGAGAGAAATAAACATTGTTGTAAGCACAAGCCAGCTTGAAACCGCAACATCAATTATTACTGCTCCCGCCATAACTCTTATCAGAAATCCGGCAGCAATACTGAATATATCGAGCAGGACAACGTGTTTCAGCTTTAATGAATAAAGTATATTAATAAGGAAAAAAAGCACAAGCAGAAGAACAAAAGTGGGAGTTGTATACAAGCAAAGGACTGCCGCAATAATTCCGAAAACCACGGCTGTAAGAATCCCCTGGAGTGGAGATACCTTTCCCGATGCGATCGGCCTGTTCTTCTTTTTAGGATGAGCCCTGTCAGCTTCAGCATCAATGATATCATTTATGATATATACCATGCTTGAAGTAAGGCAGAAAGCAAAAAAACCGGTCAGTGCTGTTAAAAAGAAGCCGCTCTTAAAAAGGTTTAAAGAGAATACCAGCGGAACAAAAACAAAAAAGTTTTTAATCCACTGGGGTACTCTTATAAGTTTTAGAATTTGAGTGAACATTAAAAAACGGCAGTTTCCTCGTAAATACCGAAAACTTCCTTTAGTTCATTTATCATTTCACCGAGCGTAACATAATTCTGAGCAGCTTTAAGGAATACAGGCATCAGGTTATTACCGTTAATCCCGGCCTCCCTTATTTCCTTCAGGCTCTCATCCACTGCAGATTGACTCCTTTCCTGCCTCAGCTCAGCGAGACGTTTTTTCTGTTTCTTTTCAACTTCGGGTGAAACATACAATATTGGGATATCAACCTTCTCTCCTTTTTCAATAAATTCATTTACGCCGACAATGAACTTCTCTTTCTTCTCTACCTCTTTCTGATATCTATATGCTGCATCCGCAATCTCCTTCTGGAAATAGCCTGTTTCTATAGCAGGTATTACTCCTCCCAGCGAATCAATCTGATCGAAAATTTCATTAGCTTCCTTTTCCATTTTATCGGTCAATGCTTCCACATAATAACTTCCGCCGAGCGGATCAACTGTATTGATAACACCTGTTTCATAAGCAATTACCTGCTGGGTTCTCAGTGCGATCTTAACGGCTTTTTCACTGGGCAATGCAAGTGTCTCATCCATTGAATTAGTATGAAGCGATTGTGTTCCGCCGAGTACTCCCGCAAGGGCCTGGAATGCTGTACGTACAATATTGTTTTCCGGCTGCTGAGCAGTAAGGGTGCATCCTGCAGTCTGTGTATGAAATCTCAGCCACCATGAACGCGGATTTTTTGCTCCGTATTTTTCTTTCATTCTTTTAGCATAGATCTTCCTTGCGGCCCTGAACTTGGCAATCTCCTCAAAGAAGTCGAGGTGAGAATTGAAGAAGAAAGAAATCCTTGGCGCAAACTCATCTACATCCATACCTCTTTCCATACATGCTTCTATATAGGCAAAACCATCTGCCAGAGTATATGCAAGCTCCTGAACGGAAGTTGAACCAGCCTCACGGATATGATAACCGCTTACCGAGACAGGATTCCACTGGGGGACTTCTTTTGCACAATATTCTATCATATCAACAATAATTCGCATTGAAGGTGCGGGAGGATAGATATATTCTTTCTGCGCAATATATTCTTTAAGTATGTCGTTCTGGAGGGTTCCGCGCAGGTCTTTAAAGGCGACTCCCTGCTTCGCTGCAACCGCAAGATAAAAGGCAAAGATCATTGCTGCGGGTGAATTGATCGTCATTGAGGTTGAAACTTTATCGAGCGGAATTTTATTAAAGAGAATTTCCATATCCTTAAGAGAAGAAATTGCAACTCCGCATATGCCTACTTCACCCTCGCTTAAAGGTGCATCGGAATCCCATCCCATTAAAGTAGGAAGATCAAACGCTACTGATAATCCGGTCTGTCCGTGGTTTAGAAGATAATGGAATCTTTCATTTGTATCCTCGGGAGTTCCGAAGCCTGCAAACTGTCTCATCGTCCAGATCCTGCCGCGGTATCCGTTCGAATGTATTCCTCTTGTGTAAGGATATTCTCCAGGGAAACCTATCTCGCTGAGATAATTAATATTCGCAACGTCGTCGGGTCCGTATAAAGCATTTACATCTCTGCCGCTGACTGTGGTGAATTTCATTCCTGTATTTTTGGCACCGGCTGCTTTCTTATCAAATTCGTTTCGTTTTTCCTGATATTCTTTATCCGGCATATTAATTCCTTCTTTATATTTATAATTACAAAGATAATAACATATAAGTCTTTATTGAAGTATAATTTATGATCTGCCGAACCTTCTGTCAAATTCGTCAAGTGATACTTTTACCACTGTCGGCCGGCCGTGAGGGCAGACATAAGGCATAGATGCAGCAAAAAGCTGATCGATCAGCAGTCTCATTTCTTTCTCCGAAAGCCTTTCACCGGCTTTAATTGCAGCCTTGCACGCATATGATCTGGCTATATTTTCCCTGATTTCAGGCTTCTTTCTATCATTATTAATAAATTCCTCAACAAGTTCCAGGAGTACTTTTTCTTCAGATCCGTGTTTGACATCCTCCGGCACACCCTCGACGACTACTGTATTTTTACTGAAAAACTTTATTCCGAATCCAAGCTTAATTAAATAGGGCGAAATTTCCTTAAGGACGGAAAATATTTCGGGACCTGGATTTATGGTCTTCGGGAAAAGAAGCTGTTGTGAAAAAGGAAGGTTCGCATCCATTCTTTTTAAGGCTTTTTCGTAGAGTATCCGCTCGTGCGCGACCTGCTGATCAATTACCATCAGCCCTGTTTTTATCTGCGAAAGTATATACTTATTATGCAGCTGAATTATAAAAGCAGGCTCTTCGGTTAAGCCGCTAACATTTTCTTTTTGTAGTTCGTGAAATACTTCTTTGGGTCCCGATTCAAACGGATGCGGAGTAGTTTCACCGCTATTCGTCCCGGCACTATCGGGCAATGCCCTGAAGATCAGATCGATATCATGGTCGGAAAAGTTCGTCTTTGCAAACGACTGCTTTTCAATGAATCCCGGCCTGTCCGAAAAATCGTCTTTCCCTGTTCTTGTAAAATTATTCATATTTGAGCCTTCCGATTGACCGGACTGTTCATCAATTTTTACACCTGTCGCGGGATCGTAACTCCCAAGGCTTTTCTTTACAACCGCAAGAATAAAATTGTATACATCCCTGTCATCGTCGAATCGAACCTCCAGTTTTGATGGATGAACATTCACATCTGTTTTACGGGGATCGATATCAACAAAGAGAATAAAAAAAGGATAATCACCTTTTTCAAGGAAATTATCGTATGCTGTAAATACAGCATGGTTTACCTGTTTGCTGATTACATAGCGGGAGTTAAGAAAAAGATACTGATCGCCTTTACTTTTTTTAAGGAGATCAGGTCTGCCGATATAGCCGTAGACATTCAGGAAATCGGTTCTCTCTTCTACCGGCAGCAGGGCATCCATCATATTGTCTGCAAACACCTGGGAAATCCTGTGCTTTAGATCTCCGGCAGCGTAATTATAAATCATCTGGTCGTCATTAAAGAACCTGAAGGATAAATCGGGATGGCTGATTGATATCTTATTAAAAGTATCGATAATGTGCTTCATCTCAGTGGCATCAGATTTCAGGAAGTTTCTTCTTGCGGGAGTATTAAAAAAAATATTCTTAACCGCTGTACAGGTCCCTTTTGAGAATGAACCTTTTTCTTTGGTAATGTTAATCCCGTCTTCAATTCTGATGAGCGTGCCGATCTCTTCCTCTCTTGTTTCAGTCTTAATCTCAACCTGTGCTACTGCAGCTATCGAGCTTAAAGCTTCACCTCGGAATCCAAGAGTAGAAATAGATTCAAGGTCGCTGTAATTGAAAATTTTACTCGTTGCGTGTTTCTGTATACAGAGCAGCGCATCCTCTTCATTCATACCCGAACCATTGTCGCAGACCTGTATGAATGTCTTACCTGCATGCTTTACCATAACATCTATTGAATTTGCACCCGCGTCAATAGAGTTTTCCATTAGTTCTTTCACTACTGATTCCGGACGGTGAACAACCTCGCCGGCGGCAATCTTACTTGCAATGTTTTCCGGTAAAATTCTGATCCTGCTCATTTTTTCCTGACATAAGTTATAATATCAAACTGGTCTCTTTCATCACGTGAGACCTCCTCCCATACGGTCTTATCAATAACCGGAAAAAATACATCGCCTTCGGCATCGAACTTCATAATTGAAATAATCATTTCATCCGCAAACTTAATAGCCTGCCTGTATACTTCTCCCCCGCCTATAATAAATATCTTTTCCGGGTTCAATTTTCTAACCGACTCAACCGCATCAGTAAGACTTCTGAATATCTCAATATCATTGTACGGCAGAGAGTAATCAGTCTGGTTAGTGATAACCACATTCAGCCGGTTCTTCAAAGGTTTTCCGAGCGTCTCGAAAGTTATTCTGCCCATAATTATAGGAAAACCCAGCGTCGTATCTTTAAAATGCTTAAACTCCTCCTTAATATGCCAGGGCATTTCCCCCGTTGACCTTCCTATAACTCCGTTGCGGGCTACTGCCGAGATGATAATAATCTTCAAACAGCAACCTCAAATTTAATCGGGTCGTAATGCTGGTAGCCTTCAAGTTCGAAGTCATCAAAAGTTAGCTCATCAATCGGCTTTTTTGCAATCTTCAGTTTCGGCAGAGGAAGAGGTTTTCTTTTCAGCTGCTCCTTTAATCCTTCAAGGTGATCATATTGTTCCATTTCACTCCCTTTATCAGCAACATAAATATGCGCATCTATTACAGTATGAGCAAAGTATCCGAGATCAAGATTTGTTTCCTGTGCTATAATCTGGGTCAGCATGGAATATGCTGCAAGATTAAAGGGGATACCCAGAGCAATATCACCTGATCTCTGTGTAAGATGACAATTTAACTTTCCATCGGATACATTAAAAGCAAATGAATAATGACACGGGGGAAGTTTGCTAGTTGTGGCATTACCCGGTTCCCAGGCAGAAACTACAAGGCGCCTGCTGTAAGGATTTTTCTTAAGCTGGTCTATTACATATTTGATCTGATCAACCTCGTGAACCTCCCATTTTCCTTCCTTATTCTTTTGAGCACTCGGGAATTTCCTCCAGTAATATCCGTATGCTGTTTCGAGGTTGCCTTCCTCATCAGCCCATGCATCCCAGATCTTTGTGTGCTGCCTCAGGTTGCGTATATGATCCTCCCCGGAAAGATACCAGAGAACTTCATGCAAAAGTGACTTCCAGTGCATCTTTTTTGTGGTCAATAACGGAAAACCTTCAGCCAGATTCACCCGGTAGAAAGCAGCGAAGTATGAAATAGTATCCACCCCGGTTCTGGTAGGTTTTCTTACCCCGTTTTCCATTACAAGTTTTACCAGGTCAAGGTATTGCTGCATAAAAGCCTTCTTTTTTCAATCTTTTGAATTATAGTTAATTACAGAAATTTACTAAAAAATGATGAAGCGGTAAAACCCTGGCTAAAGAAGCGAAGCTGCTTTCCTGCTTGCCAGTCCGATTCCCTTTTCAAAATTAGCGATTGATTCTTCCTTGCTCCCAAAGAATGAACTTAATTCTATAACGTCAACGTGATCCCGTATTTTTTCTTTTACGTCCTCAGTGACGTTCCCGCAGCACAGTAGCACTTTCTTATTCATTTCCATGGCAAGGTTCAAGACAATCCCGGCTCCCTTACCATTAAGTGTCTGACTATCAAAGCTTCCTTCTCCCGTAAGTATAATATCTTTATCTTTTATTTTTTCCTCAAGTTTAAGCTCTTTTCTTATAAACTCCTTCGCTTGGACTGTGGATGCATTAAAGAATAAATAAAGACCGGCAGCCAATCCGCCGCCAGCCCCTGATAATTCATCAAATGATCTATCTATATCCTTATCTTTTAATAAGTTAACTATTTTAGTAAACCCAAGTTCCATTACTTCAACTTCACCCTTATCTGCTCCTTTCTGAGGACCAAAGGTTCTTACAGCTCCATTTTTTCCAAGCAGCGGGTTATTTACATCTATTATAACTTTTATCTTGAACGGCAGATCGGGAGCATTCCATTTTAACTCCTTTATACGGTAATAGTATTCAGGGATGATCTGATCCTTCTTTCCGAAAATATCATAGAGCTGGAGTCCGAAACGGGAGCATACACCAAGTCCGAGATCATTCGTACCCGTACCTCCAACCCCGACTATTACTTCATCGACTGAGATATTGTTCTGTTTTATATCATCTGCTATCTGCAGGAATAAATCACCTATACCTTTGGATGATAATTTAAGAGGGTTCCTTTTGTCTTCGGGAATTACCCGCAGACCCAAAACTCTTGCCGATTCAATATAAATTTTCTTTCTCTGTCTGTCATACCCGGTTTCACAGCTGAAAGTTGAGTTATCATACGGCGTAGTAATCTCATAACTAAGCACTTCAAGGCCGAACGCCGATTTACATACATTGAGGAATCCATCTCCCCCGTCGGAGATCGGAAGTACTTCTATATTCAATCCTGAATCCTGTTTCAGATGTTCGCGGAACATATCGGCGACTCTGTCTGAGTCCGCAACTTCCTTAAAACTATTCGGGGCAATGAGTAATTTTTTATTCATTTTCCGGCAACTGCCTTCCTGTATACTATCTCAATATTACTAATCATTTTATCAAGAGTAAACTCATTAAGATATTTCTCCCTGGATGCCTTACCCATTTTTCCACGGGTTTGTCCACTGTCAATCAATTTTGATACTGCAGCATTAAACTGTTCAATATTTTCAGGCTCGGCAAGGAAACCGTTTTTACCGTTATCAATGAGGAATTCAATATCCCCTACTCTGCTTCCTACGACAGGAAGTCCTGCAGATAATGCTTCAATAATAGCCACAGGAAAGGTCTCACCTCCCGCGTCAACAGAAAACTGGGTAAATATATCGAAAGCAGAAAGTATATCTGATATATCATTCCTGGTTCCTGTAAAAATGATTTTGCCATCAAGTTTGTATTCCCTGACCTGGTTGACCAATACAGTCTTAAGTTCACCTTCACCAACTATCATCAGCTTCGCATCAGATTTTCCGTTTTTAACAAGCGCATTAAAAGCCTCCAGGAGAAATTTATGTCCCTTGAACTCAACAAGCCGGGATAAACTTCCTATAACAATTTCATTATTTTTAATACCAAATTCATTCCTGATTTTCTCTCTGCCTTCTTCGGTTCTTCTGATCCTGCCTTCAGGAATGCCTATATGTACCACTGTAATTTTAGCCGGATCAATTCTATCTGTTTCAATCATTATTTTTTTTGTTGAATATCCGACGGGGGTAAAGTGATCAACAAGGTATTTGTTCCTGAACCAGTGCATTAAATTCCGGTTTATTGAAAGGCAGCTGTGGACAGTCGATATATTTTTTGCTTTAATCAGTCTTCCCGCTGCAGCGGCAATAGTTCTGTCAAGGTTTGAATTTGTGTGAATAATATCTATCCCCTTACTCCTGAAAGTACTGACCATTACCTTTACCGCATTAAATTCTTTCCCGTGGGCACCGTATGGGATTCCATATGTTTCAAAACCTTTTTTACGGGAAGCCTCTTCAAGACCCGAATTAATCAGCGGAGCAATTAATATTTCGTGACCCCTCTGTGCCAGTCCCTCAGCCAGGTGAAGTACATAATTTTCGCCTCCGGCAATATCAGCAGCGTCATTAGTCAGCAGGATTTTCATTCCTGTTTCCCGAGGTGTTTTAATTCCCATATTTTCATATATATCTGCATATTGGTCATTGCATGCAGGAGAGAGACCATAAGTCCGTATTTTCCATCCTTATAACCTTTACGGATAAAAAAATACTGGATAAATGCCGCTGCAGGATGTAAAATAAAATCTGCAGGGGTGACATTTTTATTTTTATACTTCTGGTTAGCCTCAAGCGTTGAGTAATTGTTCATCTTCGCAATTGCATCTTTTAGTGTTCTATAGGAATAATGATCCATCCTGTTTTGAAGTCTGCCTGTCTTCCCTTCCACGACAAATGCTTCGTGCACCAGGCTGTCGGTGATGCTTGTTCTGGATTTCTTAAATAACCGCAGCTGATAATCATTATCCCATCCGCAGCCGGAGATATGTCTGCCGAGAAAATAGTTTTTACGTGAGATATAGAAGCCGTCATAGGATTTGTCAAGTCCCTTAAGTATCTCATCTCTTAAAAGTGGACTAATCCTTTCATCTGCATCAAGGCTCAGAACCCATTCGTTCTCAGCAAGGGATAAAGCATATTGTTTCTGCTTTGAATACCCTTCCCACTTCTTTGCAAAAATTTTACTGGTATAATTTGCAGCTATTTTAACAGTACCGTCATCACTACCCGAATCAACTATTATGATCTCATCAGCCCAATCAACCGATTTCAGACAGTCTTCAATATTAAATTCTTCATTCCGGGTAATGATTATTACAGAAATTTTTTGTGCAGATTCCATTAAAGGCTATTTTATCAAAAAATGTTCTTAAATTTAAGAAATTATTGTTTATTATTTGATGAATATAGTAATAGTTACATCCGGACACCCCCCTTTTGATGAAAGGATATTCTATAAGTTCGGAATTTCACTTAATAAGTACGGGCATAAAACAGCTGTAGTCTGTTCTACGGAAGAAATCTCAACTATTTCTGAGGGGATCAGCATAGAAGGATTCAGGGATTCCGGTTTACCCAAGAAAGAAAAAATTAATAAACTTTTTAATCTGACAGCTTCATTTAACCCTTCATTAATAATCTGCTGTGAACCTCTGCCTATTCTTGCAGCCATGAGGTATAAAAAAGAAAAATTCAAAGATGTTAAAATTATTTACGATATTACAGAATATTATCCTCACCAGAATACCCTGAACAAATATTCAGGAGCTGAGAGGATAATACAATATCTACGGCTCTCATTATTTAATGCCCGGGTTTCCAATCTTGCTGATTATTTATTCATTGGTGAGGAAGGGAAAGCAAAGTTTTATTATTTTGCAGCCCCGCTCATTAAAAAAGCTATTATTGGGTATTACCCTCCGAAAAGATATTTTCACTACACGCCTCCGGTTTATGACGGGAAGCATTTCACACTATGCTACGCAGGCAGTATTGCAAAGCCAAGTGGTTTTCCCGGATACCTGGCGCTTGTCCGTAAAGCGGCAGAACAATTTAAAGACAAGGTTTTCATTGCCAAAATAGTCGGCTCAAAGCACAATAATTATTCTGCTCTTATTAATGAATTGTCAGCGGTTCAAAATATAAAAGTGATACATCACGAGCCTGTGAATTATAAGGAATTTACAAATGAGTTCGAAGATGTTGATGTATGCATCGATCTGAGGGAAAAAAATGTCGTATTTAACCGGTCGCTGCCGATAAAAATATTTGATTACATAGCATGCGGCAAACCGTTTATTTATACCAAACTCAAATCATTTAAGGGATTTGAAGATTTAAAAGGGGCGGGACTATTTATGGAACCTGATGACTTTGAATCGGCCCTTGGAAGGATCTCACTTTACCTCGATAATCCGGAAAAACTAAAAGCAGATTCGATTGAGGCATACAGGCTGTTTACTGAAAAATATAACTGGGAAAAAGTGGAAACAAAACTTATTGAAATTATTAATTCCCTGCTCACGAACCGGTAATATTTAATTTCTTCCTGAACATCTCAAATGTAAGCAGCCAGTTAAGGTCATCAGTATTTTTATTATTGCCTTCATAAAAATCGCTTATGATCTGCATAACGGCCTCTTCATCATAAGGTTTATAAGTCCTGACTTCATCCCTGGTAATAATTTCTTTGATTACTTTCTCATGCGTTCTGAAGAAATTCAATGCACTCTCCCCGGAAGTATTTTTCCTCATTGTCTGTTTGAGCTTTGTATAAGCATAGGATGTGAGAGATGTTAATCCATAAGGGTAAATAGTTGAATTCTTGACAAGGGGGAAATCCTCCAGGGCAGGATAGTTTTTACGAATGGCAGAATAAAAAAGCTGACTGTTTTTTCTTTGTTTTGCAGGAATGCCAAGACTGGCAGAGATTGTACATCTTTGAGCAAATGGCATAAAACCCGGAAAAATATTATCGAGCCTGCTCTGTTCGGGTCCGAAGTAATTAGGAATTCTGTATTTGACAATGAGCAGATCAACAAAGTTCTCTGGTCCCGCCTCTTTCGGGTCAGGGAATGACTCGTATATTGACTTAAGCTGCGTGGATGCGCTCTCCAGCATCATTTCTTCGAATTCTTCTTTGAAGATTTTAGGCTTCGGTACTGTCAGATGTTTAATAACTTCAGGATAATTCCTGTTAAGTAAGGCATTCTTTCCTTTTATCAGCAAACGGTTGAGGAATTGTCTCCTTGCAAATTCTGCGAGGGCACCGTCAATTAAAAATTTATCGTGAAAATATTTATCGTTCATGACCGACAGTTTCATATAGGAAGAAACCGGTTCAGCCAGCTGCGCAGATGCGATATATTCACCTGCCTTATTCAGAAATTGTCCGCTCCCTATGCCCTGAGGCTGTATGAAATGACACTTTAGCGCAAGCTGATCAGAAATCTTTTTTGCGACCCGGAGATCGGCATCATCATTATATCCGAACGAATGGATATTGTACTTATGGTCCTTATTCTGCAATAAGAATGAAAGAAGGAAACGAGAATCGAGTCCTCCCGAAAGTCCGAATGACATTTTTAACTTTTCCGGGAGTTCAATCGATAGGAATTCCTTAATTACATCAAACAGATTCTCCGGTGTGGAACTATTCATATCCGGGAGCCAGTTTTCAGTTTCTATACTTAATACACCCGACTTTATTTCTGCTGAAGCAGCGGGCGGGAGTTTTTCTACATCATAAATAAACGAGCTGTTTGACAGCTGGTTGAATGTCATCCACCTCGACCCAAACTGCGTAAAGTCTATTTCAACCTCATCCATGACGGAGGTGAGCCATTCAAGGTTTGATGAAAAATAGATCCCGGTTTTATGTTTATAGAAGAATACAGTACGCAGTCCTATATAATCACTGAAAAAATTTATCTTATCATCATTCCATTTAATTATTAGATAATGTCCCTGGGGGTCTCTGAAGGAATTCCCAGCTATTTTCTTGTCCCAGTTATCTGAAGACATAATCCTGGAATTCCCGCTGCCTGTTACAATTCCCAGACCCAGCACGATCCAGTTCCGTTCAGATGAGTAACTGAATGTATATTCTGTTCCTCCGGCGGCGATGAATAAACGCGGCTCATCTATTTTTACACTTGGCATAGGATAAAGCGAAGAAAGTCCAAGCTTTCTCTGTTCGCTTAAATTCCCTGCAAAACCAAAAATCCAGCTCATATTCTACCAGTAAATTTTAATTTGAATCCTATTAAACGATATACCAGGAAAAATGCAATTACAAATAATATTACATCTACAGCAAAAAGATCAAGCAACTTTGAAACCAGATAAAAAAGGCCGATACATAACAAAATTGCAACAATCTTCCACGTTTCATAAGTAATTTTGATTTTATGTTCAGAAATAATTACTAAATATGCTGCATTTCCCAGGTAGCTGAAAAAAGTAGCCGCGGCAGCACCCATAATGCCATATACAGGTATGAGCCAGAAATTAAGGACAATATTTATAACCAGTGCAATTAAATCGCCAACAAGAAAGTGAACGCTTTTCCCTGATGCGTAGGGATAGACCGAGAAGTATGTTACAACAGCACTGAATATGTAAGACACCAGCACAACGGGGATTATTTCGATCCCGCTCCTGTACTGAGGATTAAAAAGGAAAAAGCCCGAAATATTCAGTGTGAAAAGATCGTCTATAAATATTGATACGACCAGGAAAATAAAAAGACTGACCCCGATAATTTTTGTAAATGATTTACCAAATTCTTCACTATAATTTCCACTGTTATATATCCGTATAGAGTACGGGGTCCACGCACTTCGCAGCGACATTACGAATATATTCATTACAAGAGCTATGCGGTATGCAAAACTATAAATACCGACTTCACTTTTACCGAGGAAATGATCAATAATGAATCTGTCAATTACGGCTACCGAAGCTGAAAGCAGGCCGGCAATAATTAAAGGATAAGCGAAGGTGAAAAAAGTTTTCAGCATATCCTTCTTTATTCTCGGTAGGTAGTTCTCTCTGAGGAAAGGAAGAAGAATAAAGAAAACGGAGATAGATGTTACCAATTGAGCCCAGATTATCCCATAGATCCCAAGTTGAAGGAAATAGACAAGATATATGTTAAAAATCAGGTTCACTACAGCACTGAAGGATGAGTAAACCACGACCTTGCGTGCAAGTTCTTTTGTTCTTAAAAGATGTAAAGTAATGAAGGTAATACTTTCGAAAAAAAGCGCAGCAAAGATTATCCTGATAAGTCCGCTATACCCTATTGTTCCTGTCGTTTCGCGGGCAATCCAGCCGGAGAGAATGAATATGATAATGGTAAGGGTTATGCCGATAAGTCCGGCTGCATTTATTATAGTGGAAAAGATCTCTTTCCGCCTGCCCTCGTTTTCTTCCTCAAGATAATATTTGCTGAGCGCTGACTGTAATCCCGATTGGTAAAACACTGCGATTATTGCATAAAGCGACATCACCAGTGCATACTGACCGAATTCTTCTGTCGGAATTAGATTAGAATATAAGGGAAGGAGCAGGAAACTTACAGACCTGACAAAAAGGTTTCCGATTGTATACCATGCAGTTGCCCTGGATAGACTGCTTTTTTTCTCCATCAGGTAATATTATTCTGTCTGTATAATTCTTTTAATTTTGAATCTACACTTTTATATCCGTGATATTTATCTACCCACTTCTTTCCCTTATCCCCGAGAAGCTTTCTCAGTTCAGGATTACCAATAAGCTCTGAAAGTTTTCTATAAAGTTCATCATCATTATTAGCTACTACGAATGGATTATCCGGAAGCCATCGCGCATATTCCTCAGTCAGATTTGTAATAGTGGGAATACCCATGGCGAGAGTTTCAAGACCGGCTTTCCCATATCCTGTGCCTCCCATTGAACCGCCTACCTGGTCAATTGCAATATCGCTTTCACTTTTCACCCGCAGCACCTCTCTGCGCGGTCTATTCTCCATCAGTATGAATTCAATATTTTTCTCTTTTTTAATTTTTTCAATTACAGAAATAATCAGATCAGTACCTTTATATTTTCTGTTAGTAGGTGAATGTACGATCTTTGGAACATCATCCTGAGACTCCTTCTTTGCCGGAAGTTCGGATGGATCATAGGGGTAAAAAAGATAATAAAGATCTTTCTTTAATGCGAGGTGATCATACTCGGAAGTAATATTCAGATCGGAAATCTCATCAAGTTCTTTTATTAGTCCCCGCAGGCGAAGATCACTGCCGTAATAACAGCAGACTATCTTCTTCCCTTCATTTTTCCACTTAATAGCCTGGGAGGGGCAGCGGTAAAAATCGAGACCTGCATCATAATGTATGATATCAAATTCATCAAGCTTATACTTTTCTATTGCTTCTTCAATTCTGCTACGTCTCATTCTGTCATTAATATTGAAGTACAATCTTTCAAGGGTATTCTTTGAAGCGAACAAAGGAGCTGATGTAACCTGAACCTCCCTGTCCTCTGCTTTCTTTTTCCGCCACCTTTTAGCAAAACTGAAATCAGGCAGAGGCAGATCAAGGCAGATATCTTCAGGAAAGTCGATGGGGTTTTTATGATAAGTCACCAGGTGTGAGTAATCTCCCACGCTGTTATGCATTCTGAAAAAATCATATGGCACTCCCGCATAATTCTGCGGAGCCAGATGTAATATTTTCAGCATTAGATATCTTTTATTAGTGTATCCCTGAAAATTCCCCGGGCACCGAAGTTCTCCTTGAACCTGCCCAATCCCCAGTTCGGTTCCATATTAACCGTGAAAATTCCGAAATCAAGGAAACGGAATCCTTCCTCTTTATACCGTTTCATTATCTCATAGAAGAGCAAATTCACAGCGCGGTACTCCTGGTATTCTTCATCGTGACTGATATAAAAAGCAAGGACAACCTTCGGATTCGCACTGAAGTTGCAGACTCCCGCAATCAGCTTATCCTTCAGAAACGCACCCCATAAACGGATCTTTGCCGGGAACATCTTCTTAAGCTTTATAAGCTCATCGAGCGAGTGAGCGGGCGATACATTATGTCTCAGCTTCAGGTTCTTCTTCAGAATCTCATAATATTCGGCAAACTTTTCACATTCTACAATTTCTACCCCCTGTTTAATAGATTTCTTTACAGCAGTCCTGGCTTCCGCACGGTATGTAGAAAGCAGTTCATCCTTATCAAAATCAAGTTGAACGATACTTGAAACATCCCTTTTTAAGTAAGTAAATCCATTGCGTACAAGCGCAAAATCGATGTAATTGGAATATTTTGTTTGATAAATAATTGGCGGAGGGGTGAGCTGCACCCGGCCGGCCTTAAGCTCCTTCGCATAATCCAGAAGCACATCAACCATTGTGTGAGCTTCCTTAAAATTGAGATCTGAATTATATATAAAGCTTCCGTATGAAGCTCCGGGATGAGAAGCAAGGACTCTCTTCCCTTCCCTTTCAACAACAGCAGCTGTATAAAGTGCCAGCACCTTATTATCTTTTTTAACTACGATTGAAGCGTCATCAAATCTTCCTTCAGGATGGTAGGCGAGGAACTCCCGTTTATGAAAAATTGTTCCATTATCTGAATTTTCAATAAAATTGTCCCACTCATCAGAGGACAAACCTGATTTTTTATATGTGTTATATTCGATCATATTTCCGGATACTGAATTAAGATTAGTAAAATTTGAACTGAAAAATACAATTTCTGCATTTAATATTGAAACTAAGATTAACCAGGTTTTCCGTTTAGTACCCGGGGTACAGCAAGGCTGCCTGAATTCGTAAGGATGTAATACTAATATATTATTTACTACCACTTTTTACCGACTAATATTTTAGCCATATGACTAATTATTTAGTCAGAAAATATGAAAATTATTTTATCTTTTGAAATGAATCCCGGCTTGTGTCCCACCAATGAATTTATTTAGATATGTTTCGCTGCTCTGCAGCTCTTTTGACATAACTCTCTTCGTCAGTTCTACTAATGTATCTGCCGCTCTACGGCCGAAGAACAGGCACATAGCCTCAGCGAATCAGGTTGAAAGAGGATGAGGGATAGGAGAGGATAAGAAGATAAGAAGGGACAAGCAGAAAGTATCTGGAAACAATAATCAGGTGGACAGGCATAATTAGCTGATTTATTAAAACCTGAATTGCAGGGAGAATATGGACGAATTTCCCAGTCCGTATGAGAATGGAAGGAATGCATAATCAAATCTTAAACTTCCCCACATGAGACCGATGCCGCCGGTAACGCCCCGTGCTTCATACCCGGTCTGATAACCAGCCCGCAGTGCTATTATATTATCATAAACGCCTTCGGCGCCGAGGTTAAAGTGTGTATCGTCTGTCGAAAGATATTTCTGGAATTCGGCCGCTGCGGTAACACCGATCTTCGAATCGGTAAAGTCTAAGTGATAGGCAGGACCGACACGGATATCTGAAGGAAGCTTTGTTGCCTCATTACGAAGGTTATTCATAGAACCAACGTTCCGGATAACAGCCGAGGCAGTTAACCCGTCTATTGAAGTAGTGTAGTTCAGACCGAAATCAAATCCCCAGCCCGCGGCCTGATCATTAAGGATATTTTCATAAAGATATCTTGCCGATAGTCCGAAATCAATATTTTTGACGATGCCGAAGCCTGTCGATAAACTGCCGAAAAAATAATTGGCATTGAACTTTGAATCCGCGGCGCCGGGTTTTGTACGGACTTCGATATCACTTACTGTGGTAACATTAAACCCTATCGCTATCGGCAGTCCCCATAACGCAGATGAAATACCGAGCACTTCACTCCTTACGTCCTGTATCCATTCGTTATGCATAAGCATTATTTCGGTGTTGTCATTTCGGGCAAGACGGGCGGGATTATAAAACAATGCTGTGACATCGCTGGCAGAAACTGCCCCGGCATCGCCCATCGCAATGTTCTTCGCTCCGAATCCGAATTTGAGAAATGATAGGCCAGTGTTCCCTGCTGATTGGGAAAATGTATAAGTTGTAAGGACTAAAAGGAATAGTATTAATTTTTTCATTTATTCTAGTTCAAGTTAAAGGTTAAGTTCAAGCCTGCCTGAGGTTCAGGTTTAAGTATAAATATTTTAATTAAAACATCACATTTATTCCGACAACGTGACGGTCCTGCGGAGAATACTGTTCAATCATAAATGCATAATCAACGCCTATCCTGATACCATCAAAACTTCTTGCATAGGAAAAGCCTGCCGAAGGTTTAGGCAGAAAATCAGAGTTGCTGAGGTTGAACTGATCAATTCCGGCCCGCAGATAAAGTCCTTCGTAAATATTATATTCAGCGCCGGCTCTGATAATATTTGTTTCCGCATTGCTGTTTTCAAATTCAAGAGATGCAAGGAGTCCCAGGCTGCTGTCAAAGTAACTGACTGCCAGCCTTTTAAGTATAGGGAACTTATTTGTTGACACTGTTCCGTCAGTACCGTAGAGATTACTCGTATCCCATTTATAAGCACTGTTAACATCTGTAATTGACGCGGCTGCATTCCACTTATCATTTATCTTATAGAGGGCGCCAATGTCAACGCCTACACCGCTGGAAGTTATGGATTCATATAGTTTATAATAATAAAATTTTGCTTCGATGCCGATGGCGAGGTGCTCGGAAAATCTTTTTCCCAGACCCACGAAGAACTGGTTCTCGGAGGTTGAAAGTTCACCTGTCTGAAGACCCTGGTTATCTCTGCCATCAATCTTACTCACCCCGCTGTTTATAATTCCAGCACTTATACCTGCAGCCCTGTTCTTCTTACCGCCGAGATCAAATCTGCGGGTGAATGATAAAAAGTTCAGCGATCTATCAAGTGATAAAAATGTATATGATGTCTGAAAAGAATTTCCTTCCTGGAAAACACTTAGTGCAGGATTATAATATGAGACAAGGCTGCCTTCGGTTACAGCTGTCATTGCATTGCCCATGCCGATACCACGGGCTCCGAATCCCATCCTGGTGAATGCACCCGGCATGGAACTTATCCTGCTGAACTGCGGCTGAGCAGTGAGTAAAACACTAAAAGAAAATATAATCAGTATTAAGAAATATTTTTTCAACCAAACCTCAGGTTAAGTTCAAGTTCAAGTTCAAATTTAAGTTCAAAAGTTTTCCAATCACCCAATCACCCAATCATTCAATCATTCAATCATCCAATCATCCAATCACCCAATCACTCAATCATTCAATCATCCAATCATTCAATCATCCAATCATTCAATCATCCAATCATCCAATCATTTATGCTGTATGGATGTATGTGATTCACTACTGCAGTACAATAATTTTTCCATACAACGGATCATTCGATCCCACTTCTATCCGGTAGAAGTATACACCATTTGGAACTACACTGCCATTGTCGTCTGTACCATCCCAGTTATCATAAGGCGAATCAGTAGCAGAGATCTTTCGCGGTGTATTTTGAATAACTGTCCTTACATAGTTCATTCCGAAATCAAAAACCCTGATTGTCACATTCTCATCCTTACCGCCTGTATCATACTTAAAAATAATTTTCGAATCTATCCTGGGAGAAAAGGGATTGGGAAATGCGTAAACCTCTTTTGATGATGGAGCAGCAATATAAACTTTCCATTCACCGGACCACATTAAGCCTGTCTCTGTAAATCTGGCTAATCCCTGATCTGATCCGAGCCATACCGTATTGCCTGAGGCAGCGGCAGAAAAGAAAGCAGTGGTTTTAAGAATTGCTCCTGTTTCACTATCTACAATAGAACCGGGAAGAGTCCAGGTTGCTCCTGAATTACTGGAACGGAAAACACCGTTATCGGTAGCGGCCATCGGCTGATCGCCTTTAAACCCGAAATTATGCGCTTGCTCATGAGGGAGTACGACCTGCCAGTTAACACCGTCATCGATTGAGTAGCTGACACCATAATATTCTGTATATCCTTCAGCTTTCCAGGTTGCACCCCAGATTGAATTGTCGGCCTGGTTATATCCAAGTGCAACAACAAAGTTTCCGCTTATAGGATTCGGCTGGTTCAGATGAGTGTATTTTGTCCATGACGGATATTGTGCATCAGCATCTGTAGTTTTATTTATTCCGTTGGCTGTGCCCACATAAATAGTTGAGTCATCTTTCGCGGCAATAGAAAATAATCTATGATTCAGCCAGCCCTGGCCAAAATTCCCGGATGAGGGGGATAATGCATATTTAATGGTGTCGCCGGGATTAATTGAATTAAGGCTATCCGATGGAAGAAGAATTCTCTGCCATGTTTGTCCCATATCAGTACTTCTTCTTATGCCGCCAGCAAAAGATGCAACCCAGATTGCATCAGGAGTAAATGCAATATCATATACGAGGTTCTGAATAGCTACGGTAACCGGTAATGCCCTCACCTTCGGAGCCTGTACACCGTCATTTATTCCGTAAATAATTGTTGAATCTTCGGGATCATCAAGAGGCTGTGGAACTGAATGCCATGTTGCACCGTTATCGCTGGTATAATGAAGTCCGGAACCTTCAGGAAGCGTAGATCCGCTAACATCTTTTGAATGGGCGGTTGAAGCCCATATAACATTGTGATATTTATCGTAGGCGATTGCTGGTACACTTTCAGAACCAAATGCTTCATTGCCGTAAAAGTTCGTCCAGCCTTCACCGTTATCAGTAGAAAGACTGACGCCTCTGCTTGTGCCAAGCCAGACAGTATCGCCCATAGCAATAATATCACTGACGCTGTTGCTTATTGGTGTCCCAGTTTCAAGGATCTTGCTCAACCCCTTTTCATTTACTAATTTGTATGAATCCAATGTCTGCGAAAACAGCAAAATCGGGAATAATGTTATCAGTAAGGATAATGATCTTTTCATGGAGTAACTTTAATATTCTGGATTATTTTATTACTTAATAGATTGCTGTTATCAATTGCCTGAAATTCAAAGCGCCATATTCCAATTTGAGCTGGAGGGTTAGAGGAAAAATAATTCTTAAATGAATAGATACCATCATTAGCTGTCGAATCTCCCCATACAGATAAGTTACCATCATCGTGCATAGCAAATATACTATTTCCATTTCCATCAGTCACAAGCGTACTATCTGGTTTATAGAGTTCAAAGTAAACCAAAGCAATATCATCAAGTCCATTTGAATCGGATGCAGTTACAAAAAATGTAAATACAACATCACGGGCAACTGAATCTGGTAAAAGCAAATTTGATATTTGCGGTGCAAATCTATCCTTACCATTATCAAATACAAAATTCTGAGCTGATATATAATTGGATGAGTTATAAATATCTGTAACGTAGTACTTAACTATGTAAACACCATTTATATAACTGTTGCTCATTGTAAATTTATTCGAGAAGGTGGTATCGACGGCTGAAACATCTCCGTGCGCTGAAAGATCACCATCATTATAAAGCGTGATGGGAGAGGAATTCAGCTGGGTTCCTGCGGGTGAAACAATATTAAATTGAACAGACTGGATCTGCTCTGTTGAATTAAATGAGATGGCAAAGGTTAGTACCGAATCTGAGGTCAGGTAATCTACTGAATCAATTTCAGCAATTCCTGTTACTTGTACTGTGTTGTTCTGTTTCGGATTTACAACAGAATCGTAGGTTTTTTCGCATCCCCAGAATAATACGGGAAGCAGTAATAAAAGAGCGAATTTTTTCATAAAGTTAATATTGGTTTGATTTTAGCGTCACTCAAGGTAAAATTACATCCCCCCGCTTACCAGAAACGGAGTCGGGGAAAAAGAAATTATTAAAATGAAGTAACTAAGATAACCCAAAAATTTTCTTTTTCCGTCGAGATCATTATAATCCGGGATATCCGGATGCTTCAATTTGATTACAAAAAACAGGATGAGCGCCCATACCAGCCATCCTACCCAGCCAAAGGCAAAATCAATTTCCAGAAGAATTTCCAGAAGCCCGGCAAGTCCGAGGACAAAAAGAACAGTGAAAGAAATAACCGCGATCTTATAATGTGATTCTGCACCGAACATTGTATAACCGATATGCCCGCCGTCCAGCTGCCCCACAGGGATCATGTTCATTGCTGTAATAAACATACCGAACCAGCCAACACATAGAAACGGGTAGTGGTAGACTTCTGTCATCGGGGGGAAGAATTGTCCCGGGTGTATGAATATCAATTTAAGGAAGGAAAAGAGCAATGTATTCCCGAATTCGAGCTGAATCCCTGTTTTGCCGTAATCCGGAGAAAAGAAATCAGGGTGAATATGAAGCAGATAATTTTGTCCGGGAACATTCATAAATCCATAGGTCAAAACTATAAGGCAGGCAACAAAGCCGGCAATAGGACCTGCAACACCGATATCGAACATGGCTTTTTTCGAAGGGATGGGGGACTTTGTCCTGATCACTGCACCCATGGTACCGAAGTTCAGAAATCCCGGGACGTTCGGAAAAGGGATATAGTAAGGCAGTGTTGCATTTACTTTATGATACCTTGCAGCAAAATAATGTCCGAATTCATGACATGAGATAATAAACATTATAGCAATAGAGTACGGAAGTCCGATTAAAAGATGGTTAAGTTCATATGGGCCCATAGTTCCGGTAGTCCACTCAGCACCGGCGATTGTAGTGGTTATGAACGTAATAATAAACAATCCTATATGAAGAAGCACCGAGTTCTTCTTCTGCTTCTGCCTGTAGCCTGTTATATCCGTCTGGTCTGTCTGATAATTGTCCGGCATTATAAATCGAGATTAAATCCTATTGTTGTGTAAGATTCATTGAGATCATAATATTCCCCGTGAACGCTTTTACCGGCAAAGTAAGTTATTGCAAGACTTAATCCACGTGATTTATAATCCCCGAATTTTACTCCCGCAGTTAAAATATTACTCCCGGAAAATTTATTTACCTTTTCCAGTTTAAAGTCGTATGCAACATAAGGATAAATATTTTCAAATTTTGTATAGTAATAATCAAAGCCTGCCTGGTAGATCCCTTTGCCGATATCCAGGGGTTTTCTGTGAAAAAGGTAAGTAAGTCCTGCATAGAATCTTAAGCCTTCGTACCGGTAAAATGGTAAAAGTTCAATAAATTCCCTGGTATATACAGTTGCTGTTCTTCCATTGCGCCAGAAGTTTAGTTTATAATCATACTGGCCATCGACGAAATGCGCACTTATGTGGCTGAGCCTGAATCTTAGACCGTATTCTGTATTCTCATTAGTAATTTTATAACCTGAGTTGATTCCGAACAAATAATCGATAGCCTCAACGGGAAAGTGGAACTCACTTTCAGCCCGCAGCCTGGTAAAAGTAAAAAGATCTATACCAAATGAAAGTGATGAATTCTTATTGACCAGATGAAAAATATCCTGCGATCTGCTGATATCAAGACGTATCTTTTTGCCTCCCATCTCAAATGCAAATCCTGCCCTTGGTTCTATAAAGTTTGCTGTGAAGGGCTGAATGTTGAGATTTGAGGGAAACCAGGTTAGTCGACTCTGTGAAAAGACAAGGGAAGAACAAAGAAAGCACAGTATTGTAAGGATAAACTTTTTCATATCATTAACTCTTAATCTCAGAAAATGGAATCTAAAAAATTGATAAAAAATAGCTTATAACAAAATTTTATTTGCCACTAAGACGCTAAGACGCAAAGTAAATTCCCAGGGAATTCTAATCATAAAATTTTATGTGTCTCCGACAATTTTATCAAGTGCCGATGAATCTTTGCAATCCATTTTTAATTAAGGGGACATTAAAATTTATCAAAAAGCCTAATCGCTTTCCCGTCAGTTTTAAATGACTAATTATCTGAGCCTGCCATACGGGATTTACCTGGTCTACTGCCTTTAATTCACAAATAATTAAATCTTCAACCAGAACATCCAGTCTCAAACCTTCGTCAAAAACCAAATCATCATAGACAATCGGGATATCAACCTGCCTTTTGTACTCTATGTTTCTTTTATACAGTTCGTGACAAAAACAAATTTCATAAACTTTTTCCAGCAATCCTGGTCCAAGTTTCTTATGAACAGTAAACGCAGCATCAACAATTTGTTTAGCGAAGTACTCTTCTTTGTAGTAATATTTTGAGGCATATTTCCCCTTCACTATTCAGTTAATTAAAGATAATATTTTCTGTGTTAATAATATACTTTGCGTCTTAGTGTCTTTGTGGCAAAATAATTTCTAATTCACTTTCGAGGTAAGTCAGATCTTTCCTTCCAAAAACTTTTTTCTATTTTTTGCTTTACTAATTTATTAAATCCATATTTAAATTTTGAGGTTAAAGAAGCAAATGCATAATAACTTGTCGGAAATGCAAATGAGGGTTCGAAGTAGCAGTTTACTGTGCAGCCCTGACAGTAATCGAAGCGGCCTTCCATTCTTTGAAACTCTTTAACTTTTTCTGATGCCCGGATCTCTTTTATGGGATGGTCGATTTTTATTCTTTCGTGCTCAAAATGATAACACGGCAGAATAATTTCATTGTAGGGAGAAATCACGATAACGCGCGACACCGCTTTGCAGCTGGGATGTTTGATATTATTCCCGCCGTCCCTTCTTAACTTCATAAACCCCTTGTTCAGGTAGATATCAAGCTTGTTGTCAGTATATTCTTCAATATAATCGATTGCTTCATCACTTAAACCCGGGTTGCCGAAATAAGAGAAGACAGGATTAACGAGCAGCACAAGGTTGTGTTTCTGCGCGATCTCATGCATCCGCGGAAGCTTTTTATAAGTATCATTGGTTACTGTAAAAAGTATATCCGGATATTCTCCTAATGATTTTGCTATATCGATACTCTTCATTACAAAATTATAGCAGTCGACTTTCCTTATGTTGTTATGTTCATCCTCATCAGGCGAATCAAGGGAGAAGTGCAGAAGATTTATTTTCCCTGCAAGTTTATCAGCAAACTTCGGGTACAGGAGTGCATTTGTAGTAATGCTTGTCTGCATCTTAAACTGCTGCGCATATCCTGCCATCAGGTGAATTTCTTTGTGAAGAAGTGGCTCTCCGCCAGTAAGGTCAATGAACTTCACACCCAGGACTGCCATCTGCTCAATGTTTAACTTGAAATCATCAAGCTTTGCATAAGGTGTATTTACGAATTCTTCATGCGCTGCAAAATGACAGAAGGTGCAGTAAGCATTGCATTTATATGTTACATAATAGTTGCAGAGCAGAAGCATTAATACTCTTTACCTTTCCACACAACTTTCCTGCTGGTGAGAACGATGACCGGGAGCAGAAGGACATAGATGATGAAATAGACTTCAAACCATAGAAAATATTTCAGATGATCCTTTATGCCAAGCCTGCTGTGTACAGGGTATAAAACAAAAAGGTCGATAGCGATTTTAAATACAGCTAAATATAACCAGGCAGTTGAGAAAAATAAAGGAGTAAGGAGAATGCAGAGATTGACTATTAGTCCGAACGACATAATTACAAAACCGCGGAATGGAACACCGAGTCCGCCTACCCCCCATCTCTTCTTCTGATGATAGAGTTCAGTTAAGCTTGTGCATGGTAATGAAGTAACCAATGCATTCTTGTCCAGAGGAAAGATTATCTTGAATTTACCCAGCCGGGCAATCGCCATGAGAAGATTAAAATCCTCCGTCACGCTGAACGGAAGCTTTTCGTAACCTCCTGTTTCAAGATATGCTTTTTTCCTGTACGACATATTATTACCTATACAGCTGATAGGATAACCCAGGTTTATAGTACCCGCAGCGACAATCAAGAGGTAGACAAAATCAATTGACTGCATACCACTGAAAGCATTGTATGCGGTTTGAGTCGTAAACCCGTTCACAATTCCCACATCATCTTTATAATAAGAGCATATTGTTTTAGCCCAGAGGGGATCGACTTCACAATCTGCATCTGTTGTCAGAATGATATCTGCATCTGTAGTTCTGATTGCACTGTCTATTGCATTTGCCTTCCCCTTCAGATTTTCCTTTTCAGGATCAGCGCTGATTCTTTTGAATTTCTTTTTATCTTTTATGAACCCATCAACTATCTGCACAGTTGAATCTGTCGAGTGACCGTCGGAAATAATTATCTCAAGCTTCTCTCCCGGGTAAACGAGTTTATCAAGAGCATTAAGACACCTGAGAATATTTGTCTCCTCATTCCTGACGGCAACAATGACAGCCGCTGCCGGGAGATCCTCATCTTTTGCTTTAGGGAAGTTTTTATTTATACCGATTATAAAAAGAACCGACTGGATAAAATATCCGCAAAGGAAAATGAGAAAAATTATCTCAAACATTCTGAAGGTGCTCCGATTTGAAACCCTCTCCGTGAGGATTCTTCGACGATGTAATCAATTGACTCAGCAATAATATCCTTACTTTTAAGGCTGTCGTGCAGCACTACTATAGATTTTCTTTCAAGGTAGTGATTGACTGCAAATTTAACAAGATTCAAATCATTCCTGAAGTCGTACGTAAGCAGCGACCACATAACATTCTTCAGTTTCATCTCCTTCATTAAAGAAGGAGTCGATAAAATAAACCTGCCATGCGGCGGACGGAAATATAAAACTTCTCCGCCAAAATTTCCCTTTATTAAATTGTTGAATTTTTCTATTTGTGCTTCAGCTTCTGCATAATTTAATTTTGTGAGTGATATATGATTAAAAGTATGATTGCACACAAGGTGACCCTCATTGATCAGATCTCGGTAAAGTTCAGGGTACCGTTGAACATTTTCACCCACACAGAAAAATGCGGCCTTGATATTATATCTTGAGAGAATCTCAAGAATCAAAGGAGTTGTTGCAGGGATAGGCCCATCATCAAAAGTGAGAAGTATCTTATCAACCTTCGAATCCCATTGAAACGAAGCAAAGATCGTTTTCAGAACACCCGGCGGATTATAGCTGTATTTCATTTTTTGCAATATATCAAAAAATATCGTATCTCCTCTCGATCCCCGCTATTATTTCACCCCATATTACATCTGAAAACAAACATGGACATCCTTCTGTGCTTCCTGGTCTTTCCCGGACGATATTTATCTCCTTTCTACGTGCTATCAACTATCTGAATACGTCCTGAATACGTCTCTTAATAGATAATAGTAGACCGGATTAACAGCCGGCATTTTTCTGTCCAGGACAGGGATTTATCCGCCCGAACAGAGTAAAGCCCACAGATGCAAAAATTATGTGTTAAACCTACGCAATGCAGTATGGTATCCTCAGTCAAATTTTTGTTTTATTGGTCAAGCTATTAGAACTCACAATAGTTTGTAACGTATAGCGGTGGCTGAGTGGCCCGCCCTTGCTATATATCCTTATGGGCGGGATGTATCGAAGCCACCGAAATCAAAAAATGTCAATAATTCATAGAGTTTCTTGCCTATTTATGGTTTCTTTTGGTTGCCGGCTATGCCGAGCTAAGGTATTCTGAGGTGTGGGTTTTTTAGCTGAGATTTTGCAGTTGGCTGATCGATTACGGAAGGTTTTACCGCTAAGGCTCAACGGCACGAAGATCGATATCCGATCGGTATGTCGAAAGACTACTTAGGAGAACCGCTGGTCAGCTGCTCCTTAAAGCTATCGATTGTAATCCCAAATATTTTTCTAATGGGAGAAAATCTTTATCATTATGAAGTAATTGAAGTTCATTCTCAATACAAAATGTGCCAATTATTACATCAACAGTCTTTCGAACTGTGATTCCTTTTTTTCTTAATATTCTATAATTATTTGCTGCTTTATCCACGATTTCCTCTCCACATATATCCAGACAAGGAAATGAACCAAGTACAGTCTTTGCAGTACAATAATCTTTATCACTTCGAAAACCTTGTAAAACTTCAACCAAAATATAATCACCTATTACTATTATTTCTTTTCCAAGCATTTCATCAAGTTTTTCAACCTGCCAATTTTCGATTCCATTGAAGTAATCGATTAAAACTGAAGAATCAACAAATATCATTTATTTTGTCTCATTTTATCTAAGTTCTCCTCCCACTTTAATTTACCTCTAAATTTTTTAAGCTTACTTTGATTTTTTACCTTTACTAATAACCTTAAACCTTCTTCAACTACTTCCTTTTTTGTTTTCAATCCGGAAGTTTTAAGAGCTAACGACATAAGCTTGTCATCAATAACTATATTCGTTCTCATTATTATCTCCTGTCGTGTGTATTATTATTGTAAATATACACACTTGTAAGAAAATAAACTATACCTTGCAGGGTTTAAGATGTATATGCGCCTTAATTATTAGTTACGTTACCGTCCGGACAAACAGCTTCCGGGGGATTGTCCGAAGGTCTTTTTTGAAGAGTTGATTGTTATTTGGATTCACCTTTCCCGGCATGGATGTGCCAGGTTTTAATAAATTCTTCTGGTGTAGAAATTGTTATTTTAGCTTTGCTATAATCCGTTTTATTCCTTGTCACTAAAATTTCTATCCCATCATTCACTGCAGTGAAATATTGTATAGCATCTTCAAAATCTTTGAAATCTGAGTTTAAAGCCAATTCTATAACTTTGGTATCTATCGGTAGAATTTTTACCAATGCTTTTAACTTTCTAAGGCTCTGAAGAACAGAATCGTTTGATTTCTGTTTCTTTAATATGTAATGAAGATTGGCAAATATAATGGGTGACGTAAAGGCCTTTATTTTTTTCCTGTCAACGAGAGTAAATAGTTCAGCAGCATAAATATAAAATGGTTCTCTTTTTGCCAGTAAATCCAGAATTATATCTGTATCGATGAATACATTCATATTTTGCCGTATTTGTTTTCAAGGTGTTTTCCGTATTCTGATTTACGATTGAAGTTTTCATTGAGGCTGATAATACCAGACAATTCTAAAACATTTGGGGAAATCTCTAACTTAGCGACATTTTCTCTACCGGATATTAAATTGAAGTATTCCTCAACGAGGGTAGACAAACTGCTTTTATGCTTTTTAGCATATTTTTTTGCTCTTTCAATAGATCTCTTATTTAATTTCAAAGTTAATTTAGTATTCATTATGTCATCCTTTTATACGTAATGTTCTTCACATAAACTTACGTATTGGAAATATTAAAATCAATGTTAAATGGCTCATTTAAACGAGGACGCGTTGGATGCAAATAAAACAACAGAGGGAGATATTTATGGCCAACAAATGCCCGAAGATTTGATTAAGGGAGTTAAATAATTTATTTAAATATATCATTTTTATGTATGGAAAATGATTTAAATAAAATATTGTTGATGCTTCGAGGGCTGTTGCCTTACATAAAAGATAAATACAACGTTGCTTCACTTGAAGCATTCGGATCATATGCCAGGAATGAACAAGGCATTGATAGTGACTTAGATCTGCTTGTATCTTTTTCAAAAGTTCCTGGATTAATAAAATTCATTGAACTAAAATATTTTTTATCTGATGAACTTAGAATAAAAGTTGATCTGGTTATGAAGGAATCATTAAAACCAGGTATCGGGGAAAATGTTTTTAGTAAATCCATTAGCATATGAAGAAAAAGAGGGATGAGAGATCAGAAGGAAAAAGCAAAATGTAAATATTTTTTTCATTTTCACATATCAGGTTTGCGCAGTTTCGGGAAATTTCAGCGTATCGTTATCGAATTCCATTTTGCTCTTTATGAATAAATGAGATTTATGAATAGTTTCTTTGTTATAAGTAAACCGTATCTGGTCAGGGGGAAAATAATAATGAATTTTTTCTATTCTGTCAGATTCAATTATTTTTGATAATGCAGGAAGGACTTCAAAAGGTTCACGGAAAATTATTTCCCTGATAAACATTTCGTTCCTTTTTTCTGTCTTTATTATAATAGTATCCTCCTCCCGAAGGTAGAACAAATTGTTTTTATAACTGTTAAAAATATGCCACATTGTTATGGACCCGTAATTCTCTGCTCCGAATATCCTGGTAATGTCATTTCTCTGATTAATTAAATCCAGCAGAATCCTGTAATCTTTTGGGATCTGAAGGTTTAACTTCCTGGCAGAGAATTTTGCCTCCGGGATGTGTGAGTCCAGCAGAAATATTTTCTCTTTGAGTTTTCTAAAACCAAACTTAGGATAATACTCCATTACACTTTCATTAGCGAATAGTAAGAAGAGGTCAATTTTATCTTCGTACTCTTTAAGGACATATTCCATCAAAATCCTGGATAGACCCTGGTTCCGGTATTCAGGAATTGTACCTACCGCGCCAATCTGAACTGCTTTATAACTTTGACCATTAACTATAACATCCATAAGGGCGGCTGTTACATTTGAAATTATTTTGCCTGATTCGAGGATAGAGAAAGGTTTATAATCATTCTTCCAGAATCCTTTCTCCCACCATTCGAGAAACTTGGCCCCGGGAAATACCCATTGGATAAAATTCAGATACTCATTAACAAGAGTTTTATCCTCCGGAAGGATTTCAATTATTGCAGACTTTCGATTGGTGAGCATCATTCTATGTCCCGAAAATATGATTTAATGGAATAAAGGAAAGATTTAATGGATCTTTCCCGAAATAAATCTATGGTGTGCATTCCCTGGCTCTCCTTTGAATATTTGATGTTTTAATCTACTTTATACCGGGAAATAATGCAATCAGACAAATAAAAATAAACGAACTTCAATATTATCTTAAGCAGCTTATCCCTTAATTACTCCTACCGGTTTGAGCTTTGCTACTTTTCGGGTTATGCCTTCTTTATGCATAACATCAACTACCTCTGATACATCCTTGTAAGCCCCGGGCATTTCTTCTGCGATGGTTTTGTATCCTTTCGCCTGGATCACTATTCCCTTCCTGTTAAGTTCCTCAACCAGGTTTCTTCCTTTGGCTTCCTTCAGGGCTTTGGTGCGGCTCAGGTTTCTGCCGGCACCGTGACAGGAGGATCCGAAGGTTTCCTCCATCGCTTTTTCAGTTCCGACAGCAACATACGAGTACCTTCCCATATCGCCAGGGATAAGGACAGGCTGTCCGATGCTCCTGTATTTTTCAGGTATCATTCTGCTGCCCGGCGGGAAAGCTCTTGTTGCACCCTTTCTATGCACACATACTCTTTTTTCTTTATCGTTGATAATGTGCATTTCGTATTTTGCGATATTATGACAGACATCGTAAACAAGCTTAAAACCCAGTTCAGAGTCAGTCATCTTAAAAGTATCCTTAAAACTATTCTTTGCTAAGTTCATTATCACCTGCCTGTTATTCCAGGCAAAGTTAGCTGCCGACTGCATAGCAGCAAAGTAATCCTCTCCCTCCTGCGAGTTAAGGGGAGCGCAAGCCAGCTGCCGATCAGGTAATTTGAAATCAAATTTAGAACCAGCTTTAACGAGTATTTTCAGATAATCATCGCAAACCTGGTAGCCCAGTCCCCGTGAACCTGTGTGAATAAGCAGCACCAGCTGTCCCTTAAATATTCCCATTACTGAAGCCGCATTTTCATCATATACTTCATCAACCACATCAACTTCAAGAAAATGATTTCCTGAACCGAGTGTCCCCACCTGATCGACCCCTCTTTCAATCGCCCTTGCAGAAACAACATCGGAACCGGCGTTCTTCAGAGTTCCGCTTTCTTCTGTAAATTCTATATCTGAGGAATCACCCAGACCGTTCTCCACAGCCCATGAGGATCCTTTAGCCAGAACCGATTTCATTTCTTTGGGAGATAATTTTTTGATAGCGCCTGAGGCTCCCACTCCTGTTGGCACATTCCTGAATAAACTTGAGACGAGCGATTCTATCCTGTGCTTTACATTTTCATATTCAAGGGAGGTTACCGCGAGCCGTACCCCGCAGTTAATATCATAACCTACACCTCCCGGTGAAATCACACCTTCCACGGCATCAGTAGCAGCTACTCCTCCTATAGGGAAACCATAGCCCCAGTGGATATCGGGCATAGCAAGACTATATTTCTGAATACCGGGAAGGTGAGCCACATTCATCACCTGCTTTACGGCGTCATTATCCTGCAGGTTTTGTTCAATCATCTTCTGAGAAATATAAATCCTTCCAGGTACTCTCATTCCTTCTTTTGGTGATATTTCCCAGAGGTTTTTCGTTATTTTATTCAGTTCTATTCCGCCTGCGTGCATAATATTCTCCCGCCTTTCAAATATCGAAAACTATTAAAGTTTTATATACATCATTCACCTTCTTAATGTCAAGCTGATGGAAGGTTACCGCTTTTATTTCAGTCTTTACTTCATCATCTGCAGCAACGGATGTGAACAGGATTACGCTTCTCAATAAGAACTGATCATTTTCTTGTTCGATATGAATATCGTTTAGTTCAGCCGGGAAGAGTTTTTTATTTTCGAAGAGGTAATTCAATTCCTGAAGAAATGAAACAAGGAGTTCTTCTGCTGAGTGTTCAGAAAGAGTTATTTCCTTTTTTTCTGTTGTTCTTTCTATTTGGGAAACTTTTATTATGCTATCCTTCCACCCCGTCAGAGCAGCAATGAATAATTCAGCATAAGTGCTCCCTGAAACCTCAATAGCAATATCTGCAGTATGGTCTATATATTTATAACTGGCTGCCATTTTAAGTTCTGCATGAAATAATCTACTGTATTATACAATTTTTCCGTGATTTCTTCAGTAAATCTCAAAAGTAAATGAAATTGACCAATACTCATATTTTCCATAATTTTCATATTATAATCAAAAATTTATGATAAATATTTTTATTATTATAAAAAGGTTACTGGAAAAGAGCATAAAATCGAACCTATTTTTGGGGAAACGATAATAATAGATGGGGCGCAACAGGTGGGTAAAACTACCCTGGTATATGTGACTGTTCATTCTCAATGAGACTTAAAACATAATCACGGACATCATAAAAGTGCATAAAGTTGACAGAGCGAGCTATTGGAAATTTTTTGAATCGGGGATGTGAACTTGTTAAAAAGACTTCAGGAACATCAGGTCGGACTTCTGGCGGTATTTACTGCGGCTCTAATGTGGAGCTCGGGAGGACTATTTGTTAAGCTTGTTACCTTTGATGCGATGCAGATATCTTTCTTCCGGTGTTCAATTGCTGGGCTGGTGTTTGCCATCCTTTTCAGGAAGAGGCTGCTGCAGGTAAACACGCTCACCTTTGTGAATGCTGTCTTTTATGCATCAGTGCTTACAGCTTATGTTATTGCTCTGAAGATGACTACTGCGGCGAATGCCATTTTTCTTCAATCGACCGCACCTATTTATGTTTTAATTTTTGAACCGGTTCTTTTCAAAACTTCATATAACCGGGTAAATATTATTACAATTATCGTGTGCATAATTGGGATGTTCTTTTTCTTTATGGGGAAGATATCTCCCGAACATTTTGAAGGTAACCTGGTTGCGCTATTTTCGGGGGTAATGTTTGCAGCTCTCTTCCTTGGTTTAAGGAAGAATGAAAACAAATATCAGCTGAGTTCTATCTTTTACGGAAATGTTATTGTAGCATTAACTTGTATCCCTTTTTTAACGGGTATAGAGAACGTAAACTTCAGCAACATGTGGATGGTATCGTTCCTTGGTGTATTTCAGATAGGACTAGCATATGCGGTATTCTCTTATGGGTTAAGAAGAGTACTGGCAATAGAAGCTTCAATAATTGCGCTTGTTGAACCCGTGCTTAACCCGGTATGGGTGTTTATAGGTTATGGTGAAGTACCATCCTTTATGGCGATAGTCGGAGGAATTATTATACTCTCTGCCATTACTATGAGAACGGTGATTATGGAAACCCCGATGATGAAGGGGAGGTTTAAGTTTTAGTTATATTTTTATGTTTAAATATGCGAGGTATGTATATGATAAAAGTAATAAACAAAAAAACAAAGAAAGATGAACTCAGAAAAATAATGAGTGATATGGATAAAAAAGGGAAGACTCTGGACGCTTCAAAATATTCAGGTAAATTAAAACTAAAGGCAGATCCACTTATAGTACAGAAGAAATTAAGAGATGAGTGGAACTAATTTACTTTGTGACACAAATATACTTCTTTACCTTCTTAATGGGGATGAAACAATTAAAGAGCTTCTATGGGTAAGAAAACATTTATTTCTTTTATAACAGAAATAGAATTACTTACTTTTGATAAGCTATCAGTTAAAGAAAAGGAAATTATTAAAGCTCTTATTTCAGATTGCACAGTTGTGGGCCTGAATGAGTTTATAAAAAAGAGGACAATAAATTTAAGATTACAATACCACCTCAAAATCCCGGATGCAATCATTTCTGCAACTGCTGACTTTCTGGCGATGCCGCTCATTACTGCCGATAAACAGTTCAAGAAACTGGAAAAAATTGGTATAATATTTTATCAAATTTAAGGTGACAGCCTAACAATCTCCCAGCTATCCCTTTTGCGGCGATAGTTAATCCTGTCGTGCAGGCGGCTTTCCCTTCCCTGCCAGAATTCAAACTCATCAGGCACCAATCTGAAGCCTCCCCAGAAAGGAGGAAGAGGAATTTTGCCGTCTTTATATTTTTCAGCTGTTTCCTTAAATTTTTCTTCAAGGAACTCCCTTCCCGGTATAACGCTGCTCTGTTTTGAGGCCCATGCACCAATCTGACTGTTGGTAGGACGCGACTGAAAATATTCTGCCGATTCCTCTAAAGAAACTCTTTCAGCTTTGCCCCTTATCCTCACCTGTCTCTCAAGTTCCAGCCACACAAACAGGATCTCCGCATTAGGATTGGCAGATAAATCTTTTGCTTTATGGCTCTCATAATTCGTAAAGAAAACAAATCCTGACTCATCAAATTTCTTAAGAAGTACCGTCCTGGCAGAAGGGATACCCTCAGATGATGAGGTAGCAAGCACCATTGCATTCGGTTCTTTAACATCCGATTTCAGCAATTCATTAAACCAGTGTAAAAACTGTATAAATGGATCCGGATCGACTATATTTTCAGTTAATTCTTTCAATGAGTAACTCCTCCTCAGATTAGCGATTTCATTGCTTTTGATCATATACGGCCTTATGAGGGCTCTATAATTAATATGAATTAAAAATATTTAGTAAATTGGATATAGTAAATCCCATTACTTATTACTTTACTTAATGACCCGCAGGTCATTATCTCAATTTATGATGTGGATAATTTCTTTTATAAATTTAATGAATATTTTATAAATCAAAGACAATTATATAAAAATGAAACCTAACGAGTTAACCAAGGAACAAAAAGAAGAATTAGAAAAATTCGGAGCAAATACCTGGTTTGTTGAATATCTTCACGAGCAATACGAACAGAATCCATCACAGCTTCCGGATCAATGGCAGAAGTTTTTCGGGAAAGTAACCGGAAAGGCAGAGGATAACGGCCAACCTGAGAAAAAGGCAAACGGCTCCATGTTTGATTTAGGAGGAATTGAATTTCCGGTTCCTGCTGATGAAGATGAAACACAGGTGATTGCCGGAAGTTCAGCACGCATTCTTGAAAATATGAATTATAGTCTGACAATTCCTGTTGCGACTTCACAGAGGACTATTCCCGTAAAGCTCCTTGAAGAGAACCGCAAAGTTCTTAACCAGTTCCTTAAGAAGAAGAATGCAGGAAAGGTTTCCTTTACACATCTTATAAGCTGGGCGATACTTAAGGCTGTTAAAGCTGTTCCGGCACTGAATAATGCTTTTACAATTATCAACAGAAAACCAAATATTATAAAGAGGAAAAATGTTAACCTCGGGCTTGCAATAGACCTTGAAAGAAAAGACGGTTCACATTCGCTTATTGTGCCGAATATTAAAAATGCAAACCGTATGAACTTTAAAGAGTTCTGGAATACATACGAAGACCTTGTTACCCGTTCAAGGAAGGGACAGATTGATCCGGCGGAATTTGCTGGAACTACAATTACGCTTACGAATCCGGGCACGATCGGCACGGCTGCTTCGGTACCAAGGCTTATGGTGGGACAGGGTGCTATCATCGCAACAGGCGCGATCCAGTACTCCCCCGAATACCAGGCAATGTCGCCATCAACGATATCTGCACTTGGTGTAAGCAAAGTGATGACATTGACGAGCACCTATGATCACAGGATCATCCAGGGTGCTGAATCAGGTTTATTCCTGAAAGAAATTAATGAACTGATGCTCGGCAAAGACAATTTTTATGATGAGATTTTTGAAGTCCTTAATATTCCTTATAAACCGTACGTATGGAAAGCCGACTATCAGCCGGGAATTTTTGACAATGCCGCTAATACGGAAGAGATCGAAAAGCAGGCAAAAGTTCTTCAGTTTATAAATCTGTATAGAGTGAGGGGACACCTGATCGCAAACCTCGATCCGCTTGGATTTCAGACGCCTTATCACCCTGAGCTTGATCCAGCTACTTACAGCCTTACAATCTGGGATATGGACCGCTACTTCATAACAGGCGGATTCAGCGGTCTGAAGACGGCTTCTCTAAGACAAATACTTGAGATTCTGCAGAAGACTTACTGCGAGAAGATCGGCGTTGAATATATGCATATTCAGAATCCTGAGGAGAAGGTCTGGCTTCAGAGTAAGATGGAACCGATTAAGAATCAGCCCGACTTCAGTCCTGAAATTAAGAAACGCATACTTAACAAGCTGATAAACGCGGAGACTTTCGAACATTTCATTCATACAAAGTTTATAGGACACAAGAGGTTCTCACTTGAAGGTTCTGAAACGCTTATACCGGTTCTTGATATGCTTCTTGATGAAGCCAGTCAGTCAAATGTTCTTGAAGTAGTACTTGGAATGGCCCATCGCGGACGGCTGAATGTACTTGCTAATATTATCGGCAAGTCTTATGAATCTATTTTATCTGAGTTTGAAGATATTCAGGATCCTAATTCTATTGCCGGTTCAGGTGATGTGAAATATCATCTCGGGGCAACAGGAAAATACAAGACCCACAATGGTAAAATGATAACAGTTTCTGTGGCTTCCAATCCAAGTCACCTTGAGTGGGTTAACCCTGTTGTTGAAGGAATCGTACGAGCAAAACAAATGCGTCTTGAAGATAGTAAGGCTCATAGAAAAGTGCTATCGGTACTTATCCACGGGGATGCTGCGTTTGCAGGTCAGGGTATTGTTGCCGAGACTCTGAACCTTTCCCAATTGAGCGGCTACAGGACAGGCGGTACCGTCCATATAATTATAAACAACCAGATAGGTTTTACAACCACTCCTGAGGATGCACGTTCATCCGTCTATGCTTCAGATGTTGCGAAGATGATACAGGCACCAATATTCCATGTAAACGGCGATGATCCTGAAGCCTCATTATGGGTGACAAAACTTGCGTTCGAGTACAGGCAGATATTTAAGAAGGATGTGGTAATAGATCTGTTTGGCTACAGGAGACACGGGCATAACGAAGGAGACGAGCCGGGATTCACCCAGCCTCTGCTTTACGACATAATCAAAAATCATCCTTCTGTGAAAGAAATATATGAGAATGTTCTTCTGAAGAGCAAGGTCCTCTCGGAAGATCTGATTAAGAAGATGAACGAAGAGATTTATAACGACTTGAGCGAAGCTTTCGATAAGATCAGGAAAAAGAGCATCAGTTTTAATACAGATATACCCCTGGCAGTTTCAAAGGAGAGGATTGAGTCGATAAAACCTGTGACTGAAACAGGAATTTCTGAGGAGACCCTGAAAACAATAGTGGAAAGGACCACTTACCTTCCTGAAGAGTTTGCTATTCATCCAAAGCTTAAGAAATTCCTTGAGAAGAGGAAAGATCTTATTGATGGAAAGTCAGGAGCGGAATGGGCATTTGCAGAAACACTTGCATTCGGGAGCTTACTGCTGGAAGGAACACCGGTCAGATTAAGCGGACAGGACAGTGTAAGAGGAACATTCAGTCAAAGACACCTTGCTCTAACAGATATTAAAAGCGGAGGCGAATACATTCCGCTGAATAATCTTTCTAAAAACCAGGCTGAACTTGAAGCACTTGACAGCTTTCTTTCAGAAGCAGCAGTACTTGGATTTGAATACGGCTACAGCACTGCTGACCCGCTGGCACTGGTGATGTGGGAAGCGCAGTTTGGCGACTTCGCAAACGGTGCCCAGGTAATAATTGATAATTTCATAGTAACATCCTATGAAAAGTGGCAGCTGCCTAATAGTCTTGTTCTTCTCCTGCCCCACGGATACGAAGGCCAGGGTCCCGAACACTCAAGTGCAAGGCTCGAACGGTTCCTGATTCTCTGCGCAGAAAATAATATGCAGGTATGTTATCCATCCACTCCTGCTCAGTATTTCCACGTATTAAGGCGTCAGATTAAGAATGCTGTGCAGAAGCCGCTTATAATCATGACGCCGAAGAGTCTGCTTCGTTTACCCGAGGCCAAATCTCCCAAAGAAGAATTCATCAATGGAAGATTCAGGGAAGTAATTGATGATGATACAATCAATAACAAAAATGAGATTAAAAAGATCCTGCTGACGAGCGGCAAAGTATATTATGATCTGATAAAGTACCGTGCGGAAAATAAGAATACCGGCGCAGCTATTGTCCGGATGGAACAGCTTTATCCTTATAAGTCTGACCAGGTTAGAGGAGTATTGAGTTCATACCCGAATGCGAAAGAAGTTGTCTGGGTACAGGAAGAGCCGAGGAATATGGGTGCGTGGAATTTCCTTCAGACCAGGCTGACCGAGGATTTGAACGATGGGCAGAAACTCACATACAGCGGCCGTCCTGAAGGTGCAAGTCCAGCTGTAGGCTCTGCCAAGATATCGCGTCAGCAGCAGAAAGACCTTGTGGAGAAAGCTTTCAAGTAAGGTAATCCAGGACTGCTTTGATGATCCCCTGTCTGTATAAATAATCAACACGTTTGACAAAATGTCAGTCGCCGTATTTATGCCGGATTAATACCGTAGTTATGCCGTATTAGTCCCGTATTTGAACTCAAAATGAGACAGTGCGAAAACAGTGGAAAAACGCAGTTTTTCACTGTTGAAAAATTTTATATATGACAAAATGTCAGTGTTTCAATTTGGGAATCAGAGAAGGGAGTAACTATGATTTATTCTGGATATCAGAAAACGTATTCTTTGCAAAGGTAACCAATTACCAGTCCGAGAAAAAAAAGGTCACAGGCGGAAAGATTAGGGGCTAAACCTACGCTATGCTGAAGGGTATTTTCTGCCTCGATCATATTTCACGAGACGATGTTTAGCTGCCCATAATAAAAAAAATAAACCACTTATTGATGGCAGTGGACTCGTTCTGACCGGTTGTTGGTTTGACCAATATAATGCAGCCCACCGGGATTACTGCATAATTCAGAATCAAAAACAGAAAAATCAGCTGAGCAAATAATTATTAAATCTCTTGAATAAGAGACTTCCGGTGATTAATTTCATTACAGTTCTTATAAAAAATCTGCGAGCGTAACTCAGTTGGCAGAGTGTCAGCTTCCCAAGCTGGATGTCGCGGGTTCGAACCCCGTCGCTCGCTCAAAAAGAGTCAATACAGTTTGGATAATTATAATTTTTATCCAATATTTGTACCTCAATTTTTGAGACGTTCTTTCAAGATTTAGTTCGTCGGGGGCTTAGCTCAGTTGGTTTAGAGCATCTGCCTTACAAGCAGAGGGTCGTAGGTTCGAATCCTTCAGCCCCCACAAAAAAAGCCTTAAAACAGATCGTTTTAAGGCTTTTTCATTTTTAAAGAATCCAGAAATCCCACTGACTGTGTACCGACACTGTACCGACTTTGTACCGACTAATTTCAGGTACATCCTTGAATTAAATGATTGGTTAATATGGTTAGTTAATTTGAAAAGCATGTAAATAAATTTAATTATTGTTCTTCTCCGGGTCAAATAAAATGAGAGTTATTTTCCCTGGTTGATAGATTACTGCAAATTCTTTCCCGATCTCAAAGCCTGCACTCTGCAGCTGCTCATTTTTGATTTTAATCTGAGGAACTTCTTTGCAATCCTTGACAGTTGGATTATAGCTTTTATATACTTTCATTTTATCCCCTCCGGATCTGAATCTTCAACAATTTTACCGCAGATTTTGCACTCCCATTTCCGGTAGATTACTATATTATGAAATGAGTTTACAGAATGCCTTTCCACCAGGACAATTTTATTCCGTCTGCAGTTATGAGCCGGAACCCAGTTTCTTTCCTGGCACTGGTCGAATAGAATTTTTATCTGGTCCATCACTTTTCTCCTTTCAGTTTACTTGAATTGGCCGCAATGCCGCGCAAAGCAATTTTTGCCCCTTACGGTCTTTTGATTCAGATTTACTGATAAAAGGAAAGGAAAAAAGATACGCCGATATCCGTGGTGGATCTTTTTTCCTTTCCCCTGTTAAGACAGAATGATAAACCAACGATAAACTGAAAGGAAATGATACCACCGCCTAATGACATCTTTCACCTAAGGGGCAAAAATTGTGACGGAGGAAGAGAATAGATTTAGGAAGAATATTAGATATCTATTAAGGAAAAAGCTAAGAAGAGAAAAGAAAGAAATTAAAGGGAAAGTTTTTAACTATCATTTTTATTCGTTTGTTGAGAAATAAGCTGCGCTAACTTTCACTTAATATTTTCTCTGATAAGGCTTTAATTGAGATACCACTAGCGAATCTCCAAATTCCCTAACCACCAAGTCCCTAATTTTAACTGCACCACCACGACCGCTATAACCTGTAAAATCGCCATTACGAGACCAATCCCAGTTTTTACCAGACTTTAATATAGACAGCATTTCCTTTGTATTAAACTTACCACTTGAAAGTGCTTTATCTATAACCGAGGCCCCTATAAAACAGATAGCCCATAAACCAACGCCTCTTAATATTAAGTATCTATTAGGTTCTGACCAACCATCCGGTTGCCATTTTTTTACTGCATCAAGATAATTACGTATAACTAGATATTGAACTTCTAAATCCGGTAGTTCAGTCAGTTTACTGGGTTGAGAAAACATGTACTGAATACCAATCTTAAGTGAACGTAATGGAATAGCAAAATAACCAGGTTTTTTACCTCCAGCGAATATTTTTTCAAATAATGGACTTTCGGAATCTTCACTCAGCTTCTTAGCAATATATAAAGGGGGTTCTTTTTCATAATTTGCATTTCCGAAGATAGACGAGTTTCAATATTATCTAAATGGCTAGTGTCTTCATCCTTTTTTGATTATTATTAATATCCCTGAAAAGAATGATTTCTTGCTCACGGTTTAAACCATATGCTAAGCAGAAAGATACTTCTTTATCAATCGCTGGATAACCTTCAATTTCACCGCTAGCATAATGTAGCCTATGGTTACCGTCTACTCTGGATATTGATATTACCTTAGATTTTTTTATTTGTGAGAGATTTATAGTTAATTTGCCAAATAGATCAAAAGCGGGATAATGCTTAAAATTTATTACCTCTGGTTCACGAACGCACAAAAATACTTCTGGCCAAAAAGCAAAATCACGATCATGTACATAATTATAGGCCTCACGCGCGTGTTTTGGACTTAAATCCCGCTGGGTTCCTAATGGGTTTTCTGTTTGATCAAATATGTCAGCTTTTGAGATTTGTGCCAATACCGATAATTTACCGAAACCACGATAAACGTCCGCCCCTAATACGATGCCTTTAATTACATCAAAATGGAGTAATTCCATATTTCTTTTCAGTTTTGCCATAATTATACCTTTCTATAATATCCTTTGCTCGATACCTAAACTTAAAGCCTTTAAAATGATGGTACCAATCTTCAAGAGAATTTTTATATAAGAATAGTAAATAATAACCCAAAACATTCTTCGCGATACTAATAAGTTCAGGCCAATTTTCAATTGTAGGTTTAATTATTTTGTCATTCTTATCAGCCGAAGATCCATGGACCATTCTACTCCGTGCATCATAGAGCTTTAATAATAGGTGGTAAGCATTTTGGCGGCGATCTGGTGCTTTCTCAGCAACCCACGAATTATATAATGCAAATCGATATCTTAGTTCAGAAATACCTTCAATCAGAGATTCCAAAGAAATAGTTAGGTCTATAATACTGTCCATGAAGCCTCTGGTTTTGACAATGCAGCATTAAATCTTGAAAGTGTTAAGAGAAGATTCTGATTTTTTTGACAACAAACATTGATTACGGTAAGGAATTCACTCGTTGTTTTCCTTGAGATTTTATTGCCTATATTATATATGGGACCCATCGACTTTGAATCAACTAACAAAGGTAAATCAAAAATGCTTTGGAGTTTAAGAATCCGTTTTTGTAAGAATATTATTCCGAATGATAAGGCAACTGGATTTGAATTTGTAAAATAATTGAGTAGAAAAGAAATTTTTGATATTTCATCTATTATGGAAGTATGTTCTGAGAGCTTATTAAAATTAAGTATATGTATACATTTGGTATGTTTGTTTAATAAATGATGATAAATATCATACTTGGGATTCTGAAACAATTCATATTCAGCTTGAGATATTCTACCGATCCATAAATCATCGGTTAAATACCAGGTAGGTCCTTTAAATGTTTTAACAGATTTGTTTAAAATTGGTATTATCAATTTCGAAGACATTGTTTGCATAGTAATTTATATTTTAGTTGACACGTTTAATCTTTGAACTCCAGCTACCATTTACTGAGTTAGAATTATGGAGCAAATGCAAAATTATTTTTGTTGGAGATTTGCCATCTAAACCTATAATATTCCCTATAGCTATTAACTTTAATGAATCATACACCAAATTAGACTCATAGGAGAAATGATTACCATTCATTTCCCTAAGCTCGTCTGGGAGATAAAAACCAGAAAAAGAATTACCGCCACCTCCCAATTTCCTTGGCTTGATATAATATTGCTGCGCAAAATATGAAAGATTAAATAAGGCGGCTGTTAGTTGTTCGATATTATTCAAGGTATCAAAGATACAATCAGTAAGAATAATATCACCGAACTTACCGATATATTTTCCTTTAATGATAACATTGTTGTATTTCTTGATTTCAAATAATTTAGGATCAATGTTATTTTGAAAAAAACATTTAATTCCACCATGGGTAGATGTGCCGGATAAAATGATATAATTTTGGCCAAGGGAATCAGATTTTATATCATAAACAAATCCCTCAATTCTGAGGATTTTACCTGAGTATTTTTTATCACCATAAAGTTCGTTTTTATTGAATTCATCGACTATCGATTTAGCGTCAAGATTAAAATCAGGTTGCCTATTAGACATATCAGAGCAGGAAACAATAAAAACCAAGGAAAGAAAAATGTACTTTGTGCTATAAATCCTGGGAGATATTTTTATATAAAGCCACGATAATAATGAGATTAACGCCAAAATAACATCCTGGAAGCGGTTATAAAAATCGGATATACAAATCTAAAACTGATGTAATCATTTTTGGTATGAAATAGTAAGATTTATAATGGATGTCATTTCCTTTTTATTGCAAATCCGGAAGCTTTAATACCTTGAACAACTATTTCACCATTAGTTCTGGGCAAGGCATCTTCAATTTGCAATCTAACAACTGCATTGGCACCCATCTTTTTTGTATAATTATATAAACTATCTAAAACTTCACTTGCTGTAATTTTACCCACAAACCAATTAGAAAAAGAAGTACCACGATCCCAGGTATCCGAACTATTATAGATTTTATTCTCGTCTTCAGTTACCGCGGGGTAAAGAGATATTTCAATCATTCCAATTGCATCGTATTCACCATTATAAGGTTCCGGGGTGAATAAAAAGCCTTTGGAGGTATATTTGGTAAAATCGTAACCTTTTACAATAGAGGTTTTTGAAACTTCGTATCCCTCTTTACACCCTGCAAATAAAAGAATTACGCCGGCAAACAAAAAAAGTATGTATTTCATATCGTAAGCCTATCAGATATTTTATTCTAAGTTTTTCTGTGAGAGATCTGCATTACCCTAAATACTCCCGCTGTAATTCAATGAAAATTATGATATTAAGTTTAATAAGTCAATCCGAGGAGATTATTTTGAGTTTAATTTGGATTCCAGGAAGGATTTGAATTTTACCAGGTCTTGCTGACATTTCATGCAGGAACAGGCTTCTTTTTCAAGTTTGTAGACGCGGTAGAGAGCTTCAGAGATGGCTTTTTGTTTGTATTCAGGCTCTGATTTGTGGATTTCACGCCGGAATAATTCACTATAGAACTTATCCTTATTCATACCATACAAATGTATGGCAAGGC
>CAWETK010000023.1:0-65067 GCA_963811905.1 uncultured Ignavibacteria bacterium
TTTCAGGCTTTTTAAAATGGTTTTTTGTTTCAGTTTTCTCAATTTCACTCTTCTATCCTGAGCAGTTCTTCAGTCCTGTTTAAAGCGCAGTCCTATGAACGGTGCTGCAAGGTATTTATACCCTTGTTACAGGCCGAAAGAAGGCCGAGAGATGGCCGATAGAAGGTTAAATTCAGGGATTTTCAACGGGTTTGTAAGGGGGCAAAAACTTTATAGCCTTCGTTTTAAATTGCTTTGGGATAAAATATCATATAAAGCGTCACAAAGAACATCAATAAAAAACAGAACCAACCATTATGTTACTGTGTAAATATATTCCTTTGAAACTAAATAAGAAATACTAAATGAAAAATTCTTACCAAAACGGAGGAAAGGTGACCAATTGATCACCTTTCAGGTTTTATTTCGTTTTTTAATTTTATTTCGTGAGGTTAACGATAAGGAGTGCTATGGTGGCCAGGCTTCCGATAATACCGAGAAAGATGCTGGTGGTTTTAACATAATAATTAAATGATTTTGCCAGCGTTCTGGGTACATAAATATAATCACCTTCTTCTATTACAGCCCTGTCATCATCAATTGGAATCCATTCACGGGTAACTGCCTTTATAAGCATTATATCGTCCCTGGCATATTCACCTTTCCCGCCTGCCTCCCTAATGTAGTATTCATAATTCTTGCCTTCTACATAATTTACTTTACCGGGTTCAGCTACCTGCCCGAATACCTCAACTGTGCTTTCTTTCCGGGGAATAATTATAACATCCCCATCGTTTACAATATAATCCGATACATTCGATGTGCTGTCATTTAATTTAGTAAAATCAACCGGCCCGCTTCCAAGTAAAATTCTTAAATCATTTTCCATTAAAAAGTAAGAGGAATCCATCTCGTCTATATTTGACATCCTCATCATCATTCCATTCTGAAAGCGGAGCAAAAAACTTAATAATTTATCATCCAGTACGTCAGGGTATGTCTTTAAATCAAGTCCGTAATAATGTTCCAGCAACAAAGGAAGACTGCTTCCCGTGAACAATTTCGATCTTCTTAATGATGCATCTTGTTTGAAGCCGCCTGCCTTTTCTATTACTTCTCTGATGGTGGTATTGTTTTTTGTAACAGGAATTCTGCCGGGATTATTTACTTCGCCCGATACAATTACATTAAATCCCTTCTTCTGAGATTCCTTTGCCACGACTATTATACCGTCCCCTCTTTCGAGCGGGGGGTTGCTGGTTAAATCTGTGCGGATAACGCTAATCTGGTTTCCGTCATAATTCAGACGATGGATCTCAACGCTGTCAATATTATCATAAGCTTTATTAACTCCCTGCGCAAGCTCCAGGGCATCCTGCAAACGGTCTCCCTCAACAAAGAAAAATTTTCCGGGATTGTTAACAGCTCCTGACACTGTAAATGAATTATGTTCAAGGTCGGGCTGAGGAAATATAATTACATCATCATTCTTTAAATAGGGATTGTTTTCAAAATCGCCATTGAGCCTGAACTTCTGTATATCAAGGTGCAGTACCTCTCCCGAAGCTCTTATCAGGGTTATATTACGAAGCACATAGTTATTTAATTTATTTTCCAGCTGCTCAAGAATGGCAGGATCATTCGTCGTCTTTGTCATTGCCTGCTGTGTCTGGTCATACATCCTTGTAATGAATGCATCAACCCGCTCTGTAATTAATGCAGGAAATGTACCGGTAACAACAAACTCGCCTCCGATAGTAACGCTTATTGTTCCCATCTGAAGCATATTGTTGTTGCTAAGATTCAGGTTATTATCCATCTGAGCATTGGTGTCTGCAATAAAAATTAAAAACACTAATGCGCCTAAAACTTTTTTCATTAAACTTTTCTTCCGTTATTTATCTTAATTTATTTTTCAGAGTTGATACTGCAGCTTGTAATAATCCTGGTAATCACCTGAGAGTATTCGATTCCACCAGGTTTCGTTCCGGAGGTACCAGTCAATAGTTTTTTCGATTGCATCCTCAAATGTAAACAAAGGTTCCCAGCCTAATTCATTCCGGATCTTCGCTGAGTCGATAGCATACCTTCTGTCGTGACCGGGACGATCTTTAACATATTCGATAAGAGTTTCCGGTTTACTTAAATAATTTAAAATGAGCTTTATGATTTCAATGTTGGGCATTTCATTGGATGCTCCTATATTATAAACCTCACCAGGCCGTCCTTTATCGAATACCATATCAATTGCCCTGTTATGATCGTCTACGAATATCCAGTCACGTACATTCATGCCGTCACCATAAACCGGCAGCTTTTTTTCTCCAAGGCTGTTTAATATCATAAGAGGAATGAGTTTTTCGGGAAACTGGTAAGGACCATAATTATTTGAGCAGCGTGTTACTACAACCGGCATGCCGTAAGTATGAAAGAATGCAAGCGCCATCATATCAGCGGCCGCTTTGCTTGAGGAATAAGGACTGTTTGGAGAAAGCGGTGTATTTTCTGTAAATAATCCATCGTTACCGAGACTTCCATAAACTTCATCTGTAGAAACCTGCAGAAACTTCTTTACTCCGAATTGCCGGGAAATCTCCAGCAGAACATTCGTTCCGATTACATTGGTTCTGTAGAAAATTTCTGATCCCAGAATACTCCTATCGACATGCGACTCAGCAGCAAAATTGATTACATACTTGATATCAAATTTTTCAAAAAGGTATCTTACTAATTCAGAATTGCAGATATCTCCTTTTATGAAATTAAAATCGGGGTTGTCTTCACATTGTACAAGGTTTTCAAGATTGCCTGCATAGGTAAGTTTATCCAGGTTTATGATCCTGTAATCCTTATGCCCGCTGAGTACATAATTGATAAAGTTGCTGCCAATAAATCCGGCTCCGCCGGTAACCAGAATATTTTTCATATTAAAAAGCAAAAAATCCTAAGAATACTCCTGTTTGAATAAAATAACCTTTACCATTAAAATCGGAAGGAACATTTGTCAGTTCCTGATCGTTTTCGATTGTCCAACTCTCCCCAAATGAGAACTGGTATCCTCCGCCAACCCTTATTGCTACAAATCTGTATATCGGAATATCTATGTTTATCGTCGGGGAAAACAACCAGTAACTGCCTGATATGCTTCTGCTGATATTATCTGTCCCGGTAGTGGAATTGCCGAATTCGCCGGTCAGATCGTTCCATGAGAACGCCCCTTTATTTTTATAAATCTCAGCTGTTATACTTCCGCCTCCAATCATTGCCCCGACCGATATGCCGATCTCCCTTATAAATGGTATTGTATATTCTAATGTCAAACCGCCTCCGCCGATTGAATACCTGACCTCACGTCTGAAATTATCTGCAGCAGAATTTGTCATCTCCGAAGTTGAACCGCCGAAGCCTCCGCCGCCTACCCGTACATTTTTAATTAGTCCGATATATATAAAACCGGCTCCTCCCGTTGTAAAGATGGCCTTATTTGTAAGTGCAGGGAAACCATCGGGGAGTACATGATTGAGAGGATCGAGATTGGGAAAAATAAAACCAGGAGTAAATCCTCCTCCCCCTCCGAATGGAGCATCAAAATATTTCGATTCCTGTGCAAAAACAGCAGTTGTGACAAATAAACTAAATATGGTTATCAGGGTTATTTTTTTCATAAAACTAAAGTAATTAATTTATAAATTTATTAGAAAGCTAATTGAAAAACAAAGAATAAAATAAAACATACATAACGAACAGGCATGTTTTCAGTCACTAATCAAGGTATTACATATGAAAGTATTGATAACAGGGGGAAGCGGACTCCTGGGACAATATCTGAATATAGAATTATCGCGAAATCATTCTATTCTCTCATTATATAATAAGAATATCAGAAACTGTAAAAATTATACCTCTGAAGAAACAGATATCAATGACAAAGTAAGAATGAAGGAAATATTCCATTCATTCGGTCCTGATATCGTTATTCATACTGCGGCAGTCTCCACTCCCCTGCTGGCTTCTCAGATCGATTCCCGCCTGGTATACGATACAAATGTAAAAGCGACAAAAATGCTGGCAGAGCTATGTTCAAAACGCAATACAAGGCTGGTTTATACTTCTACCGACCTGGTATATGCAGGATACAGAGGCTCAATGCTGAAAGAGGATGCGAAGTTAATTCCTTTATCTCTTTATGCAGAAACAAAGCTAATGGGAGAGGTAAAAATAAAAGAGACTTTTGATAATTACCTTATACTAAGAACGGCCCTGCTTTATGGTTTTGGATTGAATAAATGTTATAATCATTTTCATCAGATGTATCTCAATCTTAAGGACCACATACCTGTGAAACTGTTTACAGACCAGTTCAGAACACCTCTTGAATTGAGCAATGCTGCCGAGATTATAAATGAACTATTAAAAGCAGGTGTAAATAATGAAATTGTAAACCTGGGAGGAGTTGAGCGGGTATCAAGATACCAGCTGGGTGAGATCTTGTGTGAAAAGACAGGTTTTGATAAAAATCTTCTCCAGCCGGTAACTATGGATGAAATTCCTGATCTTCCTAAAGTTGAGGATGTTTCAATGGATACTTCCAGGCTGCAATCGTTCGGAATAAAGCAGCTAAGCCTGGATGAGGCCTTCGGGAGGCTTTTTAAAGGCAGGTAATTTATATTGTTGATATACAGTCTCTATGGAGTTTTGAATGAATGATTTGCAATCGAGGATAAGAATTCGAGGATAATATGATTGAGCAATTGCTTGGTGCACATACATCTATTTCAGGCGGCGTATCGAAAGCCGTCGATCTTGCAGAAAAGCTGAAATTTACAGCAATGCAGATTTTCAGTAAAAACAATAACCGCTGGTATGCAAAACCACTTGATGAAAATGAAATTACTGCATTTAAAACAAAACTTGGGAAATCCGGTATCAAATTCGTTGTGGTACACGATTCATACCTTATCAATTTATGTTCATTAAGTGAAGAACTACTAAAAAAGTCCCGGGAATCTTTTATCGATGAGCTGGTAAGGTGTGAAAAATTAGGAATTCCATACCTTAATTTTCATCCCGGCTCGCATGGAGGCGCCGGAGAGGATGAAGGGATAAAATTGATCGCTGAATCGCTGAATATCATACATGATCAGACTAAAAATTTTAATGTAGGCAGTATGCTGGAAGTTACTGCGGGGCAGGGAACTGCTCTTGGCTACAGGTTCGAACAATTAAAACAGATTATTGATTTGGTTGAACAAAAAGAAAGAATGTCGGTCTGTATCGATACAGCCCATATTTTTGCGGCCGGTTATGATTTCCGTGAGCCCGGAGATTATATAAAAATTATGAAGGAATTCGATGATATAATCGGACTGGAACGGCTGAAATGTTTTCATATGAATGACAGTAAAAAAGAAGCGGGCAGCAGAGTTGACAGGCATGAGCATATAGGAGAGGGGCTGATCGGGAAAGAAGGCTTTAGAAATATTATGAATGATAAGAAAATTTCACACATTCCTAAGATTCTGGAAACCCCGAAAGGAAAAGAACAGCTGGAAGACCTGCAGAATTTAAGGGTATTGAGGAGCCTTATAAAAAAGAAGAATTAATAATCAGTAAGGTTTTTCTGAGTAGGATCCAGGGGCTTTAAAACTATTATACCGGTATCTTTTTTAATTTTGTTTATATATGCCGACAAAGGTTCTTCGGTAATCTGTACAACAGAACCCACGTGTGGAGCGTGCAGAAGATGAATCCTGTTATCCTCCATTCTAACCGCAATACCAACGTGACTAACATCCAGTCCCGGTATACTTGTAGTGAAGGCTATTATATCACCATTATTTATCTGATTTTCTACAAATCCAACTCTTTCCTTCGGAACATAAAAATAACTTCTCCTGCTAATCTCCGCTTCCTGCTTTCTGATCTCTTTGACAAATTCCGGGTGATTTTTTAACTGCGGATAACTTTCAGGATGTGTCGACATAAAATTCAGATGAAATTGAATGGGTTTGCCACCGACAAGTTCAGTTACATCATCAATTATCCCTTTTTGTTCATTGTCATAAATCCAGTCGGTAAAATAATGCAGCCGGCTGGGATATTGATCGATATTTCCGCCGCGGTATCTTATTTTCTGCAGTTCATTTTCATAATCTTTAAAGGAAGTTTTACCCATCTTAATTAACCTGGCAAAAACGAGAGAATTTTCAACAAAGGTTGTACAGTCAAGTCCCGTTAAATTTATTACCAGCTGTTCCTGACCTTTATCCTCTATTCCGTGGGAAAGGTAGTCAGTTCCGAGAAAAGTTTTCCCTATATCCGCCATTACATCGGTGATTGGTTCATCAGCGAGACCGGCCGAAGCTGCATAGGAAAATTTCGATCTGCATACTGTAATATCGCTATCTGAATAAACCTGTGCGAAAACACCGCTGGTGAAAAGAAGTACAGCCAGTAGCAGCTTAAAATAATTAATCATATTATATCTTCATTCGTTGGCACGATAGAATATTCCTCTATCTGTCTTGCATGGGCAAGGTTTTCAAACCGTGCATATTCTTTAATAAATGCGAGTCGTATATCGCCTGTAGGTCCGTTTCTTTGTTTCCCTATAATAACTTCAGCCACACCCTCAGTTGAAGTACCATCATCCTGAAAATTTTTAATTCCGTAATACTCAGGGCGGTTCAGGAAAAGGACAACATCTGCATCCTGTTCAATTGAACCTGATTCTCTTAAATCAGAGAGCTGAGGTCTTTTATCATTCCTGGTTTCAACAGCACGGTTTAACTGTGCCAGAGCAATTACAGGTATATTGAGCTCTTTTGCCAGAGATTTCAGTGACCGGGAAATATGTGAAATTTCTCTTTCACGGCTTTCAGAATTAGAAGGACCCTGCATAAGCTGAAGGTAATCGATTATAATCATCCCGATATTTTTTTCGGCTTTCAGTCTCCTTGCTTTAGCTCTTATTTCAAGAACTGTCTGAGCGGGAGTGTCATCAATATACAGCGGACTCTCAATCAACCGGTGAGCATTTTTACTTAATTTGATTCCCTCTTCCGATGGAAGTTTTCCTGTCCTTACAAGATGTGCATTCAGTCTTCCCTCGGCACAGAGCATGCGGATGATCAGCTGCATAGTTGCCATTTCAAGACTGAAGATGCCTATTGGAACTTTATGGTCTACAGAAGCATTCCTGGCCAAGGTTAATGCGAGAGCCGTCTTTCCCATTGAGGGACGTGCAGCAATTATAATAAGATCCGATTTCTGAAATCCGCCAAGCATATCATCAAGCTCATAAAATCCAGTAGGCACAGAAAACTTCTGTTTTGTATTAGAGTGAATAGCTTCAATATATTCAAGGGCATCTCTTACTGCCCTATCCATACTTACAAAGGATCTTTTAAGGTGTGTTTCAGTAATCTCGAATATCTTCCGTTCAGCCTGGTCCAGGATATCAAAAGCATCTTCGGTTCCTTCGTAAGCGGCCCGGGCAATCTCATGCGAACTTGTTATCAATCCCCTCAGGATTTCCTTCTCAAGGATTATTTTAGCATGGTATTCTATATTAGCCGCAGAGGATATATTCTGTGAAAGCCGGCTTAAGTAAACCGCGCCGCCTGCTTCTTCAGCCTGCTCTCTCTTTTTTAATTCTTCATAAAGCGTAACGGTATCAATGGGCTCTCCTGATTCAAAGAGTGATACCATTGCATCAAATATTAATTTATGCTCTTTGAGATAAAAACTTTCAGCGGTTAAAAGTTCAATTGCCTTCGGAACTGCCTCTCGTTCGATCAACATAGCCCCCAATACAGAAGCTTCTATGTCCGTAGCGGCGGGGGGTTTTACATCAGCAGGGATTAATTTTGTTATGTTTTCTGTATTATTTCTATTTTTTGCCATATAAATGAAAATTCAGGTCTGAGTTATACACAAAATATCAACATTATTATTGCGTCTCTATTTAATGAAAAAATAGAGAGACTAATGCGCATATGCAAATTAATTATTTGGTATATAAAAATATTATTTAAGATAAAGGATGATAGAAGGAATTACTGCATTTCATCATACAATTTTCTGAACTTCTGAACATCCTCCCAGCATTCTCTTTTCCATTGCGGATTACGAAGCAAAGCTGCGGGATGATACGTTACCATCGTCCTGATACCTTTGTAGTCATATACATTCCCCCTCAATTTTGTGAGGGAATCCTTTTTCTTAAGTAAGCCGTGTGCTGCTGTTAGTCCGAGGGCGAGGATCATCTTTGGTTTGATCAATTCTATCTGTTTATCAAGATAAGGAAAGCATTCATCCATTTCCTCTGCTGCAGGTGTACGGTTCCCGGGGGGACGGCACTTTACGATATTAGCAATATAAACTTCACTCCGTTCGAAGTTAATCGCCATCAGTATATCGTTCAACAGTTTTCCAGCGCGGCCTACAAATGGCTCTCCCTGTTTATCCTCCTCGGCACCGGGACCTTCACCCACGACCATAACATCTGCATCAGGATCTCCTACGCCAAAAACGAATTTATTCCTGGATTTATGCAGGGGACAATTCGAACAGTCTTTTATCAGCCCGTTTAATATCTTCAAAGAATCCGCTTTCTGCCAGCCTTCTTTTTTCTCAGCCAATGAAATTTTTCCTCCTGCTTCTTTTGAAAGATTTTTTACCAGCTCCGTTTTCCGTTTTATATCCTTTTCAAACAAAATATCGCCAAAAATTTCTTTCTGATCGATTAAAGCCTGAATCAATTCGTCTTTTAGATTTTCATTCATAATACAAAATTATTTTAATTACCAGGCGGAAAATATCTTAGAGAGATTTTATTATTTCATTCAAAATTTTATTAGCTGCCTGAAACTTCGTCATCAGCGGAAATTTAACGGGATTACCGTTCCTGCGGAATATAGTAATTTTATTTGTGTCGAATTCAAACCCACTTTTTTTATCTTTTAATGAATTCAATACGATAAGATCAAGGTTTTTGTTCTTCAGTTTATTTTTTGCGTTCAGTATTTCATTTTCAGTTTCAAGCGCGAAGCCTGCAGTAAACTGTTTTTCCTTTTTTAAGGATCCAAGGATATCGATAGTTTCAGTCACTTTGATTGAAGTAAGTCTTGATTCCTCTTTTTTAATTTTAGACGATAAAAGTTTTTGAGGTTTATAATCTGCCACGGCCGCCGACATTATAAGAATATCGCAGGAAGGAAAATATTTATCCACCTGTTTTTTCATCTCATCCGCAGACTGAATTTTAACCAGTTGAATTTCAGGGTACAAAAATTCAGAAGAAGGTCCCGATACCAGGGTTACATCAGCACCGCGCAAAAAAGCCGCCTTCGCAAGGGCAAAGCCCATTTTGCCTGATGAACGGTTTCCGATGAATCTTACCGGGTCAATATTTTCAAAAGTAGGACCGGCAGTCACAAGCATTTTCTTTCCTTCCAGATCCTTCCTGTAACCCGAAAGGACCAGTTCGGCAGCGTCAATTATTTTATTATTTCCAGCCAGTCTCCCTTTACCGCTGAGTCCGCTGGCAAGTTCTCCTTCCTCAGCATCAATAACAAAATATCCCAGCTCACGTAATTTAAATAAATTGCTTTGAGTTGCAGGATTCATATACATATCCACATCGGCGGCCGGAGCAATCACAAGCGGGCAACGAAGTGCAGCAACCACAGTTGTTAAAGCATTATCTGCGAAGCCATGTGCTATTTTTGCAATTGTGTTTATTGTGGCCGGAGCAATTATCATAATATCTGCCCAGGTACCGTAATCGATATGCCAGGTATTAACTTCGCAGCCATTCTGCTGAGAATCCGGAAATGTTTTTACTATTACTTTGTTTCCGGTGAGGGATGAAAAGGTAAGGGGAGCTATAAACTCAAGAGCGGAAGGAGTCATTACAACTCTTACTTCCGCACCTCTCCGGATAAGTTCTCTCACGAGGTAACAGGCTTTATAGGCTGCGATGCCGCCTGTCACCCCAAGAATTATTTTCTTTCCGGAAAGAACATCATCGGACATTTTATAACTTTTTTATTAGTTATTCTGATTCAGGCTTATTTTTATAATCAAAGGGAATTTCACCTTTAAGCAATTCGTGCAGCGCCTGGATATGGGGCTTTTCTCTTTTTTCAAAGTCGAGAGCAATTTTCAACTGAGCCGGGTTATCAAATTCTTCTCCCTCTTCATCTCCGGCTGCAGCAGGGATTGTGCTGATAAGGGCATTATACTCTATTTTATTTTCATCATTTATCTGTCTTGCTCTTCTGGAGGCAACGATTGCCGCTTCATAAACATTGGCAGCTTCCTTATCAATTTGTCTCAGATCAACGGGTTCTATGAACATTTATTTATTCTCCTTAATTATATTTTCTATTAAACTTTTAACATCAGAAACAGCTTTTTCTATCTCCACATTATGTACAAAATAATCAAATTTATCTTTAAGTCTCAACTCCAATTCGGCTCTCTCAATTCTTTTTTTCAGATCGATTTCGTCTTCTGTCCGCCTGTTTTTAAGCCTGTTTACCAGCTCATCAAAACTCGGGGGGACTATAAAAATCAATACAGCATCCGGGTAGCATTCTTTAAGCTTCAGGGCACCTTTTACATCAATTTCAAGAAGAACACTGCTGCCATTCTGCAGATTCTTATCTATATAATTCCTGAAAGTTCCGTAATAATAATCGTAAAATTTCTCCCATTCTGCAAACTCACCAGCTTCAATTTTATTCCTGAATTCATCTTCTGTAAGGAAAAAATAATCTACGCCTTCTTTTTCATTATGTCTTTTTTTCCGGGTTGTGGCTGAGACAGAAAAGACAATTTCGGGGAATTCTTTGAGAATTCTTCTTACAATTGTTGTTTTACCAGTACCGCTGGGAGCAGAAACAATAAATAAAATTCCTTTTGAATTTGCCAAGTATTACTCAATATTTTGAATCTGTTCACGGATCTTTTCAATTTCCTCTTTTATAAGAACAGAATTATGGGTTATTTCTGTTGAAATAGTCTTAGCTGAAATTGTATTGGCTTCCCTGTTCATTTCCTGGCAAAGAAAATTAAGTTTTCTCCCGGGTTCTTCATCTTTTTCCATACTTTCGAGGAAGAATTTCAAATGACTTCTCAGTCTTACACATTCTTCGGTTATTTCTGATTTATCTGCAATCAGCGCAAGTTCAAGTTCAAGTCTATCAGTATATGCTGTAATATCCTCGACCATTACTTTCATCCGCTCTTTCAATTTCTCAAAGTAACTGTTTGCACTTTTCCCGGATTCATTCTGGATTTCAGCAACCTTTTCATCGATCATAGATATTCTGTTTCTGAGGTCTTTCGCCAGTTCCTTACCTTCATTCCGTCTCATCTTTGTAAGATCGTCAAGTGCAGACTCAAGAGCCTTTTTTATAAGCTTAAATACCTCTTCACCGTATTCTTTGTCGCTTGACATGAATAATTCCCTGTTAAACAGAAGATGTTCGAGTTTCAGTTTCTCGGTAATTTTTGAAACTTTTTTTACTTCTTTTAATACTGCCAGGTAGGTTTTTAGTTTATCTTTATCAATTGAGGCGATACCGTTTGATGCGCCTGTATTCTTCAGATTTAAGATAACTGATAGTTTCCCGCGGCTGACCCTGTTCTTAATAATCTCCCTGATCTCGTATTCACGGTTCATCAGAGAGTTTGGAAGTTTAAGGTAGATATCCAGAAAGCGGCTGTTAACGCTCTTAACTTCAAGCTCGACTAAGAAATTAATATTTTCTGCTACGCCTTTTCCGTAGCCGGTCATACTGGAAATCATTAAAATGCCTTAAAATAGAATCTTAAAAATAGCGATTTTTAACAAGCTAATCAAAACAAAAACATTACCCCCGTATGCATAACGGAGGATCAGATTAAATTAGTTGTAAAATCAGTTAAAAAGCTTCACCTATCCCGAAATGAAAGACAAGATTATCCCAGAAATTTTTGTGATAAATCCAGGTTTTATCGTCAGGATTATAGAGTTTAAATGCAAAATCCAACCTGAAGGGGGCGACAGAAGAATAATACCTGAATCCCAGTCCCGGTGACAGAGCAAGTCCATCATACCTGAATTTATCATAACCGATCCACGTATTGCCATAATCGAAAAATAATGCGGCACCGAAACTCGGTACAAATTTATACCTCCATTCAAATGAGCCTTCAAGCAGGAACGTTCCGCCCTTAATGTTAACCCCATTTATCCCGTACACAGTGGTGGCATTCTGGGGAACAAGTTCATTAGAGCGCCATCCTCTTACGGAGTTGCTTCCGCCCGCATAGAACGTCCTGTTCAGCGGCAGCCCTGCATAATCACCGTAGTAGGTTTGAATCCTTCCAACTTTAAATTTAGCTGCAAAGATTGACATCCTCCTCTGATTAAGGGACAAATAATAGGAAGTATTCAAGACGACTTTATAAAACAAAGATCCATTGAATTCATTTCCCCCGATTTTTCCGATAAGGTAAGGTAAAGAATTAGCTTCTTCAAAAAGGATAGAAATTATATATCCTTCAGTAGGGAAAAGGATATCGTTTGTAGTTGTTCTTCCAAAATCCGCTCCTATTATTGAAAGAATTTTTTTTGAAAGGCTATCGTTGTTTGTTCTGTATACTTCGTTGCTTTGTTCAACGTTATAATAGGTACTGAGAAAATTAATGGCCGTAAACCGGGGCAGTTCAAAGTCAAAAGTAATCCGGGATCCGTAAACTGTGTTATTATACCTGACCTGTTTATTAATTGTAGCATAATTTTCCCAGGTTCCGAAAATCGGCTTACTGAACAGGTAAGGCTGTTCTATCGTAATTCTTGCGTCAAGGTAACCTAATAAAGTTGTGTCGCGGAATGAAAATTTCTGAAACAGCCTGCTATAATTCACATTAAAAATATCCTGAACACCAAATGACGTGCTGATTGTAAATTTCCTTGCATTACCGAAAAAATTCCTCCTGATATATGAAAGTCCCAAACCTGCATTAAGTGCACTTTGCTGATTATTCACAATGATTTCAGGAGATAATTCGTTCAACTTGCCGATATTGGCTTCAAGTTTAACAGGAACTTTTGAATCAGTGGTATCCTGCTCTACTCCTGAAATTACAATCGAATTAAATAGTCCAGTTCTAAACAAACGCTGCTGACTTTGTCTTATCTTATCGAGATTATAAATTTCTCCCGATTTCAGATCGCTTATATCCCTCAGCATATTTTCCTTAACATAAGGAGCTCCATCACCGGAGGTACTGACCATGACTGAATCTATGTGGTATTCTTTTCCAGTTGTAAAATAGATATCAAGATCAGCACGGTTTTTAACAGTATCCGTTGTAACTATGGTACTATCAAACTGAGCAAACATAAAACCGTTGTTCAACAGAGTGGATACACCTGACTGCACCTTCTTCTGCACGACACTTTGAACATACCTGTCGGTGGAATCAAATTTTACTTCATCATTAAACTTCTTCATCGGCAGCCCGGGAACTCTCTCCAGCCCTTTTGGATTAATTTTGCCGTAGTCTGCCGGATCACCTTCTTTAATTATATAGTTGAGAGTTACCTCCTTTGCGGTAGTATCTACCTCGTAATTATACGTTACAGTGGTTTCAAAGAAACCATTTGCATTATAATAGGATTTTAAGGCCTTTATATCGATCGGTATAGTTGAGGAATCAAAGTAGGCAGCTTCACTGCCGAGGCTGCTGAATGAATGTAAAAATTTCCAGAACCACCAGGGAGTTTCTTTAGAAAGGATTACGTCGCTAAGCTGAGAGGATGAAATTGTTTTGTTACCACTAAAATTTATCTGCTGTAATTCATACCTGCTCCCTTCCTGGGCAAACAGGGATACAGCTGAAAGCATTATGATTATAGTAATAAATTTCGTCATTTTGTTCATATAATAAGACCAGCTCATTCATCAAGGTCAATATCTTTATCAACGATCCTGAGGTTCGGATAGTCTTTTTTGAAAACTTTAACAAAATAATTCTTTATTCCAGGTGTAGAGTTTGCTGAGATGAAAAGTGAAATAGTTCTCCCCTTTTCCGTAAAAAGATGTGAATAGTATGTCTGTTTTTTATTAAAATCGATAAGGTACGCGAAAATCTCTCCGCCTCCGCTGCCGAGGTAATAATCCAGAGAATTATAATAAATTAAATCATAGCTCACAGAATCCGGTTTTTCTTTTCTTACCATAGCATCTGTAAATGATCCATCAAGCAGATCTGTGCTGTACACTTCTTCGATTTTATTACCTTTATCCTTCATCAGATGGAATTGTATTCCCCACTTGTCAGGTCTATTTATTTCAGTTCCCGCAGCAAATTCCTTTGTCGTGTCTTCATCAAAATTTCCCGCAAGGGCCATCTGGGCATCATTCCCAAGGATTTTTTTTGCCTCCCCGAGCATTGCTTCGGGAGTGCTTAAATCGATTTTATTTTCCGGAACTTTCTTTTCCTTTTCATTACAGGAAACAGCAAATCCCAGAATCACTATTAAGAAAAACAGGTAAATCTTCTTATTGGATGACAACTTTGGTTCCTTTCGATACTACATTATATAGTTCATAAATATCTTCATTGCTGAGTGCGATTGAACCGTCAGTCCAGTTGAACACAAAAGGAAGGTTCTTAAAAATAAAATCGTACTCGCCTATTCCATGAATACTGACATCATTCCCGAGGGAAGTCTCGAGCTGCGGACAGTCATTATAATAGAACTCGAATTTAAGCTGATCAAACTCCTGCTGAGTTATCAGATTTTTTCTCAAGGCCTCAGTGATATCATTAATATTGGGGTAATTTAATTTTAATTTTATATAGTATTTATGGTTCTGGTCAATACTGCATATCTGGTAATCTCCTACCGGAGTAGCTAAATCATCGGCCCTTGACTTCCGCATATTTACATTCTTACCAAAACTGGCATGGTAACTCTTTATCAATACAGTATCCTCATAAAGGTTGAGTGTGTAATCTTTCCTTTTGATAAGTATATTAGGATCGTGCAGTACCGTAAACCCTTTCTCCCTTATTGCTTCCTGGAGAGGGACTTCCCTCAGGTTAAGTATAATTCCGTATACGATTACACCAAGGATAAAAAGAATTATCCCCCCGCTGAAAAAAAGAGCACTCTTCAGGATCTTCGGGTTGAATAATCGTTTAAGGAGTGATACTGCTTTTTTAAAATTTTCGGGAATATCTGATTTCATTAAATGCAGAGATGTTCTTCAATATAATGAACTATCGATCATTAAAATTTAGTCAAAAAAAGAATAATATTTTACTTTATTAGAATGAATATAACAGAAAAGAGGCAACATATAATAAAAAACCCGGACTTTGCCGGGTTATAAGAATCAATTAAGATCGGAATTATACTTCCATAATTTCGTGCTCTTTATGCTTTAATATATCATCAATAAGCTTAATATGCTCATCCGTGAGTTTCTGAGTTCTTATCTCTGCATCCTTCAACTGATCTTCAGAGATTTTTTTATCTTTTTCTTCCCTTTTCAGATGGTCATTAGCATCTCTTCTCACATTCCTAATTGCCACCTTATTATCTTCCCCGAATTTCTTTACAAGCTTCACCAGCTCTTTCCTTCGTTCCTCGTTCAGCGGGGGGATGGGTATTTTCAGGTTTGTTCCGTCGCTTACCGGGTTCAGGCCAATATTTGCCTCCAGGATAGCCTTATCTACAGCATTAAGGATAGATTTATCCCATGGAGTAAATGAAAGTGTATGTGCATCAAGTACGTTGAGGTTACCGACCTGATTTACCGGGGTCATATTCCCGTAATAATCAACCTTTATTCCATCCAGCAATGCCGTAGTAGCTTTTCCGGACCTTATTTTTGATAGCTCTCCTCTCAGGGCATCTATGGATTTATCCATTCTGGATTTTGCATCTTTTATTATTTGTTCCATAGCCTCCTCTTAGTTTAGTTTTCTGCAGCCAATTGATGGTTATTGATAGTTGTGCCGATTGACTTCCCTTCGGCAAGGTGAAGAAGATTGTCAGGTACATCCATATTAAATACAATCATAGGCAGATTATTTTCCTGGCAAAGGCTAACGGCAGTAAGATCCATAACACGAAGGTTTTTTTTCAATATATCAAGATAAGAAATGTTTTCGTATTTAACCGCTTCAGGATATTTTTCAGGGTCAGCATCGAAGACTCCATCTACCCTGGTTCCCTTAACTATAACATCCGCTTCAATTTCAACGGCACGTAATGAAGCGGCTGTATCAGTTGAGAAATAAGGATGGCCTGTACCGGCACCAAGTATTACCACTCTACCTTTTTCAAGGTGCCTGATCGCCCTTCTTCTTATATACGGCTCAGCAATTTCATCCATTTTGATAGCGCTCATCAGCCTGGTTTGTATCCCGGTCTTCTCAATTGCGTTCTGAAGAGCAAGTGAATTTATCATAGTTGCAAGCATTCCCATCTGATCTCCCGTAACTCTGTCAATTCCCTGATCGCTGGCACTTAGCCCGCGGTAAATGTTCCCTCCTCCTATTACAATTCCAAGCTGTACAGTTATATCATGAACTTTTTTAATCTCTTCCGCAAAAAATTCGAGTACATTATGATCTATACCAAATCCCTTTTTACCCATCAGGGATTCTCCGCTGAGTTTCAGCAATATCCTCTTATATTTCAATTTCTTATTCACAGGCATCTTTCGTATATATTATTTAATTCTATGATATTTTCAGTTTAAATATAAAAAAAGGTCTTAAATTATTTAAGACCTTTGTTTCACAATCAATTATTATTTGTTCTCATCACCCAGATGGAACCTGCGGAAGTGATCTATTTTAACTTCGGAATTATGTTTAGTATTGAACTCCTTCAATAAATCACCGACAGATTTAGAATTATCTTTGATATAAGCCTGTTCAACCAGGCAGTTCTCCTGGTAATACTTATTCAATTTACCCTGTGCAATCTTTTCAAGTATCTGGTCAGGTTTTCCTTCCTTGCGTGCAATCTCCTTATAGATCTCAATTTCTTTTTCAATCAAGTCTTTTGGAACTTCTTCTCTGTATACGCATATCGGTCTCATTGCAGCCACCTGCATAGCAATATCTTTACCGAGTCCGGAAAGTTCCGGAGCTGCAGCACCGGCATTATTAAAAACCACCATCACGCCCAATTTTGAGCCGGGGTGAATATAGTCAACAATAATTCCATTATCTGTACTTTCTACAGCAATCCGTGAAATTTCAATCTTTTCACCAACTTTTCCCATAACATCATGCAGGCCGTTTTTAATATCAGAATTCTTTTCCACAAGATCGTCAACAGAAGCAGGTTTTGTATCGATTGCTTTATCAGCCACGAGATTTGCATAATTCACAAAGTCTTCACTATTGGCAACAAAATCAGTTTCACAGTTAACTTCTACAATTATACCTGACTTTTTATCATTTGAAATCCTCGTTAGTACTAAACCTTCACCGGCAGTTTTCTCAGCTCTTTTTGTTGCAACAGCCTGTCCTTTTTTTCTGAGAATTTCAATAGCTTTCTCCATGTCGCCGTCAGCCTCAATCAGAGCTTTCTTGCAGTCCATCATACCTGAACCGGTTTTCTGTCTTAATTCATTTACCTGTTGAGCAGTAACTGTCATTTCTAAATTCCTTTTCAATTAAAATTATTCAGAGGCGGATTCTTCTTTTTCAACAGTAGATTCCCGTCCTCTTTCTTTTTTGATTCTTTCCCTCTCAGCAGCTTCCTCAGCTTTAATCTCTTTAGCTTTCGCTACTCCTTCGATCACTGAATCAGCCATAAATTTTACAATCAATTCTATAGTATTAACAGCATCGTCATTAGCCGGGATAATATAATTAATCGGATCAGGGTCACAGTTTGTATCGACAACCGCAAATACGGGGATATTAAGTCTTAATGCTTCTTTAACTGCGATAGATTCTTTTTTAATATCGACCACGAATAAAGCACCCGGAAGCCTGTTCATCGTCTCTACACCTTCAAGAACTTTTTTCAGTTTATCCTTTTCACGGGTTAAAAAGAGTCTCTCTTTTTTGGTAATCTTATCAAAAGTTCCGTCGGTTTCCTGTTTCTCAATACTATTAAGTCTTTTAACACTTTTTCTGATTGTAGAGAAGTTGGTCAGCATACCGCCGAGCCATCTTTCACTTACCCAGTTCATCTCACATCGTTTAGCTTCGTTCTCAATTACACCTTTAGCCTGTTTCTTTGTTCCGACAAACAGTACTTTCCTGCCGTCTGATACAAGGCGGGAAAGGTTTTCTGCTGATGAAATAAGCATGCTCTGTGTTTTCTTCAAATCGATAATATGAATCCCGTTCTTCTCCATGAAGATATAGGGTTTCATTTTGGGGTTCCAGCGGCGTGTTAAATGTCCGAAGTGCGCACCAGCTTCTATGAGCTGAGTTAAATCCAGCTTTTGCATTTTGTCTCCTGTTTTTATCCCGTTTTCCGGGATCTTCTACTTTCTTCTCCTTTACCTTTCATCCCTATAAGCGGGACACAGGAGGTAAATCGGAAAGTATGTTTGATTATTAGCTAATTAATTAATTTTTTGAATCTTTCGGGAACGAGATCGGGTTCGTGTTTAAGTTCAAGATCAAGTTCAGGTTCAAGTTATCTCTTAGAGAACTGGAATCTTTTTCTTGCTTTCGGCTGTCCGTATTTTTTACGTTCAACCATTCTGGGATCTCTTGTTAAAAATCCTTCTTTCTTCAATATGGGACGATGATCAGGATTCAACACTATTAATGCCCTTGCAATTCCTAACCTGATGGCCTGGGCCTGTCCTGTAGTTCCTCCGCCGTGAACGTTAACAAGCACATCGAAGTTTCCCATAGTCTCGGTTACTTTAAACGGATTAAGTATATCTTCCCTGCTTAATAGCTGGGGGAAGGCATGTTCAAATTCTTTTCCATTAACAGTAATTTTTCCGTTACCGTTTCTCAGAATGACTCTGGCAACCGATGTTTTTCTTCTTCCTATATAAATAGTATCAGCCATTATTTCTCCGTTAAACTAAGTGATTCAGGTTTCTGCGCCTGGTGCGGATGGGATTCGCCGGCATAAACTTTCAGTTTTTTTATCAGTTTTTTTCCAAGCCTGTTCTTTGGAAGCATTCCTTTAACCGCATTTTCAATAACAAATTCAGGTTTCTTAGCCATCATTTCTTCAAATGACCTTGTTTTTAAACCACCCGGATAACCTGAGTGGTGAGAGTAAGTTTTTAGAAATTCTCTTTTGCCTGTAACTTTAACTTTGTCGGCATTGATCACAACAACAAAATCTCCGGTGTCAGCATTGGGAGTAAATATAGCCTTATTCTTTCCTCTTATAATTCCCGCTATCCTGGTAGCAAGTCTTCCCAGCACCTGATCTGTAGCATCTACAATGTACCATTTTCTATCAGCCTCTTCTGTACTTATAAAAGGCGTCATTTTTTCCTGTTTCACGTTTTTTTCCTCCGAAACCTGAAATCATTTCTAATAAAGAGAGGAAATTTAATCTTAATACGAAAAAAAGTCAAGATTTATCTACATGAATTATCATTGCCCTGCTTTCTAAAATCAAGCTTAGCATAATTAAGAGAATTTTAGCCTTATTATTTCGGACTTTTTTCACCGCCAAGAAACAAACCCGGACACCCAGCAGTATCCAACCTATTTTTATTATACCAGGGATTAAAGTGATATTATCTCTAAGTTTAAGCGTATCTGGAGCGTATGTGAAGCGTAGGTGGAGCGTATCTGGAGCGTATGTGAAACGTTTTTAGGACGTCTTTATAGACTGTTTATTTTATGTAAAAAGCTGGTTATTTGTTATGATTTAGGGATTATCCAGACTAAGGGGCTTTAGCAGCGTCCCAATTGGTAAACTGTCCTGACAGCAGGAAGATTCCGATCCAATTGTTATTTTGAAACAGATTTGATAGTTATTGAAGTTTTATGGAGAGGCGAAATAAATGCTGCAGATTAGAGAATTTGGTCTTGTTTCTACAGCTTCGGATTATACTGTTTACACCGGATCGAATAAATAGCAGCTGAATATATCCCCTCCCGCAGCGGCCGGGAGGGAAATATTGCAGATTGAAACTTATTATTTCTGCGGCATTGTGGGCATATCCATCTTCTGATAGCCTGCCGGGGCTTCAAACATTGACTCATCAAATGATTTTTTTTCAATGTTTGTAACTTCCATTACCTTTTTGCCATTTTCGGATACTTCAAGAGGAAAAAGACCTGCGTCTTCGATTTCCTTCTGCCATTCGGGTTTATTTTTCTGCATAGGGTTATCAAATAGTTTGAATGCTCCTATTTCGTCGGTCATCCAGGCTTCACCGGTTTTATCCTCATCTTTATACACGTATTTGTATGCCGTATGTCCCAGTATTTCTTTAGTCTCTCCTGTTTTAACTAATTTGGAATTATCATCGCTGCTGCCGGAATTCTCTGTTTGTTTCACATCGGGCATTGGCATTGCCATATACATTTTCTGTTCAGGCATGATTATCATAACTTGTTTTGCGCCCTGATCCATAATAATCTGTGCCTGGCGACCTTCTTCATTTGCATCCAGTCTGATTTTATCCCCTTTTACAATAAAATCGACAGGATGAGTTTTACCTTGTTCATAAACATTTAGAGTAATTTTACCTTCGAACTGATCCTGGGAATAAGTCTTACCAGTTACAACTAATAGAGAAAGAAGCAATAAGAAGACTGACAGATTTCTGAGTTTCATGAAACCTCCGTTGATATATTATTAAAAGAATTGATTTCCATACTTAAATGATTTCACCATACCAAAGAATACCGGCTGAAAACTTTTGAAGGCTTCCTCACCTTTCATAATCAGCTTCAGACTAAAATCTTTTTCGGTGTTTGTCCTAATATAAATAATTTGAGTGATTTGTCCTGATAATTCTTCAGGTTCATTATAGTAAGCTGTATAATTCCTTGTTTTGTAGTTATGTTTAAATCTTTTGGGATTAAAAAGGTCTTTATCTTTGACTTCAATATGCACATACGGCGGAGGATTATAGTTTGCTGCAGTCGTCCAGAAAGTAATTCCGTCCAGCGTATTTTTTACATTCTGATCCAGGTAAGTCCATCCGGCAGGGTATTTTAATGAAACATCGAGAGTGTTCTCTTTATAAACCTGTACCAGGTTGGTTGTATCAGCGTTACTGTCTGAAAAATCATAGAAGACAGCGTCGCTGGAATTCTGTATGGTTTCTTTTTCGGGAGTTACCTTTTTTTCTTCAGCCGGGGATATTTCTTTCTTTGCATCCTGAGTTTCATTTACTGTTTTTTGCTCAGGTTCAATGGTTTTTAATTCCGGCTGAGACTCAATCGTCCTTATTTGCACATACGGCGAGCCGGTTTTTGACTCTTCTATTGACGAATTCAATATCACAGCGGCAGCAGTAATTATTAATGCATGAATAAACAGTGACATTGAAAATCCGAATACCGGGTATTCCTGCTTGTCCGTTTTCAGTTTAAGATTCATATTGAAACATAATCTAAAGGCAATTTTTTATCAAGATAAAGCTGTATCTGTGTGATCAGTTTAAGTCTTTGAAGGATACTCTTATTTTGTTAATTTTGTCGATATTTTTCAAATTTTTTAGGTACAAAATGAAATTTCTTGTAACAGGCGGAGCCGGTTTTTTGGGGATCAATTTAATACGACACTTACACTCGCATGGCGATGATATTGTTTCCCTTGATATTGTTGAATTCGATTATCCTGATATGAATGATAAGATCAAGAAGATAAAAGGAGATATCAGAAATAAAAGTGATGTTCAGGAAGCTATGAAGGGGGTGGATGTTGTTGTGCACACAGCCGCAGCTCTGCCTCTCTACAAACCTGAAGATATTTTTTCTACAGATATTGAAGGGACTAAGAACCTGCTTAATGAAGCACATAACCAGGGGGTAAAAAGATTTATACATATTTCTTCAACAGCAGTTTACGGCATTCCTGATCACCACCCATTAAAGGAGAATGATAAGCTTGATGGCGTAGGTCCTTACGGGAAGGCAAAAATAAAAGCAGAGGAAGAGTGTCTTGAATACAGGAAAAAAGGAATGTGCGTAACTGTACTCAGACCAAAATCTTTTATCGGGCCTGAGCGTCTGGGTGTTTTCGATCTTCTATACGATTGGGCAAAGGATGGTAAAGGTTTCCCAATGATAGGAAACGGAAAAAACCGTTATCAGCTTCTGGATGTTGAAGATCTCTGCGACGCCATATATCTCTGCGCAACTCTTCCTGCAGAAAAGGCGAATGATACATTTAACATCGGCGCCAAGGAATACACTACAATGGGGGAGGATTACCAGGCTGTCCTTGATGCTGCAGGATATAATAAAAAAATAGTCGGCCTCCCTGAAAAACCGATTATATGGACGCTCCGCATGCTTGAGGCGATGAACCTTTCGCCGCTCTATAAGTGGGTGTACGAGACAGCCTCGAAGGACTCGTTTGTTTCAATTGAGAAAGCTGAAACGAAGCTCGGGTACAAACCAAAATTTTCAAATAAAGATGCACTTGTAAGAAACTATAACTGGTATCTTTCTCATTTCGATGAGTTCAAGAACAAGAGCGGCGTATCTCACCGCGTACCCTGGAAACAGGGAATATTGAGGGCTGCCAAAATATTTTTTTAGTTTATTTTAGTCAGATATTATTCTAAGATATTATTGCAGCAGCAGCCGGAATTTGATAGAGATTAGATAAATAAAATTCATTTTCATCTGATAATTATTATTTTATAAAGAAATAATCTGGTAAGGAGACAATAATGCCCGGTAAAAAAGATTTTCTAAAAGAAGTGATTCAGCATATCGACATTAAAAAACACAACGTGGTTCCAGTGGTCGATGCATTTGAGCATATGGCATTCTCATCGAGAGATTTAAACCGAGCGGCACGTATTTATGATACAATGCTTAAAGATAAAGACTGTACTGTCATTCTTACCCTCGCCGGAAGCATCTTCAGCGCCGGTCTGAAAAAAGTTGTTTATGACCTGGTTACTAATAATATGGTTGATGCAATTGTTTCAACAGGCGCGATAATGGTGGATCAGGATTTCTTTGAAGCTCTGGGTTTCAAACATTACATCGGCAACCCTGCTAGTGATGACAACCTGCTCAGGGATCTTCATATAGACAGAATTTATGATACTTATATTGATGAGGATGAACTGCGTGTATGCGACGAAACCTGTGCAAAAATATTGAACAGCCTTGAACCCCGCCCTTATTCTTCGCGTGAACTCCTGCGGGAATTCGGGAAATATCTTGAAGGCAAGGGAGGACCAAAGGTTGAAGATTCGGTAATTTGGGCATGCTATCAGAAGAACGTTCCGATATTTGTGCCGGCCTTCTCCGACTGTTCTGCTGGGTTTGGATTCATAATTCATCAAACGGAAAATCCCGGCAAACATGTTTCGATAGATTCCGCAAAAGATTTCCTTGAACTCACAAAAATCAAGCTCGCCTCAAAAGAAACCGGTATTTTAATGATAGGCGGCGGTGTTCCCAAAAACTTCACCCAGGATATTGTTGTAGCCGCGGATATCCTTCAGGAAGACGCACCTATGCATAAGTATGCGGTTCAGATAACAGTGGCAGACGTCAGAGACGGCGCCCTCTCAAGTTCAACTTTGAAAGAAGCAAGCTCATGGGGAAAAGTTTCCACTTCCTCGGAACAAATGGTGTACGCAGAAGCTACTATTGCAATGCCGCTTGTTGCCGGTTATGCTTATCATAAGGGAAGCTGGAAAGAAAGAAAACCTAAAGAATTTCAAAAGTTATTTCAGGAAGATAAAATAAACGCCTGATTTGTGTAAAAATCAGGTTATCTGAAAATATTTGAAATTTGGAGATAATTTCCGAAAGCATTTATGTAAGCTATTACTTATACTTGCTGCTGAATGCTTTCTCATAGCGAAACAGGCGTTTCACTTTACACATGTTACTTAAGCGAAACAGGCGTTTCGCTTTACACATGTTACTCAAGCGAAACAGGCGTTTCGCTGTACAAAATATCCGATCTATTTTACTTAGTATGAAGAAATGCCCTTTCTTCCGGATGGATCTAAAGAAAAGATCTATTCAATTTCCAGCCTTTTAGCAGAAAAGCTGATGATTTCTTACGGGAATGCTTTTTGATTTATTTTTCCAGCGAATTTATGGTTATAATCAGCTATATTATCACCCCGTTTGGAATAATTAAATAGAATGACTGCTAAAGAACTCCTAAAAAAATATAAAGATCCGAAGTTTTTCTTTAACCGCGATTTAAGCTGGGTCGAATTCAACCGCCGGGTACTTGAAGAGGCACTTGATCCTTCCCTTCCCCTTCTCGAAAAAGTAAAATTCATTTCCATTTTCCACACTAATCTTGATGAATTTTATATGATCAGGATAAGCGGACTTAAGGAACAGATAGCTGCAAATGTACTGGAACCTTCAATTGACGGTCTTACACCGAGGGAGCAGCTCAGAAAGATTGAGAAGTGTCTTAAACCCATGCTCGACCAGGTTCTTGATCTTTGGATGAATGAAGTCGTTCCGGATTTAAGAAAGAATCATATTGACATATGCGATTATGCAAACCTTTCTGATGAAGAAGTAAAAACTTTAACTGAGTATTTTAAGAAAGAAATTTATCCTGTTCTCACTCCCCTTGCCTTTGATCCCGGAAGACCTTTTCCATACATTTCAAACCTAAGTCTTAGTCTTGCTATTCTTGTACGCAAACCCAATGGAGAAAATCACTTTGCACGTGTTAAAGTGCCGAGCATACTCCCAAGGCTTTTGAGAATTGATACTATTCTCTATCCGAATAAGAAAATACAGACAAACGGAAGTTTCAGTGCGAGGTTTCTATGGCTGGGTGATCTGATTAGAGCTAATCTGCACCTCTTATTTCCGGGTATGGAGATAATTGAGGCGCACCGATTCAGGATTACCCGGGATACCGATATAGAGCTTCAGGAAGATGAAGCAGACGATCTTTTAAGCGTAATCGAGGAGAATATCAGGCTGCGCCGGTTTGGTAAAGTTGTCAGGCTTGAGGTTGCTGATAAGATGCCTGAATTTATGCTGGAGACACTGATGGAGAATCTTCAGATCACCGCCGAAGATGTGCATGTTCTTGAGGGACCGCTTGGATTGAGTGATATCATGACCTTATATGATCTGCCTCTTCATCAGCATAAATTTAAAGCTTATTATCCTGTAATCCCAAAAGCCTTTGATGATGATGAAGATATTTTCACGACGTTGAAACAAAGGGATATTCTGCTTCACCATCCATATCATTCTTTTACACCAGTTATTGATTTTATTAAAGAAGCTTCAGTCGACCCGGATGTACTCGCTATTAAACAAACTCTTTACCGGGTGGGTCCTGATTCTCCGATAATAAAATATCTTATTGAAGCCGCAGAAAGAGGCAAACAGGTTGCAGTACTTGTGGAACTTAAAGCGCGGTTTGATGAAGAGAATAATATTTTCTGGGCAAGGGAACTTGAAAAAGTAGGTGTACATGTTGTCTACGGACTTGTAGGATTAAAGACTCATGCCAAGATGACCCTTGTTGTAAGAAAGGAGACTGAAGGTGTTAAGAGATATGTCCACCTTTCCACAGGAAATTATAATGCTGTTACAGCAAAAATATATACTGATCTTGGTTATTTCACTGACGATGAGGATATCTGCACTGACGTTGCCGACATATTTAATTATCTGACAGGCTACAGTAGACAGACCGAATTCAAGAAACTGATTGTTGCCCCTATCGATATGAGAGACAAATTCCTCTCTAAGATTAATCGTGAAATAGAAAATGTAAAAGCCGGAGGAGAAGGCAAGGTCATCTTTAAGCTGAATTCTATAGTCGACCCGGCTCTTATAAGCGCAATGTATGAAGCTTCGAACGCAGGTGTACAAATAATACTTATCGTACGCGGGATCTGCTGTCTTATTCCAGGTGTAAAAGACCTGAGCGAAAATATAAAGGTGATAAGCATTGTAGGCAGGTATCTCGAGCACAGCAGGGTATATTATTTTTATAACAACGGTGCTGAAGAAATTTATCTGAGCAGTGCCGACTTTATGCAGCGCAACCTCGACAGGCGGGTTGAAATTGCTTTCCCTATTGAAGATCAGAAACTTAAAGATGAAATAAACAGAACCTTGATTAAGGCTGCGCTTAAAGACAATGTGAAGGCAAGGATCCTTTGTCCTGATATGAGATATCACAAAATAGCAGATGACCCGAAGATTAAGAAGGTCGACTCGCAGGAATGGCTGATGAACCATACGATCAAAGCCTCGGGGAATTACTCAAAATCGAAAGTGTAAGCATACTCACCTCAAATTTCATTCAAAGTGAACCATTTTTTTGCTAAGTTTGTTTTTTAATATAAAGAAACACGGGTGTTTTAATGGCCGATATTACCAAGAGTGAAGTTCTAAGTACCTTAAAAAGATTAGATAAAAAAGATATTAATACCGATTTTCTCATTCTGAATTCAATTAAAGAATACGAGAGTATAGGCGATAAATTAAGTTTAACTATTTCTGTTCCTGCAGGCGTTCCTGTAGACAAGATGAAAGAAACTTTTACTGAAGTACTGAAAAATGAATTCAGTGATCTGAAGAAAGTTGATATAAATCTCGAATCAAAAGGGACTCCACAGAAAAGTCACACACAGGAAGTAATACTTCCGGGAGTTAAAAATACGATTGCCGTAGCCAGCGGAAAGGGCGGAGTAGGTAAAAGCACTGTTGCCGTAAACCTTGCCGTAGCGCTTGCTAAAAACGGAGCGAAAGTAGGAATTATTGATGCAGATATCTACGGACCGAGCATCCCTTTAATGCTGGGCATCAATAAAAAACCGCAGATATTCCAGAGCAGCGAAACGATGAAGATGATTCCCCTGGTGAACTACGGAATAAAAATAATATCGATAGGGTTCCTGATTGATGATAATGCTCCGGTTATCTGGCGCGGACCAATGGCGAGCGGTGCAGTGAAACAGTTTATGACAGATGTGGACTGGGGTGAACTTGATTATCTCGTTTTTGATATGCCCCCCGGTACCGGAGACATCCAGTTAACCCTTGTTCAGACAATCCCGTTAACAGGCGCAGTCATTGTTACCACACCCCAGGAAGTATCACTCGTTGATGCAAGAAAAGCAGTTAAAATGTTCGGAAGAGTCAATGTTCCCATTCTCGGAATAGTTGAAAATATGAGTTACTTTATTGCTCCCGATACAGGTAAAAAATACGATATTTTCGGCAGCGGAGGCGGTGAAGAACTCTCAAGATCTACAGAAACGCCATTTCTGGGCGGCATTCCAATTGATCCAAGGATCAGAATAGGCGGAGACAAGGGAATACCTATAGTGTATGATATGCCTGATTCAGAACAGGCAGATGCGATATTTAACATAGCTAAAAACCTTGGCGAACAGGTAAATAAAAGAAATTCGCAGTCTGATTCTGAAGTGGAAATTATTCTTGACAGTGATGATTAAATTTTTATCACGGGATTTTGATGAGAGAAAAAGTACTGAAGGCACTGGAACAAATGAGACCCTATCTGCAGGCGGATAATGGTGATGTGGAACTTATTGAAATCAGTGAAGATGGAATTGTGAAAGTGAAATTGACAGGGGCATGCAGCACCTGTCCGCTTTCAGTTATGACTCTCAGGGCGGGTATTGAAAGATCGCTGATGCGCGACGTTCCTTCTATCAGAAGAGTTGAAGCTGTTAGCGACGTCTAAAATTTTCTTATTATAAACAATTTTTTAGTAAGTTTACTGCTAAAATCCGGTTATCAAAAATGACTGAAAAAAGTATTAAACGAATCAGCCGTATCTCAATCTGGATATTCGCTGTTGCTTTGATTTTAGTTTCAGTATTTCTTCTCTCAGATATCTTCCTCATTATGATCTTTTCGATATTGCTGGCGTTTATTTTTAATCCCCTTGTGAATATGCTTGAGAAGGAGGGGTTAAACAGGTTATCCTCTACCCTGATAATATTCGGAACTATCGGGCTTGCATTGTATGTACTCCTCTCATTTATCATTCCGAAATTTGTGATCCAGATGGATCAGCTGATGAATACCCTTCAGTCATTTTCACTGCACGATCAGCTGGTACAGTTTGAGTCTGAATTATACAGACTGTTTCCTTTCTTCAATCCCGGCCAGTTGTCTGAAAAGCTGGAACAATTTATATCATCGCAGTTTGTTAATTCATTCGATACCATCTCGGAATTGCTTTCAGGAATAGTTTCCGTTGTTCTTTTAATCGTGATTATACCTTTTATTACATTCTTCCTGGTGAAAGACAGCCGGAAGATTATGAAGAACCTGCTCCATATTATTCCGAATAACTATTTTGAAATGTCATACTGGATACTGAAGAAAGTTAGTCTGCAGCTCGGCAGGTTTGTCAGGGCATGGATTTTTGACGCAAGCTTTGTAGGAACGGTGATGGGACTTGGACTTTATTTCATCGGCGTAAACAATGCCTTACCTCTTGGTGTAATTTCCGGGTTCGGTCATCTTGTGCCTTATTTCGGTCCTGTGATAGGCGGGGTTCCTGCAATAATTGTTTCAGTAATACAGACAGGCGATTTTTCACAGACCCCATTCATTGTCCTGCTCATAATCATCACTTACACTCTTGATAATGGTTTTGTACAGCCGTTTGTTTTCTCAAAAAGTGTGGATATGCACCCGATAATTATTATACTCTTAATAATAGCCGGAAGCCAGCTGTTCGGGGTACTAGGGATGCTGCTTGCGGTGCCTACGGCTTCTGTAATTAAAACTGCCGCCAAGGAAATATATTTCGCCTTCAAGAATTATAAGATAGCCAGGTTGTGAACAAGATAAAAATCGGTTAAAGTGAGCCTGGAATTTCCAGGAGAGTTACCAGTGCAATTCATCTTCCATTCTTTTTATTTTGTCTTCTTTTTGCTGTATAAGCTGCTGTGTCCAGTTGTATTGCCTGATCCAGTCATCAACTGCATACTTGATCAGAAAACAGTATATATAAAATGAAAGTAGGGCTAACATAAGAATTGATTCAAATGCAATGGTTTCTCTAAAGATGAGGAAAGCGGAAACTACCGGAATTACTATCATTAAGAAATATGCTGCTATCCAGCCGTAACGTTCCTCTTTAATCAGGATATAAAATATATAAGGGGTGAGCAGAACGGCTGCAAGTGTAAATAAAACGATTACTATAAATATACCTCCAAAACGAGCCAGCAGGAAAAATATAAAAATCGAACCTATTGAAATACGAATTTCATAGTAGAGGATTTCTCTGAGTCTGTCAACAGCTTCGAAATCAGTTATGACCTTCTTCTGCAAGGACATTTTCCCGTCCTTCCCTTTTTATTTTGCAAACTAACGGAAAATGACATAATCCGCAATAAATTTTTATCTCGTCAGTATACTAAATATCGATGAGCGAATCAGCGATTCGCTTTACAGGGGATTAGTCCAGTTCTTTAACCAGTTTTTGAATGACGTCCACAGAAGTAATGCCATCCGCTTCAGCACTAAAGTTCGTGATGATACGATGACGAAGAACCGGTGTCATGGCAAATTTAACATCGTCTATATTTGGTGTGTATCTTCCCTGGATCACTGCACGTGTTTTTGCGGCCATAACGAGATATTGGGAAGCGCGGGGACCTGCCCCCCATGTAATCCAGTCCTTAATAAATTGAGGGGAGGAACCATTGGTAGGACGGGTAAGGTTTGCAGCTCTTACTGCAAACTCTGTAACGTTATCAGATACAGGAACTCTTCTTACAAGGTCCTGAAATGAAATTATTTCTTCAGCGGATACAACTTTTGACAATTCCGCTTTGTATTCACTCGTAGTAGTCTGCACAATCCTTTTTTCTTCTTCAAAAGAAGGATAATCAAGCCATAGATTAAACATAAACCTGTCAAGCTGAGCTTCGGGGAGCGGATAAGTGCCTTCCTGCTCTATCGGGTTTTGAGTTGCAAGTACAAAGAAAGGCTCAGTTAAAACTTTCGTTACTCCTGCTGTTGTTACCCGGTGTTCCTGCATCGCCTCAAGCAGGGCAGCCTGGGTTTTAGGGGGAGTCCTGTTTATTTCATCTGCAAGGATAACGTTTGCGAAAATAGGTCCCTCAACAAACCGGAAATTTCTCTTCTTGGTAAGAGGATCCTCTTCAACCAGTTCAGTACCCGTAATATCACTGGGCATAAGGTCCGGAGTAAACTGAATACGGCTGAATTTGAGGTCCATTACTTCGGCAAGAGTTTTTATAAGGAGAGTCTTTGCAAGACCGGGAACACCCACAAGCAGGCAGTGACCGCGCGAAAGCAATGAGACAAGAAGCTGATCTATTATCTCCTCCTGCCCAATTATAATCTTCCCTATCTCTGCTTTGGTAAGTCTTACTTTTTCGTTTAGTTTATCTACTAACTGAACGTCTCCAACGCCGGTTTCTTTCAAATCCTGATCCTTTTTATTTTTTATAGCCTGATGTCGTAATAGATCTTGCCTTTCAGACTCTCTATCCACGCCTGGTACTTCTGCTGCCGTTTATACTCATCCGCCAGTTTCTTAACATCCGCATAATCTTTATTAATATCAGGGGCATGCTGCGGTGTTCTGTCTTCAAGGTATATTATATGATAGCCATAATTCCCTGAGGAATACTCATATCTTTTGGGAAAACTGATATCACCTGTTTTAAGTTTGGAGACAACATCAAGCACACTTTTATCGAGCTGGTTTATATAAAATGTTCCAAGTTCACCGCCGAAGGGTGCAGTATCTTCATCTTCACTGTACTTTTTAGCATAGTAAGCAAAAGAGCTGTCGCCTTTCTCAATGCTGTCCCTTACAGCTGTCAGGAAATCGATTGTCTTGAGATCCGCATTTTCATCAGCTTTAATCTTTATTAAAATATGACGGGCGTGAATCGACTCTCCTCTTTTCTCAATAAGCTCTATAATATGAAAACCCACGGGAGATTCAACTATATCTGAAATTTCACCGGGCTGCAGGGCAAATGCTGCTGCTTCAAACTCGGGGTAGAATACACCCTTCTTTACAAAACCAAGATCACCCCCCTCTTTGGCACTGCCTGGGTCTTCCGAGTATTTCTTCGCCATTTCAGCAAAATCAGCCCCGTTCTTAATAGAATCGAGTATTGATTGTGCAAATGCTCTTGCTTTTTCTTTAGCTTCGGAAGATGTTTTGGGGGAACGAAAGATATGGGCAATCTTTACTTTTTCAGGAATTACTCCGAGACTGTCTTTGAATTTTTCGAAAAAATCTTCAACATCTTTACGCGTTGCTTCTACGGTACCGAAGTTTTTCTCACGAAGTTTCTGCACCATGAGGTTTTTCCTGACATCATCCCGTAATTCCCTTTTGATCTTTTCGATGCTCATTCCGTACACCTGTTCAACACGCTCTTTGGATCCGTACTGCTGAATAAAGAGCTGGATCTGGTAGTCAATCCTCTTATCAACTTCATCATCAGAAACCTCAATTGAATCAAGGTTAGCCTGTGCATAGGCAAGTTTCTCTTCAATCATTGAATTTAATGTCTGTTTTTTTAATTGGGGAGAATCCGGCGATACTCCATATCTTGAAGCAAGAAGATTAGTTTGAAAATCCAGTTCGCTTTCGGTTATAATCTCATTATCAACAACAGCAACAATTTTATCCAGTACTTCCTGGGCATGACAAATACCAGCCAGTATAATAAATATTGCCAGAATCTTAAATTTCATTTAACACCTATTTTACTTCTATATCATTTTTTGAATATAAATCTTTAACATATTTTTTAATAAACTGTTCCTTCTTCAAAGCAGCGTACCTGTCACGTACAAGCTCATCAATAACTTCATAAGGAGGAATGCTGCCCCTGTCATATTTCTGAAGAAGCTGAACCACAAAATAATTGCCCAAGCCATCATTAATCACAATGCTTATTTCTTCAGGTAGAAGTTCCCTTATTATCCTCACCAGGTCGGCAGGCTGGATCTCATAGTCATAGACAAGATTTGAGTTTTCTTTGTAAACGATATTAGAATCGTTTTTGAACGATTCTTCAGCTTTATCCCAGCCCTTCTCAAATGCATCGTCCCGGAATTGTATCGCTTTATCTTCATCATCAAACTGAACCAGGTTTACCTGGAAAGCATCGTGAAAGAGCTTAAAATTTTCTTTGTTCTTTTCGAAATAATCCTTCAGTTCTGAAGGCTCAATTGTAATCTGTTCTTCTTTGAATAATTTATTTACCAGGAATGTTACAGCAAGCTGTCTCCTGGATTCATTCTCAACGCGCTGAAATTCTTTATCTTTTAATATTCCGGAATTTTTAGCTTCCTGGTACAGTAATTCCTTATCTATCCAGTTCCTGACAATCTCATTTTTGTATAAGTTTTTACCATACCCGGAATCAATAACAGCTAAAAGATCAGCCCGTGTAAAATATGAATCATTTACACGGGCGATGAATTCCTTTTTAGGAGATTCCTTTCCGCAGCCGGTTAGAATAGCTGCGGCAAGGATCAAAAGAAATAATTTAATTTGTTTCTTTATAAGCTTCTTCAAGTTTATCGTAATAAAGTTGAGGATCATACCTCTTCTTCAGACTTTCAAGATAATTTTGTTCAAGCCTTTTAGATTCAGCTTCCTGGAATGCACCGGAAACTTCTGCTTTTGCTTCCTCGAAGGTTTTAGGATGTGACGGATCTTTTGCTATAAGTTTCACAATTTCATATCCGCCTACGAACGGGAACGGCTCAGAATAAGAACCGGGATCTGAAAGCAGCTGGTTTGTCCTCGTTGCAATAGGTGAGCTGTCTGCATTAACCAATCCATAATTTCCTGATTTCTGTTTCATACCAGGCTTTTCAGTGTATTTCGCTGCGAGAGAATCAAAATCGGCTCCCTTCTGCAGTTCACTGTAATATACATGGATAAGAGAGTCGCTCTTCGAGAATATTTCACTGAAATTAATTCTGTCCGGCCAGACATATTTATCTTGCGTCTTAAGATAATAGTCATACAGTTTTGTACTGTCGGAATTTATTTTGCTCCAGATCTCGTCATCCTGGAGTTTAAATACATAGATACCATTCCTGTAATCATCCATCAGTGAGGAAAATTCTTTATCTGTTTTATCCAGATCGAGAGCAGCAACTGCAAGAAGGCTATCGCCTACGACCTTATTAATTGCCGTATTAAGAATATCCTTATCTATCAATCTGTTCATAAACTCACGTTCGGAATTCATCCTGTCGATTGCAGTCTGAACCCTGATAGTATCAACTTTATTGTATGTCAATAAAGGCTGATCCTTTATTTCATCATAATTCCTCAGCTGGCTTCCAACTCTCAGTGAGTCGGCATTTTCCAGTACTTTTGCAAGAACATCCTGATTTATCTGAAAACCGTATTTATCTTTGAGGCTGTCTATAAGGGAATCATATTCCGCCTGGTACCTGGTCTGCTTATATATTTTTTCCAGTTCCTCTTTATCTTCATCAAATGAAGGATAAGGTTTCTGATCTGTTAATTTGATAATATGAAATCCGAAATTAGATTTCACTATGCCGGAAATTTCACCGGGTTTCAGGTTAAACGCAGCCTCATCAAATTCTTTAACCATCATCCTTCTGCCGAAGAAACCAAGATCACCGCCGTTTTTCTTTGAACCGGTATCGTCTGAATACTCTTCAGCCAGTTTAGCAAAGTCCTCACCAGCTTTAATTTTCTGCATAACGGTATCAATTTTAGCTTTGGCATAGGCCGTATCAACCTTACCTTCAGGGTTGTTAAAATTGACAAGGATATGGCTGGCTCTGATCTGGGGAATTCTTTGTCTTCTGTCGGTTACTTTTATCAGGTGATAACCATACCGTGAATGAACTACCGCGGGATAAACACTATCGACAGGGGTTGCATAAGCTGCATCTTCAAATTCAGGGGGTAGAAGTCCCGCCGTTACATAGTAGATATCTCCGCCTATATTTTTTGAATAGTTATCGTCTGAATACTTTTTAACCATTTCGGAGAAATCAGCACCGTGTTTGATACTGTCAAGGATAGCTTCAGCAAGCTGTTTTGCTGCGGCGTCACCGGTGGAATCAGGTCTTATCATAAGGTGGCTTACACGTAATTCCGTTTTCCGTTTGTTGTACAGGTTTTTAAGTCCCGGCTCAAGTAATTGTTTTTCAAGGATATAAGATACTCCAACCTTCTCCTTATAATCCTGAAGTTCCCCGTTCAGCTCGGGATTTGAATCATACCCGCGAACATATGCATCCCTCAGTTTCATCCTGAAGTTAACATACAGATCGAGAAAGTTCTTCAACTGCGAGAGACTGTCATCTTTAGCATCTTCATAATTACCTGAATTCTTTGCATACATCTTCTCGAATTCATTCATCTTAATTTGTTCATCATCAAATTTAGCAACAATAATATCAGCATGTTTCGGCGCACAGGAACTCAGAAGAAGGGAAGCCAAAACTGCAAAAGGTAATATAACCCTTCGGAACATCGAGTATTTCTCCTTATTTTAATTAGTTTTCATTTAGCCAGTAATTTTAGAGATAGACTGCCTGAAAATCAAGGTAAACCGTCGTGGTCAGCCCATCATTCCAGGCATAAACCCTACCTGGCAAGTGTAATCTTAATAACCTTATTGGTAGTACCGGCATTAAGTCTTAATATATACACCCCGCTTGAAAGTGCATCAGCATTAAGTGTAAAAGAATAATTTCCGGCTTCTTTAAATTCATTTGTCAGTACTTTTACCTGGTTTCCCAGTATATCATAAAGGATTAACTTAACTCTCGATCCGTTTGGAACCGAGTAATTTATCCTTGTTGACGGGTTGAACGGATTAGGATAATTCTGTTCAAGAACAAAATCCGATGCTGCAGGAACATCAATTGTGACTTCCTTGCTGTAGGTATAAGATCCGTCAAAGTCTATTTGCTTCAGTCTGTATGTAAACAGTCCTTTTGAACTGTTCTGATCAACAAAACTATAGTGTTTCGGTGTGGAAACTGTACCTGAACCCTGAACAAATCCTATTGTGTTATAGTCAAAGCCTTCAGATTTCTTCTCAATTTCAAACCCGCGGTTATTTTTTTCAGTAGCCGTATTCCATTCAAGGTTAACCTTTCCGCCAGTTACTATCGCCGAGAATGATTGAAGTTCAACCGGTGTTGGAAAATAGTTTACGGCGTCAAGAGCGTTTAATATTCCCCAGCCGTAGAGGTTATCAGGACTGCTGCTCTGTGATGCGGTATTTCTCATTGCATCCCTTACCTGCATTGCCGTGAGTCCCGGATTTGCCGATAAGATCAATGCTGCGACTCCTGCCGAGAGCGGACAGCTGAAAGATGTTCCGCTTGCGTATGAGTATGAATGGTCACCGTAAGGGGAAGCAACTACATCGCCATCTCCGAGGGCCATAATATCCGGTTTGGTCCGCCCGTCTGCTGTCGGACCAACGCTGCTGAAAGAGGATCTGCCGCCTGAAAGTCCAACTGCACCGGCTGTAATGACGCTGTCTCCGTCAGCCGGGGCGCCCAGTGTATTGTGAGAAGAATTATTGCCTGCATTTCCTGCAGAGTTCACAACTACTATACCCAGATAAGCAGCATAATCTGCTCCGATAGTACTAATTGCGGTATTACCATCCATATCCATCCACGAATAGCTCTGCCATGGGGGATCGAATTCCAAATAACTTAGCGAGGTTGAAGTAACATCAACACCTATACTGTCAGCCCATTCCATTGCGGCAATCCAGTTATCTTCTTCAATCGGTGTTTCACTGTCGGTATTTTCTGTTTTCGCAAGAATATATGAAGAACTAAATGCAGGGCCGATCAGGTGACCGGGAGCGTATCCTCCTATTGTGGAGAGAGTTTCTGTACCGTGTGAACCATCTCCGGAATCTGACTGGTTGCCGACGTTAGGATCGTGGTTTACAAAATCATAAGCAGCGATAATATCCATCGAGAGGAATGCATCATGGCTTAACCTGCTGAATCCGGCATCCATAAGACAAACGGTCACACCCTGACCGGTAAATCCCATATCGTGTACAGCAGGTACGTTTATCTGCTGAAGCTGGGCATATGATTCTCCATAATCGTAGCTGTGAATCCCCGCAGGCTGAGTAACATTACTTAATATTTCGTGAACAGCATTCATGTCAGTCTCAGGCTCGTATCCGCTTTTCATCTTATAAACAACATCAAGTTTCTTAACGATAGGCAGAGCCTCAATTTCTGTCAGGTGAGATTTAGTCACTGTCCCACTGACTGCATTCAGCCATTTTGAAGGCCAATTGATAGTGAGTCCTTCAGCTTTAATTTCAGCGATGTAGGCAGGATTAACAGGTATATCCTTCATAGTTAACAAGGCATTTTTACCCAGCACCTTCGCTCTTCTCTCAAGCGATTTTTCACTGACAACAGTCAAAGGCTGACTGAAATATGCATCGGTATTCTGTCCCTTATCAGTGAAATAGATCCAAACGAGAAGTTGTTCATCAGAAGAAGCATTGCTCATCCGTGTCTGTAGTGCCGTTGTTATCTTGCTCAGAGGTCCCTGCTGTGCAAATCCCGTTGCAAACAAGCATAACAAAAACATTGGTAAATAAATTTTTCTCATCATATAACTCCGGAAAATATTTATATAAATAAATTAGTTACTTTGCCCGTGTTCCGTTTTTCACATTCTGATCGACAGTAAGAATATTCAAGACCCCCGCCTTCATTTTCAACTGCTAATACCATTCCCTGCGATTCAAGTCCCATTAACTTTGCAGGTTTCAGGTTAGCAACCAGTATAATTTTCCTTCCAATAAGTTCTTCTGCTTTATAACTTTTGGCGATGCCTGCAAGTACCTGGCGCTCACTATCATCAAGTCTTACTTTTAATTTAAGGAGTTTATTGCTTTTAGGCACGTTAACGGCTTCAACAATTTCCGCTACCTTAAGCTTAATTTTATCAAAATCCTCAATAGATATAAGGTTATTTTTTATATCCTCTTCATTTTTTGGACCTAATTTTTCTACCTGTTGTTCGATGATCTCATCCTCGATTTTGGGAAATATTATTTCAGTTTTGTTCAAAATATGTCCTGTTTTCAGATTCTCCCCTCCCAGTTCATTCCAGTTAACCGGGGCAGAATTCAGCATCCTGAAGATTTTTTCGGATGAGAAAGGAATAACAGGTGAGAATAAACCTGCCAGGGTATAAATGGCATGTAGACACACATTAAGGGTTGTTCCGCATTTTTCCTTATTGCTTTTTACGGTGATCCATGGTTCCGAATCATTAAAATATTTATTTCCGGCACGGGCAAGGTTCATAATTTCCGTTACACCGTCTTTTATCCTGTAGCAGTCAAATAGTTCTGAAACTTTCGCCGGAGATCCGGAAATAACTTTCAGCATTTCTTCATCAATATTTTCAATATTCAACTTTGCCGGAACCTTACCGTCAAAATGCTTATGAACAAAGGTGAAAGTCCTGTTAACAAAGTTTCCGAGGATATCGGCAAGTTCACTGTTATTCCTTAACTGGAATTCCTTCCAGTAAAAATCGGTATCACGGGTCTCCGGCAGATTTGCTGCAAGTGTATACCTGAGGGGATCGGCAGGGAAAATTTTCAGGAAATCGATAACATCAATTCCCCAGTTATGGCTTTTCGAAAACTTCTTCCCCTGGAAATTAAGAAATTCATTTGCGGGAACATTCTGCGGAAGAATATACTTCTCCTTGTCGCCTTCATTCCATGCCATCAGCATCGCAGGGAAAATAATACAATGGAAAACCACATTGTCTTTCCCAATAAAAGCTATGTACCTGGTATTCTCACCCTGCCAGTATTCTCTCCAGAGATCTTCATTACCCCGCTGCTTTGACAATTCTTTCGTAGCTGAAATGTATCCGAGCACAGCCTCAAACCATACATATAGTACTTTACCATTAGCTGAATCAAGCGGCACCGGAACGCCCCAATCGAGGTCGCGCGTATAAGCACGGTCTTTCAGTCCCGCTTTGAACCATCCCCGGCAGTACTGCAGTACATTTTCTTTCCAGCCGTAATTCTCGCCGCTGATTTTAACGTACTCTTCAAGCTTAGGCTGATAATCACCAAGAGGAAAATACCAGTGAGAAGTTTCCTTCAGTACCGGAGTCTTACCGCTGATTTTACTTTTAGGATTTTTTAATTCTGAAGGTTCATAAAGTGCTCCGCAGTTCTCACATTCATCGCTCCTTGCTTCTTCGTAGCCGCAGTTGGGACAGGTTCCTTCAACATAGCGGTCGGGAAGAAACATTTTAACTTCCTCATCATAGAACTGCATCGTTTTCTTTTCTTTAAGCATACCCCGGTTATAGAACTCGAGGAAGAATTCTTTCGCGGTCTCATGGTGAACAGGTATAGACGTCCTGGAATAAATATCAAAACTGATCCCAAACTGCTCAAATGCCTTCTTGTTTATCTCGTGATAACGGTCAATTATTACCTGCGGACTTACTTTTTCTTTATCTGCACTTATAGTAATAGGCACTCCGTGTTCATCCGATCCGCATATATAAAGTACATCATTGCCTTTCATCCTGTGGTAGCGGACGAAAATATCCGCCGGCAGGTAGGCACCGCTTAAATGGCCTAAATGAATTGGTCCGTTTGCGTAGGGAAGAGCTGAAGTTACAAGTATTTTCTCTTTTGCCAATCTGATTCCATTTCCTCCGAATAAGAATAATAAATATAAGTAAAAGTAAGCAAGATTGGAATATTCAAGCCTTTCTCAAAAGTGATTCTTCTTGGCTGATCATATCTGTCCAAGACGATAGAATAAAAAAATAAAGAATCCCTCAAAAAAGGGTGGTAAATTTGTTTTGACAAAAAATAAACAACCAAACCTTTAGAGAGGGACTCATGGTAAATGTAACACTTTTCAGCCAGATATTAAATCTTATAGACAGGAATTTATTTACAAAGACAGTAGAAAAATATAAGACCGATAAACATAGTAAGGGAATAAACAGCTGGACGCATTTAGTGACAATGCTATTCTGTCATTTCTCGAAGGCACAGTCATTAAGGGAAATAACAAATGGACTGATGTCAATAGCGGGGAATCTGAATCATTTGGGAATACAGGGAAAAACACCAAAGAAATCATCGTTATCCTATATAAATGCAGCAAGAGATTGGCAGATGTTCAGGGGATTTTATTTTCAGTTATTTGAACACTTACAAAATCAGGGTCAATTTAAGAGGAAAAAATTCAAGAAAATAAAACGCAAGATATATTTACTGGATTCAACAATAATCAGCGTATGTCTGAAGGTATTTGATTGGGCAAAATACAAACAGGAAAAAGGAGCAATAAAACTGCACACAATGCTTGATTATGACGGATGTCTACCCAAATATGTATATATGAGTGAGGCAAAGCGATCAGATGTAAAGCACGCCCAGTATATGCTTATGCCAAGAAGGTCAGTTATTGTAGCAGACCGGGCTTATGAGGATTTTGATATGCTCTATCAATGGAATAAGGATGATATATATTTTGTACTAATGCTTAAAGATCAGATAAAGTATGAGCAAATAGAAGAATTGCCATTGCCGGATGGAAGAGATGAATATATCATAAAAGATGAGATAATAAGATTAACCGGTACGGATACAAAAGAACTTTACCCGGAGAAACTAAGACGGGTAGTTATATATATCGAAAAAGATCACCGTAAAATCGAATTAATAACCAATAATTTTTCTTGGACAGCATCTACAGTTGCAGAGTTGTATAAGCAGAGATGGATGATAGAGATATTCTTCAAAGAATTAAAACAACACTTAAAAATCAAATCTTTTATTGGTACCAGTGAGAATGCAATGTGGATACAGATTTGGACAGCAATGATAAGTTTGTTGATATTAAGATATTTGAAGGAAATTGCAAAATATGGATGGAGTCTATCAAATCTGATTGCTTTTCTGAGGATGAATTTATTTGTAAAGATAGGATTGATTGAATGGTTAGATAATCCATTTAAGCCTCCGGAGGATTTTTCGATAGAAAACAGGCAGATAAATTTATTTTAATGGGGGATTGAAAATGAAAAGCAGAAAAATCTGTCCAATACTGACGATTATCGAACCTTTTTATTTATTTATAATTTAATTTGGACAGCAGTGTGGCTGATGTATTAACCCCAATTTTGTCAATCTTGCCATTGCCTTCTGTCTATCACTAATCCGCCTATTCTGAACTGTTTACCTTCCTGCCTTCTTGTCTGCTAAAACTGCTTTTTGTGTTTTTTCTAACAGCCACTTTTAAAGCTCTTGACCATGTGAAAATATTTTATAGTTTTGTAAGTGAGATTGGTTGTAAACAGAAACTGGCAGAAAATTTATTTTCTACCGGAAAGGTTTGGAACCAATCTCTTTTTTTATTCCTGACCTTATTTCAATCCCATCAGATCATGTGCCGCAATATACATCACATTCGTCTATAGGTACCGGGAAAGTGCCCGGCTGGTTCGGGGTTTCGGTATGGAAGCTCTGGTGGTCTCAGACGGATCGCTTTACACGTGAATGCAAAATCATTACGCTTTCACTGCGGAACAATAATAAAAAGGGAGAGCGTTTCTGCTCTCCCTCCGCAACCTTATGAGCCGGGAATTCCTTTCCGGCAAGCGCAAATCATCTGAGAAGAATCATTTTCTTCGTGCTGGTGAAACTGCCTGATTCTATCCTGTAATAATATACTCCGCTTGCAAGGTTTGATGCATTGAATGTAACGTTATAGCTGCCTGCCTGCCTGAATCCGTTTTCAATTTCGGCAACTCTCTCACCAAGTGGATTGTACACATCTATATGTACCATTCCGTTTTCGGGATGCTGTAGCTTATTTCGTGTAGTCGGGATTGAAAGGATTCGGATAGTTCTGACTTAATGCAAACTCTTTCGGTGTATTATTATTTTCCTCCCTTACTGAGGTAATAATCTCATTAGCAGGACGCCAGAAAATTCCTGTTGAGAAAGTAGCGCACATTAAATTCTGTCCGCTGATGTTGAAGGCTTCAACTGCACTGGTAGAACCATAGGGCGGTAAGCCATCATTTATCGATGTCCATGTATTTCCATAATCTGTCGTTTTATATGCATAGCCTTCGGCTGTACCTGCAAGTACTGTTGAACCATATGCTTCAACAGTCAGCATTATCGTTGAGGTCATTCCGTTATTCTTCAATGTCCAGTTGTTCCCGCCGTCGTCAGATACATAAACACCATCCCCTGCAGCAGCAAACAGGTAGTTATCAGCTTCTACAACTTTATGTACAGAAGAATAATTTGATAACCCGTTGGAGGTCTGTACCCACGTTAAGCCGTCATCTGTAGAACGGAATATGAAACCGCTGAAGGTTGTTGAGGCATAAATGTCTGAACCGATGAACGCAAAGTTTTCAATGTCCGTGTCACTGAGATCACTGCCTAACGGCGACCAGCTGTCTCCGTTATCGGTTGATCTGAAAGCACCCGCTGAAAATGTTGCCGCTAAAACAGTATTGCCTTGTGCGCCGACTGTCCTGATGTAAGTTTCTCTTACCGACGACATAACCCTTTCCCAGGTGTCTCCGCCGTCGGTCGACCTTAATAAGCCGTCTGTTAATGTTGCGGCAAATAATGCCGAATCGCTTTTCGCAAATCCGCGGATCCCTGATGTATTAATATTCGGAAAAGGCTCCCATGTTAATCCGTCATCATGAGATATAAAAGCTCCGTTATCGAATGTTCCGGCTAATGTTCCGGCATCTGTATTAAGGAAAACTCTTACACTCGAGGCGTGGAACCCCGCCGAATAACTGTTCCAGGTATCACCATTATCTGTTGATTTATAAACACCGTCTGCACTGGCTGCGTATAACGTGCCATTGGAATTGAGAAAATCTCCGATGTAAGGATTGTCAATCTGAACAACAGGGTTCCAGGTTGCACCCTGGTCTGTTGATACGAAAGCTCCGCCTTTCGCCACTCCCACGAACATCCTGTCGCTGTACAGTCCCATTGAATAAACCGCAGTAGGCACAAGGTTGTTGGTGATCGAGGTCCAGTTTGCACCCTGGTCAGTCGAAACAAAAATACCATCGTTTGTACCTGCGAATACCTGCGACCTGCCTAAGATTCCCATCGCGTGAATGCTTCCGCCGGTAATCCCGTTGTTTGCGTATTCCCATGTATCTCCGTTGTCGGGCGACATATATACTCCCTCGTCAGTGCCGGCAAATAGATAAGCCCCAAGCGCAGTGACATTATTAACGAAAGGATCAGTCATTCCTGTATCAACACGCGTCCAGAAGTTCGCATTGTCGACAGACCTGTATACGCCATTCATTGTAGCAGCAAATAATACGGTATCGATGGAAGTCATTGAATATACGTTGTCTGTACTTATCCCGTTATCGGTTTCAGTCCACGACTCACCCATGTCGTCCGACCGGAAAATCCCTTCAAAACAGCATGCATAAATTGAAGACGAAGTGGAATAGATATCGTAAATATAAGTTGTCGGAAGTCCTGAACTTGCATTTGTCCATGTAAGCCCGCTGTCAGTACTCTTATAAACACCGGACAATGTACCGGCAAAGATCAGAGAATCCTGATTAGCAAGACAGTTCACAACCCCTGCATCCGGACCCGAGGGAACCTGCCATTGAGCATTTGAAACACCCATAAAAATCAACCCCAATAATAAAGTAGAAACAGAGAATCTGAATAGTTTTTGCATTATATCTCCAGCGAAAAATTAGAAAATATAGTTGATTGTTTATTTGTTATGGTAAGAACATTTTGGTTTCGTTTCAGCAAAAGAAATATTACGGGATCTGGATATAACGGGAAATATTATTTTTAAATTCGCCCGGGGTTATTCCGATTGACCAGAAACTGAGAAACACCATCTTTAGTGAGACCGCAAAACTCGGGTGATTCACAAACATAGTTGTTATACTGGGTTTAAGAGAAACCCTGTCATTCAACGCAAGCATCGTAATTGTGCTGTCGCTTATACACAGTTTCATAGTTAGTTTATCTACTACTTTTATCTGTTCACCTATCTCTTCGTATTTTTCCAGTGTTGAAATGAACAGATCTCTTTCATCTTTCGTTTTGATATCGTAGTACTCGTAAATGCATTTGAAATCAACGTTTCTTTTTAACAAATTTCTTTCATAATCAAGATTTTCCTCAAGGGAAAATGAATAAGGACTTTTGGAAAACAGCATCAGCTCTTCTTTTGTATTGTCCTGAATAGAGAGCCATCGATCCTTTATCTGCTCCTTCTCGGTTAATATTTCAATATAATCAAGCGGTTCGGACGTTCCTGCCTGTGCGGCTTTCAGCTTCATCAGGTCTTCCTGAAGTTTATCCGCAACAAACTTCTTCCTGTCAAATTCGGTGCTTATATTTTTCATTACAATATCAGGACTAACGCTGCTGAAGACTTTTATGCCGTTTTTATAACTCTGACTTGCAAGCCCCTTTTTAACCAGGTTCTGCAGGATTTCGTATGTTTTGGTACGTGTGACTGAGGTAATCTGCGATACATCCGGAGCGGTGAACTCATTCTTTTGCAGCAATGCCAGGTATACTTCGGCTTCCCTCCTTGGAATGTCTAAGAGTTGTAGCTTTTCTATCAAATCCTGCATTTCTGTCCTTAATTGTAATGTATCCCCTATGGGAGGCTGTATCTCTCCATAGGGGCACGCTAACATACCAAATCAGAAAACAATAGTCAATCTCTTACGGGAATGTCTTTTTCTTGTTAAAATTTCTACGGCAGGACCCTCTTCCTGAACTCAATGTCCATTGAATGACTACTGAATGATTACTGAATGATTATTAGTTCCTATTCCAATCGGAAGAGAGCGGTATGAATTAAGCATCAGAAGTACCGGGTTGTTCAAGTTTATTCATAATTATATCGATTGCGGAACCCACGGTTGTCATTTTCTCCATCGAGGCATTGTCGATTTCAATTCCGAATTCCAGTTCTATATCAAGGATTACATCAATCAGGTTTATAGAATTAATTTCCAGATCCTTAATAAGATTGGTGTCTTCATTAATATTATTCAGTATCTTCCCCTCAGGAACATAAGGCTTTACAAGTTTTTTTAATTTCTCTGTAATTAAATTTTTGTTCATTTTTTCCTTCTTCAGCGATTGTTCTGATTTTAAGCTGCATATTTACTGAATATAATACATGCATTTACATCTCCAAAACCTAAGCTGGTCTTTGCAATAATGTTCAGCCGTTTCGGAAAAGTCAGTTCACGCGGAATTCTGCTCTCACTTATTATATCTGCAACCTCCGGGTTAACATCCTCACAATTTATTGAGGGATATAAAAAATGACCATATAATTCAAGTGCGGCCGCTGCACATTCAATTGAACCGGAAGCAGTTAGACAGTGTCCGGTCATAGATTTTAATGAATTGATATATGGGAACTCATCTCCGTATTTATTCAGTGCTTCGGCCCAGTTTCTGATTTCAAGGGAATCCTTTGTGGTTGAAGTCAGGTGTCCGTCGATTGCATCTATGTCCTGCGGTTTTATTCCGGAATTGTTTATTGCCGTTTTAATACATCTCTGAACTGCGGCGGAATTCTGAACGGTCATGGTTCCGTCGCCTCTTTGTCCTCCCGAATTAATTTCGCCTCCCAAAACCTCGGCATAAATCCTTGCTCCCCTCTGCTTCGCACTATCTAACGATTCCAGCAGTAATGCTCCTGCCCCGCTTCCCGGAACAAATCCTGAGGCTGTCCGCTCATAGGCCGTGACCCTTTTTCAGGAGTATCATTGAATTTGTAAGTCATTACTCTGATGGCGTCAAAGCCTGCCCATACGTAAGGACCATGATCACATGTACTTCCTGCGATCATCCTTACTGCCCGGCCTGATTTAATTCTTTCATAAGCCATCAATACTGCCTCGGTGCCGGTAGAACATGCTGCGGAATTTGTTGTAACCTGGTTGCCTAGTCCCAGCATTCCTCCCAGATATGCACTCACCCCGCTTACCATAGTTTGGATTAAAGTATTGCTGCCGAGCCTTCGGACTTCTCCCCTATCAACTTTATAAATCGCCTCCCGGGTCTTTTCAACGCCTGAAGATCCCGTCCCCATAATTAACCCGCTGTCATAATCAGCCTCATCAGAATTGTTAATACTCATTCCTCCGTCAAGCCAGGCCTCAGCACCTGCAATGCAGCCGTATAATATTCCTGAGCTATTAAAATTTCTCAGCTGTAAAGGCGTAAAATGTTTCTGAACCAGTTCCTCCGGTACTTCAGGTATCCCGGCAATGCAGCACGAAAATTTAAGGTCAGCTAGTTCCCTGACAAACCTGATACCTGATTTTCCTTTTTTGATCGCATTGATAAATGCTTCTGTTCCTGCAGCGATTGGTGAGACAATACCTATGCCTGTAATAACGACCCTGTTATTCATCACGGCTCTTTATTAACATTCCCGAAATCGTACCTTTACAAACTGTTTTTCCGCTGCTGTTATTCATCGTTACCTTACACTTTAGTTTGCCGAACCTGAAATAAATCTTTTCGGAAACGACAGATACTTTCTCACCGGGATAAACGGGAGCCAGGAAATCTACATCCGATGAAACCATTGCAAAACGGGGCGGATCACCGAGGCCGGAAGATCCCTTCAATAAAAAGATACCCAGGCATACTAATCCAATCTGAGCCATTGTTTCAATAAGAATAACCCCGGGCGTTACCGGATAACTTTTAAAGTGTCCTTTATAAAAGAATTCCTCTTCATCATATGTATATGAACCTGTCGCAGAATTTTCATCCAGCTTCTCGATTGAATCGACAAATAAAAATGGTTTCGTGTAAGGAAGCAGGGAAACGATATTTTCTTTAGTAATTATGACAGGTGTTCTCCTCCGTTCACTGGAATTACCGCTCCGTTTATCCAGGCAGCTTCATCAAGACTCAAAAGGTAAACTGCATTTGCAATATCTTCCGGTGTAGTTAATTTCTTAAAGGGATTTCTAAGCCTCGAATATTTTGCCAGCTGTTCATTTCCGGGAATCATTCTGAATGATTTTGTATCCGTAATCCCCGCCTGTATGCAGTTCGCACGAATTCCATGCTGTGCAAATTCCAGCGCTATATTTCTCGTAATCGCTTCAAGTGCTGCCTTCGCCGCCGAAACAGCGCCGTAATATTTCCATGCTTTTGATGAACCTTCGCTTGTAAAACTAATTATCCTGGCATCAGGTGCAAATAACCGTATTTGAAATAAATCCTGAACCCAGTCGTAAAGACTTACCGCCATCGCTTCTATTGTTAATTTAAAATCATCATTCCTCAAAACTTCATTTTTGTCGTCCGTCATAGGCTTAAGATTACCCCTGGCAATGCTGTGCAGCAAAATCCTTATCCTTCCTTCCTTGCCTGTATTTTCGCTTAATTCAGAAATCACCTTTCTTCTGGATTCAGGATTGACTGCATCGGAGTTATACGATAAAAATCCAACCCCTTCCCTTAATATCTCATCAAAATTTTTCTGAATCTCAGGAATATCGGACTTGCGGTCCCGGTGAACTACACAAATATTCATCCCATGCCTGGCAAGTTTTTTCGCTGAAGCAAGACCAAGTCCCTCCGATCCGCCAAGGATCAGGGCCCAGTAATTTTTTCCTTCAAATTCTTTTACCAAATTAGTTATAACTTTAGTGAGAAATTATTTTGTTCTGCAGAAAGCATCTTCAGCTGAACTGAATAAGTTAATATTCCTTAACCGGAATTTCCGAAAGTTGTGTGACGGTAAAATAATCAACTTACCATCATTTTCCATAGGATTATGATTTTAAAGGAGAAGAGGGTGATCCGGATATCAAACACTATTGTAAGGCTGACCTTCTTCGTTTTGATGAAGATTAAAAAGAATTCTTTTTATGGTACATAGATGCTGTCAATAGTTGAGAATGTGATTCCATACGTGTTTAATTTGTATTTGCCGGTTACGGAATCATAATATTCTAACCCGTACAGGCTGAGAGGGAGAACAAATGCTGTGGCGTAGAGTTTGTCCCCGCTGCTTAGTCCGGCGTCTGTTTTCTGATTCTCAGTCATTATCCTGTATGTATGAAAATTAATGGAATCAGCCGGAACCTGGTATGACATTTCCATATCGAAAGTGATTTCGGGCTCTTTTATAATATATTTTTTTGAAAATATAATTTCCACAAATATATAATCGTCATACGGAGCTGATATGGTACCTTCAGCATTTATCCTTAAGAGAGAATCCTCACTTGTTATATCTAAATTTGTTACGGTAATAGGAATAATTTTTTGAAGACTATTATTATAAAGACTATATGTTCCGCTTCCTACGAACTGGATGTTATAATTTTTTTCGGTATAAAATCCTTCTTTCGAATAGGTGATGGAGTAGACTCCTGCAGGAACCCCGTCAATTTGCCAGAAACCATTTTGATTTGTGCTGGCAGCTAAAGAGGTATTATCAATAGATATATTTACACCCTCAGAATTGTTCAGAAATTGATGATTATCGTACAGGCTAACCCTGCCTATTAGGCTGCCTTTACTGTTAACAGATACGGAATTATCCCCGCATGAACTTAATGTAATGAGAAGCAGCATTCCAAAAAAATAATATTTCATTTTTATTTCCCTTTTATATTATGGATGGATATCTATCCTTTTTGATATTCTAAATGGTTTGTTAAAATGTATCTGCATCCCCGGGTCTTAGGTAATCCCTACTAAGCTTACTCATTCACATTTCTGCGGGAAGTCAACCAGTTTTTTATCTAAATTAAATCATCGCAGCTGATTCGTCAAGGCAATTAGATTCCCATTTGAGCTACAAACAGTTTTGGATATACATACTTTGTACAGGCAGGTTTAAACATCGATGAGCTGTTGTCTGTGGAATGCGGGGATCAAGATTTAATCATCAGCCGGGGCACACAATCCTGAACCTATTGACAATTATATTTCCTTATGTAAATTAGAATAACTAAAAACATTTTTTTGGGGATTTATGAAAAAGACCTTATCTCTGTTTCTTTTTCTTTCGGGCTTAGGCCTCGCTCAAAGTTTCATAGAATTAAACGAAGATTTTAACAATGGTTTAAATCTCTGGTCCATCTCCTCCCAGGGCAATAACTGTACGTGGGAAAATTATTTCCCTCCCTACCCCGGCCCTTATACCATCCCTGATGCAGAAGGCGGTATAATGGCTGCCGATATTGATCAGTGCGGAAATCCCGTTAATACCACGGCGGTACTTGATACTGTCATCGATATGAGTGGTTACTTTTGTGTACTGATTCTAAACTGGGATAGCGACTGGAATGCAGCACAAAATAGTGATTCGGCTTTCGTTGAGATAAGCTTCGACTATGGAAATACCTGGGAAGCCGTATGGACAAAAGCCGGTGAATCATCAAGGAATACTTTTGAAACTGCCATCTATGATGAATACTTACAAGGGGATGAAGATTATGCAATGATCCGGTTTCGTACTGTCCAGAACGACGCAGGATCATGGTGGGCGATGGATAATTTATCAGTGAGTATATCATTCGTACTGGAAATACCTGCCACACCTTCCAACTTGACTGCAGAACTGACCGGACCCGCCCCGGATATACAGCTGAGCTGGGATTTTAATCAGCCTCCGACCGGTGCGATCGGGTTTCAGATCACCCGGAAAACAGGTGATCCGTGGCCGTATAATAATTATCAGGTTCTCGACAGCGTCGATATTTCAGCACGCTCTTACATCGATACTACGACACTGGATAATGTGGAATATTCCTACAGGATAAGGTCATATTCATTTGAACTTTATTCTTTCCTGTCAGACCCGGCAGTTGTAACAACTCCTGTTGAGTTCGTAAGCTTCACTGCGGCTCTTAATCAAAGTAATGTTATCCTTACCTGGACAACGGCAACTGAGACAAATAATTCCGGGTTCGAAGTCCAATGTAATTCGGGAAAAGGATGGAAGACCCTTACCTTTATTCCCGGGGCGGGAAATAGCGCTTTACAGCATACGTATTCATATTCAGATAGGAACCTGAGCTGCGGTAATTATAAATACCGTCTTAGACAAGTTGATTACAACGGGTCTTATCATTATTCAGAAACCGTGTCTGCTGAAATAAAAGGATTGAACGAATATTTTCTATACCAGAATTATCCGAACCCTTTCAACCCTTCTACTACGATCAGTTATTATATTCCGCAGAGCGGTAAAGTATGTGTAAATGTATACAACCTGCTGGCTCAGCAAATTGCGGTTCCCGTGAATGAAGTCCAGGGAGCAGGTAAACATGAGATCGTTTTCGATGCTGGAAAATTACCTGCCGGGCTGTACTTTTACCAGGTTCAATCGGGTTCTTTCTCTGAGACAAGGAAGATGCTCCTGCTAAAATAGTATCAAATGCTTTTTGGACAGGAAGATTTATTCTTTTAATTATATTATTCAGTTGGTTCGTGTCAATCAGATATAATTACACGGCAGGTTTAAAAATCGGTGAGCTGTTGTTTGTAGAAGAGTTTTACCTGGAAATTCAAAAATTTCGCCTTCACTAAAGAAGCTGCAGGTAATCGGCAAACAACAGCTCGAATATTTGTTATAAGCAATCAATACTTATGCCAGAACCGGTCAGGGGACATCCAATCAATATCAAATCTTAATAATTTTGATTCCTGCTTCTGAAAATGTATTTATTCTCTCCTGAAGCAGCCTCATTTCGCCTCCGACGCCTAAATTCCGGCTAAATACTGTCAGATTTTCAGACTCCAGTTCGAAATTGAAACACTTTTTTTCACCGGTGTTTTTCCGTGATTCACCGATTTCTTATTTATTATCGGGTATAACCCGTTTAAGTTTACACCAGAACTAAAATTTTTATGTTGAGGAAAATAAAATGATAGAAAACCGCACAAAAGCAAACAGCAGAATATTCCTGGGATTTGTACTTGTAATACTGGGAGCTTTATTCTTATTAGATAATCTTAACTTCATGTACTTCAGTATACCGCATGTTATTTTTTCTTTTCCAACGATCCTGTTAGTTATAGGAATACTCATCCTCGTCAATTCCGAAAAAAAGGGAGCCGGCATCATCCTGGTCGTGATCGGTACATTCTGGCTTCTGTCAGAGATCTTTCCCCATATTTCTTTTAACGGCGGAGTAATTTTTTCCATACTTATTATAGCATTGGGGATTTACATTCTTATCAAAAGAAGAGGTCCTTCAGGAAATAGATATTCTTATAATACTGCTGAAGGAACCGTCCAAAGCGGCGCTTCCACAGGTGAATATACTAAGGAAATTGATAGGATAGATGATGTGGCAATTTTCGGAGGAGGACATAAGTTCATTTCATCCAGTAATTTCCAGGGAGGAAATATAACTGCGATTTTCGGGGGATCAGAAATAGATCTTACAAGGTGCAAGCTGGCGCCGGGAAATCATATCCTTGATGTAACTGCAATTTTCGGCGGTACAACATTGATCGTTCCGAAAGAGTGGAATATCATTATAAACGTTCTTCCTTTATTCGGAGGTTTTTCGCATAAAGGAATGAGAGGACCTAATGTGCAGATCAACCCCGAGAGCACTCTTATAATTAAGGGCGTTGTTATAATGGGCGGCGGCGAAATTAAAACTTATTAGTCAGATAATGGAAAGTAATCCCATATTAAGCAGCCGAAGGAATATTTATTTTTATTTCCTATTCTGGCTGATAGTGATTGTAATAAATTTTCTGTTATTAAACCTTGCGCTGAAGCTGGATGCAGCAACATCTGTTTCCGATAGTCTGGTTTTTAATTTGATTTTAAGCGGGCTGGGACTAAGTTTCTGGTACTCAACCCGCTATATTTCGTTTGAGAATACCGCATTTTATAAGATTATTATTAACCATATAATCGGGGCTGGTTTCATTTCGGCAATATGGCTTTTAAGCGGCTACCTTGTAATGAAAAGTTTGCCCTCATTTGACAGCAGCTATCAAAACTTTTTTATCACTACCCTTCCCTGGCGTTTCCTGATCGGGGTACTGATATATTTTGTCATCACTTCGTTTTATTACCTTATTATATACTACTCAGGATTCCAGGAAAGAAAGCTTCACGAATCGGAGCTCAGGAACCTCGTTACGCAGGCTGAACTGAAGTCTCTCAAATTTCAGATAAACCCTCATTTCATTTTCAACAGCCTGAATTCCATGAGCGCCCTTACCACTATCGATCCTGAGAAAGCACGCGGAATGATACTTAAGCTTGCCGAGTTTCTCAGGTATACCCTTGCAAATAACGATCAGCAGAAGAATAAGCTGAAAGATGAATTGAAGAATATAAAGCTGTATCTCGAAATTGAAAAGATAAGGTTCGAGGATAAGTTTGATTATACGGAGGAAGTTTCGGATGAATGCCTTGAGGCTGAGGTACCGAATATGCTCCTACAGCCGCTCTTTGAGAACGCAGTAAAGCATGCTGTGTATGAATCGCTTGAGATAGTGAAGGTCAGGCTGAAATGCGGAAGCGAAAACGGCTACCTGAAGATAGAGGTCGAAAATACTTACGATCCTGAAACGAAATCTAAAAAGGGTACAGGCGTGGGATTAAAGAATATACAGGAACGTCTGAAACTCATATACAGCCAGGAAGACCTGATACAGATTGTTAAAGATAATGGAGTGTTCAGGGTCATCCTCTTCGTGCCGCAGCTATTGTCGACCTAAAGTCAGGCAGGATCTTAACTTTAGTTTTTCCAGCCATAATTTTCCTGGCAGCCAATGCCATCCCGGCCTTATAAGGAATCCTGAACTTTCATTTCCCCAATAAAAATCATCCCGATATTAGACGGGATCCTACCTATCCCGTGTCACTTTTCTGCCTTCTTTATCCTGTCTTTTCCTGATTGTTTGAACGTAAAAAGGAGAGGGATTAACCCGGTACTAACCCGTATTGAATACGCACTGAATACGCACTGAATACGCTCTGAATACGCTTTGAATACGCTTTGAATACGCTTTAAAATCGTTATTATCCTGAATTAACCAAATATTTCATAGCCATCACTCTTCTCTTAAAACAAAGTTTTCAACCCGGGGGTAACCCTCCAATCGCAAAATTCTTTATATTTACTCCCTGATTTAACGCCTCTGAATATGAAAAAGAAAATTTCGGCAGTAATAATCGATGATGAATCGCTGGGACGCCAGATCGTAAGCAAGTATCTTGCTTCTTATGATGAATTTGAAATTGCAGCCGAATGCTCCAATGGCTTTGAAGGTGTAAAGGCGATCAACGAACTGAATCCCGATATCGTTTTCCTCGATATCCAGATGCCTAAACTCACCGGCTTCGAAATGCTCGAACTGCTTGATAATCCTCCGGTGATTATTTTTACCACAGCATACGACCAATATGCTATAAAGGCCTTTGAGGTAAATGCGGCTGATTACCTCCTGAAACCGTTTTCGGCTGACAGGTTCGAAGAAGCAGTTGAAAAGGCAAAACTTCTGCTGAAAAATAAATCCCGGGGGAATGAAATTATAAGCGGACTCATATCCCATACCCTGGAAACAACTGACTTCCTTGAACGTATTGTCATAAAGGATGGCCCCAAAATCCATATTATTCCTGTTGATACAATCAGGTATATAGAAGCCCGCGATGATTATGTAATGATCCATTCCTCCGAAGGCGGTCACCTTAAGCAGAAGACTATGAAGTACCTGGAAGAACATCTTCCTCCCGAGGATTTTTTAAGAATACATAGATCTTATATAGTCTCGATCCCCCGTATTAAGAAAATTGAACTTGTTGAAAAGGAAACATACAGGCTGATGCTTGACGACGGAACAAAACTGCCGGTCAGCAAATCGGGATATGAAAAACTGAAAAGTATCCTCTGATTCATTTCCGCAATATCTAACCTTGAACTAATTTCCCGGCTGTTTTAATTAGTTAATAACACTTGCACATAGTATAAAAGTTCAGCCTCTTTTCATTTTAAATTGAAAGTCTATCCATCATTAAATATATTTGGTGCACTATTAAGAGGATTCAATGAATTACGACAGTGACCTTAGATCAGTACAGGAAGCAAGGCACCTGGCAGCAAAAGCAAAGGAGGCTCAGCTTGAGTTCAGTCATTATTCCCAGCAGCAGGTAGACCAGGTAGTCAAGGCAATGGCAGAAGCAGGATATGAAGCCTCTGAGAAACTTGCACGCATGGCTGTTGATGAAAGCGGATTTGGGAAGTATGAGGATAAGATAATAAAGAACCGTTTCGGGACTAAGAATGTTTATGAATCCATAAAAGACTTGAAGACAGCAGGCATTGTCGGTATCGAAGCAAATGGAAAAATATTAAAGATCGGCGTTCCGATGGGAGTTGTCTGCGCACTGATACCTTCCACCAATCCTACTTCTACTGCGATGTTCAAAGCATTGATCTCTTTGAAGTGCAGAAATGCAATGGTTGCCAGTCCTCATCCCCGCACTGCAAAATGTACCGCAGAAGCATTAAGGATATTGTCAGATGCAGCAGCTGCTGCCGGTGCACCGGAGGGACTCATACAGTGTCTCTCAGAGCCTACTATTGAAGGCACCGAAGAGCTTATGCGTAATAAGAACATTGCGGTAATACTCGCAACAGGCAGCACTCCTATGGTCAAAGCAGCATACAGTTCAGGCAAGCCGGCGTATGGTGTAGGCTCAGGAAATGTCCCTGCGTTTATTGAGAGAACGGCCGACTATAAAAAAGCAGTTGCGGATATAATTTACGGTACTACATTCGATAACGGAACTCTTTGTTCTTCTGAACAGGCAATGATAGTTGATATTCCTTTAAGGGAGAAAGTGGTTGAGGAAGTTAAGAGCCGCGGCGGCTATTTTGTAAGTGCGGAGGAAAAGGAGAAACTGGCAAAGGCAATTCAGAAGGATTTCAGGATCAATCCTGCTATTGTCGGACAGTCGGCTGAGTTCATAGCAAACTATGCAGGATTCAAAGTGCCTGAAGGTACAAAAGTGCTTATGGCTGAATGTTTTGAAGTGGGTAAAAATGAACCCCTTTCCATGGAAAAGCTGTCGCCCATACTTGCCTTTTATGCTGTTGACGGATGGCTTGACGGATGCCACCGCTGTATCGAACTTTTAAATTTCGGCGGTATTGGACATACAATGGCAATCCATTCAAACGATGAACCTGTTATAATGAAATTCGCATTAGAGAAACCGGCTTTCAGGATACTCGTAAACACGGTTGCTTCTGTTGGTGCAGTAGGATACACAACTGCGTTGAATCCTTCGATGACATTAGGACCCGGTACAATCGGCGGCTCAATAATATCCGAAAATATTACAGCAAAACATTTAATGAATATTAAAGCATTCGCTTTCGAAACTAACCCGATTAACCCGGGCAATACAGTATCATCTTTTAAGATGGTGAAAGAACTCGGCGGCAAAAGCAGTTTCATGATGGAGATTGAAGAAAGACTCAGAGCCCGGGCAGGCAATCCCAGCTTCGAAGATAAACAGGTCGTTCAGCCAAAACCGGAAAGAATTGTCCCGGCTAAAGAAAGATGAACCAAAGACGCCTGCAAAACTCGGCGAAGGCATCAGCAAAAGAAACCGTCGACAAGATCATCAGAGATTTTAAATATTAAGTTCACATCGCAGCACTGGCTGCTAGCCTGATATGCAAAGTCCTGGAAAACCACAAGACCTGGTTCTGTATCACTTATCTTCTTCTCTTCTTATCCTCCTAACTGCTTATCTTCTCATCGCCTTACACTATCCAAGTCCCATATCAGACCGGTGAACTGTAATAAATATTCTGAAACCTCCGCATAACAGAGCTGGCAATAATTTCGGCAGCTTCGTCGTAGCTCAATGCAGAAGTATTCAGAACCAGGTGATACAGCAGCGGATCTTCAATCTCTTTCAGGAAATATGTTTTCAGATAATTTCTTCTGGATGCATCCTCTTTTTTAACAAAGTCCAGCGCATCGTGAAAGTTATTAAGTTCATATGCTTCCTGCGCCTGCCTCGCCCTTAGTTCAAGGGGAGCAACAAGTCTGACATTAAATACATTCGGCAGTTTGGAAGTGATTACATTTCCTCCCCTGCCGATGATTACTGCTTTACCAAGCCTGGCTATCTGCAGAATGGTTTCCGACATCTGCCTCACGAATGTCTGACCCGACGGATTGCCGAGAATTTCATTCACCATATTTTTAAGGTTATGGACTTTATCCTCATCCATAAACTCGGAGATTATATGCGGCAGATTGTGATCTTCTATTACCTTCTCGATGAGGTTCTTATCGAAGTAAGTCCACTCTGTTCTGTCATCGTAGGAATACCTGTTTAAGATATCAACGAGCTTGTGGCCTATGATGTCGGCACGGGTACCTGTCTGACGTGAAATTGTTATGCATGGAAATGCTGGTCTGTTCTGGGTCGGTTTGCTGTGTGACTCGATGTAAATGCGGCACTTTTCGTATACACCTGCTACTCTCATTTTAATCCCTCCTTCTTTCTGCAGAGGAATTGAAGAGTTCCTCTATCAGGTTAATTCGTTATGAACCTGCTTAGTTTCTTCCTCCAATGAAAACCAGTTCGTTATCTTTTCTTCTTCCTTACCGTTTTTCGAGACATGATAAAATTCATTATTATGAGATGAATAGGTATAATCTCTTTTCCAATCATCGATATTATTTACTATTTGTTTAATTGCATCAGTTATGTAGTAAATTTCATTGTTAGTCATTGTGGGATGGACAGACATACGCACCCAGCCGGGTTTATCGGAAAAATCTCCTTCGTTGATCTTCTCGGTTATTTTTCTCGATTGGTCGGGACTTACATGCAGAAGGTAATGTCCGTACGTACCCGCACAGGAACATCCGCCTCTTACCTGCACACCGAACCTGTCGTTAAGCAGTTTAACAATCAGGTTGTAGTGGATCCCGTCCGCATAAAAAGAAATTGCACCGAGCCTGTGCTCTATATTATCAGCCAGGATGTGCAGAGATTTCACTTTTCTCAGCTCAGCGAACGCAATCCCGATCAGCTCTTCCTCCCTGACACGTATATTATCAACTCCCATTTCTTCTTTTAGTTTAATGCACAGCGCTGCACGTATAGTCTGCAGGAATGCAGGTGTACCGCCGTCTTCCCTTGCCTCGATATTATTAACAAACTTATGCTGGCCCCAGGGATTTGTCCAGTCAACTGTTCCGCCGCCGGGATTATCCGGTATCTTATTCTTATAGAGTTTGGAATCAAATATCATTACTCCGGATGTGCCGGGTCCTCCAAGGAACTTATGAGGTGAGAAGAAATACCGCATCCAGTTTTTCAAGCGGGTCTTCAGGATGCATATCTATTTTTGCGTAGGGAGCGGAACAGGCAAAATCAACAAAACAATATCCGCCGTTCTGATGCATCAATTTCGAAAGTTCGTAATATGGAGTTTCTATTCCCGTAACATTTGAACACGCAGTAAATGAACCGATCTTTAATTTCCGGTCTTTGTACTTTTTCAGCTTTTCCTTAAAATCATTTAAGTCGATCAGGCCATTGTCATCAGGATCAATCACAACTACATCGGCAATTGTCTCCAGCCATGATGTCTGGTTCGAATGATGTTCCATATGAGTTATAAATACCACGGGACGAAGCTCTTCAGGCAGTTCCACGTAATCCTTTAAGCTGTTCAGGTACCCGTAATCCGAGCATCCGCTGAAATTTATTTATAAGTGCGGTCATCCCTGATCCTGCAGTTATAATTACGTCATCTTTGGATGCATTACAATGTTTTTTAATGATATTGTGGGCTGCATGATAGGCAAATGTCATTGTGGTACCGGTAATACTCGCCTCGGAATGAGTATTCCCGACAAAAGGTGCGCACTCTTCTATCATCTTTTTCTCGATAGGAGCATAATGTCGTCCGCTTGCTATCCAGTCAGCGTAGATAATTTTCTTTTCACCATATGGTGATGTGAATTTCTGATTATATCCAATCGTATTTTCACGAAATTTTCTGAAATATTCTTCGTGATTGCTCATTCTTATCTCCGGTACATCTTTTTTGTTCATTAAAATATAATGAATTTCCGGGTCATTAGCAGGGAAAAAGGAATTGTAAGAACAGAACCAAATGGCTCTCACAGATCTTCAAAAACCAGGTCTAACAACGGAGTGATAGCGTTTTTATGCGGTAGTAGAGACGGTTCAGGGAAGGTTCATCACTTATTTTTGAGGGAAATTGTTGAGATATTAAACAGATACAGAAAAGCTATAGAATTATTTGATGCTGAAAGTAAGTAATAATTTTAATGATATAGTATATAATTTTTTAACTATGATTTCGAGTCAGCAAATGAATTAATAACTGACAAAGCACGTATTATAAAATTCCGGAAATCAGGATCGCAAATTACATCAATCCAGGCTGTATAATCACTGCTTTTTCTTATCTTTGAAGTTATGAACAACTTCAGAAATTCAGAATGAATTTTATTATAGGTCTTGACGGCGGCGGAACAAAAACGAAATGTGTGTTTGCCGATGAGTCGGGTAAACCGTTACTTGACCTGACGGGCGGTCCCTCTAACTTTCTTTCTATTGGGAACGATAAAGCGGCTGCAAATATTATTTCGCTGGTTAAATCGGGACTAGCCAAAGTCAATGCTCTCTTTTGACAACATCCTCATAATTATGGCCGGCATTTCCGGTGCCGGCAGAAAACTGCACTCCGACCAGCTCAGAGAAACTCTCTATTGACTAAATTGCCGGAAAATCTTACAAAGGTATTTGTCGAGAGCGATGGACGTGTTGCACTGGAAGGCGCATTAGGCTGGCGGAACCGGAGCGATATCTGATAGCCGGAACAGGCTCGGTTATTTACGGTAAAGATAACATCGGGCAAGATACATCGTGCCGGCGGATTCGGGAGGATCATCGGTGATGAAGGAAGCGGATATTCAATAGGGGTTAAAACATTAAGGCTGATTTCACATATGCTCGACGGGCGGGAGAAAGCCGGGAAAATGCTTGAGTCTTTCAGGACAATCTTTCATATAAACAGCACAGATGATCTTATAACACTTGTGCATAACCCTGGCTTCGATGTGGCATCGATTGCGATGTTTACCCTCAGGTCCGCAGGTGAAGGGAACAGCGAAGCAAAAAAAATACTTGATGCGGAGTCTGACGAATTAATCAAACAAATATATGTTATCAAAGAAAAAACCGGACTGTCTCCCCTAAAACTGGTTTTGATTGGTTCGTTGATAGAAAATGATAATTATTATTCGCAGCTTCTGATAAAAAAAATCAAAAGGATAGAAGGTCTGGAACCTGCTGAAAGAAAATTTTCTCCTGAAATGGGCGCAGTTATTATGGCAGGAAAAATACTGGCCGCTGAAGAAAAATCACGATGAGTAAAACCCGGACTGAATACAGGAACGGCTGGACATGGGTGCCATCGCTTTATTTTGCGGAGGGACTGCCTTATGTCATGGTTATGTCCGTTTCTGTAATTATGTATAAAGACTTCGGTATCTCAAATACTGACATAGCCATTTATACAAGCCTTCTATATCTTCCCTGGGTTGTAAAGCCTTTATGGAGTCCTTTTGTCGATATCCTGAAAACAAAACGTTTCTGGATTGTTTCCATGCAGCTCATCATTGCACTGGCTCTGGGGTGCCTCGCGTTTACTTCGTCACTCCCGAATTCTTTTACTCTGACTCTATTTTTCTTCTGGATAATGGCTTTTAGCTCGGCAACTCACGATATTGCTGCGGATGGTTTTTATATGCTGGGATTGACGAAACATGATCAGGTATGGTTCGTAGGTTTCCGCAGCACTTTCTATAGACTGGCGATGATCTTTGCAACCGGACTTCTCGTCATATTTGCGGGTCATCTCGAAGTCAGATTAAATGATATACCAATGGCATGGATGATCTCCCTTGCCGGTCTTGGTGTAGTCTTCTTTTTTCTTTTTCTCTACCATAATTTCATACTGCCGTACCCATCCAGTGATAAGCCCGCAGAGACGATCAGCTATAAATTTGTATTAGCAGAATTTGTCAAAACTTTTATTTCTTTTTTCAAAAAAGATCAGATCCTTGTAATTCTTCTTTTCATTTTATTTTACCGTTTCGGTGAAGGACAGCTCGCTAAGCTGACAATCCCCTTTCTTAAAGATCCTGTAAATGCCGGAGGCCTCGCTGTTTCAACTGAGAGTGTCGGTTTTATTTACGGAACTGTCGGTGTAGCAGCTTTAACCCTCGGAGGACTACTCGGCGGATTTCTTGCTGCCAGGAAAGGATTGAAATACTGGCTCTGGTGGATGCTGATTGCAATAAATCTGCCTGATCTTGTTTATGTTTATCTCTCTTTTTCTCAGAATACTAACCTGCTTATAATAAATATAATGGTAGCGATAGAGCAGTTCGGCTACGGGTTCGGGTTCACAGCATTCCTGCTTGTTCTTATTTATATTTCGGAGGGCAGTCATAAAACAGCTCATTATGCAATTGCTACCGGGTTAATGGCATTAGGAATGATGGTACCTGGAATGGTCAGCGGTTGGATACAGTCTGTATTGGGTTATAAATATTTCTTTGTATGGGTAACAGTTTCTACAATACCAGCTTTCGTTATTACAAAGTTCCTGAAGATAGACGCTGATTTCGGGAAGAAAACTGATGAAAAATAAAGTAGGAATTATTTTTTTATTAGGCATCGTCCTTATCTTTTTTTCCTGCAGTACGCCCCATAAGGAACAAAACCAATACAATAAGCTTCACCGGTAAAAATCCAGACGGATGCACGAAATGATACTATCCTGAACCCTTCATTCAAGGGAGTGGAAAGTTTAATTCAAACATCCATTAGAGACAGTGCCTTCCCCGGCGCCGTACTTCTTGTCTGGAAGGATGGAAAAATTATCTACGAAAATGCTTTCGGACATCTTATTTATGACGACAGTTCTTCCCGGGTAACCACGAATACCATCTATGATCTTGCTTCTCTCACAAAAGTAATTGCATCAACTACTGCTGCAATGATCTGTGTCGACCGAGGTCTTTTCAGCATAGATGATAAAGCCGCCAGATATATCCCTCAGTTCGGTGAAAACGGAAAGGAGAATATTACAATTAAGAATCTCCTGCTTCACAATAGCGGTCTTCCTGCCTACAAGAAATTTTATGCACTCTACAATACACCCGATGAAGTACTAAATGATATTTATTCCACCGTGCCTGTATATCCCGCTGGAACAAAAACGGTTTACTCTGACCTGGGAATGATAGTTCTCGGAAAAATTATTGAAAAAGTTACAGGTAAAACCCTGGATAATTTTTGCAACTCCGAAATATTTAAACCGCTCGGGATGAATGATACCTATTTTAATCCTCCTTCAGCATTAAAGTTCAGGATCGCACCTACTGAATTCGACAAATACTGGAGAAACCGTCTGCTGATCGGGGAGGTCCACGATGAAACTGCTTCCCTTCTGAAAGGAGTTTCCGGACATGCAGGGTTGTTTTCAACTGCGGGTGATATTTCAAAACTGCTTCAGATGCTTCTGCAGAAAGGTATTTTTGAAGGAAAAAGAATTATTGATTCTTCGACAGTAAAATTGTTTACGTCGAAACAATCGAATGAAAGAGGTCTTGGCTGGGATATTAAGTCGGCTGCCGGATCATCAGCCGGTAGTCTCTTTAGTGACAGATCATATGGACATACCGGTTTTACCGGCACATCTGTTTGGACTGATCCGGAAAAAGATCTATTTGTTGTATTTCTGACGAACCGTGTTTATCCCACAAGAAATAATAATAAGATAATTAAAATAAGACCTGAACTTCACGACCTGGTAATCAAAGCCGCAGAAAGATAACAGATCAATACTTATCTTGCACCATTCTATTTTTTAACTTGTGACAGCCTGATGAACATTTAATTGACAGCCCTATGACAGGAGTATAACATAAACAGAATGCAAAAACGAGTACATAGAAATAACTTTGCCTTCACATTTGTAACTTTGCTGATATTCGCCCTGTACCCGCCTTCTATCAATCCCTCATTGATAAACATCGATAAAATATTTTCAAACAAGGTTCCGGATAAAATCTATCCTGAATATCCCCATGTCTTCAAAATTAATAACAACGATAAGGACTGGATTGAAAAAAAATTAAAAAATCTTACACTCAGAGAAAAATGTGCCCAGATGGTTATGAGCTGGTCTAAAGGATTTAATGCAGACACGAACACGGCCGAATTTAAAAGAATAGATAAACTTGTTAAAGAATCAAAGATAGGAGGAATAATATTTTTCCAGGGGGAAACTGCATCAGAACAGAAAATGATTGACAAGCTCCAGGGGGATTCACGGCATCCCCTTACTTATATCCTCGGATTTTGAAAGAGGGCTTGGATCAAGAATAGAGGATGCAGTGGAATTCCCGTATAATATGGCTGTTGCCGCCACTGGTAATATTTTTTATGCCTACGAAATGGGACGTGCGATCGCAAATGACAGCAAGGCGCTTGGAGTTCGACAAAACCTTGCCCCTGTCGCCGATGTAAACAATAATCCACTGAATCCTATCATCAATATCCGCTCTTTTTCAGAGGATAAAGAAATTGTTTCCAGCTATACTATTGCGTTTATTGCAGGTTCCAAAAATGAAAGGGTGATAACAACAGCAAAGCATTTCCCGGGACATGGAAACACCCAGGTGGATTCTCATCTCGATCTGCCGGTAATAAACGGTACCCGCTCGCAGCTGTTTCAGAATGAACTCGTGCCATTCGTTCAGTCGATTAAAGCCGGCGTGCAATCCATTATGGTAGGACATCTTTATGTGCCGGCCCTGCAGGGAGAAAGTAAGATACCATCGAGTTTATCAAAAGCAGTGGTTACTGATCTTCTGCAGAATGAAATTAATTTCGATGGTCTGATAGTAACCGATGCATTAAATATGAATGCGGTAACCAAATATTTTTCTGTTGTCGATGCGGCAGTTATGGCGGTAAACGCCGGCAATGATATTCTTCTTATGCCGCCTGATGATAAACTTACGATCAGCGCATTGGTATCCGCAGTAAAAGACAGCTTGATCAGCGAAGAAAGAATAAATCATAGCGTAAGAAAAATACTCGCAGCAAAAAGATGGCTTGAACTGCAGAAAAGTGATGTTCAAAAGAACTATATAAGTGAAATTGATTCATTACAAAACAGTAATTATAAACTTGCCGATGAAATAGCAAAGAAGTCGATAACACTAATTAAAAATGAGGACAATATTGTCCCCGTCGATACTTCCTCTTCGATTAAAGTAGGATGTATTACAATATCAGACGGATTAAAAACTGATAAAAAGGAAATTTTCAGTAAGCTCACAGAACGCATTTTCAAGAAAACAAAATCACTTTTTATCGACAGGAAAAGCACAGGAAGAGATTACAGCAACGCACTCAGAATTATCCGTGCTTCAGATATCATTTTTCTTCCTGTTTTTATGAGACTCCGATCTGAAAACGACAGTCTGATGCTGGCATACCACGAGAAATTCATAAAGGAAATATTAAAAAGTAAAAAACCCGTCATTGTAATCAGTCTTGACGATCCATACCTCCTTTCAGTTTTGCCTTCTGCAAAAGTTTACTTATGTTCATACGGCGGTGCGGAAGTTTCACAGAAAGCTGCTTTCGATGCAGTAACAGGAATAATTAATATCAGCGGAAAACTTCCGATCTCAATTCCGGATACAGGTTATAACCTTGGATTTGGATTGACCACCGCGATTCAGTAGAATGAATCCGTTCCCGTATCTTTTAAGAAATTTTCCCGGAGGCATTATTGTTTGAAGGAACACTCATCGGCGCAGATAATCAATGGGGAATCTATGGGCAGTTCTTTTTATCGTAGCGGCTTTCAGTCTCTGGGCAGAAAAGTCGAAAATAGGGTCCAAACTTTCTGCCGTTGTAATTGCCATTATTGCTGCATTCATTTTATCGAATCTTTCAATAATACCGACCGGGGCTCCCGCATACGATATGGTCTGGTCATATCTTGTACCGCTTGCCATCCCCCTGCTGCTGTTCAAGGCAAACCTTAGGAAAATAATAAAGGAAGCCGGACCTACATTAATTGCTTTTTTCTTCGGCGCTATCGGAACAATCATAGGAACACTTATTTCATTCGCCATATTTTCCTTAGGTCCCGAAGGCTGGAAACTTGCAGGCATATTCTGTTCTACCTACATAGGCGGTTCGATGAATTACGTGGCAACCGCGGCAGCTCTGAAATTAAATGCAGGAGATTTGCTTACTGCTGGAGTAGCGGCAGATAATCTTGTAATGGCCGCTTACTTTATTATACTTTTCGCTTTACCTTCGGTAGCTTTTCTGAAAAGATCTTATGCAACCAAACACGATGAAAAGGCAATAAATTCAGATGAAGATATTACTATCGAGGAACAGAAAAAGCCGGACCTCTTTAATATGGCCAAAGCACTTGCATTGGGATTCAGCATCTGTGCTGTGGGATTCGGATTATCCGATCTCATTAATATACAGGGAAGCGGGATTCTCATAATTACTGCCATAGTGGTCATTGTCGCTACAGTTTTTCCGAAACAGGTCGGAACGATTGAAGGTGCTGATCAGATAGGCGCTCTTCTTATGCAGGTTTTCTTTGTGGTTATAGGAGCGAGTGCAAATTTGTATGTTGTTCTCAGGGTCGGTCCTGTTTTGTTTTTCTTTGCCGCGGTCATATTGCTTGTTCACCTGATATTTATTCTTGCCGCAGGTAAATTATTCAAACTTGATCTTGCGGAAATCGTAATCGCATCGAATGCAAATATGGGAGGGCCAACTACAGCCGCTGCTATGGCTGTTGCCCGCAAATGGAAAGATCTTGTAATTCCTGCCGTTCTCTGCGGAACATTGGGATATGCAATTGCAACTTTTATCGGGGTGGCCATCGGCAACTTCCTTAAATAATATTTTATCATTATTAAATATTAACAACCAGGCTGACACTGAATACTTAACATCAGCATATTTATATGAAACACTTTATAATATTTATACACTATCTTGAATCAGTCGAAAAGATTGATGAGATCAGACCCCGCCACAGGGAATTCCTTGATAAAGGATATAAAGATGGCATTGTGCTTTTTTCCGGTCCCAGGGTTCCACGAACAGGAGGACTGATAGCCGCCCGCGGAAAAACCGCTGAAGAAGTAATGGCATTTTTCAGCAATGATCCATACCAGAAAGAAAAAGCAGCAGAATATCAGTTCATAGAATTCGAACCGGTACACTACCAGCAATTTCTTAAGGACTGGGCTGGGTGAAGGGCTATTCTCAACTCCATAATTTTTTCCGGTACGGGGGTGATATAAGCTCTCCCGGCTAACCCCAGTTCCTGTGCAGACGCAAATGAGGAGAAAATGGTACAGAAAATAAGAATAAACCAAATTAAGTTTAACTGATATGAAATTTTACAAATTGACATAGAACCTCCCGTTATTTTTTTAGATGTGTGACTGCTCTTTGATTTTGCACAACTTATTGGATGCTTCTCGCAGGCAGATCCTTCAACTGCCTGTGTCCTCGCCATAAGCTCTTCACCCTGAAAACTTCCTGAATCAGAGTACAATTAAAGAAAACAAGACCCCCTGTGCATAGTTCCCATCCCGCTGAAAAAGGAGGGAACAAAGGTGAAAGATTTACTTTTTATTCTCCTCGTATTGGCAGAAAATATTAATATAA
>CAWETK010000024.1:0-207187 GCA_963811905.1 uncultured Ignavibacteria bacterium
AACTGCAAAATCCTGACTTAACCTTACGAGCTCGAATGCTGAAAGTCTGCCGTTCTTGAATTCTATCATCCCTATCCTTACCTGTTCCTGTGCGGCCTCCACACCTTCCCTGGCTGCTTTTATTCTTTCATTTCCATGGACAAGCTCCCTGTAAGCTGTTCTGACCTGCTGTTCAAGATTGCGGGCTAACTCAATATAATTCTGCTTTGCCCCATATAGTCCGGCCTCAAGCCTGTCCTCTTCACCCAGCCCGGTCCTCAGTCCGATTGGAAGCGAAATTTCCACTCCTATGCTCCAGCCGGGATATTTCCTTTTAAATATTTCCGAAAGAACATCGCTGTAAGTTCCCGAATTGGATGAACGTAATGTATCGCTGCCGAAAAAAACGTCCTGCGAAGTCCCGCCTAGTGCATTGCTTGAAATCGAAGCAACAAAATCAACACTGGGAAGCGCCTGCCAGGAGGCAGCCCCGGCTAAAGATTTCATGATCTCCACCTGTTTTCCGGCAGCCTGCAGATCAAGATTATTATCTAATGTATGCTGAACAAGATCCTCAATAGATGCATCGGCAAATTCATCAGGAGGATTATCCGTAGTTATGAACCTGGTAAGATCACTGCCGGGACGCTTTCCAATTAAAACTGCAAACTGGTCAGACTGTGTATCGAGCTGTTCTTCTCTGTCAATCATTAATAGTTTTTGTTCCGCACGAAAAGTCTGTGCATTTGCTACCTGGCTAGGACCTATCAGTCCTGCCTTCGCTCTCAGCTGCGCTTCTTCAAGCAGTGACTCTGCGCGTTCAAGTGTAAGCTTCTGTACGGCATAATCCCGTTCCGCCGCATACAGATTCCAGTACGCCTGCTCTACCGAAGAGTTAAGTATCAGGGCTTCCTGGTCGTATCCCGCTTTATATGATTCAGCTTCCAGTTCAGCCTGGTTCAGTCCTTTTTGAGCAGAAGCAGTAAATCCCTCTAAAAGCGGCTGGCGCAATGATACAGAACCGACTGCATCGTATTCAGGATTCAGAAAAGCAAACTGGGAATTCGACTTCAGACGGGTTGAATTAAGCGAAAGCTCAAGTTTTGTCCCGATCGGCAGATCAAGACGCAGCCCTGTAGAAAAATTTGTCTCCTGCGTTGCAAGCACAGAAGCGCCTGAGAAGAAAGAGGCCGCCGGAGCCTTCTGATCGCTGTAGTTCAGATTCAGAAAAAATACGGGGTCGAATTTTCCTCTTTCCCTCCGCAGGGAGCCCAGGGAACCCATATACATTGCTTCAGCCTGTTTATACGATGTTGAATTCTCTTTTCCGTATTCCTTGGCCTGGTCGAGTGTCAGTTTCTCACCCTGCAGATTCTCCAGTATAATCTGAAGCGCGCTGTCGGGATTTACAATATCCTGGCCTTGACTGACCGGAATACAATTAAGCGTTAAAAGAAAAATTATAAATATTAATATCCTGGAAGAGTAGGGCATACCAATCCTTTTGTCCTATTATTAAATAGTCAGCAAACATTGTTATTATTTTTTTCTCGATAGATCCAGCGTAAACATAAAACCAATTTATGGAACGTAAAAGGTGTGATTCCGTCATCTTAAGGGGCTATTTGCGACAACTTCATCCGCACCCCGTACTTCGAAACGCTATTTCGCTTGTCATACTGTAAAGCGAAACGCTGTTTCGCTCATCATAATGTAAAGCAAAACGCCTTTTCGCTCGGTTCTGTATAATATCTGCTTTGGGGAATTCAGGCCGCTAATATAAAAAAATAAACTTAAATGCCTGTTATTTAATTATTAATTCTGATGAGCGGATCATTCGCCTCAAAAAGTCATACAATCTTCCAACTGTACAACTTCATTACGCACTTCCCCTTCACTGTTCCTATTTCAACTATCTTGCCCTGCTTTGCCTCACTCCGTAATTTCTTAGCCCAAAAAATCCATACAACATAGCGTAGGTTTAGCCCATAATCTTCACGTCTGCGGGCTTTTTTTGGGTTCGGCTATACAAAATATATCCAATTCTTAATTTCCGCTGCCTGTCCAATTTTCCTAAGCTCATTTGTTATTGAAGTGTAGATAATAAAAAATAAACAAGAAATCAGGAGTTCTAAAAATGAAACAGAGAATAAATTTCATGGAAAAAGGCAAAGAAGCAATGAAAGCTATGTATCCGCTGGGAGTATACCTGGCAAAATCGCGGATCGAACAAAAATTGCTTTATCTGTTAGAGTACAGAATCTCGCAGATAAATGGATGTGCTTATTGTCTCGATATGCATTCAAAAGATTTGCGTGCAGAGGGAGAAAGCGAGCAGCGTCTTTATGTTATGGATGCCTGGAGAGAAACCCCGTTTTTTTCGGAACGCGAACGGGCAGCGCTCTCCTGGGCTGAAGCCGTTAATAATTGCGAAGTGCCTGACAGTGTATTTGAGGAAGCCCGAAAGCAGTTTACTGAGGAAGAACTGGTAGATCTGACCATAGCGGTTAATGCCATAAACAGTTATAACCGGATAAATATTGCATTTAAGCCTGTTGTCGGTACTTATAAGGTTGGACAATTTGCTCCAATAAACAATAATTAAATTCAATTTAAACTACTGCCGGAATAAATTAATAATGAAAATTAAATTATTCAGCTGAGTATAGATAAATGAATAGAGGTATGAAATGGAGATGTTAATTTTAAAGACAGATATAAACTCAAGGTATGATTTCAGTACAGTCAAGAACAGGCTGGACGGCAGCTACAGGATAAATGAGTGTACTATAGATCTTGAAGATAAAGATAAGGTTGTCAGGATAATTGGTGATAATATTGAAATAAATGATGTGGTAGGCAGAATTAAGAGCTTCGGATTTCTTTGTGAAGAATTGCCGGATTAAAAATAATATTCTGCCATGTCCAATTATCAGAATTTCACTTGTTATACTTGTGTAGTGCAGTGAACAATACAAATTCTTGCAGGGTCTGCCACGGGAGAAATTGTTACCAACGTCACAGAATATATGGCGGCAGGCCAATTTTTTGAAGAATTCCGGGCCCAAGCTGCCGGGAAATAAATAATTGAGTTAACTTTGGCAAAATTCTCCCGCAAGCGCTTTTTTAGAAATTTAGTTCATAATTAAACGTGATCAAAAATAAAAGGAGAAAATGATGAAAGAATTCCTCTTAATATTCAGAAATGACTTTAAGAATGTGCCCGCGTCTTCACCGGAAGAAATGCAGGCAACCACAAAAAAATGGATGGACTGGATAGGCGGCATTGCAGCACAAAATAAATTATTCGACAGAGGCAACCGCCTGGCTTCCTCCGGTAAAGTTGTAAAACCGAACAATGTAATTACTGATGGTCCTTATTCCGAAATCAAAGAATCAGTCGGCGGTTATTCCATTATCGGGGCCGCTTCATATGAGGATGCCGTTGAAATCGCTAAAGGATGTCCAGTCTTGAAGCTTGGCGGAAATGTTGAGGTAAGAGAAATCGATCAGCTGGAAATTGAATAATTTTTTTAGATATATCCATTAGCTTTTTTGCATGACAGAACAAGAGTTAATACCTGGCTTATTCAGAACAGAATACAGGAAAATTGTCTCCGTACTTTGCAGACGGTTTGGATTCGAACAGATGGAAATAGCAGAAGACATTGCCGCAGATACTTTTTTAACTGCATCGGAGACATGGGGACTTAAGGGAGTTCCGCCGAATCCTGCTGCATGGCTTTACACAGTAGCAAAGAACAAAGCAAAAAATTATTTGCATCGCACTTCTACATTTGAAGACAAAATCGCACCTGAATTGAAAAATGATTTACCCGGATCATATGTGAATGAACTGGATCTTTCTCCGCAGAATATTAACGACAGTCAGCTCCGGATGATGTTTGCAGTCTGTCATCCTTCCATTTCGCCCGAAGCGCAAATAGGGCTGTCTCTCAGGATCCTTTGCGGATTCGGCATAGAAGAAATTGCGGATGCATTCCTGACAAACAAAGAAACGATTAATAAAAGACTGTTCAGAGCAAAGGAAAAACTGCGGCAGGAAAAAGTTAATATTGAACTTCCAGGTCCGGCAGAGATTGAAAACCGGTTGGAGATTGTTTTGAGAACAATCTACCTGCTGTTTAATGAAGGATATTACTCGGTAAGTCAGAATAAAACTCTCCGGAAGGATTTTTGCCTCGATGCAATGCGGCTCTGCTATATGCTGATCGAAAATAAATACACGAACAAGCCCCAGGTAAATGCATTATTATCACTTATGTGCTTCCATGCCTCCAGGTTCGATGCACGCTTTGATAAAAATGGGACACTGATATTGTACGATGAGCAGAGGACGGCTTTATGGGATTCGGATTTAATAGGCAAAGGAGAATATTTTCTAAATTGTTCAGCAGCAGGCAGTAAGATATCGAAGTACCACCTGGAGGCTGCCATTGCGTTCTGGCATACAAAAAAGACAGACACCGAGGATAAATGGGAAAACATTCTTCAGCTATACAACCAGCTGCTTCAGATAGAATATTCGCCTATGGCAGCACTGAACAGAACATTTGCACTTTCCAGGGCGCGCGGAAAGGAAGAAGCAATCATCGAAGCTGAAAAATTAAAATTGACGGATAATCATTTTTATTTTGCATTGCTTGGAGAACTATACACTGATATAAATGACGAAAAGGCAACACAGCATTTTCAAAAAGCCCTTGAACTCGCAAAGACCCAAACTGAAAAACAGAGTATAGCGATGAAAATTAATCGGATAAATCAGCAAACGTGAGCAGCGGTATGAGGATCAAAGACCCTGCATATAATTATGAGAACCCGGAACACGAATATTCCGCGGTAAGAAAGGCTGATCCGCGAATCGCTGCGTACGTCCACGCCGGACTGCGCGGTATGAGTACGGTCATAAATATCGGGGCCGGGACCGGTTCCTATGAGCCGGATGATAAATATGTTATTGCAGTAGAACCTTCAGAGAATATGAGAAAAAAAAGACTGGAATCAGGTCGTCATCCGGCAGTCAGCGCAAGAGCCGAATCACTCCCTTTTGACAGCAAAAGTTTCGATGCATCACTTACAATTCTGACCATTCACCATTGGCAGGATTTAGAAAGCGGACTCAGGGAACTCAAACGGGTTGCCGCAAAGCGCATAGTGATATTAACCTACGATCCGGCGAAACTCGGGGTATTCTGGAATGCCGAATATTTCCCTATGGTAGTCGAGGCAGAAAAAAACAGATACCCGGAATTATCGAAATTAGAATCTATAATCGGAATAAAACCCGAAATAAGAAATATTAAAATACCATTTGATTGTACCGACGGATTCCAGGAAGCATTTTACGGAAGACCTGAAAAATTTCTGAAAAAGAAAGTACGTAAGTCGCAATCCGCCTGGAGCTTTATTTCAGAAGAACTCGAAGAACAATATACGGATCGCCTTCGAACAGAATTACTTAACGGTGAATGGGATAAGAAATATGGATTTCATCGAAAAATGAAAGAATTTGAAGGGGCGTACAAAATGCTGGAGTTCGACCTGACAGGCAGTCAAAGATAAATCAGCCTCCATCAGCTTAGGCTCAACGAACTGACTTTTCATTCTTGTGATCATAACAACTCTTTCGTCACATTCCTTCGTGTCCAATTCTTGAAATCCCGTTTGTTGCTAATGTGAAAACAAGTCATTAAAGATGTTATCAATCAGCTAAATACACGGATCAGACTTCGTTACTGATCATATATATTAAAAAAATTAAATTATCAAAGGAAAAAAGAATGTTATACAGTATATCTTTATTTCTGCATATCACAGGGGCTTTGATCCTGTTTGCCGGCTTAGGTATAGAACTTGTCAGTCTTCTAAACCTTAAAAGTTCCAATAAACAAATATTGATTCCCAAAATATTAAAAATGAACAAATTGAATATGGCAGCCATGGCCTTAATAATTCTGCCTGGAATCCATATGATGCTTGAAGTTTGGGGGTTTAATTCATGGATTATTATGGCATTTATCGGAATAATTATTAATTCGGTACTCTTTGGAAATGTTACAAGAAGCAGGTTAATATTTCATCTGAAATCATCAGAAAAAGAGGAAAATAATATATCCTCCGGAAAAAGTATCCCCCTTAATGATCCCGTTCTCTGGGTATCCTTAGATATAAGAATGGCAATTATAATAGGAATAATATTTTTAATGACGATAAAACCAGGGCTGCTATTATCAGTAGTCAGTATCATTTCCTCAATTATTATAGGATTAGTATTAACACTTGTTAATAAAAAAACTAAAATTTCAAGAGTATATCAGGTAAACAATAATTAAAAAAATTAACAATATATAAGATGTTCCAATTGACAAAAGGAATTATACCAGATATGAAGAGAAGAATAGTTTAAAATATCTGATGCAGTAATATCACTTAACTTATAGGTTCGGGAAATGAAACGACAAATAAAAAATGACGGAAAAAATTTGAATGCGCAAAATGCGATTGATGAAGCTAATATCAGGCAGCAAATGGAGGATCATGTGAAAGCATTATGCAATATAGATCTGAAGGGTGTGATGTCAATTTACGATCCACATATTGTATCTTTCGATGTCGAGGGGACGTATGCGGGAGTAGAGGAGAAGAGGAAAGCGTGGACAAAAATCTTTTCAATGATAGAGCCTCCTTTGAGATATGAGATGCGGGACCTCAGTATCACTGCAGGCGATGGTATTGCATTTGGCTCCAGCTACAACAGGCTGCGTGGAAAGTTGAAGAACGGGCAGCAGATCGATTCCCGTGTTCGCTACACGGCATGTTTTCGGAAATACGAAGGCGGCTGGCTCATTGCACACGAGCACGTTTCAATGCCGGTCGATTTCGAAAATGGCAAAGCGGTATCTGATCCGGGATGAAGTATAATAGATACAATTATAAGGAGCACATAGAAAATTATATCAAAATAGTGAAGCTTACTTATGATTGATATTGGAAAAACCAAAGAATGATCAGGGAATATTTAACCTGGACTGATAGGGATTTATCCATTTATTTCTACTGCCGGTAATATCATTTGGAATTGCCCAGCGATTAATTCTTCCTCCCATCATTTAATGATCATCGAAATTGTCTCAGGTGAATACAGGGCTCTTCACGCGGCTATCAATGCATCGGTTTTAAGACTCGGGAAGGCAATAGGCCCGCTTGTTATAAGAAGAATAAATGATTTAGCCGGAATCTTTCCGGTGTTCTATACAGGAAGTGCACTCGCTTTGATAGGATTTATTGTCATTAATCTGAAAAGGAAAAAATTATTAAACCCGCTTTATAATAATTGATAAAAATATTGAAGAAAATCAAAATGTTATTACTTCTAAAAAATAATTTGTCCCAAAATTAAAATCTCAACTGTCATATTAATAAAAGATAAAAAGAAAAATAAACAGCTGGATTTTCTAAAGGAAAATTAAAATAAAAACAGGACTTGTTCGTTATAGAATATAAAAGGATATCCTATATATAATAATCAATACCAGATAAAATAATGTAAAACAGATAAGGAATAATAAAATGAAAAAGTTAATAAAACTTTCGTTAATGATACTAACAATATTCGTTTTTAGTATCACATCAAATCTTGCTCAGGTGGCTCCTGAGAATAGAGTAAAAATTGAAGCCGTTTCAAGCGGACTTGCGCTGGTTGGAACAAGCTCAAAAGATACACAAGCCGGACCGTACTTCGGAGGTACTATTGCTTATGGTGCAGCCCAGGGAGTGACTCTTTTTGCGGAATCAGGATACGGATGGACAAATTATGATAAAGTTGATAAACTTAAATTAGTTGATATCCCTGTATTCGTCGGTGCTACATATAATTTCGGTGAACTGCTTAATTCTGATTTAGTGCAGCCTTATGCAGGTATTTCTGCCGGTGTGTTAAATCATTTATTGCAGCTTGATGGAAATACAGTTAAAACGAATCGATACGAACAAAAATCAACCAACTTTGCATTGGGAGGTATTTTAGGTATAAACTTTCAAATCAATCCTGCTTTTGCAATAAATATTCGTGGAGAATATAATCACGGACTTAAGAAAGATGGTGATCCCGGATTAGGCAGCCAGGAATTTAATTCCATTAGCTTCGGCGGCGGGGTTTCGTACGCTTTCTCTATTCCCAACTAATGTTATCAGGAAATTCTGCAGGCGATATCAAAACCTGCAGAATTTTTATTATCAGAACGGACATGGCATGCTTCACATAATCGGGCGATCCTCTTACCTTCTAATACTCTGAGTTTCTTATCCTCTACATTACTTGTTTCTTGTGTCGTAACAGCAAAGCTCTTAAAAATAATGCCATTACATAATAAATTATGGCTCAAAACTTGCATATATTAGCTTAGATAATAAAAACAGGGAGAAATGTGGAATACTCTATCAAATCAATGTAATTCTTACTTTCCGGCTGCAATAAAGACGCTAATAATCCTGCAGTTCTCCAAAAAAGGGCAATTCCGGGATTATCCCGGAAAGGCAGCCAGGATATGAAGATGAAAGCGATGACATAATTGTACAGCCTTCAGCTTCAAATATTTTCTCCTATTAATTACAGATAGAGTAGATAAACAAATTTCGCAAATTTAATAAGGGAATCGGTTATGAACACAACATTATATATTTTTCTGATAATTACTATTGGCGGAGCTTTATATTTCACATTCAGTGATAGTGCATCCGAACGAGCAGCAATACCCGAGTCAACTGAACTTCAGAGTACTCAACAGGTTTATTGGATGACCAGGGAAGAAAATGACGGTACTGTTTTACTATTGACAACGAGAATTATTCCACAAAATAATATAAATGAATATTACGCCGAGTATACTTTAGTTAACGGAAGGAAGATCTGCGGTCAAATAGGTATGCCTGAACCTGGCGGGACATTTCATACATCCGTTGATTTTTACAAAAGCATAAAAAGCATAATTATATACTCAGATGCAGAGTACTATAGTCAGATGAACTTATAAAATATCTTAATTTGTCTTTTCGAACATCTGACGCACGGAGGATCCTGCAAGGGGTCCTCTGACCCGTCAGCCAAAGCAGAGGGTAATATATGCCCTTACCCTTCAGCCATCATTAGATTTTATCATCGAATATACGAGAAATTTTTATCGGTGTTACTTGGAATATTCATTGTGATTCAATTAACCGTAGTAAAAAACTTGTCTCTTCTTTGTATAAATAAATCACAATAAATATATTTGCTATTGTAAATAATAATAAGGGTTTGTGTGCGGGACTTTGATATATAATACTTAATGCCGTGGATACAAATTATTTTTAGAACCTGTAAGAGTCATTAAAACCACAGAAATAATACATGATTTTCATTCATTAAAAGGGATTAAACTTATGCAAAGGGAACAAGCTGAAATTAATCTCAAGGAAATTTTTAACCTGAATAACTTTTATGAAGATCAGTGGGAGGTTATAACACGACTTTTTAATGGGGAGAGAATTTTTCTTATTGAAAAGACAGGATATGGAAAATCCTTATGCTACCAATTTCCGGCAGTACACTTTGAAGGGACTACTATAGTCTTTTCTCCCTTAATTGCTTTAATGAGAGATCAGATTGCCAAACTGAATTCATTAGGAATTTCAGCCAGATGTATTAATTCCCACCAGACACATGAAGAGAACCAAGCAGTAATAGAAGATGTTAAGAGGAATAAAATAAAACTTCTTTATATAGCACCGGAAAGGATGGAAAATGCAGAATGGCTGCATACAGCCCGGCAGCTAAAAATATCAATGGTGGTTGTAGATGAGGCCCATTGTATTTCTGTATGGGGTCATGATTTCAGACCTGCCTACAGGAGAATTGTTCAATTGATAAACCTCTTGCCTGAAAATTTTCCTGTTCTTGCTACAACTGCAACAGCAACAAAGAGAGTAGAAGAAGATGTAAGAAAACAGATTGGGAGGAATGTCATATCATTTCGCGGAGACCTTCTGCGCAATAACCTGAAGCTGTTCGTGATAAAGGTTAAATCTGAAGATGAAAAAATGATATGGATCGGACAGAATATTAAAAAACTAAAGGGTACCGGTGTTATATATACTGGCACACAGGTTAATACTGAAATATACTCGCGATGGGCTGAATTCCTGGGATTAAATTCAGTCAGTTATAATGCGGGAATTGATGCGCCGAGCAGAATTAAAATCGAAAAAGATTTTCTTGAGAATAAGTACAAAATTGTAGTATCCACGAATGCCCTTGGAATGGGTATAGATAAACCTGACATAAGGTTTATAATGCATACGCAAATACCACAATCACCTATTCATTACTATCAGGAGATCGGAAGAGCAGGGAGAGATGGCGAACAATCTTATATAATACTGTTTTATAATGAAGAAGATAAATCACTCCCGCTTTCTTTTATTGAAAATGCAAAACCGTCGACTGACAAATACCTGAGAATAATAGGTATAATAAAAAGTGAAAGGCTTGGAATACAGGCAATAATAAAAAAAGCAAACATGAAACAGACCCAGGTAAAAGTAATAGTGGCAGATCTCATTGAGCAGGGAATAGTAAATGAAACCCTTGAAGGAAGAAATAAAAAATATGAGTACAAATATGGATCACACGGATTAAAAAGAAAGGCATTTGATGAACTTAGACTTTATAAATTGAAAGAATTGGATGAAATGATTAAATATACAGAAACAAAAAATTGCAGAATGAAGTTTTTGAGGGATTTCCTCGGAGATGAAGATGATAATGTCTGCGGAAATTGTGATAATGATCTGAATAAGATAGTTACAATTAATTCAAATCGGATCTGGGATGAAAAAATAGAATATTTTAAGGCTAATTATTTCCCGGTTTTAAAGGTGGAATCAAAAGATTCGAATGTGATAAATGGTGCTGCAGGTTCGTATTACGGTTTTTCAAACGTAGGCCAGGCAATACATAGATCTAAATATGAAAATGGAGGCGACTTTCCTAACTTTTTACTTAATATTACCTTAAGAGCCTTCAGAAAAGTATTAGGTCAGAATAAATTTGATTTAATTCTCTTTGTCCCCCCAACTGAATCGGGAGATCTTGTTAAAAATTTTGCTGAAAAAATTTCAAAAACATTAAAAATTCCCATATCTTATAATCTGATTAAGAAAAGAAACATTTCACCTCAGAAAATATTTCAGACGAGTTTTCTGAAGAAAGAAAATGTAAGAGGAGTTTTTACATATAAATATGAAAATGAAATTGACGGAAAGAATATTCTATTGATTGATGATATCTTTGACAGCGGTAATTCGATAAAAGAAATAGGGAGATATTTAACATCCGCAGGTGCGAACATAATAGCTCCTCTTGTTATAGCAAAAACTGTAGGTGGAGATAATATATGATCAAAACTGAATATATATACTGGATTGCGCTATCTCATTTACCGCGGTGGAAGAATGAGAGGATAAACAATCTTCTGATAGATATTATTTACAACAGGAAAATATCGCTGGAAGAATTTTTTAATTATTCACCTGTGAAGATGATGGAATTTGGATTAACCACAAAAGAAATCAATGACATAGGTGAAGCAAGAGTAGACTTACCGAATATCAGTTTTTTAACTGAAGATCTGTTGTCACAGGGTTTTGAGATGATAACAATTAATTCGGATGATTATTCAAAAACCCTGAAAAATAATCTTAAAAGGAAATATTCACCTCCCTTATTGTATGTAAAGGGAAATAAACAAATACTTCATGAAAAATCTGTTGCTATTGTAGGTTCAAGAGATGCAGGTGAAATATCACTGGAATTCACCGATAAGATTGCAAAAAAAGCCTCGGAAACTTTCAAAGTTGTAGTCAGCGGTTTTGCTAAAGGTGTAGATAAGCAGGCACTTGACAGTGCTATAAAATATCGGGGACAGAGCATAATTGTACTCCCCCAGGGGATATTAACCTATTCTTCAGGAATCAAAAAATATTATAAGCAGATTACTGAAGGGAACGTACTTGTATTAAGTGTATTTCATCCTAAAGCCGTATGGAACGTCGGGCTTGCAATGGCAAGGAACCCAATTATATACGGGTTGGCTGATGAAATATATGTTGCCCAGTCGAGTGATAAAGGAGGAACATGGTCAGGTGTTAAAGATGGATTAAGAAAGGGAAGAAAGATTTTCGTAAGGAAACCTGATGAGGATGAAATGAATGCAAATATGGTGCTGATTGAAAAAGGTGGAATTGCAGTTGATATTAATGGTGAAAACGTAGAACCCGTATACAAAGTAGCGGAACCCATATTGGCTGAAGGGAAAGAAGATCAAAAAGAGATTCACGATATTAAAGAAGATAATACAGAAGCAAAAATATTTCTTGAGCTCGCACGGAAAACTCTTACCGCTAAACAACTAATCAGCAGTCTAAATTTAAATTGGTCAACCCAAAAACTTATAAAGTATCTGAAGTCGAATGAAGAGATAGAAGTAGTAAAAGGAAATCCCCTAAAATTCAGAAAAAAAATTGATACTGATGGGCTTTCTTTATTTAATTGAATATTCCACATCGGGAGATGATAATCGGCGTTAAGTGCGCCGGTTATCAGCTCCAGGATGCAACTACTCTATGTCTACAAGTGAAATTCTGACTATTTTAAAAAAAGTAGGGAAGAAACTCATATAAGTGCGGCAGCTGCCCGACAGAATCCAACCACTGGCGGAACAATAAAATGACGACTCACCCAAAAAAGCAATTCATCTATTTCATATAGATTAATGTGATCTGATTTTCATTGTTATCTATTAATAATTTCGTAATTTTAATAATTGTATGTTATTCTCTGCTAAACATAATAACCCGTCCGGACTTCCTGTCGCTCCTTCACTGGAACCTGCACTGGACTTAACCAGGTTCCCCGAACAGCTTTCAGCTTTTGGTAAAAGATCTGTTTTTATATCATTGCTTTCAATCCTTATCGGCATCCTCTCGGGATTTATAGCCAGGGCGTTGACCGCGCTGATCGGATTAATTACTAACATTTCTTTTTATGGAAAATTATCCACGGATTTTATATCTCCTGCCTACAATCATCTGGGCCTGTTCGTTATTATTGTTCCTGTGCTCGGTGCGGTGATCATCGGGTTCATGGCAAGGTATGGATCTACCGGTATACGCGGACATGGTATTCCTGAAGCTATGGAACAGGTAATAATTAATGAGAGCCGGATCCCGGCCCGACTGACATTTCTTAAACCTATCTCTGCTGCAATTTCAATAGGTACAGGCGGTCCATTTGGTGCTGAGGGTCCTATTATTGCTACAGGCGGTGCCGTCGGTTCTTTAATAGGACAGCTTCTTCATACTACAGCATCCGAAAGAAAAGTTCTGCTTGCTGCAGGAGCAGCTGCTGGTATGGCCGCAACTTTTGGCACACCTATATCAGCTGTTCTGCTGGCTGTGGAATTACTATTGTTTGAATTTAAACCTCAGTCGTTAATTCCTGTTGCTCTCGCAAGTACAGCAGCTACAGCTATAAGAATAATTTTCGTCGGGACAGCTCCCATATTTATGTTAACAGACTTGCAGCAGCCCGGCAGTCTATCATTAATTTTTTATTTGTTAATGGGTGCCGTATTAGGTGTTGCTGCCGTCTTTGTTACCCGTGCTGTTTATAAAGTTGAAGATGCTTTTGAAAAGCTTCCGGTTCACTGGATGTGGTGGCCTGCAATAGGAGCGGTGGCCGTTGGACTTACAGGTTATTTTGTCCCGCATACTATGGGTGTAGGGTATGATAATATTGAGAATATACTTTCCGGTTCACTGACCGGGAAAGCTTTGCTAATTTTATTCTTATTCAAATTTATCTCCTGGTCAATTTCACTGGGCAGCGGAACAAGCGGCGGAACCCTGGCTCCTTTGTTTACTATAGGCGGGGGACTAGGTGCTGTTTTAGGAGGACTTGGGGTATTACTTTTTCCGGGAATAGGTATAGATACCAGGATTGCCGCACTCGTCGGGATGGCAGCACTCTTTGCCGGTTCCGCACGTGCACTGCTGGCTTCAATAATTTTTGCATTTGAAACTACTTTTCAGCCGGTTGGTTTACTCCCTCTGCTGCTGGGCTGCAGTTCATCTTACCTTGTTTCAAGTTTAATGATGAAAAATACTATTATGACTGAAAAAATTGCACGGAAAGGAATAAAGATACCTTTTGAATATGAAGCAGATTTTCTTGATCAGGCTTTAGTTAAAGACAGCGCATCATTTAACGTGGTTAAGTTAAATGAAGATGATACATTAGAGAAGATCAGAGCCTGGTTTGCAGCCGGTTCTCCTGAAAGTCTGCACCATGGATATCCTGTTGTCGATCAAAATGAAAAATTAGTAGGTACCGTTTCCCGGAAAATACTCCTGAGTTCCAATTATTCATTAAAATCAAAGGTTGCTGACATCCTAAGTACGCCATTTGCAGTAGTTTATCCGGATAGTACCCTCAAAGAGTCCCTTGATCTGATGGCCATTTATAATACTAACAGACTTCCCGTTGTTGAAAAATCCCGCCCCGATAAAATTATAGCTATCCTCTCAAGAAGTGATATCCTTAAAGAAAGAAGAAATTTTTTACGCAAAAAATATCGAACTGAAAGAACAATAAACCTGAGGAAATTAAGGTGAATGCAGTGGTTTACATCAGCGTCTCCTGAGCTGCTGCTTTGCTTCTTCGCTCATTAATTCCGGGGTCCATGGCGGATGCCATACAAGTTTAACTTCGACATTAAGATCCGGAGAAATATCCGACAGACTTTTTTCAACCCATCCAGGCATACTATTATGCATAGGACATCCAGGCGTTGTGAGCGTCATCGTCACAGTGATTGCTGAATCATCAAGCTCCAGGTAATAAACTAAACCAAGATCGACAACATTGATGCCCAGTTCGGGATCGATTACAGTCTTTAATCTTTTTATTACTTCAACTTCATCAGGTTTCATTCAGACCACCATAATTTTTATCATATTGTAAACAAAAAGTATAACACTCACGAGCATTATGAGAAAAGCCAAGTAAAACTAGAGTATAGAGTTTAAGCAGCACGAAAAATGGTACGCAAATTACTGCTGTCAGCATCAGATAATATTCTGATATGGCATATCTTTTCATTGTACATTTCTTTTAAAGTCGGCACTTTTTCAAGCCCGGCCTTACTGCTGTATTTATGATACCAGGTGAGAAACGGGATTATTTTATACATCTGACCTATTATCAGCATTGATATAAATCCAAAAAATATAATATAACCGAAAGCGAGCGTGATATTTATAATTCCGGACAAATCGGAAATTAATAATGAAAGGCCAAATAAAGCGGAGAGTACAAAAAAGATAAAAGAAGTACGCGTGAATTTTAGAGGAGCATCAAGAATTTTCCTGAACCTGCCTTTGAATATTACATATACCTGGAACGAAAAGAAAAATATTCCGGCAGCAATTATTATTGATGAAATAATAAACAGCACATTATTTTTAGAGTGCAGCTCATACATCAGAGCAATTAAACCTGTGTTAATTAACCCGAAAGCCCATTTACCGCTTTTAATTGAGAAATTATGAGTCAGCGTAAACATGGAAACCAGTTTGAAAGTTACACCCATTATCACCATGGAGACCCAGCCGACTACTGCTACTATAAGATGATAACTGATATATTCAAGATGATTTCCAGTTATGTACGGATACCCGAGGTTAACAGCAAGAAGCAGTCCTGCGGCTGCAGTAACCAGGAGGTAGAATAAAGCAGCAGATAAATAAGTTGCTGTGATGTTCCAGTCTTTAACCCTTATAAGCGTTACGGTAATGTTTATTATAAAAATAATTACAGCCGCATTTATCAGTACAGCACCTATTAATAAGGGTAGCCCGACTAAAAAAAACCAGAAGCTGTATACCAGAGTAATTACTCCAATGGTAAATATCCAGTATTGAATTTCAGCAAGTAATTCACTGAATATTTTTACCTGCAGGACAACCGGAATCAGCTGAAACATCGCACCGAAGATGGTCATCGTTATCCAGCCTAAAGTCATAATGTGGGTGATGGATAAAAGCTTTGGCTGAAAATGGTGTCCGGAAAAACTGGAATAGTTAAAAGTCAGAAGCAGGTTTAAAACAAGAAAAGAAATAATCGCCGTAATGAAATATTTCATCACTATCCTGAACGGGGGTGCATATGCCGGGGATACAAGGCTGCTCTGCATTTATCTTGCCTGCTTTGTAATCAGTATCTTAAAACTGTCTTCGCCTATTTTATTGCAGACTGCCTTGTAGCCCCTTTCATCAAGAATAGGGTAAAGAAGGTGCGGCTCACGATGATGATGAACTATCATTACCGACCTTTCGTCAATTCTTTGCAGATTCTCAAGTATTTTCATCATAGGCTCAGGCGGCTGAAGTTCGTGGACATCAATCTCAACTATATTTTCAAATTCGGTCTGCTCCGTACTATTACCGGAAAGTTTCTCCCGGTTGTCAGGTAATTCTCCCGCAGCTTCTGCAGCCTTGACTTCCTTATAAAAGTAAACTTTATAAGCATCGTCAATTTTTTCAGTAAAATATCTGAATCCTTTAGCTCCAAGCAATGAGTAAAGGGGAACAGGTTCAAATGAATTAATAATCACAAGTACTTCATCCGTTGATAATGTTTTAACCTTGCCCAGGATATCTTTTAAAGGATCTCGACCTGAATCAATAATAGGACGGACATCGAGATAGGACCTTCTATAAGAGGCAAAGTCATCAAAATTACTCCGGTTAAAAAATGTTTGTTTCTTCTTCTCCTTTGTTACTTCACTATCAGGATCACCCGTTTCATTGCCTCCATCAGCCACACAAGCTTCATTGAGTTCGCGAAGGAGGTCGTTTTTCTCTATACCTGCGATGGCAGCAGCTTGCTCAATTGTTACTCTGCCCGCTAACGTTTTCCTCAGCAGTTTATTCTTTAATTTTGCGAAGTGCGGACTCGCCTTCAGCAGTACCTCCAGCGCATCCGGAAATTCTTTCAATAACTTTGATATTTTAAGGTCACTGGTTATCATCATCCGCCCGGTATTAAATTTTATCTCTTTGATATATTAACACGCCATACCCGGGGACCTTCTTCAATATAATTCCATTCAAACTGGTTTTTCCTTTCCGCTTCCAACTGGTAATAGAGCGGCTTTGGATCGTGATCATTAACTAACTCAAAAGACTCACCCGCAGCTAACGCATCAAATGTTTTAAATATAACCGGATGTTTTTCGCGTGGTGCAACTGGCCTGATATCCAGCTGTTTTCTCTCTGTGTCCATATGTACTCCATTGTTAAAAAATTATGCTTAAAATATATTCCGGGGACAAATGTTGTTCATTGACTTAAGTCAGTTTAATGCACATTTTTATAAGTATATCATAAATACTTAAATTTAAAATCGACGGTGACTGATGGTTTTGCAGGATATACCCCTTTTTTCAGAATTGACTGTAGAAGAATTACGGGAGATTACCGCACTAAGCAGGCTTAGTAATTACAAAAAAGATGAATATGTGTTTCACGAAGGTGAGGAATTTCAGGGAATATTTATTGTAATTAAGGGACAGGTTAAAATATTCAAAATATCGCCGCAGGGTAAAGAATACATACTTCACCTGCTGACTAAACCCCAGCTTTTTGGTGATGTTCCTTTGTTTACCGGGGGAGATTGTCCCGCAAGTGTTCAGGTACTGGAAGATACTACTCTTCTTTTCGTTCCCAAAAATGAATTTTTACAGCTGCTGGAAGACAACCCCAAATTAAGTTTTAAAATAATGTCAGGTTTCGCAAGACGGCTAAAAAATATAACTGTTAAAGCTGAGGATCTATCGCTTAAAGAAGTTATAAACCGGCTGGCAGATTATATCATAAAAGGAATAGACAGCGCCGGGAATAAAAATCTTCCGGAACCATTTTTTAAGATACCGCTGTCTAATCCTACATTGGCTGCTTATCTCGGGACAATTCCCGAAACGATATCAAGAGCAATAAAAAAACTGAAAGATAATGACATAATCAGAATACACGAGCGCACTATTTTTGTTAAGAACTTTAAGGAACTTAAAAAATTAGCTGAATAAACATCTCCGTCTCATTCTTCTTCTGAATAGTCTATACTAACGGTGAATCATTTAATAGGCCCGGCTTTTTCAACTTCTTCCATCAGATCATTGTTCCATTTGCCTTCCACAACTATCTGTGCTGCAGCGCCGTATGCCAATGCTTCGATAAGATTGTGATCAAGTAAAGCATATGTTCCCGGCTGTCTGAATTCATAAATTGCAGCGACAGCTGTCCCTCCAGGGACAGGCCACGTTTCAAAATCAGCCAGTGGTTTGTTTGCAAAGGAACCGCCAACCCAGTAAAGATCCGCGTGTCCGCCTATGAGATGGATCCTTGTATCTCTGTTGGCACTCGAAGTTATAAATAGTACTTTGTCTCCAACATTTGCTTTCAGCGCATTCTCACCTGTGAGTGCTCCAGCTTTGCCGTTGAATACGATATGCGTTGGAGTCAATGTTTTCATCGATTTTATCAAATCACCGAATCCTTCAGCCGGCGAGGAATACTGTTTATAATTCCCCTTCTCATCTTTAGGCAGATAGTACTCCTGCTGAACAATATAATATGCTTTGTCATAGGTGAGCGAATTCCCGTTTTTATCAGTTAGTCCGTTCCTTGGTAAAACCATTATCGCCCCATTCATACCTGATACAACATGCAGCGGCACCATAATGCCTCCCGGAGCGCAATGATAAACAAATACACCGGCTTTAATTGCTCTGAACCTGAAAGTAACCTGCTGGCCAGGTGCGACATGAGAAATATCTCCGCCTCCCATTGCGCCGGTGGCTGCATGAAAATCGATATTGTGCACCATAGTATTTGAGGCCGGGTTTATTATTTTAACTTCAACATAATCATATTGGTGAACGACAATAATTGGTCCCGGTACAGTACCATTGTAAGTTAGTGCCCATGTGAAGACTCCCGGTTCTATTTCGTACTTTTTCTCAACCACAGTCAGTTCCACCTCCACAACCTTTGGGGCTCCTTCATCCTTCTGTTCATATTGAGGTAGAAAGGGCGGTGCCGCAAGCTTTTCCTTAACATGCTCCAGCTGATTAATATTTTCCGGGGCGGGTGTATTAAATGAGGACACTTTATCGCTGCTGCCATTGCAGGAGGTAAATATTGCTGTTAGTACTGCCAGTATTATTACTCCTGCTGATTTTTTTGAACGTTTCATACAATTCCTGAATTTAAGATCTATTTATAAAATTCTAATACACTTCAAACTTGGTTTTATAGTACCGGCAAGTCATTGACTAAAGTCATTATAACTCAGTTTTAATTAATTTATAAAGGAATGCTTAGTCATTGTTACTTTAAGAAAAGTGATACTGCTGATCTAAGTCATTGTGCAGCCGGATCTTCCTGATTATTCTTGGAACAGCAAAAATATATAAGTGTGCAGGCGAAAAAATGGAAGAGAATAAACCAACATTCCCGGAATTTAATGACCAGATAGAAAAGTTATTAGATGAATTTATTACAGTTATTTATAAGGGTCACGATCATATCATAGCGCGAAAGTATTACCGGGAACTGTTCAATCAAATAATTCCAAAATATTTTTGTCTGTGTGAAGAAATAAAAGATCTTAACGAAAATGTTAAATAAGTATCTGCTAAATGAAAGCAGCATGTTAACCGGATCAGCCGGAAAATTATTTATGATATAATAAAAACATTAGAGTTCTGACTATGAAAAAAAGAATAGAAATAAAAAGGATTTATAACAAATATGGCCGGAAGGACGGAACAAGAATATTAATTGACCGGCTCTGGCCAAGAGGAATAAAAAAAGAAGATGCCAGGATTGATTCCTGGATGAAAGAAATTGCGCCTTCTGATAATCTGCGCAAGTGGTTTAATCATGATCCTGATAAATGGAATGGATTTAAGAAGAAATACCGGACCGAACTAAATAAGAAGAAGGAGTTATGTGAAGAACTCACTAAAAAAGGAAAATCTGTCATAACACTCATTTACGCCGCTAAAGATGAAGAACATAATAACGCCGTGATCCTTAAAAAATATTTAGAAGACAATTACTGATCTGATTTGCCGTATCTATTAAATTTAATTATTATGAAAGGGAAATAACATGCGTCTGGATTGGCATAAAACATTGCCCGATGCGTATAAAGCGATGCTGGGTTTACAAAAAATAGCTGATAATAGTAAAATTGATCATAAACTTTTAGAGTTGGTGAAGATCCGGGCATCTCAAATAAATGGATGTGCACACTGTCTTGAAATGCATACCAAAGATGCCAGGGCAATAGGTGAAAGCGAGTTAAGAATTAACGTGCTGGCAGCCTGGAGAGAAGCACCGCTTTATTCCCCGCATGAAAGAGCAGCACTTGCCTGGTGTGAAGAATTAACAAATATCTCCGACACCGGTGCATCCGGTGATGTTTATAAAGAAGTTGAAGAATTATTTGCCCCGGAAGAACTTGTAGAGTTAACGATTGCAATAGTCGCAATTAATGGATGGAATCGTCTTGCTGTCGGTTTCAGATCAGATGTAGGAAATTATGTCTCCAAAAAAAATCAAGGATAAATTATAAAAAAGAAATGATAGCATATAGTGCATAATGATCTGCCGGCTCTGTTAACAAATCAAGCAAATCAAATACTCCGTTGGTATCTATCCTTTCGGGTTCTTTTATTAATTACCCGGGTATCTATTTTTCCGCCCACCTGAATTTCAATTAATAATTCACACTGATAAGAAATTACAATTGTACTGACTTAAGTCAATGACTCTATAACCTTGCACTCATAAGTTTTGTATAAGAAAATCAAAATCATATTAACCGAAAGAGTAGAATTATGGCACTCTTAATAACAGATGAATGTATTAATTGCGGTGCGTGTGAACCCGAATGTCCTAATACTGCAATTTATGAAGGCGGGGTGAACTGGCAGTTAAATAAGGCAGCAAATCCGCCTGTATCAAACGACTATTTTTACATTGTTCCGGATAAGTGTACCGAATGTGTTGGTTTTTACGATCAGCCTCAGTGTATGAACGTCTGCCCGGTTGATTGTATAATTAAAGATCCGGATCATATTGAGAATAATGAAGAACTGTTGGCCAAAAAGGGAAAACTTGAACTGTTAGAGAAACAAACTTAATAATTTATTTGGAGCAGGAAATGCAGAACAATATTGCTGAACATTTTAAGCTGGATGAAGTTCAGGTGAAAAATTTATTAAATGATTATGAATATCAGCCCGAATCAATCACAATAAAGACGATATCTAAAAATTCTGCCGGAAGTATTGTGCTATTTATTCTGGATAAAGAGCAGGGGCTAATAGAGCATGCAGCCTCTTCTAAAGCCTTAGCATTCGTGCTTGAAGGAGAAATCAATTTCACTATCTCTGAGCAGGAGTACAAACTTAAAAAGGGGGATATTATAACTCTTCCGGCTAAAGTACCCCACTCGCTTATTGCAATTGAAAAGGCCAAAATGTTATTGGCTATTTTTTAATGACGGAAATGCAAAATAATAGTCCCGGTATGTACGGTAAGTTGCAAAAAATACAATTGATAATATTATTTAACCTGGAGAACTCTAATGAGATCAATAAAAAAAATATATTTTATACTGATAATCACTATAATTACGTTTCTGATGGTTCAGTGCGGTCAAAATAATAATGGGAGCGATGTGCAGCATCCTGAAAGTGAGAACACCGAAAGCAGTAACGTGAATGCATTGAAAGGAAACGCAGTCAACGGTAAAATACTTTTTGATCAGACCTGCTCAGCATGTCATGGTATGGATGGCAAAGGACTGCCAAACCTGGGAAAAAATTTAACAACCAGCAGTTTTGTTAAAAGCGAATCTGACGATGAACTGATTGAATTTATTAAAAAAGGCAGACCTGTTGACGATCCATTAAACACTACCCATGTTGCAATGCCTCCGCTGGGTGGAAACCCATCGCTTAAAGATCAGCAGATAAAAGATATAATTGCATATATGCGAAAATTAAATAAGTAAAAAACTAAATATTTATCCTATTCTAAATAAAAGTTGCACCGTTATAATGTCATCCATGCTTAGTGCGGTTTAGCCGGCAGCCAAATTTTGCGTCGGTAATATCATTTAATCAGCTTTATTTTTTGATAAGATTTTAGTACAATACCGCCAGTTATTACCAGAAATTAATTGGTGCGGGGATTTTATGGGACTTTCTGTCTACCGGTTTTTTCTTTTCTTCGTGGTTCTTGCTTCTTTCAATATCTGCACTTATTCGCAGCACAAATGGGAACGGCTGGAAAATCTGAACGGAGGTAATGTACGCTCTTTACTTATTACGGATAATAAAAACGTGTTGGCCGGAACTGAAAACGGAGGAATGTATAAGTTCAACTTCTCAGCAAACTTATGGGAATCAATAAACGATTCTTTAGGATATAATATTATCTGGCTGATCGCGAACGATTTCAAAAATAATATATATATAACATCCTGGAGCGGTAATGGGCTGCTCAGGTCTACTGACGAAGGTATTACCTGGACAGTCACAGCTGTTACCCGGAGTATTCACTGCTTTAAAAAGGACACTGTAAATAAACGAATACTCGCCGGGTCAGAAGGTTTCATATATGAATCCTCAGATAACGGGTTAACCTGGATTGAAGATTCGGTAGCAAATGTATCCATATATTCGGTTGATGTAGATGATGAAGGCACTATGTATGCGGCTACCTCGGATGGCTTGTTTAAAAGAGCTAACACAGAGCCCGCCTGGACAAAAATAAATACATCCTTCGGATTTACTTACTTCCATTATGTTAAAGTTCACAATAATGAAATTTACCTTCCTGTAAGACAAATCTTATATAAGTCAGCTGATGGAGGTAATTCCTGGAGCACTATTTTCAGCCTGAACACTTACAGCGCCTATATGGAAAGCATCCTGTTTGATAATGAAAATACCATCTTTATTGCTTATGATACAGATGGAATATATAAATCGACCGACGGCGGTCAGAATTTCGTCGGGGTAAATTTCTCTATTCCCCAGCTGAACTTTCTTGAGTATGATGCGGAAAGGAATTGCCTGTTCGCGGGTTCCCGGGACGGTATATTATTTTCTTTCAATAACGGGAAAGACTGGAATAAATACAATGAGGGACTGTTCAATCTGAGAATAACGGAGTTATGTACCGGAAAGTTTGATTATATATTTGCTGCCTCTCATTATAATGATAGTTACGTTAAGGTATCTGAAGACTACGGTAAAACCTGGAAAGGGACCAATCTTCACTCTCAATGGAACACAAATATGATCTCCGATGCGTACGGAAACGTTTTTATTATTCAGGATAACGTTATTTATAAATATGATTTCGGCCGGAAGAATTTCGAATATTTCAAGACGGTTCCATATTTCAGTTCAATTTCTTCAGACCGGTTCGGTTCGGTTTTTATTTGTTATAATGATTACGCGGGTAAAATAGTATGGTTAAAAAAAGACGGAACCGAAACTGAAATACCGTCTGTTTCCGGGAAATATGTCAACTTCATTGCAGAGGATTCCAGAGGGGACTTTTACGCAGTCAGGACGGATAATGGAACAACATCCTTTTACAAATTTGATTTTGAAAATAGTACCTGGACTGAGCAGAGCTCAATTCAAGTTGCACACGTAAATGACTTTGCCCTCGATTCACACGACAATTTTTATCTGGCCGGTGCATCCTATTATGGACTGTACAAATCAACAAACGGTGGGAAAAACTGGTCCCAGATTGCCGACAGAGCAGAAGATATTACAATTGATTCACTGGACCAGATATACGTAGCCTCTTATTATAACGTAAAGAAAAGTACGGATGGAGGGGTTCATTGGAATCTGTTGACATATTTATATGATGGTCATTTTATTTCTTTAACGAAGACGATGAGAGGTAATTTGTTTGCTGGAAATGATTATGATGGTTTATACAGGTACCTGGATGAAGCCAGCTACCCGGTTAAGATTAAAGATTTTATCTACACTCTGCAGGACCGCCTGGTCACTATTCAGTGGGCAACCGAAGATGACCGGAGAAACACAGGGTTTTCTCTTGAAAGATCCTCAGATAGTACCCTCTGGGAGGAACGGGGCTTTATTCCAGGTAACGCATCTGATACCGCATTAAGTAAAATGTATGTTATGGGGGATTTACTAAAAACCCCGGGATCATTCTATTACCGGTTAAAGCAGATATCTACGGATAGCCTGATCAGCTACAGTGATATATTAACAGTTGATTATACATTTATTGAGAGTGATTTCTCGTTCAGACTTGACCAGAATTATCCTAATCCATTTAACAATTCCGCCGTTATCAGGTTTGCTGTTCCTGAAAAATTATATGTTACTCTAAAAATTTACGATATTCTTGGGAACGAGGTCCAGATCTTATTAAATGAGGAAAAACCGCCGGGGATATATGAAATAAAATTTAATGCGGATAGACTTGCAAGCGGTGTATACTTCTATCAGATCAGAGCAGGGGCTTTTATTAAGACAAAAAAAATGATCTTGCTCAGATAGAAAACTTTAGGTTGGATTAGCTTTCCTGTGTATTACTTCTTTAAATCTATATTAAGATGTTCTGCATAAAGCAATGGCAGAGAGAATAAAAATATAATTTACTGAAAATTATTTTCATTTTAACCAAATATTATTAACACGCCATTTAAGTTATCCTATCCGCAATGAGTGAATTATGGCATCGATCTCAGAGGAATGCCTGTAAAAAAGGGAAGCATCACCTGAAGGAAAGAAGTACATGAATACAACCCTGATTCCGCTATGGTACAGAACCGAGTAACGGACTTTTGCAGAAAGTCCGTAAGTGCAGTCAAATCCTTCAGCATTTCCCGCAGAGAAATTCCTGTTTATCTCTAATCCGTTTACCCCCATCTCCGTAAGTGATTCCTCAAAGAGCGCTCTAAACCCTTCCCGGTTTTGATCAGAAACTTTGTGAGCGTAGATGATAAAATATGGCTGAGGATTATTATCAGATGTATCCGTAGAAATGAGTTTAAAACAGTTTCGGTTTTCAGGCTGTTTTTCATCAGAGGAGCCGGTAGAACTGTACGAACCTGTTCTCATTTCTTCATATGGATCCTGCTGTTCTGTTTCTTCAAAAACCCAGTTTGCCGGAACGGTTACTTCAAATCTATATTCCTCATTATGCATTGAAACCGTTGTCTCCTGAATACAGTTTCCCGGAATTATTGAATACTTACAGGATGATGCTGATGCTGATATGGCGGTAATAACAGTAAGAATTATCAATGAAGTCATACCCGGTTTCCTTAATTTTATCTTTTAACTATTTCAACTCTTCTGTTTAATCCTTTTCCCTTATCAGTGTCGTTCGTTGCAACTGGCACTAATGGTCCCACCCCATAAGCCTGAATACTTGATGAGGATACTTTGTATTTTGCAACTAATTCGTTTACAACTGCTTCCGCCCGTTTTTGAGAAAGTTCCATATTGTCATTTAACTTTCCGGCATTATCAGTATGACCAACTACGTACATCTGGAGTGATGAATTGTTTTTCAGGAAAGCCGCAATCTCGGTTAAAGTTTCAGCAGATTCAGGTTTTATTTCGTATTTACCTGTGTCAAAGTATATACCGTAGATTGACATATGTCCATCTTTAAGAACATTTGTTTTCAGGAGTTCTGAGGTTATTTTCACCATACCGGTTTCCATCGGTTTTTCTTCAACAATCCTTATTTTCGTCCAGGGACCTTCAGATACAAAAACTCCGATCCATATATTTCCTTCCTCGCGCTCCTGAAAAGCAGTCAGGTAACGTTCGGGCGGGTAGTAGCCGATAGACTCAATTTGAATTTCCGGTCCGCACTCCTCTTTGCTGCAGCTGAATTTTATTTCATAGCCTGCTTTTTTAAATGCATCTTCATAGTTCCGTATACGTTCAAGGGAAGAACGATTGTCGGGATCACGGTAGTCAAGCCTGGTGATTTTACCTTCAAGCTTTACCGTTTTTACTGAACCGTCATTCTGAACTTTGCCCAGTACAAGCTGCTGTTCATCAAATGCTTTTACCTCCTGACTTTCAATGTATGAACCTTCAAATGCTTTTATAAAGGGGACACCTTCATTTTGCGCACCTACCTCCGAAAGAGAGAATAGCAGAATTGATGCTGCCAGTATTGTTATTTTATTAATTGACATATTTTCCTCCTTATTGAATGTATAAACTGATTATTATAGCGGATTACCTTGTCCTGTTATTAACGCCGGATTACTACTAAGATGATATAGATTTGAAAAAATGCTGATGAACCGGCAAAATTTATGTCTTTCATAAACCGGTTTATGCGAGGGGTATTCATATTTTCTCCCTGTCATATACTGAAGAAATGATAAAAAGAATAATAGCTTAAATTACGTGAACATTGCACCCGTTACAGAGAACCGCATAAACGCTTAAAGAGGGAAGGGAGTTTCAGAAGTGCTGGTAATAGATTATCTGATTTTCGCCCTTCCTCAGGGTGAGGACTTTAGTATCAGTTCAACATAGACTAATATTTGATGAATACCAAGTAAAATATTGCCTGACAGCAAATAATTGCGCAGGGGAAACTATACGTGTCTCCTGAGGTCTTAGGACCGGATAACCCGCAGCATAACTCTTCACAAAAAATAGGTAAGTCAGGGGGGGTAGATACTCTTCTGGAATCTCTGAATTTATCCGGATTCGGCAGATTACATTAATGGATCATCTACTTGGATTCCAAATCAGGGTATCATATTTGTTTACGGTCAGCGTATCGGGAAACCCTAACGCTCGCAAAATATACTGGCAAATAATTTCGCACCGGACGGTTAGAGTTATTACTATGATGACCTTGAGAAAATACATACCCGGACAAGTTCCGTGATATTTATAGCGGGATTTGCTCTACCACTCCCTTGTTAAACCTGCATAATTCTGGCCTGACATTTTGTCAAATGTACATATTTTCAACAGGTGAAAATTGCGTATTTTGGCCATTTTAGCAGTGTCTCATTTTGAGGCCTCCCGGCCTTTAAAAGGCCTCCTTCAGGCCTCAAAATACGGTGTAAATTATAGCACTGACAATTTGTCAGTTTGTTGAAATTCTCACCACTTAAAATCCACGTAAATTTTTAATGATAGACATCATTTGAACCCCTGGTTTTTTTTACTGAATTTAAAAAGAAATCCCCGAAAATAATGTTTTATCCTCGGGGTTATAGAGCTGGTGATGGGACTCGAACCCGCAACCTATTGATTACAAATCAATTGCTCTACCAATTGAGCTACACCAGCAGGAGATAGTTGATGTATGATGGAAGTTGTTTGATGTTCAGCATCATACACGTTCATTTAAGAGTTCCAAAACTAATATAATTTCGTTTTCTATGCAACAGTATTCAGGCCGTTCTTTTTCAGGATGATTCACCATATCTTTGTTATACCAGGCGGAAAATCTTTCCAATCACTAATCTTCAGAGAATAACAAATATTCTTTACAGTTTCTCTAAAACAATCATTATTTCTTTAACCTCCTGTAGCAAATCCGGGGTAAAGAGTCATTCCACCGTCAATATAGATGCTGGTACCATTTATATAATCTGCCTGATCTGATGCCAGCCATACAGCAGCTCTGCCTATATCTTCAACTTCGCCGATTCTTCCATATGGGATTAATTTCATTAATTCATTATAAGCCTCCGGAGTTTCCCAAACCTTGGTATTAATTGGAGTTCTAATTGCTCCCGGGGCAATACTGTTTACCCTGATTCTAAAGGGTGCAACTTCCTGGGCTATACTTTTCATCAGCATCATAATTCCCCCCTTCGAAGCAGCATAATTTGCATGTCCGGCCCACGGAATAATCTCATGTACTGAGCTGATATGAATTATCTTACCTGCAGCTACTGAAATTTCTTTTCTAACACCTCTTCTCTTAAATTCTTTCACTGCTTCACGTGCGCATAAAAATTGCCCGGTAAGATTAACACCAATTACTTTATTCCATTGAGTTAATGTCATTGCATCAAAGGGGGCATCCTGTTGTAGTCCTGCATTATTGATTAGTATATCGATTGTCCCAAATTCATTTACTGCACTATCAAACATCGAGACAACTTCATCCTCATTACTCACATCAGCTTTATAAGCAAAAGAATTGACTCCCATTTTTTTTAGACCTTCAGTAAGCTCCATTGCTGAGTCTTCATTAGAAATATAGTTTACAACGACGTCAGCTCCCGCTTTCGCTAACGCAAGTGCAATACCTTTTCCTATTCCGGAATTTCCGCCGGTAACAAGTGCTTTTTGTCCCTGTAATAATTTTGGAACATCAATTAAGGGTAATTGAACTTCAGGTAAATTTTTGATTTCATTTGACATTAGTTTCACCTTTAAAATTATTTGTTTTTTGGCTGCAGCAGCTTTGCAATCAATCCAGTCCACCCGGTTTGATGAGAAGCTCCGAGCCCTCTTCCCTCATCTCCATGGAAATATTCATAAAATAAAATATAATCTTTGAAGTGAGGATCGGTTTGAAATTTATTATAATTCCCAAAGACCGGACGCTGACCTTCTTTGTTTCTGATATAGATTTTTTTCAACCTGTTTGTAAGTTCAACCGAAATCTCTTTAAGCGTGTGATATTTTCCGGAACCTGTTGGATATTCAACCTTGAAATCATCGCCGTAATAATGATGAAACCTTTGAAGAGATTCTATTATTAAAAAATTCATCGGGAACCAGATCGGTCCGCGCCAGTTTGAATTGCCGCCGAATAAACCTGTCTCGGATTCAGCCGGTTCATAATTTATTATAAAAGTACTGCCGTCACCCTTAAAAACATATGGATTGTTTTGATGGAACTTCGATAATGCCCGGACTCCATATTCTGAGAGGAATTCCGATTCATCAAGCATTCTCTTTAAAATTCTTTTCAAGCGATGGCCGCGTAATAACGAGAATAATCTTCTCTCTCCCTTTCCCTTTACATCCCATCTTGAAACAAGATTTGAAAGATCCGGTCTGTAGTTTAAAAACCAATCCATTCTCCCGGCAAACTGAGGGCACTCTTCAATAATATCAGGCTCAATTACTTCAACAGCAAACATCGGGATAAGACCTACCATCGAATGGATCTTTAGTCTTTCAGAGCCATTTAACGTATTAAGTACATCGTAATAGAATTCGTCATCTTCGTCCCATAGGTTCATTCCTTTACCCCCGATATTTGTCATAGCTCCTGCTATATATAAAAAGTGCTCTAAAAACTTTGTTGCTAAATTCTGGTAAACAGGATTCTCCTTTGATAGTTCTAATGAAATTCTCAGCATATTCAGGCAGAACATTGCCATCCATGCAGTTCCATCTGCCTGCTCAAGATATTCGCCAGGTTTCAATCCCTCACTACGGTCAAAAACGCCGATATTATCTAATCCCAGGAAACCGCCCTGGAAAATATTTCTGTCATCTTTATCTTTTCTGTTTACCCACCATGTAAAATTCAAAAGCATCTTATGGAAAACTGATTCAAGAAACGGTATATCTCCATTTCCATCATTATTTTTTTTGTCAATCTTATAAACACGCCATGCAGCCCAGGCGTGTACCGGCGGATTAACATCTGAAAAGTTCCATTCGTAAGCGGGCAGCTGACCGTTAGGGTGCATATACCATTCACGGGTCAGAAGCACCAGCTGTTTTTTAGCAAAATCTGAATCAATCATTGCCAGTGGGATACAGTGAAATGCTAAATCCCATGCGGCATACCACGGGTATTCCCATTTATCCGGCATCGAAATAATATCTGAATTGGTTAAATGAAACCAAGTACTGTTTCTTCCCTTAAGCCTTTCTTCAGGAGGGGCAGGCTGTTTTGGATCTCCTTTTAACCATTGCGGGATATCGTAAAAATAAAATTGCTTATTCCACAGCATTCCGGCAAATGCTTGTCTTTGTATATTTCTTTCATCTTCATTTTCAATATTATGCTGGATCTCTGAGTAAAATTGATCTGCATCCTTAATTCTACTTTCAAATATTTTATCGAAATCATCGAAGGCATTTTTAAGAGGTGAATTTGTTAATCTTAGTCTGATAGTTTCGGGTTGTTCATTTAATACAGCAATTTTATAATTTGCTGCTGCTTTTGTCCCGTATTTCTGCGGATTAATTGCATCTCTTTTATTATCAGCTACATAATCATTTATTCCATCTTTGAAGTATCCTATTGGGTTAGCAATCCCGTATAATTTTCTTATGTTGGTTTCATTATCACAGAAAAGAAAATCGCAGCTATTTTCACTATAAAGATTATAATCGCCTAAAAGTTTATGTTGTGCAAGAATAACGTTCTGGTCAGCAACAGATATTTTGGGTTTATAATCGTCATAACCCCAGGCCCACGTATTGCGGAACCATATTTGAGGTATAATATTTATTTCAGCTTTATGTTTCCCTCTATTATGTACTGTTATCCTGATTAAAATATCTTCGGTTTCGTTTTTACAATATTCAATAAAAATATCAAAGTATTTATCTTCGTCAAAAATACCTGTATCGGCCAGCTCATATTCCGGATCTAATCTTCCTTTCTTTTTATTTTCATCTACTATATTATTGTAAGGATATTCATTTTGAGGGTATTTATAGAGCATTTTCATATAAGAATGAACAGGTGTATTATCGAGATAATAATAGTATTCCTTAACGTCCTCACCATGATTTCCTTCCTTACCAGACAATCCAAAATACCTCTCTTTTAGTATCGGATCTTTTCCGTTCCAAAAACTTAATGCAAAACAAAGAATTTGTTTGTCATCACTAATACCGCCGATCCCTTCCTCCCCCCATCTATAAGCTTTACTTCGTGCAGCATCGTGTGTAACATACTCCCAGGCATCTCCATTCTGGCTGTAATCTTCGCGAACAGTTCCCCATTGTCGGTCTGTTAAATACGGACCCCATTTTTTCCAGCCGTTCTTCACTGAAGAATTATTTATCCTTAGTCTTTCTTCTGAACTCATGATAAAACTATTTTATAATGAATACCATTTTAGTAATATATCATTTTTTTGTTTCCTTTATTGTATTGAGTGTCTCCCATTATTAATTATTCCTGGGCAGTGTTTCGGCTGGTTTTTCATTTAATCTGTGCTCATTATTTCCCTTCATTGTAAATCCGGTTATTTAATTTGTACAACAGGAATATTTTATTATAAAATTTTTCCCGGAAGTTACATTTTCGACCTGAACATATTTTAGTGAAAAGCAGCCAGTGAAAAACAAGAAGGGAAGTTGAAATGCTTGCTTCTGTTTAATAATAATTGCTATTTTAAGGCTAATAATTCTGGTTCTTTGTCAGTGCGACTTTTTCACAGATCAGGTTAATACGGGGAACTATTCAAAGCCTCTACCTATATTAAAGCTGAACCGGTTACTGCAAATTTTTTAGGAGAGTCCGATGAAAAAATTAGCGGGAATTACTTTCGTCCTTTTATTCTTTTTCACATCTTTTATCCTCCCACAGGATCAGCCGCTTCCAGTTGATAAGGATGTCGTTACAGGCACACTTGATAACGGGATAAAATATTATATCCAGAAAAATCAGAAGCCGGAGAAAAGAGCTGAGCTGCGCCTTTTTGTGAATGCGGGCTCTGTGCTTGAGGATGATAACCAGCTGCGGATTAGCTCACCTGGTTGAACATATGGCGTTTAACGGGACAAAGAACTTCAAGAAGCAGGAACTTGTAGATTATCTTGAAAAACTGGGCATAAAGTTCGGTCCTGAGCTTAATGCATATACAAGTTTCGATCAGACGGTTTATATGCTTACGGTCCCTACTGATACTGCCGGCATTCTGGAAAAAGGGTTTGCGGTGCTTGAGGACTGGGCGCACAACCTTTCTTTTGATCCGGATGAGATCGATAAGGAGAGAGGAGTGGTTATTGAAGAATGGAGACTCGGCCGCGGAGCGGAGATGCGTATGCTCGATAAACAGCTCCCGGTGCTTTTTAAGAATTCAAAGTATGCCAACAGACTTACGATAGGTAAAAAAGAAATAATAGAATCGGCTGATTATGAAACAATTAAAAAATTCTATCACGACTGGTACCGGCCCGACCTTATGGCTGTGGCTGCTGTTGGTGATTTTGATGTAAATGAAATTGAAGGCTTTATAAAAGAACACTTCAGTAAACTGATCCCGCCCGCCGCTGAAAGAATAAGAGAGATTCCTGATATCCCTAAACATACCGATACATATTTCGCCATTGCTTCGGATAAGGAAGCAAGGTATACAACGGTTGCTTTTTATTATAAAAGGGATCCTGAAGTAATTAAAACTCATAATGATTATAGAAATGTAACCGCTCACAATATATTTTACGGAATATTGAATGACAGACTCCGTGAACTCACATCATTACCCGATCCGCCTTTCGCTTATGGATATGCGGGGGGCCAGAGGTTTGTCAGGGCTGCTGATGTAAATTACCTTGTATGTATTGTCAATGAAGGCGGAATAGAAAGAGGACTTGAAGCCTTGCTTCGCGAAGCAGAAAGAATTAAACAATTTGGTATAACTCAAACTGAACTGGATAGACAAAAAACCGCAATCTTAAGAATGGCCGAAAAAAATCTGGCAGAAAAAGATAAAACTGAATCAAGAGGAATTATCGGGGAGATGGAAAGGAATTTCCTGTACGGAGATCCTTTGCTTTCAGCTGATGATAAATTTAACCTTGCAGGACAAATTGTCCCTTCAATCACCCTCGAGGAGGTAAATAAAGTTGCCTCTGAATTGCTTAATGCTGAAAACCGTGTGGTGCTGGTTAATTCTCCCGAAAAAGAAGGACTTAGAATTTCCGGCGAGCAGGAACTTGCATCTGTGATAAGTAAAGTGGATAATGAGGAACTGACAGCTTATGAGGATAAAGTTTCTTCTGAAGCCCTGGTTGAAAATCCTCCTGCACCTTCTCCTGTTATTTCATCCGTAAGCAATGCAAAGCTCGGTATTACTGAATGGTCACTTGGCAATGGGGTTAAGGTTGTATTAAAACCTACCGATTTTAAGAATGATGAGATATTGTTTACTGCTTTTAGTCCCGGCGGATCTTCACTGATACCGGATGATGATTTTATTTCTGCTGAGTACGCTTCAGGACTCGCATCGGAATCGGGACTTGCAGGATTCAGCAGAACTGAACTGGAAAAATATCTGACAGGCAAACTGGTTAACGTTAGCCCTTATATAAGCTTTAATTATGAAGGCATTAAAGGGAGTGCGAGTCCTAAAGACATGGAAACTCTCTTCCAGCTTATATATTCCTGGTTTACCTCACCCAGGATTGATTCATCAGGGTATTCTTCTATAATGACTCAGATGAAAGCATATCTTCAGAATAAAGTTAATGATCCCGAGGCTGCATTTGACGACACAACGCAGGTTACCCTTTCTAATTATCATTTCAGATCCCGGCCGGTTACTATGGCTATGCTTGATGAGATCAATCCGCAGAAGGCATTAAGTATATTCAAAGACCGCTTCAAGGATGCAGGTGACTTTACTTTTATCTTTGCCGGAAACCTCGATACATCAGCTGCTAAGCCGATGATAGAAACATATCTTGGCGGACTCCCCGCATCGGGAAGAATAGAAAGTCCGGTTGATCTTAAATATAAAAATGTAAGGGGGAAAATATCTAAAGAAGTAAGAAAGGGAATAGAACCTAAAAGCTCTGTGAAGGTTACTTATGTGGGAGATATGGATTTCAGCAGAAAGAACGAATATTTTATGCAGTCGCTCGTGGATGTGCTGAACATAAAACTGAGAGAGGCAATCAGGGAGGATAAAAGCGGAACATACGGCGTAGGGATCATTCAAACAGATATACAGGTTCCCGCAGAGTCATTACGATATTAACTTTGAATTCGGATGCAGTCCCGATAGGGTCGATGAGCTTACGAAAACTTTCTATAGCGTACTGGATTCGATAAAAACATTCGGCCCGGATGAAACTGTAATGACCAAAGTTAAGGAAACACAAAAAAGACAGCTGGAAATAAGATCGAAGCAGAACGGATTCTGGATTGGAATGTTGTCTGATTATCTTCAGAACAATGATGATCCGGAAGTAATGCTGAATTATACCCAATGGATTGATGAAATCACATCAGATGATATTAAGGAATCTGCAAATCAGTACATTGGAAAAGATGTGGTGAAGGTCGTTCTCTATCCTGCGGATAATAAGGGGAGCTAATTAAGGAGAAGATAAGAAGAGAGAGGATACGCCGCTTCTTCAGGATACTTGTATTGAAACATGTACGTAGCTCGGTTCTCTGAACTGAGTAAAAAAAGAATAATATCAGATTCAGAATTATGATTACATCTCTCAGTCCCTCTCATCCTACCCCTGTAGAATAATTTTACAACTCCTCTTAATTCTAATCGCCGCTCATCCGATTTACCCCTAATAATGCGCATAAATTCTTATACTGTTGAGAGATCAGTTCAATTTTAACTAAATTTACATTCGAAAAATGAAATAACTTAAAATGAATTGGAGAATTAGTGGATTACCATTTTATGCGAATTAATTAAGCAATTACTAATTCGCTAATTAATCCGCATCCGCTCAATTCACAAAATTTGCCTAATAACTTGAACTTGAACTCTTTATGCCTATAATCGAAACAAAAGACCTGACCAAGTATTATTCCTCCCGTTCTCAAAAAGTTCTGGCTTTGTCCGGCTTTGATCTTACTCTTGAGCAGGGGACAATCTTCGGTCTGCTTGGCCCCAACGGTGCAGGGAAGACTACTCTGATCAAGATTCTGCTCTCTATAACTTTCCCAACTTCGGGACAGGCTTACGTCCTGGGTCACGATCTTTCCGATTTTACTATAAAGAAAAAAATCGGTTACCTTCCCGAGAACCATCGGTATCCCGGTTACCTGACAGGCGGCGAAGTGCTTAAGTTTTTCGGCAGACTCAGCGGTCTTGATGGTGCGGAACTTGACAAAAAAATAGATGAGCTCCTCGAAATGATGAAGCTTTCGAAATGGAAAAAGGCAAAGGTTAAAACTTATTCAAAAGGTATGATGCAGAGACTGGGGCTTGCGCAGGCGATGATAAATGATCCGGAACTTATTTTCCTCGATGAACCCACTGACGGCGTTGATCCTATAGGCAGGAAAGAAATAAGGGATATCCTGCTTGAACTTAAAGCTCGTTCAAAAACCATCTTTCTTAATTCCCATCTATTATCAGAAGTAGAGCTTATAACCGACCGTGTTGCCATACTTAATAAAGGTACGCTCCTCAGGGAGGGAACAGTACAGGAACTTACTGAAAAGAAGGAGGAATACCGCTTAAGTGTTGAACCTTTCGATCCGTCGTTCACTATGCCTGAATCTTATAATGGAGTTACTATCCATCCTGTTAAAGATGCATTCAATGTAAAAGCTTCCGATACTGCACAGCTTAACCGGTTCATAGATTACTTGCGGCAGAATAATATTTTAATTACCGGAATCGTTAAGGAAAAAAGCACGCTTGAAGATATGTTCATATCATTGATCGAGCAGGCGGAAAAGGGGTCGCCGTCATGAGAAATATTTATTTAATGACTTTGTTTACACTTAAAGAAGCTTTGGCAAGAAAGGTATTCCTCTTCTTTATTGGAATTTCAGCTCTTGCAATCTTGATAACCGCACTGATATTCGGCCTTGTTGACACACAATCTATTATAACCGGCATCGAAACCAAAACCGGGAATGATTTCCTCATAAGGAACATTGTCTCAACCCTGGAAATTATGATAATATCCCCGCTGGCGGGGTTGGGACTTCTGCTTGCAATATTCTCAAGCTCCAGTTTTGTCCCGAATATGCTTGAAAAAGGAAACATCGACCTTCTGTTAAGCAAACCTGTATCGAGGCAGCAGCTTTTGTGGGGTAAGTATGCAGGGGGACTCCTTGTAGTACTCCTGAATATCGGTTTTCTTGTGATTGGGATCTGGCTTATTATTGCACTCAAGTTTTCATTCTGGGACCCGACCTTCCTCTGGTCGATCCTTATAATCACATTTACTTTTGCTGTGCTTTACTCACTTATAGTTCTGTGCGGAGTGCTTACACGGGGATCAATGCTCGGTATGATGCTGGCCTACTTCATATTCCTGGTACTTAGTCCCATTTTAAATCTTGCCTACAGCCGCGCCGACATATTCTTTAAGAGTGATATAGTTAAAAATATTGTAAAAGGTATTTATTATTTTGTACCGAAAACATCCGAACTGATGGGAGGAACGATCTCTGACCTCGCCACGGGGAAGGGTATATCCGACTTTCAGCCTTTAATAAGCTCATTCTTATTTTTAGTTTTGATGATGATATTAAGCATAATTACTTTCAGAAAAAAAGATTTTTAGAATGTTCAGGTTAGCTATTATATTGTCCCTTTTGATGCTTTTTGCATCCTGCGGGACTAAAACCAAAACCGATAATATTACGCAATCCCAGTGGGAGCTTTTCAGCTATCTTCCGAAGAACACCGAATATCTTTTGTATGCCGATCTTGATGCCGTCAGGAAAACAAAAGCAGGAGAAGAGAACCTGGCAACATCGCTGCCGGAAGAACCAGGGGGCGGCTGGCTGCGAAAGTTTGAGAACGCTACCGGCACAGGATTAAAAAAAGGCATCAGCGAGATCACAATTGCAAAGACCACGGATGATAATGCTATTGTGGTGGTGAAAGTTGAAAAGAATTACGGTAGAGTCAGAAGATACTTCGAAGATAGTTCTGAGTTTCAGAAAAAAACCGACAGCACTTATTCCCTTAAAGAAATGCCTTCAACAATTATATATTTTCCCGGAAATAACATTGTAATAGTTTCAAACAGGGAAGACTATCTTGAATCATTTTTCGGAGACAGCAGCAACAGGCTGAAGGCAAACAGTGAGATGGTTTCGATAATTAAAAATATTAAAGAAAAAAACAGCATCTGGATGGCGACGGATAAAGGCGCATTTGCAGCAGGAATATTCGATCGTATTGCAGGGAAGGATTCAAAGTTGCTTTCACCCGAGATACTTTCCTCTATAGATAATTTTTCCGTCTCCGCAGAATTTGATGACGGCGCGCAGATAGAATCAGCAATGGGCTGCAGCAGTGCAGGGAATGCCTACCTGATTGCGGCCGCTGTGGAGGGTGCAATTGCTATGAACATCCTCTCACACAAAAACTATAGGCTTGGTAAAATATTTGATAAAATGGATGTAAACCGTGAAGGTAAACTGATCCGGTTCCATCTGAACCTTTCCGGGAAGGACATTGACGACATAAAACAATTAACAAAACTTGATAACCAGGTTAAAAATTCAGAAGGTAAATTATGGTAGAAGAAAATTTAAAACTTGAAGATCTGCTGAGCAGAACTAAAAATTATGATAAGACCGACAGGATAAACAATGTGACTATTATTGGTGCAGGCGTGATGGGACAGGGGATAGCACAGACTATTTCAGCGGCCGGTATTGACGTGCGCCTGATTGAAAAAAATAATGATTTCCTTGAGAAGGCAAAAGCTGACCTTTCCGAATCGCTTGACAGGGAAATTAAAAGATGGTCGCTTACCCAGTCGGAGAAAAAATCGATACTGGCAAGGATATCATGGCAGATGAATTTCGATAATATCGAAGAAACCGACCTGCTGGTTGAAGCTGTCGATGAAGATTTCGAATTAAAAAAGGGAATATTCAAACAGCTCGATGCACTGATCAGGAAGGATACAATATTCGTATCAAATACTTCAACCTTAAGTTTGACGAAACTTGCGGAGAGCACAGGAAGAGCCGATAAAGTTATCGGTATGCATTTCCTTCATCCTGTGCCAAAAGTTCCCCTTGTGGAACTTGTAAAATGTCTTCATACTTCTAATTCAACTGTCGAAATAATTAAAGCGTTCGCAGCTACAATCGGGAAGACTCCGGTTGAAGTATACGAGTATCCCGGCTTCGTAACCACCCGCGCAATAGTTCCTCTCCTAAACGAAGCAATGTATATTCTACTTGAAGGCGTGGCTACTGCAAAAGATATTGATACAGCAATGAAGCTCGGATATAACTTTGCATACGGACCGCTCGAAATGGCTGACATGATGGGACTGGATGAAGTACTTGCCTGGATGGAAACTTTATGGAAAACTCTCGGGGAGCCCCGCTACCGTGCCTGCCCGATACTCAGGAAACTGGTACGGGAAAGAAAACTTGGTAAAAAAACCGGTGAGGGATTCTACAAGTACGATAATAACGGAAGAATTATTACTGAATAATTTATAATCTCAAATGGAAAATTAATATGAAAGTTTTAGTACTTAACTGCGGAAGTTCATCAATAAAATATCAGTTTATTGATACTGACAAAAAAACTGCATTGGCAAAAGGAATTGTTGAACGGATAGGAATGAACAGCGCTGTATTAACTCATCAGAGATACGACGGCGACGAAATTAAAATAGTGGGTGAAATTCTTGATCACGCAATAGGCATTGAATATGTACTCGGGGTAATGCTCAGCAAGAATCACGGGGTAATCGATGATAAAAGAGATATCGAAGCTGTAGGACACAGAGTTGTTCACGGAGGTGAAACTTTTTCAGATTCAGTGCTGATCACCGATGAGGTAATGCAGGTGCTCCAGGAAAATATCGAACTTGCACCGCTTCACAACCCACCGAATATCAAAGGTATACAGGCTGTGAAAAGAGTTCTGCCGGATACTCCGCAGTGCAGCGTGTTCGATACGGCTTTCCATACTAAAATGCCTCCCCGTGCATTCCTTTACGGAATACCTTATGAGCTTTACAAAAAATATAAGATAAGAAGATACGGCTTCCACGGTACTTCGCATTATTTTGTATCTAACCGCGCTGCATCTATGATGGGCAAGGAGTTATCCGAACTGAAAATGATAACCGCTCATCTCGGCAACGGCTGCAGTATGTCCGCGATAAAAGGCGGGAAATCAATCGACACGACGATGGGTTTTACACCTCTTGAAGGACTCCTTATGGGAACACGAAGCGGCGATCTGGATCCCTCACTTATCCTTTACATTATGGGCAAGGAAGGACTTTCGCTGAGTGAGGCAGGAACTCTGCTTAATAAGCACAGCGGAATTATCGGTATAAGCGGTGAAAGCAGTGATATGCGTGAAATACAGAATGCAATGTCGGAAGGACATAAAAGATCCGGATATGCGTTTGATATTTTCTGCTACAGAATTAAAAAATATATAGGCGCATATACAGCTGCAATGGGTGGACTGGATGCACTCGTTTTTACCGGCGGGATCGGTGAAAATTCTTCAATGGTGAGAGAAACCGTCTGCAGTGATCTTGATTTCCTCGGCATCTCCCTGGATAATGAAAGAAATAACGGAAAACAGGAAATTATTTCATCTGACAATTCAAAAGTAAAAGTGTTCCGGATTCCTACAAATGAGGAGCTCGTTATCGCCCTCGATACCGCCCAGATTGTAGGGGAAATGAATCTTCAGCCTGCAAAATGACAGGTAGGACATTTCCGAATACCAGCATTGAGGCATCTGCGTAACTCAGTTCTCTGAGTAAGTCGAAGTCATCGCTTGGCGACCTGGCGGCAATTAGTCTTAGGTCTTAATTGAGAAGATTGACTTGGCAAAAAAACAGAGAGTAAGATGGCTTTTGCCAAAGGGATAGACCTGAAGTCAATTCATTTAGTTAGCCAGATTAGAAATAATAACGGCCTTCAGATAATCATTTAAATTTGAATTCCTGCAAATATTTTCTTATTCATTATATTCTTCTTATAAATATTTTGCAGGAATTTTTTATGAATTTAGGAATTAAGGGAAAAACTGCACTAATAACCGCCTCAAGCAAAGGTATAGGAAAAGCCATCGCCGAAAGTTTCGCGGCAGAGGGATGCAAAGTTGCTGTGTGTGCCAGGAGTAAAGAAGAACTGCTCGAGCTTACCAATGATTTGAAGAGACGCTACGGAATTGACGCTGCCTGGTGCATGTGCGATATCAACAAACTTAAGGAAATAGAAAGCACGGTAGAAGCTGTTCATAAAGAGCTCGGTTCAATAGATATCCTTGTAAATAACTGCGGCGGACCTCCTTCCGGATATTTTACTGAGTTTTCCGACAGGCAATGGCAGAATTCAATTGACCAGGTGCTGATGAGTGCAGTCAGATTCATCAGACTGGCATTGCCCGATATGATCTCAAATGAATGGGGAAGGATAATTAATATAACCTCAATCACTGTCAAGCAGCCGATCGATAACCTGGTGCTTTCTAATTCGCTGAGAACAGGCGTAATTGGACTGGCAAAGACGTTAAGCACCGAATACGCAAAGTATAATATAACCGTAAATAATATTGCTCCGGGCTATACACTAACCAACAGACTTTACGATCTGGCAGTAGCACGCGCAAAAAAGGAAAAGCTTTCACACGAAGAGATCCTCACAGCAATGGCAAAAGATACTCCCGCCAACAGGCTGGGTGCTCCTGAAGAAATTGCTTCTGCGGCTCTTTTTCTTGCTTCCAAAAAAGCGTCGTATATTACGGGTGTTACTCTTAGTGTAGATGGCGGGTTAAATAAAGGATTGTTTTAAACACGTAAAACCCTGTTGTAAACTATGAAAAAGGAACTGGAACTTATAATTCCGCCTGAAGATATTTTTAATAAAGAAAAGCTTTATGAAAAGGCTGCAGAGAAATTAGAATTAAACATTGCAACTCTGAAAGCAGTTGTTCCGCTGAGAAGGTCTATAGATGCACGGAGCAGAGCGCCTGTTTATAAAGTACTGGTTAATGCATACATCAATGAGTCCCCCGGTGAGATACACCCTAAAATAAATTATCAGCCGGTACAGGGGAGTAAAAAAATCATTATTGTAGGATCAGGTCCTGCAGGACTATTTGCCGCATTGCAATTAATAGAACTCGGGATTAAGCCAGTAATAGTAGAAAGGGGCAAGGATGTTCAGAGCAGGCGGAAAGATTTAAGGGCAATCCAGCAGTTCCATAAAGTAAATCCGGACTCTAATTACTGCTTCGGCGAGGGCGGAGCCGGTACTTACAGCGACGGCAAACTATATACAAGGGCCACAAAACGCGGAGATGTGGGAAAGATCCTGAACATACTTGTTCAGCACGGAGCTACAGAGGACATAGTGATAGATGCTCACCCGCATATCGGCTCAAATAAACTTCCGGATGTGGTCAAAGCTATTAGAGATACAATTCTTAATTGCGGCGGGGAAATTTACTTTGATACCAAACTGACGGATTTTATAATTGATGACGGAATTATAAAAGGTATAATAGTTAATGATGAAAAAGAATTTACCGGTGATGGTGTAATTCTGGGTACAGGTCATTCCGCACGAGATATTTACTATCTTCTCCACAGAAAAAATATGCTCCTCGAAGCCAAACCCTTTTCTATGGGCGTCAGGATAGAACATCCCCAGAGCCTGATAAATGAAATGCAGTACCACACAAAAAATAAGCATGAAAACCTTCCGGCTGCCCCGTATATACTTTCATGCCAGGTGGATGATAAAGGCGTATATTCATTTTGTATGTGTCCCGGAGGAATTATAGTACCGGCTGCCACAGCTCCCGGTGAGATCGTTGTAAACGGTATGTCGCTTTCACGGAGAGATTCCCCATTTGCGAATTCCGGTTTTGTAGCAACGGTGAATGAGAAAGACTGGAAGGATGTTGATGCAGAAGAACCCTTTAAGGGTCTGGAACTTCAGAAGCAGCTTGAACAGAAATGTTTTGAGCTGGCAGGGAAGACGCAGAGTGCTCCTGCTCAACGCGTAACAGATTTCGTTAAAGGTATAATTTCACAGAGTCTTCCGCCCAGTTCTTATATACCCGGGCTGACTTCTTCAGCATTGCATAATGAGCTGCCGGAATATATTTCAAAGTATCTTAAAGAGGCTCTGTATATTTTTAATAAAAAGATGAGGGGGTACCTTACTGAAGAAGCTGTTATGGTTGCTGCGGAGAGCAGAACCAGTTCACCTTTAAGAATTCCACGTGACGGGGAGACTTATATGCATGTCGGTACAGCCGGTTTGTTCCCTGCGGGAGAAGGAGCAGGCTATGCCGGAGGTATTGTCTCAGCAGCTATTGACGGAGAGAATTGTGCGAAAGCCGCCGCTGTCTACGTGAATAAAAGGTGACCTCCACGATGATGTCTTTCTATGTCTGCAGACAGGGGAATCCTTGCTATTCCTGCTATCCCACTTTGTTGAAATAATAAACAGTACTGACAAAATGTCAGGCTCCCTATTTACACCGTATTTTGAGGCCGGGAAGAGGCCTTTTAAAGGCCTGGTGGACTCAAAATGAGACAGTGCGAAAATAGTGAAAAAACGCAATTTTCAGCTATTGAATAAATTTACAGATGACAAAATGTCAGTGACTAATTTTGAGCATGTTACGGAGGTATCAAGGCGCGAAAGAGAAAAAACAAAAATGGAAATAATTGTGTAAGCATGTAACTGAGTTACAAGTATTCTACCAGCACTAAGGGCTGACTTATTACTTTAAGCCAGCCCCACCGGATTTATTTCAGATAGAGCATTTTAAGAACTTTGAAATATGTCTGGTTCGAAACTTCCGATTCTGCTTTCATCCTGACATAATAGACACCTGATGCAAACCTGGAAGCATCCCATACTTTTTGATAAGTCCCCTGTGGCATTTCTCCGCCGGAGAGTTCCTCAACCACTTTCCCAGGACATTTATAATCTCTACTTTAACCCTGCTTTGTTCAGGTACATTGAACCTTATTTTGGTTGAGGGATTAAAAGGATTGGGGAAATTCTGATCCAGGTAATAACCGCGTGTTTTAATATCCAGGTTTACCATAACGGTTCCTGAGTAATGGAAAGTACCGTCATAATCAATTTGCTTTAACCTGTACTGAATGGCACCCCTGTAATTATCGTTTGTTAAATCATCGGTATAAGAATAAGAATTCTTTTCTGTTGTGGTACCATGTCCTTTTGCAAATCCGATTGCTGCCCAGTTATCTCCGAAACTCCTTTCAATATCATAGCCTTTATTATTCTGTTCCGTAGCCGTAACCCAGTTTATCAGAACTTTATTACCGGAAACGTTGACAGTAAAAGAGATCATTTCCACAGGGATCTGGGTTACCATTATTTCGGCTTCATTGCTGTAATTGGAAACTGCAGTATCATTATATGCGATTACCCTGTACGTATAAGTTGCAATATTGGATACGTTATCAGTAAATGTTGTAATTCCCGCGCCCACAGTTCCGACATCACTGAAAATGTCCGTACTGTCTTTCCTCTGTATTCTGAATCCGGATTCATTATCAGAATTATCTATCCAGTTAAGATCAACTGTACCCGATCCGCCTGATCCTGCCATGAGATCTGTCGGCGCATCAACTGCCGGCTGGAATTCATATATCTTACCATTAGAGCAGAGAATATAAAGTTCGTTATTCATATCCACACCGAACGAAAGTACTGAAGCTGAAGCGGTGTTTACAAGGTTATTGATTACATTGACGCCGCTGTAGTTAAGGCTCCATAGCTTTGCCGAACAATAATCTGAATATATATAATCTCCCGTAAGCTCCGGTCTTCTCATTCCTCTGTAGACAAATCCTCCTGTAATAGAACAGCCGCTGGAGTGTGAATATTCCCAGATCGGGAAAAGATAATCGGTGCCGGTGCATCCTGTCATGTTATATTCATGATTCCCTTCATAGCATCTCCAGCCATAATTCCCGCCATTGGTAATTGTATCTATTTCCTCCCACGCATTCTGTCCCACATCGCCGCACCAAAGCAGGTCAGTTACCGGATCAAAACTAAACCGCCAGGGATTCCTCATCCCGAAAGAATAAATTTCCTCTCTCCATCCCTGTGTATTGCCTGCAAATGGATTATCCGGAGGAATTCCGTACTGCAGAGGCGGTGCAGGATTATTCACGTCGATCCTTAATATTTTTCCGAGCAGTACGGATTTGTTCTGAGCATTATCATTAGGATCGCCTCCGGAACCGCCGTCGCCAAAACCGATATACAGATACCCATCAGGACCGAAACTGACTCTTCCTCCGTTATGGTTTGAAAAAGGCTGATTCACTTCAAGCAGAACAAGCTCACTGCTTTTATCTGCAGAATCAGGATTTGAAGTCACCTGGAACCTTGAAATGTGAGTTCTTAAAGGACCTGGAGTGGTATAATCAACATAAAAATATCCATTACTCGCATAATCAGGATGAAATGCGAGCCCAAGTAGTCCCGTCTCACCTCCGCTAGTAACCCTATCTGTAATATCCAGAAAGGTCTTTACTGTTGTTGTATTGCCGTTGTTCTCAAAGACTTTAATTATACCGGACTGCTCGAGAACAAAGAGTCTGTCAGTGCCGTCCGGCGCATACTGCATATCCACAGGACTGGAAAAAGTCAGGCTGGGGAATGCCTGTTGTACATTGAACTGTGCCTTAGTGTTCTTCCCTGTAAAAATAAGTATCACCATAAAAAGCAGAACAATTTTTCTAGTCACCTTTTCCTCTTTTTTTTGTTGCTGATTGTTTATTCGAATTCTTTACCGTGGGCTTTTTCTTTGATCTTACCCGGGGATTCTTTTCTTTTGAAGGAGTGAACACCTTTTTAAGTTCTTCAAGTTTATATCCTTTTTCATCGGCAAGGCTTTTCAGATAACCGAAGAACTGAAGCGATCCCTTTAATTCATCCAGGATATATTTTTCAAGTCCCGGACTTGAAGAGCCTTCTTTCCCCGGTTTGGAGTTTCTTTTTTTTCCTGAATTAAATCTTAATGCTGAATGAAGATTATAAAGGGTATATATAAAATCGAGAGCAGTTTCAAACTTTTCTTTATTGAAGTACTTTATATTTTCGTGTTCATGTACTTCAATAAAACTTCTAAATTCATCACTGCCGAACAGACTGTCCACAAACCCCGCAACTTCAGCCGACGATGAACTTTGATTTAATCCTTCAATCCTGTCTGCCGATGTGTTAAATTTTAATTCGGTCATCCATTTATCTGCTATATCCCTTTCTGAGAGGACCTTAATAAGGCTGTACTCATTATAATCACTTACCTGGCTGGGCGAAAGTTGTCTCAATCTTGATGGGATAATCCTGTCAAGGAGTAACCTGTTAAAGAAATTTCCGTCTGCAGATTTAATCCCCCGGCTCTGAAGATCTTTAAGTAAAATCGAAGCTGTAACAATGTTTTTATTTTTCTCAGAACTGCCGTCCCCATTTATATGAACCAGGCTCTCCTGTGCATCCTCCAGCCACGCAGTTTTTCTTTTTGCGCTTCTTTTTTTCTTCATCAGATCATTAAAATCATTCGCCGATGTAAACACCGATTCAATCTGATTCTGTACCTCGTTTTTATCGAGGGGTATATCGTTTAGTTTATTTAGCTCATCTATTGTTAAATACAGCCTTGAATGAAACTGTTCTGAAAGGGTGTCTTGCTGCTTATTGAATGCAACGGATTTTGCCTCGTTGAAAATATGCGGTTCAAAAAGAGAGGAAAAAGCCTTGTGCAGAGGTGCCAGTGTTAGTTCGCGCTTCGCATCTTCAATTGAATATACACCATCGCCATGAAGGTATTCATTTAAACTATCATAAGTTCCGTCCGTATCGAAAGCTTCCCGGAAATCAAGCAGAACCGAATATTCGTAACCTTTCAGATAAAAGTATCTTCCGAAGTTGAAGATATCCCTTCCGGGTACCAAATATTCTAATTTAGTATGGTAGTCCCTGAATATATAATAAACATTATGATCTGATTTAATATTCAATGCTTCCGAGAGTGATTTGCTTCTTTTACCATTATTCCAGGCCTTTTCAACCGAGTATTTTATACTACCCTGGCATTCCTGGTATGAATTATTATAAAGTATCAGGGCTCTTTCAAACCCGTTATAATTAGTGTATGCAAACACAGATTCGTTGACATTTCCGGAGTCATCGATGAAATCAAAAAACTCAAAGTTTTCCACCTGACTGAAAAGATATCTTTTCTTCATTAATGGAAATATCTGATCTTCATGAGTACGGACGAGATTTTCATCAACGAATTCATCATAATATGCGCGTTTATATTCCATACCATATTTTTCTGCAAAGCCCTCTATTTGTCCGTGTCCGAACATCGGCAGTCCCGGCATGGTTATCAGGGTTACGCAAACGCCGAAATATTTATCCCCTTTTCCGAACTGGTTGACGGCAGTCTCCTCGTCAGGGTTGCTCATAAAATTAACATATCGCTTTAATATTTCCGGATTAAAATCCAGCGTATTTTTAACCAGCAGACGGTACTTTTCATTTTCCTCTTTCATCATCATATGCATAAATGCACTGTTATATACCCGGTGCATACCGAGGGTCCTTACAAAGTAACCCTCCATAAGCCAGAATGCTTCTGCAAGCAGCAGCGTATCCGGCATTTCATTATTCATTCTATCGACAACCTCGCGCCAGAATTCATCGGGCATTTCATTGTCGAACTGCTCGCGGCTCATCGCGTAATCTGCCCGTGATGGAACTGCTCCTGCAGTACCCGGTATCGGGAACCATAATCTCTGGTAATGCTTTTTAGACAGTGTCATTGCAGCATCAAACCTTATAATAGGAAACATCCCCGCTACGTGTTTTATTGTCTGGTAGAGAGATTCTCTTACCTCCGGTATCAAAAGATTAAGCTGGGCAGTATCGTTCCAGGGCATATTGGTGCCGTCGTTTCCGTGGTAAATATACCTGGTATCGCCGGTATACTTATCCACTCTCTGAAAAACCACGGCGGCATCGGAACGTGAGTAGTATTTGTCCTCTATCCTTACAGCTACCCTGTCGTCATCAGAAAGATCGGGACCGTAGAAAGAGTAGGACGGATACGGAGGTTCATCCCGCTGGATAAAGTAATATGGTTTTTCAACGACCCATTTTGAGTATATACCTGTATGGTTAGGGACCATATCACTTGCCATCCTGATACCTCTTTTAGAGGCTTTTTCTTTCAGGTTGTAGAAGGCTTCTTCACCGCCGATATCCCTTGCGATTATATAATCGTAAAGGGAATATGCAGATGATACGGCTTCGGGATTGCCTGTAAGATGTTTTATTTTCCTCGATGCTGAACTCCGTTCCCAGATCCCGATAAGCCAGAGGGCGGTAAAATTCCAGCTTGCCAGACGGTCAAGTTCTTCATCGGGGATCTGGTCAAGCCGTGTTATACTGCGCCCGTATTTTTTTGAAAGCTGATCAAGCCATACATGCGTGTTCTTAGCCAGCATAACAACGCGAGGCATCCATTCAATATCTGCAGTAAACCGTTCGTACTCGGCCTGGTAATATTTCATCTCGTCCCGTGTAAGACTTTCTCCTGCTTCCAGCCGGGCTCGCAGTTGCCTGAAATACTCCTCGTCAAATTCATAAGTGGGCACAGGCGGAGTTCCTTTTTCACCGCCGCCATGCTTCACAAAAAGTTTATAGTCTTCATGAATCAGATCTTTCCCGCCCAAAATTCTCCTGCCGAATTTGTCATAAATAAAAACAGCCCATTCTTTGAAGATAAAGTCGAGCTGCCCTTCAAGGTTATTGGGGCTGCTGATAATAGGTATCCTTAGAAACTGAAGAAGAGGGAGGTTATCCTTTCCGAATGATTTTTCTGTAATAAAGAACTTCTCAGTCTCATCCAGAAAATCAAGGTATTTTGATTTTTCAGCAAGAGGTTTATCCGTATAAAGATCTGAAAGATTTGAAGCTGCAGGATTGTTATTCTGAAGGTTCAGAAGGATAAGCTCTTCAACGAGCAGTTCCCGGTTTGTTTTATTGCCGGTTGTTCCTATCAAATAGTCTTCCGGTTTTATGTTTCCTTTGTAAACCTCAAGCGGCGGGAAATCATTTATGAAGCTGAGAAGTACTTTATCCGTTTCATCAATCGTCAGGTTTTCTTTAAGGTGTTTAAGACTGCGTGTGAACACCCCGGGATTTACCTTCTCTTCATAATAACCAATAAGGTAGTGCAGTATTTCGTGTATAAGCCCAAGAGCATTTATCTGCCCGGGAGTCGTCTGCTTATGCTGTCCTGCCTCATTTTCTTTTATCTTATTGATCTTATCGGCCAGTTTCCTTGCCGATGTAAAATCAGCAACAATCAGGTCGCCGGTAAGAGTAAATAAATTGTCATCAAGCTGATATTTTTTTCTTGCAGCTGAAGATGTATGAAATTCAAAAGTAATATCTTTTCTGAGATCCTTCACAGAATTGTCCAGTTTAGTTAAGTGGGAATTTGTCTCGTTTAATTGCATTAAGATATAAAATATCCCTAACGAATAAAAATATGACTGATCTGGTTCACAGTTTAAGGGTAATAAAAAAGGGACTTAAGAAGGGTGATATGCGCAGCTTGAACCAACCCAGGTTTTGTTCTTGTTGAAATCAACTCCCATCATGGATCCTTTACTCATTCTTACCAGGTTGTTTACAAGTATAGGTTTGTCCTGCCATATAAACATCATCCTTATCTCAATTTTGGAGAACTCGTTCCCCGGAGTTGCAATAACCGGAGCATATTCAATTTTCTTCTGAAGTATATAGTCCTTTTTATCCTTTATGGCATCGAGTAGTTCGCGTGTAACATTGATTTCAACTCCAAGACCTGCAAAAGAAAACAGGGGTTTGAGTACATAGTTCTGAAGGTTTTCCGGGTATTCATCAAGTTCGTCAAGATAATAACATTCAGGAACGTAACGGCTTTTAAGAAGGGGGAGTGAATACTTACTCACTTTAAAAAACCAGTTGGGGTGACCTGCCCACCCGACATTCAGATCTTCGGTCAGGTCGAAGTTCAATTTTATGTTCTTTCTTATGAGTTCATCGAAAATAACACGGTTGTAGATCTTGGTAACCGGCACAAGTTTGTTCCCATCCTTATAATAAAGATGTTTGCCTTCTTTTATTAGTCCGGTAATCCCGATTGTTTTTATTCCAAAGAATTTTTCCGTCGCGGCAAAGTCGATTCTTGTCTTCTGGTTTTCAGGCTCAATTTCCATCAGGATAACATTCTCAGGATCAGCTTCACCTACAATAGCATCTTTCAGCATTTTCAAGTAGGTCTCTTCAGAAAGTCCGTCAAAATAAGGTGTGAAGTTTTCAGGGATCGGGAAATGCTGTCTCAGCAGCCGTTCATAGTAAGCCTGGTATGCATAAACTGTCGGGAATCCCTGAAGTTCAATTAACTGCGGAACGGGTTTGCCGTTTCCGTTAGTGCAGACTGCAAAATCAATTGAAAGAAAGAGGGGATGATCGTCTTCTCCCGGAACCGATAATCCTTCAGGAATTGCACCGGCAGCACGTTCTTTAAAATCGTCAGTCTTAATCTGCTGTACTATCCCGTCCGAGGCCTTTATCATTTCATTTGCAAAATCCCTGGTGAGAAAAACAGGTGTTTCTGATATCCTGAAATCCGCAGGGTACTTCAGCCCGGTATTTATATCCCGGATAAATTTATCATACTGCTTCTGTGAGAAAGTACGGTTGAAATCTTTTCTTAACTGAGGTATCATATGCAGGACTAATCCGAATAGACTGTATTTAATTCTTTAATAGCCCGGTTCAGAAATCCCGGGAGGATGGTTTCCCGTGTGAGTTTAAGTTTATCCTCATCATTCAGCCAGCCGAGCATTTCATCATACTTACGCGGACCAAATAAATCCACTACCTGCTGTTTCCGTTCATCCTGCCTGAAATGGTAAAGCATACTTTCGGGATCGGCTTCCGGGTGAAACTGGGTGCCTATCATTTCATCTGATAAACGTACGGCGGTCATTGCTTTTTCCTTCTTCGTATCAATAACAGGTATCTCGTATGAAAGTATCTTTGCTCCCAATTCAGAAAATATTTTACTGTCCGGTTCTGTTACCTGGTACTGCCTGATGTCGGCAGCATAAAATGGGTCCGGCAATGAGTGAAGAAGGGGATCGGCAATACCGTCCCTTGTTTTGGAAAAGGGGAGTAGGCCAAAAGAAGTCTTCTCTCTTTTTGATACTGTGCCGAGCTTAAAGAACCTGCTCATCATCTGGAATGAATGGCAGATAAAGAAAACATATTTTTTCTTACCGTGATTCTGCTGATTGTAGTTCCATAACTTATCTATCAGTCCGAAATATATTTTCTCCCATTCTGAGCCCTCTCCTTCGAAGGGACTGCCGGGACCGCCTGAAGAAATAAATATATCATAATCCAAACCGGGGATCTCATTCCTGTAACGGGTATCAAAAACATTAAACTCTGTTTCAGGAGAACCATTCCGGTTCATTCCGGAAAGGATATCTTTTATACAGCGTATGCCTTCATTTTTCTCATTGTTATAAAGATCAATTACTGCTGCTTTTATAACAGGTGCCAAAAAATCTCCTTTTTTATTCTTGTATTTAATCAATCAAGCTCAAGACCATGATGAGTTTCATCAATTATGAAATCTACTACATTTTTAGGATCATAAGACTGATCCCATACCTCGAGCTGTCTGTCCGCTCCTGTGCCGTTCTCACAAATCGTTTTTATATAATTTATTTCTTTACGGGAGCCAAGTCCATCTACTACATCATCCACAAATTCAAGAAGTTCATCAATCAGCATAATTGTGTCAACTTCAGTCTGTTTACCGAAGTCAATCATCTTCCCCTGTATTCCGTACCTGGCAGCGCGCCATTTATTCTCCGAGATCAGCGCCCTCCTGTAAAGTCTGAATCCGAGGTTCTGCTTTACCAGTTTGTGAAGTTTTGCAACTACCGCCTGCATCAATGCAGCAAGAGCAATCGTTTCATCTACACGCATCGGGATATCGCATACGCGGAATTCAAGTGTCTCAAATATCGGGTGAGCGCGTATATCCCACCAAATCTTTTTTGCATCATCTATGCATTTTGTCTTGATAAGCAGCTTAATGAAATTATCATACTCGGAAAGACTATTAAAATAATCAGGGATTCCCGTGCGGGGAAAACGGTCGAATACTTTGCTTCTGTAGGATTTAAACCCGGTGTTCCTTCCGAGCCAGAAAGGTGAATTGGTAGATAAAGCAAAAATATGGGGGAGGAAATACCGGGCTGCATTCATTATATGCAGAGCTGTTTCCCGGTCATCAACTCCTACATGAACATGCAGACCGAAGATAAGGTTAGCCCTGGCAATCTGCTGCATATCAGTTACAATTGTCTTATAACGCGGATGGTCTGTAATTTTCTGGTCTTTCCAGTGAGAAAACGGATGCGTGCCAGCAGCAGCGATTCTTAGTCCTTTATTCATTGCAAGCTTAGCGAGGCTGCTTCTTAACTTAGTAACCTGCTCTCTTGCTTCGTGAATATCCCCGCAGACATTTGTTCCCACCTCTACCACCGACTGATGCATCTCAGGTTTAACATTTTCAGCAAGGATCATCTTACCATCTTCGAGTATCTGCTGAATATGTGAACGCAGCTCCCGTGATTGGGGGTCGATTATCTGGAATTCTTCTTCAATTCCTAATGTGAATAATCCTGGTTCAGCCATAGCCGTTTATCTTTTTGTCTGATTTTATTTCAAACTTTTATCATTTACAAAGCAGTCAATAAAACTTCCCCAGGTCAGATTGTTCTTCCCTGGCTTATATTCCTTTGCTTTTCTAATTGCCATCTGAGCGGAGGCTTCAACTATCCACTCGAAATTATCTTCCCCTACCGAATTAATATCAGCATCAGGGGCAGGATTGCAGAAATCGATTGCATACGGTACGCCTTCTCTCATAGCTATCTCCACCGTATTAAAATCATAACCGAGCGCATTATTAATTGAGAGCACGGCTTGCTCCACCTGGCTAAGTATTTTCTTTTCTGTTTTAAGTGCTCCTTTAACATAACGGAGATGATGAGGCTGCCTCGGGTCATACTCCATTATATGAACATCCTTCCGGTCAAGACAGTAGCATCTGAAGTAAGTATCGAATATTATCTCCTCCTGAAGCATCATTACAAGCTGTCCTGTTTCATTATATGCTTTAAAGAAATCATCTGCATTATTCAGTTTATATACGTTCTTCCACCCTCCGCCGGAAAATGGTTTAAAGTAAGCCGGAAAGCCGACATATTCAAACATTCCCTCCCAGTCGAGGGGATATGCCAGGTTTCGGAACGAATTTTCACTTGTATCTGCCGGATGCTGGTTTGAAGGAAGCAAAACAGTTTTAGGCACAGCTACATCGAGCTTTGTCATCAATGCATTGTTGAAGAATTTATCATCTGCAGTCCACCAGAACGGGTTATTGATAACTGCAGTACCCGATAGGGCTGCGTTTTTAAGCCATGCACGGTAGAAGGGAACGTCCTGTGAAATACGGTCGATTACAACATCATACCCGCATCCTTCACCCTGGGGAACTTTATCGATCCTTACATATTCAGCTTTAATTCCTGTCTCTTTTTTTGAATTTACTCTTTCTACAAAAGCAGGTGGATAGGTGTTTTCCTGCCCGAAAAGAATTCCTATTTTTTTCATAGAAAAAAATTCCTGTTTGATTGGGTAAAAAATCGAAATGTTTGTAAACTTAGAATTAAAGTAACTATTCCTGAATTGAATTACAATCCCGGTATTTAATGTTATCTGAAGAAATTTCCACGGAGACATCACAATAATTATTTTCCATAACAGCATAGCGTAGGTTTATCCCATAATCTTCAGGAATACGGGACTTTTTTTAACCGGGCTATACTTACTATTGAACTTCCGGAAAACTATAGTTCGGACTCAATTACTCCTTCTACCTTCCCGGTTAAATTTGGGGAAATAAAACTATCAGGCTGAAGCAGGAATCATTTGTTTATGCCAGTCGGGGAATAGTATTCGGAAACAGTTCTCCGGGTGAATTGAAGCAACCTGAATTCAGTTGAGGTTGGAAGAAGTAAACTTCATCTTAATATACTGGCTTGATCTGTGAAAGGTAATCAGGAAACATCTCGCGCCACCATGGCCAGTCGTGCCCGGCACCATGCCTTATATTAAGCCAGTGCTGAATGCCTTTAGATTTAAGAATGTTCGAGAGATTGATGTTATCCTGCAGGCAGATATCCTGATCCCCAGTTCCCAGTACTATTCCCATATTGCGTATCCTGCTCAGGTACCATTCATCGTGAAGGTTCGGGAGATAATCAGGCGGATTATTTAAGTAGCAATTCTCATCATAATAACCCATAATAAACTGTTTGATATCGTATGCTCCCCCCAGGCACAATAGGTAGCTTACTTTGTCAGGGAAACGGAAAGCAAGATTGGCGGCGTGGTAGGCTCCGAAGCTTGCTCCGGCAAGCGCTACTTTACTAAAGCCTGAATCATGTTTTGCAAATTCTATTACATCATTAAGGATTACATTTTCATAGCCGTTATGAGTTTTTACTCTGTCGGCGGGATGAATCGAATAATTGTACCAGCTGTCCGAATCAACGCTATCGGGACAGTAAATCTTCACACGGCCTGATTCGATAAGATGAGCTGCCGATCCTATCAGACCAAAGTCCTTAAGCTCATAATATCTCGCCCTTGAAGTGGGGAATGCAATTACAGGATAGCCGGAGTGTCCGAACACCAGCAGTTCAAATTCGCGGTTAAGATAATTGGTGAACCATTTATGATATTCTTCTTTCATTCGCACTCCGGATGGTGAACAGGAACGGCTTGCCGGTTTAGATTATTGGCTGCAAATATAGGAAAAACAGGTATGATTTCAATCGTCTATCTTCTTAGTTTAAAATTTGTTTCGAATGAGTTTATCAAATCGAGATATTTTTCGAGATATCTCGGAAGGAGATAATTCTGCTTAACCGATTCTCTTGCCTTTTTCCCCATACTTGCGCATAACTTTTTATTCTTAAGAAGATCAACTATTCTTTGGGCAGCTTCATCCTGTGAAGAAACCAGGAACCCATTCTCACCATCTTTTATCTGATATCTTATACCGCCCACATTCCCGCCAATAACAGGCGTTCCTTTCCACATTGCTTCAGTGACAGTCAGACCGAAACCTTCACGCTTCGACTTCTGCATAATTACCGCCGATTTTTTCTGAAGAGCATTCACAAGGGCTGTATCCTGCTTGCTCAGAATTATTATTCTCTCCTCTCTGTGTTTGAGCATGGCACGATATACTTCCTCACCTTCAGGATCGTCTGTTGCAACGTTTCCAAGGAGTACAAGTGTGGCTTTCACTTCCTTCCTTGCCTTTTTAAAGGCTTTTATTACACCTTCAGGATCCTTCCATTTATCGAACCGTGAGACCTGCGCTACTATCGGCAGGTCTGTGGGGATTTCGTAATAAGCAAGCCTTTCATTTACTTCACTTTCACTCATCTCCTTATTAGTAAGGGAGAAAGGATTTATAGCCGGCTGGAAATATACCTGTGGAGTCTTCAGTTCCTGTTTATACTCTTTAAGAGTATAAATTACCGCGTCATATTTTTCTATAAAACGTTTTAGATAATTCCACAATTCCATATTTGGCTGGGTAAGGTCGATATGGCAGCGCCAAATCCATGGACCCCGTTTTGTGTAATGTTCAATCATCGGAAGCGGCTGAGGATCGTGTATGATTACAACATCGTGCTTAAGATGATTTCTCGTGGCATTTTCAGCAATCACCTGTTCGTATATATTGCGCTTTGTTTTAGAAAGATTGATTTCACCACCCTGAAGAGCATTATGCATTTTTTTTGTTATACTGAAAAAATCGGGTGAGCCTTGAATTACACGCCAGCCTGTAGTTATTCCCACATTATTAAAGAGCAGTACAAGCGAGGACAAAAGCTGAGCAACTCCACCGCCGTAAAAAGTTGAATTAATGAAAACAATATGCCTGTCCTGAAGCGGTCTGGCTTTGGTTAATATTCTTTCAATAGCTTCGGGGCCTATGTATTTTTCGTATTCTTCAAGCCTTGTATCGTTCCTTACTATTTTATCTGCCATTTTACACCTGGATTATCCTTAATTGTTTTTATATAAAATACTTATGAGGATGAAAAAAACAATTTTTTTAATAAAATGTGAGAAGGAAATTGAGGGAAGTCACAGTTATTGGCTCAGGAAGTGACGAAGTGGAGTAGGTTGGAGGGTTTGTTAAGAAGGTGAGAAGGTGAGAAGGTAAGAAGGTGAGAAGATGAGAAGATGAGAAGATGAGAAGATAAGATAAGAAGATAAGAAGGTGAGAAGGTGAGAAGATAAGATAAGAAGATAAGAAGATGAGAAGGTAAGAAGGTGAGAAGATGAGAAGGTGAGAAGGGAAGAAAGGGGGGTGGAGTGAGGTATTTAACCTGGATGAAGGTGGGAATATGCCGGTATTATGCCCGGAGTTAAGACGGTTCAACTGCTAATTTCGAGGATAAATTGATGAATTATTATACAGTACTTTAATTAGTGAATTGGGCGGATTTAGCGAACTTAACGAATTAATTTAACGGATCGGCGGATTAAAAATTCAGAACCAAATCTTATTTTACTGATAATTATATAATTTTTTAAGCTTAAGTACAACTCCTAACAAACAATTTGATGTCGCCCTAGGCTTGCAGAGGTGCGGGGGAATTCCGACTCCGGCGTTTCATAAAATTATGTATGCAAAGAGGCCAATAATTAAATGCGGCTGGTGCCTCTGCAAAAATTCAATTCTTCTTAAATTTACAGAACTAAAAAAACAAAAATCTTACCGAGGAGACTACTCAACCCTCTTGCCAGCGAGGCAGGTCAATCAATCAATTTGTTCATAAACTCACCCAATCTTCCTTCCAATAACTTCAGCTATTGCTTTTACCTGTTTCATCAGGGTTGTGAAGTTATCGGGAAGGAGGGCCTGGGGACCGTCGGAGAGTGCATTTTCCGGATCGTGGTGTACTTCTATCATTAAGGCATCGCAGCCCGCAGCAACAGCGGCACGCGCCATAGGCAGTACTTTATCACGCATTCCCGTAGCATGAGAAGGGTCAGCGGCAACCGGCAGATGGCTCCTTTTATGGATCACCGGAATTGCAGACAGATCAAATGTGTTACGCGTATTCGTTTCAAAAGTTCTTATACCTCTTTCACAAAGCATCACCTGCTCATTTCCATTAACCAGGATATATTCTGCCGACATGAGCAGATCATCAATTGTTGCTGCAAGTCCTCTTTTGAGCATAACCGGTTTTGAGGCCTTTCCGATCTCACGAAGAAGCGAAAAGTTCTGCATATTTCTTGCACCGATCTGGAAGATGTCGGTATATTTTTCAACAAGAGGGATATGATTTATTTCGAGTACTTCAGTAATCATTATAAGATTATTTTCATCAGCGGCTCTGCGCATCAGCTTGAGTCCTTCTTCGCCAAGACCCTGGAATGAATAAGGCGAAGTCCGCGGCTTAAACGCGCCTCCCCGCAGAATTTTTGCCCCGGCTTTAGAAACTATTTCAGCAAGTTTGAATATCTGTTCTTCACTCTCAACCGAACATGGGCCTGCCATTACGATGACTTCATTTCCGCCTATTTCAACGTCCTTAATCTTCAGTATAGTATCCTCTTTTTTGTAAGATCTGCCGGCAAGCTTAAACGGCTCGGTAATACGGAAGACATCTGCAACTCCGTCGAGGATCTTAACTTTACGTATATCGAACTCAGGCCGTACACCAATGGCACCGAGAACAATCTGTTCATCACCGGTGGATTTATGTACAGAGAAGCCGAATCCTTCAAGGCGGCTGATAACATTTTCTAACTGGGAATCAGTGACGCTCTTTTCGAGTACAACTACCAAAATAAAACTCCGCTATCATCTTAATGAAATTTCTTCTCCCCGGCAGTTACCGCAAGGTCAAGGTGATCCTCTTTGGTAGGTATGGCACATGAATATCTCGCACTGTATGCACAGTAAGGATTGTAAGCCAGGTTAAAATCGACAGTGTAAACATAGTTACTATCGGGATTTATATCAAAATCAATGTAACGTCCGACACCATAAGTCTCATCGCCGGTCGTCCTGTCGGTAAACCAGATGCTGAAGTATGTCTCTCCCTGTGTTGTAGTTCCTTTATAAACATTAACCTTATAAGGCTGATTGCTGTAAACAAAATTTATATAACCGTAACGAACGGTTTTCCGTTCTTCGCCTTTTGTTCCGAATACAGTGATAGTGTCTTTCTGCGGATACTCATAGAGTTTACTTTTAAAAACAAAAGCCGGGTCGACGGGATAATAATTCAACGGCTCAAACTTTATCGTCGAATCCTGGTTAAATGGCGCGGCAGGGTTATTTCTCATATAATCATTCTTTTCCTGCCTGTACTGCTGAACTTCCTGCATATATTTTTTCTCGTCAGGGGTATGTTTATCACCACATGAGATAAAGAATAACGAGAATAAAATAAATCCGGGTATAAGTATGGATTTCATCAGGTTTTCTCTTTCACTTTCTTTTTTAGTTCGCTCAGTTTATTAAGCGCCTCGAGGGGAGTAAGATTATTGATCTCAATTTCTTTTATTTCATTCCTTATTTTATCATCCTTTACCTCAAACAGGCTGATTTGCTGATCATCCTTTTCCTGCATTCTTTTAAGTTTTTCTTTTTTCTCTTCATAAGGTGTAAGCTCTTTGCTCTCAAGGTTCTGCAGAACCTCTTTTGCACGGTTTGTAACAAATACCGGAAGTCCCGCCATCATTGCTACCTGTATGCCGTAGCTGTGATCAGCTCTTCCCGGGTTAACTTTATGAAGAAAGATAACTTTGTCGTCATATTCCCTTACTTCAACTTTGTAGTTCTTTATTCGCGGGAATATTTCGGCCATCTCATTTAATTCATGGTAATGGGTAGCAAATAAGGTCTTTGCGCACAGCGCAGGATTTTCGTGAAGGTATTCAGTTATTGCCCAGGCGATGGATATACCGTCAAAAGTACTTGTCCCTCTCCCTATTTCATCGAGCAGTATGAGGCTTTTAGAGGTTGCATTATTAAGAATATTTGCAGCTTCCTGCATTTCGACCAGGAATGTGCTTTCTCCTGCGGAAATATTATCGCTTGCACCGACGCGGGTAAATATCCTGTCAACCAGTCCTATACGCGCTTCTTCTGCAGGAACAAATGAGCCGACCTGCGCAAGAAGAACAATCAATCCCAGCTGACGCAGATACACAGATTTACCCGCCATATTCGGACCGGTGAGAATGATAATCTGGTCACCGCTATTGTTGAGGCTGAAGGAATTCGGAGTAAATTTTTCTCCGGGAGGGAGTATACGCTCCACTACCGGATGCCGTCCATCGGTTATCTCAATACTGTCACTCTCATCAAGTACCGGCTTTACATAGTTGTACTCTGCAGCGCATTCGGCAAACGAAAGAAAACAATCGAGCATTGCAATCATCCTTGCGTTCTGCTGAATATTCTCCGCCTCATCTGCAGTTGTTAACCTTATCTCATTGAATAGCTCAGTCTCAAGTTCATATATTTTTTCCTCAGCATTAAGAATCTTGTCTTCATAATCTTTCAGTTCAGGAGTAATATATCTTTCAGAATTAACAAGCGTCTGCTTCCGTAGATAATTGTCAGGAATTTTCTCTTTGTGTGCATTACTGACTTCGATGTAATATCCGAACACTTTATTGTAATTAACTTTCAGGGAAGAAATGTTTGTGCGTTCTCTTTCAGTCTTCTGAAGGTTTGCAATCCAGTCCTTTCCGTGCAGAGAAATATCCCGCAATTCATCCAGTTCAATACTGTAGCCTGCTTTAATTACACCTCCATCTGCAAGGCTTAGAGGAGGGGAATCGACAATAGCTTTATCTATAGTACTAATTAGTTTTTCAAGCGGAAGAAGACTCTCCTTAAGCTGAACGAGAGTATTTACCGTAGTCTCTTTAAGAAGATCCTTCAGCACAGGAACTTTTTTAAGCGAAGATTTAAGAGCCGTCATCTCACGAGGGTTCGCACGGCCCGTACAGACTTTTGATACAAGTCTTTCAAGGTCACCGATCTCCTTCAACTCATTAAAAAGCTTCTTTCTTAGAGATTTTTTCCCAAGCAGCTCCTCCACGCTTTCCTGCCGTTTAAGCACCGGTTCAAGTTTAATCAGGGGAGAAGTAATCCATTTTTTAAGGAGCCGTCCTCCCATAGCTGTTTCAGTTTTATCGAGGATAGAAATCAATGAGCCTTCCCGTCCGCCATCCTGCATAGAGTATGTTATTTCAAGATTCTTTTTAGTGGAATAATCGAGGGCCATATATTCTGAAGGGTTATAGACTGATACCTTATTGAGGTGTGAAAGATTAGCCTTCTGAGTTTCCTGCAGGTAATTAAGCACCGCACCGCAGGAGATTATACCTGCAGTCAGACTCTCAACACCGAAACCCTTAAGATTAACTGTCTTAAACTGCATCAGGAGAAGGTCTTTAGAATACTCGAAATTGAAAATCCAGTCATCCAGTTTAGTAATTCTTATTGAGGGATTAACTTTATGAACAAGCTGGGTAATGTAATCCCTGTCTCTTTTCTGTACCAGGATCTCCGCGGGAGAAATTGATTCGACCTGCTGAGATATAAGAGAGGAGGGGATTTCAAAAGTATAAAACTCTCCGGTTGATATATCGCAGAATGAGAGTCCTGCGATATCATCTTTTTTATAAACAGAAAGCAGATAATTATTTTTTTTATGATCCAGGAGCTTATCGGAAAGAGTTACCCCCGGTGTAACCACCTCAATTACCTCGCGTTTAACAATTCCCTTTGCAAACTTAGGATTCTCAACCTGCTCGCAGACGGCCACCCTATAGCCGGCGCGCACCAGCTTCGGAAGGTAAGTATCTATGGCATGATGAGGGAAGCCTGCCAGAGGGACGTCTTCGGCGGCACCGTTGGATCTTTTTGTCAGAGTGATCCCGAGAACTTTTGAAGCTGTTTTTGCATCCTGGTCAAAAGTTTCAAAGAAATCTCCTATCCTGAACAGAAGAATCGTGTCAGGATTTGCTTCTTTTACCTTATAATACTGGGTCATTAAAGGAGTTTGCTGCTGCATACTTCAATTTAAAATAAAAAATTAAAATATCTTAATCAGAATAGAATATCAATTTAATTAAATGGATTCCTTGATTGTATATTCCGGCAGGATTTCATCCCGGCATACAAATTTTCAGCAAGGATCGGGACTCTGCATTCAGCGCTCTGTTATCCGGCAATCCTTTAATTTATCAGTCAAACCGCTAAATTCGCTAATTCGCACAACCCGGAATTCCCTAATTTAGGGAATTACCTCCTCTAAAATAGGGAATACTCCCGATTCCCTTCATTTCATCATTATTCATATTAGCAGTGAAAGAAATATGAACTTATAACAGTACAGGAAAAATTTTATGCCCCGTTATTTAATACTAAGATCATTTGCAGAAGGCCTGGGTATAACCGGGACTGATGAAGGAGCAGAGGAATGTCTGAAAGTAGTCAACAACAATATTCTTGATGAGGTTACCTGGGTACATTCATATGTAACGGGTGATAAGAAGAAGACCTTCTGTATTTATGATGCACCTTCACCCGAGGCTGTCAGAAGAGCGGCCCGCCGCAATAATTTGCCTGTTGACCGGATATTTGAGATAAGCGTTTTGGAACCGTATTTCTACTTATAAACAATCAATAAATAATTTATCGGAGGATAAAATGAAAGCAGTAGTAATCCTTTTCTCTCTTGTAATGATCCTGGCGGCGGTTGTGCAGACTAAAGCACAGGAAAATTCAATGAAGAATACAAAGCTCGTTATGCACCGCTATCTGGTGGAAAGGACCTTTCCCAACGGACTGAATATACCGCTGGATCAGGTAGGTAAGGATATCTGTCTGAATGTTGTTTCCAACAATGCAGAAGATAATGTTACATGGGTCCACTCATACGTCACGATGGATAAGAAAAAAACATTCTGCATCTATGATGCCCCGTCACCTGATGCGATAAAGAAATCGGCCAAAGCAAATGGTCTGCCGGTCGATCAGATAATCGAAGTTAGTGTTCTTGATCCATATTTCTATAAATAAATAATAACAGGAGGTTCTAATGAAAAGTACTATTTTTTTAATCGTCTCTTTTGTAATAGCCGCAGTTGTGCTGGCAGGATGCAGTTCAGACAACACTAATAATCCCGTAACATCCGGCAGCAGCATAAATAAAGATAACCAGCTCCAGGTAGAACTATCAAGAGTAAGAGCTGCCACAGCAAAATACCAGAACATCGATAAGGCAATACACGATGGTTATGCCGACATAAGCCTGTATGTTCCTCATATGGGATGGCATTACCTTAACCTGACGGTGCTTGATTCGACATTTGATATGGAACATCCGGAATTACTGGTATATATCGACAAACCTGATGGCGGGAAGAAACTAGTGGCTGTTGAGTATGCAGTTCCGCTTGATTTATCGCCGGAGGCTCCCGAGGGATTTACCGGGAGTGAAGATGTATGGGATGTTAATGCCGCCTTCCAGTTATGGACACTCCACTGCTGGGTCTGGTATAACAATCCTGACGGAATCTTTGCTCCCTTTAACCCGAGGATCGATTAAAGACATCTGAAATTTTAGGATATTGTAAAGCGAAACGCTGTTTCGCTCAAAATCCGCCCATCGAAACTATAAAGCGAAACGCTGTTCCTGCCTCGATTCAAGCGTTTCGCTCTTTCTTCTGTATTATGCAACTTATCGGCTGCGATGTCAATCTGATCTTCAGCTGTGACCTTTAATACTCATCATTTCATTCGACCTATCCTGTTGCTTCTTTCAGGTAATTAATAGAAGTTTGTTAACAGAAAATTTGTTATAAAGGAGAGAATCAAGGAGACAGGGACCATCATTATCACTTTCAGGGCACATACCAGCAGTTTTACTAAAATCAAAGAATATTTTGCACCGATGATATTGTGCGATTACCTATACCGTTCTTGCAATTATATGACATTTTTTTGACAACTGTATTTTCCGGGATAAGTAATTTTAATCGGGAAGTGAAGAAATTTTTAACTGCAGATTTAAACATTTAATCTAATTTGAAGGGAGAGTTAAAAATGAAAGGAATTACAACATTCATTTTAGTAATAATAACAGCTCTTTATTTTGCACATCCCGAACTTTCAGCTCATCGTATAGGTGATAAAAAGGATAATAAAGCTCTGCCGCATGAGAAAGTGCTTGTAGATCCCGGTCAGAGTCTCATAAATATTAATAATTCAACCTGCTGGGTCGGCGGAGACGGATATCATGACTGGATTGTTGACGGATCGTGGAATGGTGCTTTTCCAATAAATTATTTTGCAGGGACAATCTTCAGCGAAGGGATCGTCTGGGGAGGAAAAGTAATTGATAATAACTATCCGGCGATACGTACAGCAGGCAATACTTACGGTACAGGTTGTGCACCCCTTCAGAGGTTATTCCGTGTCAGAACCAATTTTCGGACGACAAATCTGACAATGGATGCAGCAACCTTTTTTAATATTGATCCGGGAGAAGTTACCCAGGAGCAATTAGGTGAAATTTATACTCAGTACCAGAAAGACTGGGATGAATGGCCTGCGGATAGTGGTGCACCTTATAATGATGTTAATCACGATGGTTCCTATAACCCGGAAATTGATGTACCGGGTGTTCCATCCGCCTCACAAACTATGTACGTCAGGTATGATGACAGTAATTCCCCCAATCTTTATGGTTCTCTGCCGATTGGATTGGAAATTACTGAAACGTACTGGACATTTTCAGATGACGCTCAATTAAGCAGTACTATCTTTAAAAAGGTTGATATTGTTTATACCGGCGGGAACCAGCCGTATGCAGGTTCATACATCGATAGTATGTTTATCTCCCAATGGTCAGACCCTGATGTTGGAAATTCTACCGATGATTTTGCCGGATGCGATACGCTTTTGAACCTTGGTTATGCATTTAATGCAGGTGCAGAGGACGCTGTTTATGGCGGATTGGGACTTGAGCCTCCGGCCACGGGATATGTAATGCTGCAGGGGGTTTCTGAATATTCCGGTTTTCCTTCGGATAGTGCGATCTTTAATTTCAGCTGGAGACACGGATACAGATATTCTAATCCGCATCCGATGAGCTCCTTTGCTTATATCGCCGCCGGCGGGTTATGGTCAGATCCGGATTTTTCATACATCGGTACACTTGAACTTTACAATATGATGCGCGGCTTCCAGGGTGATCCTTCATATCCCGGTGCTCAGCAATTTCCTGAGAGTGTAGCTGATTATACAGGATCAGGCTGTTTCCTGCTGACTGGCGACCCGGTAACTGCTTCAGGTAAAATAGACGGTGTCCTGGACGGCCCAGGCGATAGGAGAATATTACTGACTAATGGTCCATTCCATATGAATCTGGGCGATACGGTTGAAATCGTTCTCGCTCTGACTTCTGCAATCGGAAGTGACCGTCTTTTGAGTGTTACAGATCTGCGGGTTAATGCCTCAGCTGCCAATGATGCATTTCAATACTATGCAGCACATAACGTAACTGCTGTTGACGGGGGAGTTAGTGAGGGTTTCGATTTCAGACTGTCTCAGAATTTTCCCAATCCCTTTAACCCCTCAACAGGAATTCAATACAGTATCTCTCAGCCTGGAAGGGTGACGTTAAAAGTCTATGACATGCTTGGGAGAGAAGCAGCAAGTCTGGTGGATGAATATCAGGCAGCCGGACATTATTCAGTTAATTTCGATGGAACCGGCTTATCAACTGGTGTATATATTTATCAGCTGAAAATGTCGGGAAATTTTTCTCAGACAAAAAAGATGCTCCTCCTTAAATAATTGCAGGAATTTGATTTATCAAATTCAAAATTATTACAGAATGTAGTAAAAAAAGGCTAATAAGGTTGAGACCCTTTTGAGTGTATTGAGTAGCTAAGGTTAATAAAAGAATAAGGTTTTTGAATATTCCTTCAGAACGAAAAATCTTGTGCATAAATATTAACCTTAGTAACTCACAAGAAACTGACGCAATTAACCTTATTGCCATTACATTTTTACACAGCCTCCCACCGCTCCAATCGGCCATTATTTTATTCCAGCCATTCTAATATTCCATAAGTACTCTTGACTTTAAAAACTGACTGTGTTAAGTTACTGTACCCCTTAAAGGAGAGGTACAATATGTATGATAATTTACTGAACAAATTACAGGACAGCGGGTTAACGAAAAGAGAGGCGCACATTTACCTCGCGCTGCTTCAGAAGCAGGAATTTGCTGCTTCTGAACTTGCATCAATTATCCCCGTCGGCAGGACTAAAGTCTACGAAATTATACCCGCCCTTCTGGCAAAAGGTTTGTGTACGGAAGTTCAGAAGGATGGTAAGAAAATGTATCGGGCTGTTGAACCAAAGACAGCCTTAAAAAGTCTGCTTTCATTTTTCAGTCAGAAAGTTGAAGAGGAAATTGCACAGAAGCAGGAGGAAATTTCCAGGAAACAGAAAATGTTCAACCGGCTTGAGAGCGATCTTGATGAAATTTATGCACGCAACCTGGATAACTATGCCAGTCTCGATTATATAGAAGTTCTTAAGGACAAAAACCAGATAAAAAAAAGATGGATTGAGCTGCAGAAAACTACTAAAAAAGAAATGCTGGGATTCAACAAACCCCCCTACAGTATGCCCCACAGCGAAAACATGAAACACCAGACTAAAGTACTAAAGAAAAAGACAATGAAGAGCCGCGGCATTTATGAATATGAAGATCTTATATCCGGCTCGATGCCTTCTGATTTTTTCCCTGTATTCGAATATTACGAAAGCCTTGGCGAAGAATGCAGGGTAATAGAAAAACTACCGATGAAGCTCATGATAATGGATGAAAAAATAACCATGCTTGCCTTGAACGATCCTGTTTCGATGAAACCCAGCATTACAACTATAATAGTAAATCATCCGAGTTTTGCACTTGCTCAGAAAGAGGTGTTTGAAAGTTATTGGTTGAAATCAGTTCCTTTCAAGAAGTTTGGTAAGAAATAGAAAAACAGTGCACTCGTTCTAATAAATAAAATTTCATAAAGAGACTTAATTAATTTTTATTACTCAATAACCGGGAGAAACATATGAAACATTTCGTTATTACTTCTTTAGTACTTTTTATCACCCTGTTCTTTGCCCAACCGATTAATGCACAATGGCAGCAGGTAGACGGTGTCTACGGAGCCACGGTGCTGGATATCCTTGCAGACGGGGGTAGTGTATATGCAACTGCCAGAGGCGGAGGCGTATTTAAATCAACTGACAATGGTTCAACATGGACAGCTGTGAATAACGGCCTTACAAATCCTTATGCAATTACTCTTGCCGGCAATGGAACGAACCTGTTCACGGGGACAACACTTACTTACGGCGGCAGCGGCGGCGGAGTCTACCGCTCAACTGATGCCGGACAGACATGGACACTTGCAAGTTCAGGATTAACTTCAATCCGTCTTTACTGCCTGGCATATGACGGTACAAATCTTTTTGCAGGTACTGAATATGAAGGCGGCAGCGGAGGCGTTTTTCTTTCAACTAATTCCGGGAGCAGCTGGACAAAAGTCAGCTCCGGACTTCCTGCTGATCATGTAACCGCGCTTGCAATCAGCGGAACCAACATTTTTGCCGGTACAGCGAGTAACGGTGTTTACCTGTCGACCAACAATGGTACATCCTGGACTCCCGAAATTTCAGGACTTTCAAATCTTAGTATTAATGGCTTTGCGGTATCCGGATCCAATGTATATGCCGGTACAAGCGGCGGAGTATTCCTTTCAACAAATAATGGCACAACCTGGGTGTCGATAAATGCCGGTTTAAGCAATTCAACAATCTTCTCACTTGCAGTTTCCGGATCCAACGTCTATGCCGGTACGCAAGGCGGGGTATTTTATTCCTCAGATGGCGGATCTTTATGGACACCCGCAAGTAATGGAATAACCAACACTTATGTTTATTCTGTTGAGACCAGCGGCAGCGATCTATATGCAGGTACATTTGGAAGCGGTGTTTTTCATTCAGTTGATAATGGTTCAAACTGGACGTGGCAGAGCAACGGCATTACCGGCGGCGATATACGTTCATTCGCATTCAATGGTAATAGTTTCTTTGTAGGGACGGGAGGCGGCGGAGTATTCGTTACTACAGATGAAGGGATAAGCTGGACGTACAAAGGACTGGGCAATGAATTTGTTTATTCAATGGCTGCGGGTCCTGACGGATCCGGGGGCTTCAATATTTTTGCCGGTACAATGGGAGACGGTGTTTACCGTTCCTCTGATAATGGTACAACCTGGTCGCAGGTTAATACCGGTATAACAGTACCTCTCATCTGGTTTATGCTTCCTGTTCCTAATGGTTCCGGCGGCACAACTATCTACCTTGGCTCTTACGGCGGGGGAGTGTTCATATCAACAAATAATGGCGACAACTGGACAGCCGCAAATCCTGTTCCCGGGGCTCCTCTTATTACTGGAATAGTGGTGGATGGTTCTAATATGTTTGCGGCAAGCTGGTCAAGCGGAGTTTTCCTTTCAACCGATAACGGCACCAGCTGGATGCCAGTAAATAATGGTATCACAAATACCTTCATCAACACACTTTATAAGGACGGATCGAATCTCTATGCAGGAAGCCTGGACGGGATATTCCTATCTACTGATAACGGATCTTCATGGGCATTCCAGAATAACGGAATACCGGCCAGCAGTTCAGTGTATGCTTTCACTCAATTAAATACTGTACTGGTTGCAGGACTCGGCAGCAGTTCTATCAATCCCGGCGGTATTTACAAAACTACCAACGGCGGCGCAAACTGGCAGGTGATAAATGAAGGACTAATAAATACTAATCTGAGATGTTTTACTACAGCTTATGGTTATGTATTTGCGGGGACTTATGGAGGAGGTTTGTGGAAACGTCCTGTATCTGAAGTACCGGTTGAACTTACATCATTTACTGCTTCAGTTGAAAACAACAAAGTATTATTGAAATGGGAAACAGCAACTGAAACAAACAACAAAGGCTTTGCTGTAGAGCGTTTCTCTGAATCGATGAATAACGGCTGGCAGAATATAGGCTTCATTTCAGGTAAAGGCACTACTACGGAGCCGGCAGCCTATAGTTTTACCGATAATGATGTGACTGCAGGTAAGTACCAGTACCGTTTAAAGCAGGTTGATTTCAGCGGGTCGTATAAATATTCGGATGCAGCTGAAGTAGAAATTAATATACCTGCAGAATTTGCACTTGCACAGAACTTTCCAAATCCTTTCAATCCTACAACGAATATCAATTACAGTCTGGATAAGGACGGTTTCGTAAGTCTTAAAGTCTACAACACACTCGGTCAGCAGGTTGCTGAGCTTGCAGGCGGATATGAGAAAGCCGGAAGCCACATGGTAACCTTCAATGCTTCAGGATTTTCGAGCGGGATATACTATTACAGGATTGAATCCGGTGATCGTGTAATGGTGAAAAAGATGATGTTAATTAAGTAACTCCTGAGTTAAATTAACAAACGCCGCCTGTGAAATCAGGCGGCTTTTATTCCTGGGCATCAAGATCAGCAACGACTATCATTTCTACCGGCAGATTCCATTCGAGCATATAAGGCTTATCAGCAGCATGGCGAATCCTGTAGCTGAGAAGAGAAAGATTTACACGGGGTATTCCAAGGACGTGCATTTTTTCACCATTGGTTAAATTCTTAACTTTAAGTTCAGCCGTGGATCCTTCAGGAAAAGCCATACGCATTTTATTGTAAACGATTTTGCCGTCTTTGTCTTCAACGATGCAGTTAACAAACCTGCCGTCCGATGCAACAAACTGGTTAGTATCAAGTATTTCTATCCAGTATTCAGCATAATTGTAACCGACGCCCTTTGTCTCAATATATACCTTGTCTCCTCTGTTCTCCAGCAGGCACGCTGCGTTCGCATACCGGTTAAATGCTTTTTCTGCATCCTTGTAAGTATAGCCTGTAATTGTCCTGAGTGAAGATAATAGGTTCATATCATTGACCGTCAGAACCGGATGTAATTCGAAGACGTGGCCGGGATTAGTATTTGTTATGGGAGGGAAGCCGGCTCCCTGATCCTGTTTGTCATTTCCTGAATGCTCGCACCAGATCCTCCACGCACCATTCAGTTTAACAGAACTGCTGCTTCCTTCATACTTGCGGAGTGTATCTACCGCATCATCTTCATTTTTTGCATTCATCACTTCAGAAACTAAAGGAAGTCCTATATTACTGCAGTAACCTGCTATGTGCATATCGCCGTCCTCAGAGGGAGGATTAGGATGTGCATGCATTTTTACAATATAATATTCGGCATCAATTGTTACCCGGTTTTTGATGCTGTCGATAAAACTCTTTCTTAAGGTGATTTCTATCTGAGAAAAGGATGTCCCGGTAAATACAACAAGCAGTATAATAATAAGATATTTATTTATTATTTTCATTTAACTTTACCTCCTAAAAATGATATTGACAGGATGCTTTCTGATTTTCTGGCAAGAGGTCCCGGCAAGTTAACCAGACGGAACATCGGATCAGGCTCCAAATTATATTTTCACAAAGGATAAGTGAGTTCGTGGTAAAATAATAAATTATCTGCTTCCGTAATACAAGATGAGATTAAATACTATATTGAAATCATCTCCTGCAAGCTAATCCTGAAATCTTGTAATTTTACAAACTTTCCTGTTTAATATCTTTCGGGATAAGAGCAGCTGCGATAGTGCCGATGAGGATAATAACTGCCAGGTAAAAATACACGTTATGCACAGCCCCTGCCAGTATGTCTTTCAGATGTGAAATGAATTCAGAACTATAATTCATTCTCTGCATCGGGTCTACTAATATTTTTATGATGTCGTTATTTTTCTGCGATGCAGTAAGACCGGCCCTGATATGATAATTAAGAAGCCAGCCGAACAGTGTTGCTCCGAATGTACTGCCGATCATTCTCATAAAAGAGTTGGAGCTTGTTGCCACTCCGCGTTTCGACCAGGGTACGGCATGCTGTACCGCGACGATGGATGCAGTAGAAGTTAATCCAAGTCCCAGTCCGATTATGAATATATAAAATACAATCTCAAGGTAACCTGAATCCCTGTTTATAAGAAGCATGAGGCATGATCCTGCAAGCAGTATAAATATTCCAAGGACAGCAGTGAACCTGAATCCTGATTTCAGAATCAATTTTCCGGACTGGCTTGAAGCAATAGGCCAGCCGATAGACATTGAAGCAAGTAGAAAACCAGCCAGGATGGCCGATGTCCCGAAAACTCCCTGAGCAAACAAAGGGATAATGGAACTTATACCGATGGTTGCTATTCCAACAATCATAGAGATAATGTTAGGAAACAATATTACGGGGGATCTAATGAGTTTAAAAGGGATGACTGGATTTTCAGCATGGCGTTCTGTAATTCCGAACATTATAAAAGCAATCACTGAGAGCAGCAGCATTCCGTAAAACCTTACGTCGGTTAACTCCCATGCAGTTCCGGCTTCCAGTAAAGGTATAAGCAGAAGGGAAGTAGCTGCAATTAAAAGCGCAGAACCGGCAAAATCTATCTTTATTTTTTTTGGTGCTGAACTGCCTGCTCCCTGAATAAGAACATCATTATTATGTGCCGGTTTTTCGTGGAAATACAGGTTTACAATCAAGATACATACTAATCCTATAGGAATATTAATGAAGAAAACCCACGCCCAGCTTATATTCTGAACGATGACTCCTCCGATGGCGGGACCGATTATTGCGGCTATTCCCCAGACGCTGCTCAGGTAGCCCTGAACTTTTGCACGTTCTTCGAGGTTATAAATATCGCCGATGATTGTTATGCTGATTGGCAGAACCGCTCCAGCTCCTATGCCCTGAATGGCTCTGAAAAGAATTAGGATATACATACTTCCCGCAAATCCGCAGAGAGCCGAACCGGCAAGAAACAATAGGACACCGAAAACAAAAACATTTTTTCTGCCGTAAAGGTCCGCCAGCTTTCCGTAGAGCGGTATTGTTGCTCCCTGTGTAAGCAGGAATGCCGAAAAGACCCAGGTAAAAAGAGAGAATCCTCCAAGGCTGCTCACGATGGTTGGAATAGCTGTGGCAACTATGGTAGCCTCAACTGCTGCCATAAAATTAGCAAGCATCATTGCGAACAGGATAAGAGGACGGTTAAGTACTCCTTCTTCCCTGTGAAATATCCCGGTTGTAATAACTTCCCCGAAAATTGTTTTGAATTTATTTGTCAAAGATAGGCAGGAAAGATGTAACGAGGAAGAGTGAAATACAGGCTGTATGAAATTCCGTCCTTCGACAGGACCCGCTTTATCGATTTGCAATACAGTTTCTACGGCAGGTCCAGCTGCAAGGGATAAAGAACCACATATATCGAGAAGCATCATTCAAGCAATGAATTTAACTTTTACTGAATTGATAATAATAATGTTTGAAAAAGGAATAAAACTTATAGGTAAGGGGGAAGGTCGGGGGAAGAAGCCGGGAAGAGGCCTAACAGAGGCCGACAGAAATGCTTTAATTCAGAGTGAATATCCTGAAGGAGAGCTAGTCATCTGGATCCGTACAGCGGCTTCCGTCTTTGCAGATTGTCATTCTGATCATATAAAGATGGAGATTGAAAAAATATTCTTGCTATATTAAAATTAATACAGTATTATAATACCTGATTAACCTTAAAAACAGAGCAAAATTAATAATCATTCGAAGAGAGGCCGTATGAAAAACTTCTTCAATTCCAGGTGGGGAAAGATAGGCTCACTCCTGATTCTGTTAGTCGCAGTTACTTTTATTATTTCAAGCTGTTCTGATCTTATTAATGAACCGACGGTTCAGGATCAGACAGTGACACAGGATCAGGGAGCATTGACAAAAGACAACCCGGAAATCAGGGCAGTGATTCCTGTACAGGAAAGACATACTGCAGACCTTATGAAAATTCCGGAAGTCATCGGAACGGCAGTCGGTTTAACAGACGACGGGAAGCCATGCATCCTGGTTCTTACCAAAACCGATATCGTGGCAGATGCACTTGCAAAAGGAACAGCCAGTCCATTACCCGATATGCTTGATAACGTCCCCGTGAAAATAATGGTTACGGGTGAGATCAAAACATTTAAAGGTAAACCCGGTGGCGGCGGAGGCGGAGGTGTAAGTCACACTGCAAAGCAAACTGCCCCAATTCAGCTCGGAACTTCCGGCGGATGGAGCTACGATCTGGCTAACGGATACTGCTGTGGAGGTACCCTGGGATCACTTGTAAAAATAGGGAGTACACAGTACATCCTTAGTAATTACCATGTTTTTGAAGCAGATATCGTTAATGGCGGTAACAGCAGGACAGCTCAGAATGGAGATCCAATCATACAGCCCGGACTAATAGACGTCAACTGCAATTCCGGTAATGCCCAGGCAGTTGCTACTCTGCATAAGGTTAATAGTCTTCCGGGCTCAAATGTAGATTGTTCCCTTGGCCAGGTAATTCCAGGTCAAGTTGATCCAAGCGGTGCAATACTTGAGATTGGAACGCTGTCAGCTAACACTGTTTCTGCATCAATTAACCAGGCTGTAAAGAAAAGCGGCAGGACCTCAGGACTTACACGCAGTACAATCTCAGGATTGAACGCAACTGTAAGTGTTTCTTATGAAAATGAATGTGCCGGCGGAACAGCATTTACCAAAACCTTTACCGGTCAGATAGTAATTGCCAACAGGAGAAGCGGTTTTCTTGCTGCAGGCGATTCAGGATCTTTGATGGTTGAAGATGTTACAACCCATCCAAGGGCTGTGGGATTATTATTTGCAGGAAGCAATACATCTGCAATAGCTAATCCCATTAACCAGGTGCTTTCGTATCTCGGTGCATCCATGGTGGGTCAATAGTTAAATAACGGATAAAATATTTCGCCCCCTGCTTTTGCGGGGGGTTTGTTTTTTTATGAAAGTCATTCTATTATTTTTAATTTTAGCTATAACATCCATTCAATGTAATGGCCAGGAAAAAGACAGTACCCGGATGCAGAAAAAACCGATAGACGAGGTAATCAAGGACCGGCAGGAAATGCTGATGGCAATTCCCGGAGTACAGGGATTCTATCAAAGTCAGACAGAAAACGGGGAGGATTGTCTTGTAATTATGATCGACTCTCTTACCAATGCAAACAATGATAAATTACCAGATTCCCTTGATGGTTATCCAGTAAGGATAGAAGCAGGCGGAAAAGTGAAGCCTCTCAGGGAATAAAGTTCTGAGATTGGCGACTGAATAAACAACTAAGAATTACCAGAGGAATGAATTATCACCCAGCAGTTCGTGCAATTCTTTTCTTGCCTTTAAATTTATCCTCTCAGCCCAGATTCCCACAGGGTTGAGATCATCCGTTAACACCATTGCATTCTTCATTTCCGGAACGAAACGGTTGTCCCAGGCATGGTTTTGTTCATATTCATCGCTGAACCTGTAGCCTGATTTCCAGTACTCCTTTTTAAGCGGTTCATTAAGTTCAAACGGCAGATCGGAGGCAAGGATAATAACATTACCGAGTTGATCAGGTGGTTCTGCAATCGGGAGTGCAGTGACATATTTGAATACCTGCCTGAGTGTTTTTGCAATCGATCCTACAATAATATCCTTCCATCCTATAGCTTCTATATTTACTGCAACCAGTCCGTCTTCATTAAGATGCTGTTTGACGAGCAGGAATGATTCAGCAGTTGTAAGATGGAACGGTACAGAACTGCTTCCGAATGCATCCAGCACAATAAGGTCGTACTGATGATCGGTCTTTCTCAGGAATTCCCTTCCATCTTCGATATGGATATTATCAAATCCCGGTACAGGGTTAAAGTATTTCTGTTCAATCTCCTTAATAACCGGGTCAATTTCTACTACTTCCACGTCCCAGTTATCCTTATAAAAGGATTTAAGGACTGAACCTCCTCCGAGTCCGATCAGGAGCATATCTCCTGCGTACGGTTCAAGATTTTTAGTAATATCAAGGACCCACACATACGGCAGGATATTTTCATTTGTTGTTTTATCTATCGCTGAATGTATCCCTCCGTCTATCAGGAGGAACCTGTTCTGATTCATATCCATCACCCTCACTTCAGCATACCTGCTTTGATTTACAGTTAATATTCCTTTCCCCGGGTCCGCTCTTTCAGCAGAAAAGAAATTCATGGAAAAGAATGCGAGTAACAGAATCAGAGGCACGGCAGTTACTCTGTATTTATTTTTACGTCCGGCTGCAAAAATAATTATTGCAGTTATAACCAGTAAAATTCCTGTTCCGACCGTCAGCTTAATAACACCTATCCTCGGGATCAGGTAATATCCTGTAATAAGAGCGGCAAGCACACTTCCAATAGTAGAGACAGAGTAAAGATCACCTGCTCTGGTGCCTACAACATCGAGGGATTGTGTCCTTAGTTTTATGGCATAAGGACTCACCATACCGAGAAGAGTAAGTGCCGGGAAGAAGAGAATCAAAGAGGAAATTAATACCGATAACCTCAAGCCCATCGACTCAGTTAATTCAATAACACCATTTCTGAAAACAGGGATAAGAATTGTCAGTATGCCGGCGAGAGCAATAATAATAGTCAGCAGGGTAGAATTCTTTTGCCGGTCGGCGATTCTTCCTCCTATCATATAGCCAACGCTTAGTGCAATCAGAGTTACAGAAATTAAAGCCGACCACAGAAAAATACTGACCCCGTAGTAAGGGCCCAGTATCCTTGTTCCCAGGATTTCAATTGCGAGTACTGCTCCACCGCAGATAAATACTGTAAAGTATAGTAATAATTTATTCATTTGAGTACGTGGTTGTGGATATTCAATAAAATAATTTAGTTAAAATTTAAGAGGGATTCATCTATATCGGAACTATTTTTAGCTGCGAAGAAAGCCGGGGAGGAATGACTGAATGATTGAAAGATTGAATGGTATCCTCAGTCAGATTTTTGTCCCGCTAAAATCGCGCTAAAATCGGGATCTTCGACTTCGCTGCGATTTTTTTGGTCAAGATATTTTAAGAAGCTCTATAAATCATTGAACAATTTACTTATTTTCGGTGGCTTCGATATCCCGCAAGGCAAATCCTAAGTCAATAAATGCGCGGGATTTCGAAGACTCAACATCCCGCCCCCAATGATATCAAGCAAGGGGCGGGACACTCAGCCACCGCTATACGTTACTCCGCCTATCTAAGGTTGTTTTTGGTTGCCGGCTATGCCGCGATAGGATTGAAAGATTGAATGATTGAAAGGTAAAATTAAAAAGTTCAGAGGGATGGTTGAACTGATAGAAGATTGAACAGAAGTAAGATGTTTGACTAAATCATTCAACACATTGCTTTTATAATTTCACTGCTGTTTCGGATCAGGCCGATCCGGGGGAAAATATATTTAAGAGGATACTCGTGCTCATCAACCGACCTTGCAGCCATTGCATCTGAAGCGAAAACCTGGTTATACCCGTATTCATAGGCAAAACGTGCAGTACTTTCAACTCCGATATTAGTAGATATCCCGCACAGAATTATTGTATCAATTTTGCGCCTCCTCAGCTGCAGGTCGAGCCCTGTTCCATAAAAAGCTCCCCACTGATGTTTTGTAATGAGGAAATCGGAAGGCTGAACATTCATCTCAGGAACGAGCCGGCTCCATTCCGGATCATACCCCGGACTTTTGAATGATGACTCCGATATAGGGTGAAGAGTGTCTTTCATATCCGGCGACCGGGCCACATTGACGAGAAAGACACTCATACTTTTGCTCCTGGCAGCATTAAGAAGAGCAGCAGCCTTTTCAATAACGGAATCTGAGGCATATGGTTCTGTCGGAATTGATATTATCCCTTTTTGAAGGTCGATTACGACCAATGCAGTTGTCCGTATATTAATTTTTAATTCTTGTGCCATTATTTGTGTAAACTCCAGTTCAGTTTTCTACCGGTATAATAAACCCGTACCCAGATAAATCCATAAACTAATGACAGTGGACCAAAGATAAAGCCCGCCCAGAAATTATTAAAGAAAGCAATCCATAAGGCTGCAAGTCCGGCACCAAGCCAGATAACTCCAAGCACAGCGGCTGTAATGCGGTCCGTGCGGGTGAGGTTTCTATTATCAGAGTGTTTCATATTGCATTCATAATCTTTATCACGTGTTAAATTATAAAAAAACTTTGCGAAATTATACCCATAGACTTGCGTGCCTGGTAGATTCAAGTTCAAGTTCAAGTTTAAGGCTTTTCCAGGATCACAAATTGAAAGTTACTTTTCAGGCTGCCCCGGATTATGAAGTATATGCTTGCTCTTGAATATTCAGTTTTCTATATTCTAAGGTATAGTTTACAGATTCTAACTCTTTACGATAACCGCGGGATAGAAATCGATGCAGAATCCCACGGACTTCCCGTCATAATAGTTTCAGATACATAATATAAATAAGCAGGATCGGAGCTGAAGCAGTCTCCTGCTGAGTACTCTCATATTCTAATGAAATTGGTGTGTCAATGGATTATAGTGTAACAACAGATGAGTTAAAAAAAATCATTGCTCTTCAGGGTGTGCCGGTTGAACATCTTGAATGGATCATTGAACATTCTGAATATATCGAGTGGGAGGATGGTCAGCTTTTATATAAAGCCGGTGAATCCATAGATATGATGGCCTTCGTTCTGGAAGGAAAAATAAATTACTACTCGAACATTAATGGAAGACTGGTATATTATTTCAGCTTTGAAAATAATGAAGTATCGGGAGGAGTGACAGGACTGCTGCCCTATTCCCGTATGCGTGTAACTTCAGGCAATTCTTATGCGGTGGGTAAGCTCAGGATGCTGCAGCTTCACAAAAAATATTTTCACGAGCTGGAACAGCTAAACCCGGAATTAATCCAGCGTCTTATCGGGTATATGACAGAGAGGGCACGGATTTTTGCAACTACGCAAATGCAGCAGGAGAAAGTCAGCGCATTGGGTAAGCTTGCAGCAGGCATTGCACATGAAATGAATAACCCGGCAGCTGCAATCGACAGGATATCAGACGAGCTTAATAAAAGACTGAAACTGAATATCGAGCTCACAGAAGAGTTAATGAAACAGGATATTTCTCCTATCCTTATGAAAGATATACGTGAGGCCGCATCAGGCAAAAAGAATGGCCGTTCTACAAAGAACAGGTTGACCCCTCTTCAGCGTATGCAGAGAGAAGACGAGCTGAATGAGTGGCTGGATGAAAACGGACTCAACGACAGGAACGAAATAGCAGAAACGCTGACCGAGACAGGCTTTTCCAAAGAAGATCTTATGAAGATGAAAAGCGATGCAGGCACAGATGAATTTCAGGCAATACTCAACTGGCTTGAGAATCTGCTTAGCTCCGAACTGCTGATCAAGGATCTTGAAGATGCTTCTGAACGGATTACGAATTTAGTCGGGGCAATAAAATCTCACGTTCATATGGATAGGTCGGGGAATCTTCATTTTACAGATATCCATAAAGATATAGAAGATACACTCATACTTCTCGGTTATAAGATACGTGATAAGAACATAATTCTTAAGAAAAATTTCTGTGATAATATGCCTGAAATTGAAGCCTACAGCGGTGAGCTGAACCAGGTATGGACAAACCTTATTGACAATGCTATTTATGCTGTGCCGCAGAAAGGTGAGATTGAAATAGCTACTATCTGCGATACCAAACTCGTCACCGTAAAGATAACGGATAACGGTACAGGCATACCCAAAGATATTTTATCACGCATATTCGATCCTTTCTTCACGACAAAAAAAGTAGGAGAGGGAACAGGTATAGGACTTGATATTGTTAAGAGTGTAATAAACCGGCATAACGGTGAAGTAAAAGTAAGTTCAGCTCCAGGAAGAACTGAATTTACAGTAAGTTTTCCTGTCACTCAAACCTCAATAACGGATAATAACAAAGATGAAACTGCCATTCATAATAGTAATTGATGATGATATACAGGTACTGAGAGCCATCCAGCGGGATGTACGGAAAAAGTTCAGAGAGGAATACAAGGTTCTCGCAGCCGAATCCGCTTCAGAGGCTCTTGAGGCAATCAAGGAATTAAAAACTAAGAATGAAACGGTAGCATTATTTATATCTGATCAGAGGATGCCTGAAATGGAAGGTACAACTTTTCTGGACAAGGCGCGAGAAATATATCCCGATGCTAAAAAAGTTCTGTTGACAGCTTATTCCGATATTGAAGCCGCCATAAAAGCCATCAACACATTGAAGCTGGATTATTACCTGCTTAAACCATGGAACCCGCCGGAAGAAAAACTTTACCCGGTATTATACGACCTGCTTGATGACTGGCAGAGCAATTTTATTCCGGACCTTGCAGGAATTAAGGTCATCGGCTACCAGTGGTCGCCTGTATCACACAGAGTAAAAGATTTTTTGACAGGAAATTTAATCCCCTATAAGTGGCTCGATATTGAGCTTCACAAGGATGCTGCCGAGCTGATCAGCACAAATAAAATCGACATAAACGAACTTCCTGCAGTCTTATTTGAGGACGGCAGTATATTAAAGTCTCCCGACGAGAGTGAGCTGGCTAAGAAGATCGGACTGAACTCAACGGCTTCTGAAGAACTGTACGACGTAGTGATTATCGGCGCGGGACCTGCCGGGTTAGCTGCTGCGGTATACGGGGGCACAGAGGGATTAAAGACTCTTATGATTGAAAGAAAAGCCCCCGGGGGGCAGGCAGGTACAAGTTCGAGAATTGAAAATTACCTGGGTTTTCCTTCAGGTCTTTCCGGTGCCGATCTTACAAGAAGAGCTTTGACCCAGGCAACGCGGTTCGGAGTCGAGCTTCTTTCCCCCTGTGAAGTCATCGATATAACCACAAGAGACAATTATAAGATACTTTCGCTCTCCAACGGGATTGAGATAAAATCGCATACTATTGTGATATCAACGGGCGTTGATTACAGGACGCTTGATATAAAAGGAATAAGTGAACTTTCAGGATCAGGAGTGTATTACGGCTCGGCAGTTGCAGAAGCACATTCGTGCAAAGGTAAGAATGTTTACATCGTCGGCGGGGGAAATTCTGCTGGTCAGGCTGCAATGTATCTTTCAGCTTTTGCTGAAAATGTTTATATAGTAATAAGGAGAGAATCTCTAAATTCAACAATGTCGCATTATCTAATCGATCAGATTAAGCAGACGAAAAATATTTCAATAATAAATAATTCTATAGTGACAGAGACGAAGGGTGATAAAAGACTTGAATGCGTGACCATTCAGGATACAGTAACCGGTCAGCAGAAAACCGGTGAAGCAGCTGCTTTATTCATTTTTATCGGAGCAAAGCCTGTAACTGACTGGATAAAGCTGAACATATTTAAGAACTCAAAAGGCTTTATCGAGACAGGAAGGGATATGCTCAAGTATGATAATATGAATAAAATATGGAAACTGAAGCGCGATCCTTATCTTCTTGAAACCTGTATTCCCGGAATATTTTCGGCTGGTGATGTGAGAGCCGGGGCTATGAACCGTGTTGCATCTGCAGTTGGCGAGGGGGCAATGGCAATTAAACTTGTCCACGAATACCTGGCAGGGATTTAGGGAATTAGCGAATTACCGAATTGCGAATTGAGCGGATTGATTAAGGAATTATCGGATTACCGGATTGTAGAATATTTTGTATTTAATAAGGCGGGCTTGAACCTAAACTTATACTCTCCCCGTTTTATTGAAACTAAGCTCATTTTAGGGTATTTTTAGCCTGTCTAATGGAGTTCATCTTTCATTAACTGTCAGGCCGTTGTATGAAAGAATTTTTCAGCGTGGAGGAAGTAGCAAAACTTCTTGAAATATCACATTCAGGGGTATTGTACCATATAAGGGCGGGAAACCTTAAAGCGCAGCAGGTGGGTAAAATCTACATTATATCTAAAGAAAACTTCGGTGATTTCCTTAAACAGCAGAAAGAGGGGAAGAAGAAATCGGTTAAATCCGAACAGACACGAATGAATTTTTAGATCAATCATTTTATATAAAGTTAAAAAAATAGTCTGGTAACCAGGGTTATCAGACTATTTTCAGTAACTAAGATTAAAGCAGGAATTCATTATCTGGTCGTGTCGGATTCCTGTTCCTCATCATTGTCCGATTTCATATTCATATTGTGCATCATAGGATTTTTATCGGTGTTCCAAATTTCGGCTTTAACTTTCCATTTACCTTTCTGGTTTTCGAATACTGTCAAAAAACTGCCAGAATCTTTTATATTTTTTCCGTCTTTCCCGGTCAGACTGATATTATAAGTTCCGATTGCATCCACAAGGTCGCCCTTTCCCAGTATATCAGTAACGTTCATATCAAGGGAAGTTATTTTCATTCCGGATTTAGTAAACTCCGCATTGCTCCTGCGCATGTCATCTTTTCCTTTTAACATCTTTCCGTAATTCGGCATAGAGATGGCATCATCAGTATAGAAATCTTCCACCGTGGAGTTGTCATTATTTACAATAGCATTTGCGAGGGAATTTAGATTATCCTGAATATCTTTCTTGCTCGCAGACGATTCTTTCTGGGCAAAACCAGATGTTACAGGAAGCAGAACACTAATAATCAGAAATAAGTAGAGCAAGCCAATCTTTCTCATAGAACCTCCATTTGTTTATTATATTCTCTGAAAAGATAGGGCAGTATCTGATCCCCGGCTGTGAATTCAGACATCAGAAGGGGCGCAGGTGTCTGGAATCAAGATAAAAGATAAAAGGAAAAAGATAAAAGAAAAAAGATAAATGGAAAAGTAGTTAAATCTTCCCAACATCTCCTATATTTACACCTTACCTGAATATTTTTATCCGGAAAACAAAGATGGATGCTATTCTTTTAAATGTTATCGGCGAAACGCTTCAGATAACGTTATTCATTACAATAATGATGATAGCTGTAGATGCTGTCAATATATGGTCGAGAGGGAAAATATCCGCTTTGCTGAAAGGCAAAAGTAAATCACGTCAATATGTGGTTGCGTCATTCATCGGCGCCATCCCCGGATGTTTCGGCGGGTTCACAGATGTAACTTTATATATGCATGGACTCATAAGTTTCGGTGCTCTGGCTGGCTCAATGATAGCTTCGTCGGGTGATGAGGCATTTGTTATGCTGGCGATGTTTCCCGGTACTGCAATCATCCTGTTTGTGCTCCTTTTTATAACCGGCATTATCGGAGGCAGGGTGACAGATTTTTTGGTTAAGAAATTTAAGATGGTGACCTGCAGCGATTGTCCCGAGCTCGTTGTCCATAATACAGAAAGAAATCTCAAACATTTCTTTACAGAACATGTTTTTGAACATATAATCAAAAAACATATCTGGAAGATTGCAATATGGACATTCGGAGCACTCCTTGTAGTGGAAGTGGGTTTTCAATACCTCCATATCGAAAAAATTACTTCTGAATACAAATTGCTTCTTCTGTTTCTGAGTGCTGTTATAGGACTGATACCTGAATCCGGTCCTCACCTGATCTTCGTCTCGCTTTTTGCGAACGGGCTCATACCATTTTCAATCCTGTTTACCAGTTCTGTAGTGCAGGACGGACACGGTATGCTTCCGCTGCTTTCGTATTCGATTAAAGATTCGATTAAAATAAAAGTATTTAATTTTGTGTTCGGACTTACCCTTGGATTGATTTTATTTGCCGCAGGGTGGTAGGAAGAATTGGTGCCGGGTTAGGATGTTCAAGCTGCAGGCTGGAATAATACGGGGAATCATTTAAACGTCATTCGATTGTCATTAGTGGTCATTCGTTGGGTAATCAGATATTTTAAGTTTAAATTTCTGCATTATAATTAGGGAGCAAAATAGTGGAAGATAAAGCAGTACAGGATTTTTATCCCGATCAGCTGAGTTACTGTTACGGATGCGGCAGGCTGAATGAAGAAGGACATCAGATTAAAAGCCGCTGGGATGGAGATGAAACGGTATCTCATTTTACTCCGAAGCCATATCACATCGCAATTCCTGGCTATGTGTATGGAGGATTGATAGCATCACTTATCGATTGTCACGGTACAGGAAGTGCTGCACTCGCATCATACAGGAATGAAGACAGAGAACCAGGTACAGATCCTCCTTTCCGATTTGTTACCGCATCGCTGCAGGTTGATTACCTGGCTCCCACACCACTTGGTTTTGAGCTTGAGCTGCGGGGAAAGGTAATTGAACTTAAAGGCAGAAAGGTTATCACAGAAATAACGGTATCTGCAGAAGGTAAGGTCACGGCCAGGGGAAGAGTCGTAGCTGTTCAGATGCCTGAAGGGATGGTGAGGTAGAAATGGTGATCAACAGGTATTTAATTATCACCTATGGCATTCAACAGTCATTCAGTAGTCATTCATAGTTTGGCACGATCCGGAAATTCTCTAATTTACCAGTACAAACGCGCCATCAACTTTACCCCCGCGGAGTTTATCGAGGGCTTCATTAGCCTTGTGTAACGGAAGTCTTGTTATTTCGGTTTTCACCGGAACTTCGGGAGCGAGCGTTAACAATTCTTCTCCGTCAGTCCTTGTAAGGTTTGCAACAGAACGGATAACCCTTTCCTCCCATAAAATATTATAAGGAAATGCTGGTATATCGCTCATATGAATTCCTCCACTTACTATTGTTGCTCCTTTATCTGATGCTTTTAATGCCGCCGGAATCAGGGGACCGACGGGTGCGAAGATTAATGCTGCATCCAATTTTACAGGCGGTGATTTTGTTGAATCATCTGCCCATACAGCTCCGAGTTTCTTAGCAAACTTTTGTGCTTCGGTGTCGCCCGGCCTGGTAAAAGCATAAACTTTTTTCCCCTGGTGGACAGCGATCTGAGCGATTATATGAGCAGCGGCTCCGAACCCATATATTCCCAGGTTCTCAAATATTTCACCAGCCATCCTGTATGTCCTATAACCTATCAAACCTGCACATAGCAATGGTGCCGCTTCAGCATCGTCATAACCATCGGGGATATGGAATGTATAATCCTGGTAAGCTGCAGTGTATTCTGCATACCCTCCGTCAATAGTATATCCGGTGAAAAGGGCATTAACACAAAGATTCTCCTGTCCTCTTTTACAAAACTTACAATGGCCGCAGGTATATCCCAGCCATGGTACACCTACCCTGTCTCCGGTCTTAAATTTTTTAACATTGGCCCCGGCTCTGACTATATGTCCCACAATTTCGTGTCCCGGTATCAATGGCAGTTTTGGTTCAGTTAGTTCCTGATCAATTATGTGCAGATCAGTATGACACACTCCGCAGGCACTGACTTTAATTAATACCTGGCTGTCATTTATTTCAGGGACAGCGACTTCTTTTTCTTTTAATTTCTCACCTTTCTTTTCCAGGATCATTGCTTTCATTTTAGCAGGGATGTTCACTTTTTTTCCTCCTCCTTCAGCCCTGTAAGTTCAAGGCTCAGTTCCCATAACTTTTTCCTGTCGCCCGGGTTATATGCCTGTTTCTCGGCCTGAGCTTCATTTTTGCCGCTAAAATATTTCCCTGTTATGCCGTTCAGTTCATTCGACACTGCAAGGTAAACTTCAGCATCAGCACCAGTTTCAGGTTTACCCCAGGGATTAATTCCTGCATTCCTTACCATTTTAGTATCCAGGTAAGTTCCAGGATGAAGAGCATTTACCGTAATATTTTTATCTTTTAACTTTTCAGCAAGTTCAAAAGTATACATGATTAAAGCCAGTTTACTTTGGGAGTAGGCCTGCACCGGATCGAATTTCTTTTCCATCATTATATCCTTAAAATCAAGTTTATGCTGACCTGCAGAACTGACATTTACGATCCTGGAGGGAGATGCTTTCTCTATCAGCGGGAGCAAAAGCTGCGTCAGAAGGAAAGGTGCAAGATAATTAACCGCAAACCTTAACTCGTAACCATCACTGCTGTAACGGGAATCTGAGAATCCTGCTCCTGCATTATTTATGAGTACGTCCAGTTTTTGGAACCTGCTGCTGATATCGTCTGCCCCCCTGCGAACTTCTCCCAGTGCCGCAAAATCGGCAAGGATACCTTCAACATTATCATTACCGCTCTCCGCTGAAATTTCCCCGATGACTGAGTCTAACTTCTGCTTGTTTCTTCCGTGAACAATAATATGCGCTTTCTGATCAGCGAGTTTGATAGCCGTTAGCTTACCTATTCCGTCCGTTGCTCCTGTTATTAAAATTATTTGTTCATTAACCGGTTTAACCATAGCATTACCTACGAGTATGAATTATACATATCAAACTTTATTATTTTCAAAAAGTAATTCAACCTTTCAGGATCAATGTTGATGCAGAGTACATTAATTATCAAATCTTCCCAACTGAGATATTAGCCTGTCGAAAAAATTCATTTATGACAAAAATGTGCGGCGGAGTTTAGTAGTCTTTGGTAGTCATTTGGCGGTTCAGAAATGATTAGACCGACTTCTGCAGAAAGAAAGCTTCACCTTTTTCTCTCTCGTTCTTTTCACGGTAATAACCTGAATTTAGAACGTATGTGAGACGAATCTGGAACGTATGTGGGACGTATGTGAGACGTATGTGGAAAGTTGAAGGATCCTGTAATACTTTCTTGTCTGCGGCTGGAAAATTTGCTTTATGATGTTAGTAATTTGGATTATATTAAGGTTATGGAAAAAGACCACCCTAAAGAAGATGAAATAGTCAGGAACAGATTTAAGAATATGACCGCCGGGGAGAAATTGAACCTGTCCTTGAGACTTTACTATTCTGCACGTCAGTTGAAGAAGGCAGCAATACAACAGAGGCACCCCGATTTATCTGAAGAAGAAGTGGAGAACAAAGTTAGAGAAATTTTCCTTTATGCAAGAAGTTAATCTTTATCAATTATTTACTGATAAACTGAACGATAATAATATCAAGTATGCTATAACCGGTTCAGTTGCATCTATAATTTATGGCGAACCACGGACAACTCACGACATTGATATAGTCTTAGAGATAGACACAAGCAGAACAGAATTACTTCCTGAAATCTTCCTGCCTGATGAGTTTTACTGTCCGCCCATAGAGGTCCTCAAAACAGAAGTCCTTAGGGACAGCAGGGGACACTGCAACATAATACATCTCAAAACAGGCTTTAAAGCAGATTTATATTTCTGCGGCAGAAACAAATTTGAAAAATGGGCCGTCACCAACGCAAAGGAGTTTGAATTTAATGGTTCTAAAATATCAGTATCACCGGTTGAATATGTAATTATTAAAAAACTGGAATTTTATAAGGAGGGGTATTCGCAAAAACATCTTGAGGATGTTAAAGCTATAGTTTTCAACTCTAAAGATATAATTGATTTCGCAATGCTTGAAAAATACGTAACTGATTTTGGACTTCAGGCTGAATGGATGCTTTGTATTTAAAGCATATATTACCATTATAAGTGGATTATTTTTCTCAGCTTCTAAATAAAGCTGCTTGCCGGTTGAATTCATTAAGTAAACGCTTTTTTTTATATTTGGTTCATATTAAATCAGATTGATTAAGAATATGGTTGAAGTAGGCAATATAAAAGCAGGCGGGAATAATCCTTTTGTACTTATTGCCGGTCCCTGCGTGGTCGAAAGTGAGAAGCTTGTAAGGCAGACTGCCGCAGAGATTAAATCGATTGCAGCCTCGCTCAATATACCCTTCATATTCAAGGCAAGTTATAAAAAGGCAAACCGCACCAGTGCAGACTCTTTTACCGGCATCGGCGATAAAGAAGCGCTTAAGATACTTGGTGCAGTAAGAGAAGAATTTGAAGTGCCGGTATTAACCGATATACATCTTCCTGCAGAAGCTGAAATGGCAGCGGCATACGCGGATGTTCTGCAGATCCCTGCTTTTTTATGCAGACAGACAGACTTACTAATTGCTGCCGGTGAAACTGGAAAGGTCATCAATATTAAAAAGGGGCAGTTTCTTGCCCCTGAAGATATGAAATACGCTGCCGATAAAGTTCTATCGACTGGCAATAAAAAGATTCTGCTCACTGAGAGAGGTACAACATTCGGCTATCATAATCTCATTGTGGATATGCGATCACTCATAATTATGCGTGAGCTTGGTTATCCTGTAGTGATGGATGCGACGCATTCAGTTCAGCTTCCCTCTAAAGGAAATACGAGCGGAGGACAACCGGAATACATTAAGTACCTGGCAAAAGCTGCTGCTGCTGTAGGAATTGATGCTCTTTTTCTTGAAGTACATCCTGAGCCTGAAAAAGCATTAAGCGATGCCTCAAGCCAGTATCCGCTCGGCAAATTGAAACAGCTCCTTGAAGAGATCAAAAAGATTGACATAATAACAAAAGGATCAGCGTGAATTCCGGCATAGACCAATTTCCCAGGCAATTAACAGGTCAGGAGAAGTACCTTCTCTTTTCTGTTCTGCCGGAAAAGAAACCGGGCTATAAACATTACAGGGAAAAAATTGATGAGCTTATAGTGACCGGTTACGGAAGATTTAAAAACAATAATTTTATCCTTGGAAAAGAAAACACAACTCCTGATCTGTCTTTTGCTTCAGCACCGGTATTCACCGCCGGCACTATCGTTATTCCCGGGGATGAAATTGATATCCTTATAAATGAAGAGATTGATGATGAGATCGAGTTTGATCTCACAGCTAAGAAAGCAGAAAGTATTCCCGACGGAATTAATATACTGGAAAAGTGGAGCTACTCTGAATGGAATCCAGGTGATAAATCTCCGGGCGATAATAAAGATGTGAGGGAAGTGGTAATCGCAAGGGATAAATATGTACTTGTTTTCGCTCCTTCTCACAAAAAAATATGGCTTCACGAAAATGAGAGCGGGGTTAATCACCTGATACCGCTTACGAATTACTACAATGAACTTATGCGTTTTAAAAGAATTAAGGATCCGAAAGAAGCTCTTAATCCGCGTTTAATATTTCAGAAACATGACGATTTTTCTGATGAAGATCTGCTCAATGCTCTCGTTTTGTACAATAAATATATGAGAAGGTTCTCCATAGATTTTTCAAAATATCTTAAGCAGGAAATGCCGATCAGGACTGCTAAAAGTATAAAAGATTTGTTCAGGAAGGGCAAAAGTTGAACTCTGAAGAAATAATTAAAAAAGGCAAGGAAGTAATCAGGATTGAAGCAGCAGCTGTTGCCGGTCTTGAGAGCAGTATAGATATGGAATTCGTAAAAGCGGTGGATATCATATACAGCTGTAAAGGACGCGTGGTATTGACAGGTATGGGAAAATCGGGACTAATTGCACGCAAGATAGTTGCTACTTTAAACTCAACAGGAACAGCTTCAATTTATCTTCATCCGACGGATGCTCTGCACGGCGACCTCGGAATGGTAAGACAGGAAGACGTTGTAATACTGATAAGCAAAAGCGGCAATACAGAGGAAATTTCTAATTTGCTGCCGATGCTCAAACGATTGAAAGTGTCACTTATTGCAATGTGCGGATCAAAAGATTCACGGCTTGCAGAGGAATGCGATATTTTTCTTAATATAGGAATAAAGGAGGAGGCTTGTCCCCATGATCTCGCGCCTACAGCCTCAACTACTGCAACTCTTGCAATGGGTGATGCTCTTTCTGTTGCACTGCTTGAAAAAAGAGATTTTACTGCAGAGGACTTTGCCTTTCTGCATCCCGGCGGAAGCCTCGGCAAGCGGCTGTCCCTTCAGATAAAAGAAATTATGATCAAAGGGGAGAAAATACCTTCTGTTCGCGAAAATGCATCGATTAAAGACGTAATACTTGAGATAACATCCAAGAGACTCGGAACTACCTGTGTTGTAAATAATGAAGGCATTCTCACCGGTATCATTACCGACGGCGATTTAAGAAGACTGCTTGAAAAAACACTTGAAATAAAGAGTCTTACTGCCTCAGATATTATGACAAAAAATCCAAAGGTCACTAAGGAATATTATCTTGCATCACTTGCTCTCCAGCAGATGGAGAATTTTAAGATCACTACACTTGTAATTGTGGATGACAACAGTAAGCCAGTTGGTATACTTCACCTGCATGACCTTATTAATCTCGGGCTTCAGCAGAGATGAGATATTTATTATTCCTTGCTGCCGGATTAATTTTTCTGCACATCGGCTGCGGAGAAAAAAAAGTTAAACCGCATATAAATCCCGATGTAAACGTGGAGGAAATCCCGGCACAGGAAAGCTGGGATGCAAAAGTTATATTTTCGGATTCGGGAAGGACTACCGCAATACTTTATGCAGGACATCTGAGAGTATTTGCTGAAAGCAGGGAAACCCTGCTTGACAGCGGGGTCCAGGTGGATTTCTATAATCCGGAAGAAATAAAAACTACAACCCTTACCTCTAAAAAGGGAAAGGTTGATGATGCCACAAAGAATCTTTACGCCATCGATAGTGTGGTTGCAGTGAGCGACAGCGGTGTGACCATTAAAACAAATGAGCTGATGTGGCGGAACAAAGACGCAAAAATTGTTTCGGATGATTTCGTTACTATACTTACTGAGAAAGAAAAAATTCAGGGTTATGGATTTGAATCGAACCAGAACCTCACTAATTACGTTATATATAATATCACATATACCGCAAGAGCAGATAGTCTTAAGTAAACTATGATTAAATATTTTCAAATAGCTTTAATGATCATTTTCTTTTTCGTAAACGGAATTTCACAGGAAAAAGGAGAGATGATCACCGTTGTGGGTGACAGCCTTGTGGGAAGGATTGTCAGCGGGGAAACTACGCGTGAAGTCTATGGAAATGTTGTGCTCACCCAGGGTAATGTGGTAATCAACTGCAACAAGGCTATCCAGTATATTTCGCGCAACGATGCAGAGCTGATCGGAAATGTTGTAGTGAAACAGGATAGTATGACAATTAAAACCCCCCGCGGTTTTTATTACGGCGACGAAAGACGCGCGGAAAGCGGTGCCGGTGTTCAGCTTGATGATAAAAAAGTTATTCTATCAGCCGACTCAGGCGAATATTTTTTTAATGATGACAAAGCGGTATTCAGAAGCAGAGTTACCCTTTATGATACCGCAAGTACGCTGACTTCTCAAAAGCTGACCTATTTCAAAAAAGAAGACCGTGCGATAGCCGTCGGCAGTGTCAGAATTGTTCAGGAGGGATAATATTATCGATGCCGATACCCTTGAGCATTTCAGGAATTCAAGAGTGACGTTTGCAACCAGCAACGTCCGGATAGAGAACACGGTAATAATGTCCAGATATTCGGTGAGCACCTGATAGATTATGCACAGGAATTTCATACAATAATTGATGAAAAACCTCTGCTGCTGCAGGTGGATACAATATTCAAACCCGCCGTCCGGATTCCCTTATTGTTGGAAACGACAGTATGCAGACTACACTCGATACTCTGATAATCAAATCAAGATCGATGGAATCGTGGCGTGATACAACCAATCTGTTTAAAGCGGAGGATTCTGTAAAAATCTGGAGGGGAACATTTGCTTCGCTGAATGATTATTCTGTATATGAAAAAGATGATGAAAAGATTATTACCTACAGGAAGAAAGAAGGGGATATGAAGCCGGTTTTATGGAATGAGCAGACACAGCTGACAGGAGATTCCATTATAATATTTCTAAGTGATAACGAGGTAAAGGCGCTGGAGGATATCGGGAATGCATTTGTGCTTTCTCCCAATGATATTTATCAAGACCGGTTCAACCAGATTTCAGGGGACGGATTAATTATGTATTTTAATAACGGAAATATAACCCGGGTTGAAGTTAAGGGCAGCGTTTATAATGTTTATTATATGTTTAACGATGAACAGAGGCCTAACGGACTGACTCAATCATCCGCCGAATCGGCCTCATTAAACTTTAAAGGAAAGAAAATAAATGAAGTCCGCTTATATGGTTCTCCAAAAAGTGAGTATTACCCGGAGAACCTGGTGAGAGGCAAGGAACAAACTTTTGCACTGCCGAAGTTCAACCTTGTTGCCAATCGTCCCGTGAAGAGTGAACTTATACAACAGATTAAGCCGGCAGGAAGAATATTTTCACCAATGGATACACTGCAATAATATGGATGAAAAAACTTTAAGAAGCGAAGACCTCGTAAAAATTTACAAGCACAGAACCGTAGTGAATAAAACTTCGGTAAAGGTTTCAAAAGGTGAGATAGTAGGATTACTTGGTCCCAACGGTGCCGGAAAGACCACCACTTTTTATATGATAACGGGGATGATCAGACCCGACAGCGGGAAAGTTTTTCTTGATGACACAGAAATTACTAAAGTTCCTATGTACAAACGTGCCCGTATGGGCGTCGGCTATCTTCCTCAGGAGGCTTCAATATTCCGGAAACTTTCGGTTGAAGATAACCTGATGGCCGTTCTGCAGATGATCAAGCTTTCCAACAAGGAAAGAAAAGAGAAGTGCGAAAGTCTGCTGGAAGATCTGGGAATAACCCACATCAGGAAAAGCATCGGTTTTCAGCTAAGCGGCGGGGAACGAAGGCGAACTGAAATTGCCCGTGCACTTGCTACCGATCCAAGCTTTATCCTTCTTGACGAACCATTTGCCGGTATAGATCCCATTGCAGTGGAAGATATAATGAACATCGTTGCTAATCTGAAGAACCGCGGAATTGGTGTATTGATAACCGATCATAATGTGCACGAGACATTAAGTATTGTTGATAATGCGTATATACTCATCAGCGGTGTCATATTTAAATCGGGGGGAGCTGAAATGCTGGCAGAGGATGAGGAAGTACGCAAGCTCTACCTCGGTGAAAAATTCCGTCTTGATCGTTATCAGCAGTGATGGATTTTTGGACAGATTAATCGGTATCTGCTCTTAGCTACACACAAAGTTTCACTTTAATGGAAATTGCAAAAAATTATTCCCTCAAAAGATTCAACACATTCGGTGTAGACGCAGCAGCTAAAGCATTTGTGAATGCAGGCAGCGAGGACGAATTATTTGAGATCCTTTCTGATGATGGATTAAAGTCATACTCCAGGTTTATCCTCGGAGGAGGGAGCAATATTCTGCTCACCAAAGATTACAACGGCCTCGTTATTAAGAACTCCATTCCCGGCATCGAAATAATCGCTGAAGATGAACAAACAGTCATTGTTGAAGCTGGCGCAGGTGTTAACTGGAATGAACTTGTGAGTTATTGTGTGGACCGAAACCTTGGGGGGATTGAAAACCTCGCATTAATACCGGGAACTGCTGGTGCTGCACCGGTTCAGAATATCGGTGCTTACGGCGAGGAATTAAGTGAAACGTTTGTGAGTCTAAGAGGATTTTATACTGAAACAGGAAAACCGGGTATCTTCTATAAGAGTGACTGCAGCTTCGGGTACCGGTACAGCATCTTTAAAAGTGAACTTAAAAATAAATTTGCTGTTTCGAAAATACGGTTGAGGCTCAATAAGGATCCTGAAATAAAAACAGGCTACGGAAATGTAAAGGACGAGCTTGAGAAAACAGGCAAAAGCAGCTTTACAATAAAAGATGTTAGTGAAGCGGTCACGAGGATCAGAAAAGAAAAACTTCCTGATCCTTCGGTCATCGGAAATGCGGGAAGCTTCTTTAAGAATCCCGAGATCGGACCCGAGCAATATAATCTCTTAAAAGAAAACCACCCTGATATAAAAGCATATCCCTTGGATAACGGAAAGATAAAATTGCCTGCGGCCTGGTTAATCGATAAAGCAGGGTGGAAGGGTGCCAGGAAGGGGAATACCGGAACACACAGCAGGCAGGCTCTTGTTATAGTCAACCATGGCGGGGCTACCGGCGAGGAAATTCTTCGTTTTGCTAAAGAAATAAAGCGGTCGGTATACGAAAAATTTGAAGTTGTTCTGGAAGAAGAAGTAAATATTATCTGATCGCTCCTTCTTTAATCCTTTTCCTTTTATCTTCTACCTTTTATCCTTTATCTTTACTAATCTATGCGCTGTGTGGTTGAAATTAATATCCATAATATTTATGTTCCATTAAATTCCAAACAAGAATAATTCGGGAAGTTTAAAATGAACGATCCAAAGGATGAGAAGATTGTATCTGCCTATGAAAAAGCTGCACAGGAGGGTGTGGATCCGCGATGTATACCTCAGAGATTAACAGGACCCGTTCCAACACACGATGAAATTCCTTATCCCGACTATCCCGAATCCGACCATGAAATATGGAAATTCCTATACGACAGGCAGATGAAATACCTTCCCGGCAGAGTTTGTGATGAATATATAAATGGTACAAAGAAATTAAACTTCACTCCCGATAAGATTCCTGCACTCAGAGATTTGAGCAAAGTCTTTAATAAAACCACCGGGTGGAAAATAGCCAGGGTGCCTGGCTTGATTCACGAGCAGAATTTCTTTGAGCTTCTGCAGAAAAAGATATTCCCTTCTACTGATTACATACGAGGGAAGAATGAACTTGATTATACTCCCGCCCCTGACTGCTTTCATGATATGTTTGGACATATGCCTCTGCTGACAGATGAGAACTTTGCATCCTTTTACCAGATGTTCGGGGAAGCAGCGTTCCACGCTGAAGGCATTAATCGTAAGTACCTGGAAACTTTTCACTGGTTCACTGTTGAGTTCGGTCTGATAAAAAAACCTGAAGGAATGAGAATATACGGTGCCGGGATTATCTCCTCCAAAGAAGAAGTTACACACGCATTGTCTGAGGATGTGGAAGTCAGGGACTTCGATCCGGATAAGCTGGTGCGGCAGGATTATGATGTATGGCACCTTCAGCCGATCCTCTGGGCTATCGATTCATTTGAACACCTTGAGGATGGATTCAAATTCTGGACAAAGAAAGAAGGTTTGCTCTAAACCTGGACTACAGATTTCATTTTATTTGCGGCTTCGACAAACGGAATTCCTCTGTAATTCCTGCATATTAATAAGTAAATATAAAACAGTTTATTGAATTATGGGACAGCTCAAATTCCAGTGCTTTTCAATGAACTTTTTTGTTATTGCTGGTGTTACAAATTACAGTTATACTTACAACCTTGAATGTGCTCCATAGATTATATAATTTTAATTGATACTATCATAAGTTTTTATATTCAAAATAGTTACAACCATCTAATAAAAGAAGGAAATGATTGTTATGCCTGTTGAAATTGGTGATACTGCACTGGAGTTTACATTAAAGAACCAGGATTCGGAAGATGTTTCTTTGTCTGACTATAAGGGAGAAAACGTAGTACTTCTCTTTTTCCCTTTTGCTTTTTCTTCAGTATGCACCAAAGAGATGAGAAAGATGCAGGATGAATTTAATAATAATATGGACATTGATGCGCAGGTCGTTGCTGTAAGTGTCGATAGTCCATATACCCTAAAAATATTCAAAGATATGAACAAGCTTAATTTCAATCTGCTTAGTGATTTTAATAAAGATGTATCAAGAAATTATGATTCATTATATGAGCTTTATTACCCGGAAAAGTATTCCTACAACGGGGTTTCCAAAAGATCAGCATTTGTTATAGGCAGAGACGGGAAAATAAAATATAAAGAAATTTGTCCCACAGCGGGTGATCAGCCCGATTATGATTCAATTAAAAAAATACTGGAGAACGATTAAGATGTTTAAAGATTCCGGAGATCATATAATTAAGTTCAGGGATTTAAATCCAGCTGAAGTAAAACAGTTCCTTGAGAATAAAAACGGTACAAGACTTATCGATGTGAGAGAAGAATGGGAGCATAAAATAGCTCACCTTGAAGATTCCGAACTGATGCCAATGAGCAATTTTATGCAGCATATGAAAGAACTCGATAAAGATGATGAGCTGATAATATACTGCCATACCGGTGTAAGGAGCGCGAATGTCTGCAGTTTCCTTGCCGAAAAAGGATTCAGAAATTTAATTAACCTCAAAGGAGGGATCGAAGCATGGTCTGTTGAAATAGATCCTTCGATTCCCCGGTATTGATAATTTCAAACGGAGATTAAAATGGTAGAAGAAGGAAAGAAGGCTCCTGATTTCAGTCTGAAAAACCAGGATGGCGAAACTATTTCTTTAAAAGATTTTAAAGGGAAGAATATTATTCTGTATTTTTATCCTAAGGATAATACATCCGGCTGTACAAAAGAAGCCTGTAATTTCAGGGATGAATTCCCTAAGTTTAAGAACCTGGATGCAGTTGTTCTTGGTGTGAGCCCTGATTCTGTTAAATCGCATAAAAAGTTCGCTGATAAATATGAACTGCCTTTCAACCTGCTGAGCGATGAGGATAGGAATGTGCTTGAAGCGTACGGAGTCTGGAAAGAAAAAAGCTTATACGGCAGAAAATATATGGGAGTTGAAAGAACAACTGTGGTAATAGATGAGAACGGAAAAATCAGAAAGATTTTCCCGAAAGTTAAAGTGGACGGGCATAATAAGGAATTACTCGACGCTCTTAAAAACTAAGAGGGCTAAATGGTTTATGTGAAAAGGAGAGAAACCTTCAGTGCAGCTCACCGCCTGTACAATCCTTCCTATAGCGATGAAAAGAACCTGGAGATATTCGGTAAGTGCAGCAATCCTAACTGGCATGGACACAATTACGTCCTTGAAGTTACCGTTGCAGGCGAACCCGATCCGGGCACAGGATTCGTAATTGATCTGAAAATCCTGAAGGATATAATAAATGATAATATTCTTAAGAAAGTTGATCATAAAAATCTGAATACCGAGACAGATTTTATGAAGGACATAATACCATCGGCTGAAAATATAGCTAAGGCTATTTATAATGAATTAAAGGACAGGCTGCCCTCAGGTAATTTATATTCTGTTAAATTGTTCGAGACTGAAAAAAATATTGTTGAATATCGAGGAGAATAATTTGGAGTACCCAAAAGTTCAGAATCTTGTTTCTGAGTTATTAAAAGAAATAGGGGAGGACCCAAAACGGGAGGGTTTATTAAATACTCCCAAAAGAGTTGCAAAAGCATACGATTTCCTTACGTCAGGCTATCATCAGAAAATAGAAGAAGTGCTGAATAATGCTGTGTTCAACGAAAAATATGACGAAATGGTAATAGTGAAGAATATTGACTTTTACAGTCTGTGCGAGCATCATATGCTACCATTCTACGGCAAGGTTCACGTGGCTTACATTCCTGATGGAAAGATAGTAGGCCTAAGCAAGATACCCAGGATTGTAGATGTCTTCGCAAGGAGACTCCAGGTGCAGGAAAGAATGACCCAGGAGATTGCAGACACATTAGACGAATATCTGAAACCCCAGGGTGTTGCTGTAGTATCTGAAGCGTATCATATGTGTATGATGATGAGGGGAGTTGAAAAGCAGAACTCTGCCGCCATTGCCAGTGCAGTCCACGGAGTATTCAAAGAGGATGCAAGGACGCGTGCTGAATTTATGACACTGATAAAAGGGAAACTTAGCGATGGCTAAAGAAAAAGCCGCAATATGGATAACAGGTGCAAGCAGCGGAATCGGGAGAGCCGCCGCCTCCGAGTTTGCCAGGGTTGGCAGTAAAGTTTTCGTTTCGGCAAGGAGAGTTACTGAGCTGGAGAGACTGAACAGGGAGTTAAAAAAAGACAAGCTGTCTGTTTATATCTATCCCTGTAATGTTGCTTCTTCCGCTAATGTTGATCAGACAGTAAAAAAAATACTTGCGGAAAGCGACGTCGATTGTCTTGTCAACAATGCCGGGATTACTTCCTGGAAACTTGCCGAAGAAAACTCCACAAATGAAATTGATGATATAATAAATACGAATCTTCTCGGTTCTATCTATACAATTAAATATCTCCTGCCTCATTTTATTGAACGGGGAGGAGGGACTATAATTAATATTCTTTCAATAGTAACCAAAAAGATTTTTACTAACAGCAGTGCGTATGCAGCCTCGAAGATGGGTCTGCTTGGCTACTCAAATGTTCTGCGGGAGGAAGTTCGGAAGCATAAAATCCGTGTAATAAATGTTATTCCGGGAACTACTGAGACCCCTATGTGGCCGCCAGGAGTTCGTGAAGAACATTCAGAAAGAATGCTGAACCCTGAAGAAATCGCAAGAGTAATAGTTTCTGCCTACCTTGAAAAGAGCAGTATGGTTACTGAGGAAATACTTGTAAGGCCAATTCAGGGGGATTTGTGAAAAGAATTTAGCGAATTAATCGGATTCTCGGACTTTACGGATTCGAACCACGGTTTATAAGTTGCGTGATTATGCACTAACTTAGTTTTATGGGAAGAATATTCAACAGTTTTCTGATTTTCCTGCCGCCTGATTTTAAGATTTTCTATCCAGCACCTGGATCCATTTAAATGAACCGTCAGGGGCGCAATGACAGCGACCCTGACGATTTCTTTTTAGAATAATTATAAAATGGGGACTACTCAATTAAAATTCATCGGAGCTCTTTTACCCGGATGCCTTCCCATAGGTCCATTTCCGTCCATCATTCCTCTTCCTTCGTGCTGTCCTCTCATCATTGGCATCTGATCAAATATTTTCTTCTGCTGATCAGTAAGGAGCTCATAAACATCCATTCTGTGATTGGCCCTTGATGCGGCAATTTTGTTCTTTGCTGAGTTTAAGTCATTTATAAGGTTGAGATAGTCAGAACGTGAATAATTCCCTTTCAGCATCATTTCCTTTACAGCAAGCCGTTTCTTCTGCATATCGGCTCTGAGGTCGATCATAGCTTTCTGATGTTCTATGCGCAGATCTTCGATTTTGGATTTCTGCTCATCTGTAAGATTTAGTTTATCGAACATTCTCCCTTTGAATCTTTCACCCCCTGATTGATCATTATTCTGGGGATAAAAATTAACCGCAGCTGCAATTATTAAAATTGCAATAATTCCGCCAATGAATGTTAATTTTTTCAATTTAGTCTCCATAATTTTTCTTGTTGTAATTTTTTGCATTTCAGCTATTTGACATCAGATATTTTCTTAAGGTTTAAATTATTACAATATTAAACCTTTGAGAATGACTTTTTGTCTAAAAAATGAGTTAAAAACGGAGAAATGGCTGTTTCGAATCCAGATTTTGATTTAATTAAAAGGTTTAATGCCGGTGACGAAGCTGCTTTTAATGATATCGTAAAAAAATATCAGAAAAAAATTTACTGGCATGCCCGCAGGATGACGGGAAACCATCTGGATGCTGATGAAGTTACTCAGGAAGTGCTTATTGTAATTTATGATAATCTTAAGAAATTCAGGTTTCAGTCGTCATTATACACCTGGATTTACAGGATAACATCTACAAGAACACTTAATTTTCTGAACCGGAATAAAGTTAAGAGACTTCTGGGATATGACGAAAGCAATGCCCGTGAACTTAGTTCACAGGAAGATATAATAGAAAATTATGAGCAGCGGGAAAAGTTCGCAGAACTTGAACAAAAACTTCAAAAGCTGCCTGCAAAGCAGCGTGAGGTTTTTATAATGAGAAATTTTGATGATATGAGCTATAAAGAAATTTCCGAAATTACAGGAAGAAGTGAAGGCGGTTTGAAAGCAAATTACTTTCACGCAATAAATAAATTGACGGAGCTTATGGAAGAAAATGGATAGAGGAAAAGCAAATATAATAAGATATATAGACGGCGGGATGAGTGAGGAGGAAAAACTTCAGTTTGAAAAAATGCTGACTGAAGAGCCTGAACTTCAAAAAGAAACTGTCAGATTAAGAGCTTTGCTCGGCGAAATGAAGGCGGATGCTGCTCCCGGCGTCAATGAAACGTATTTTATAAATATGCTTCCTGAGTTTTACGCAAGGAAGAGTAAAAAGAAGAAATTCTTTTTTTCCAGGATGGCATATTCTCTTTCTACAGCAGCCGCTGTAATACTGCTGTTATTTATGATATTCAAACCCGGTACTTCTGTTGAGTATTCAAACCTTAATGATTTGAGTAAAAGTCTAACAGAGAGCGACCTTAATGAGATATCAAACCAGTACGCAGATCAATACTCAATCAGTGAATTGGCAGGTTCCGCAAGCACAAAAACAGATTCTATTGTTAGTAATCTAATGGCTGACGAACTGGATCTTTCAGGCTCTGCCGAAGGGTCTGTCGCTGAAAAATATTTAAATACAGATGAACTTCTCAGTTCAATTGACGAGTCTCAGGCAAATGAATTATATTCACAACTAATCAATGAAGATATTATTAAGGGAGAGAAACAATGAAAATGACTTTATCCCTCTTGTTAATTTTAATGCTTATCCCGGCGCTATTTTTTGCACAGGACAGAAGGGACCGTAAAGGCCCAAGGGAAAGGATTGAACAGCTTGAAAAATTAAAGCTTATTGAGGCTCTGGATATGGACGAGCAGACTACCCTGAAGTTTTTTGCAAGGAGGAACGAACTGCATGGTAAAGTGGATAAGCTGAATGATTCCCTCGACACCATCACAGATAATCTTGAAACTAAATTCTCAAATGGAGACGATTCGGGATATAAAGAACTGGTGAATAAATATCTTTCAATCGAGAAACAGGTTGCTTCAGAGCGCACACAGTTTATCAATTCTCTTTATGATATTCTCACAACAGAACAGGTAGCAAAGCTGATTGTCTTCGAAAAGAGGTTCCGCGAAGAGATCAGGCATCTCCTGTTTAAGGGCAGGCAGCCGCCTCCCGACATGCGGTAGGGAACAAATCACATCGAAAATAGTAAACAAAAAGTAAGTTAAATAAAAATTTATGCCGGATTAGGGTTGCTTTTGTTGTATAACGGATATATCTTTTCCACCAAAATTTGCGGAAGTGGTGAAATTGGTATACACGCTATCTTGAGGGGGTAGTGCCTTAATTGGCGTACGGGTTCAAGTCCCGTCTTCCGCACAAGAATTTTAGGAAAAATAAATAAAGGAAGTTATTTATGAAGACTCCAATCAAAGTCTTGACAGGAATGTTTTTAGCTATGCTGATTACCGTTTCAGCGTTTGCCCAGGATATGAAACCTGAAGCCGGCAAATTATATAACGACGGGAATCAAAAATTGAAAGCCGGGGATTATACGGCAGCAGTCAATAGTTACAACCAGGCTTTAGCGATAGAAAAAGATTACAGGATTTACTACCAGATGGGAATCGCCCTTAAAAAGCTTAATAAACTGGATGAGGCTAAGACCGCTTTTGAACAGAGTCTCCAGCAGAAATCTGATTTTGAAGCCGCTAATAATGCCCTGGGAGGAGTTTATTTCTCAATGGGAAATTATGAGAAAGCAGTAGAGAATTTTGAGAAAGTCCTGGCTTCCGCACAAAATGCGAATATTAAATCAGCCGTTAAGAAGAACCTTGCCATTGCTTATGCAAAGATGGGCAGTAATGCAATGACTGAGGGGAACTCAAATAAAGCGATTGGTTACCTCCAGAAAGCAGTTGATAATGATAATTACGATGCGGCATATCTCTCTCTTGCAAAGCTATATTCCGAGTTAGGCGACTGGGATAAATCAATCTCCGCTGCCGAAAATGCCCTGAAATATCGTTCATCAATCGGCAAAGGCGGTCCTTATTATTACATGGGAGTTTCATATAAAGGTAAAGGCGATACTGAGAAAGCAAAGGATATGTTTAACCAGGCAAAGTCTGATGCAACCTATAAAAAGACAGCTGAATATGAACTTTCGTTATTGAAATAAATTAATAATAAATGATCTTAATTACCCCCGTTGATGCGGGGGTTTTTTTATGGCGAAAATACAATCCTTTCTCAAGTCGGCACTTGCTGAAAATAATTCCAATACCATACTTGCAATGCTGGCTGCATCGGCTGTTTTAAGAAAAGAAAAGGTTCTCAGGGAAATTCTGTTATTCCTTAAGAAAAATAAATTTAATAAAAGAAAAATTTACGAAGTTCTCCTGCAGACATACCTGTTTGCCGGCTATCCTTCTGCTCTGATCTCTCTATCCGTTTATTCTGAATATTTTAAAGTTGATGAGAAATGGTTTGAGCTTTGGGATATTAGAAAGTTCAAAGAAAGGGGTGAAAATAATTGCAGAAAGATTTACGGCAGCAAATTTGAAAAGCTGATATCAAATATCAATTCATTCTCCCCTGAAATATCAGACTGGCTTGTGACGGAAGGGTACGGGAAAGTATTTGGACGCAAAGGATTGTCTCTTAAGGAGAGGGAAGTCTGCAATATAACAGTGCTTTCTGCTTTAAGGTTTGAAAGCCAGCTTTACTCCCATATAAACGGCGGGCACAGAACAGGACTTCATTGGAAAGAGATCGAAGCGGTCATCGATTGCCTGGCGTTTCTGGATAAGAATTGTATGACGTTCGGAAAGAATGTGCTTAATACGTTTGTTCAGACAAAAGGCTTGTAAGACTTTTATTCTTATCTCTGTTCAGGAGTCTCATCACTTCTTAATGATCAAAAAAAGAGGAGCTCAGTTTTTACATTCCTGGCTCCTCATCAAAATTGTATATATGTCTGCCTGATCTTTACGCAGGGATCGTCAGGTACAAATCATATTAGAAAAATATCGCTGCATTCAGATTTATTATTCCGATAGTTTCCTCGCCGCTTTCTTTCCCGAACAAATTCAGCATCTGATATTTCAGACTGACATCAAAATCAATCGGCAGCAATGTGAGCATTACTCCCGCACCGATTCCTAATCCCATTCTGGAAACACCGGAGGCAGTTGTTGCCCCGGTAGTCTCAAAATCGCCGAGACTGTTAAATTCAACATCCAGTCCCAGGTAAGGACTCAGAGGTCCGGGTAGAAGTGAGAGTTCTCCTCCAACCCCTATCGATAAAATATTCTGTTTCGTATCAGCTCCCGCAGACGTTTGACCCCGGAAGAAATGGTATTCAATGAAGCCGATTGGCGTAATTGGGATTACCGGTACGCTTAATTTTCCTTTAATTCCGATATGATATTCGGATGAAAAACCTGCAGCATCGGTATAATAGGAAGGGGATTGAACCGAAGAAAGACCGCCGCCTATTCCTATCTTTAAGCTTTGTGCCTGAGCATCCTGGTAAGCTAAAAATGAGACCGCAATAAACAGAAACAGTACAAATGATTTTTTCATTGTTATTCCTTTATTGTTGTTTGGAATTCAAAATTATATAGAAATATTCAGCCAAAATGAATTATACCGCTCACATTATATTCCAAATATACTAAAGACCGCCTATCTTTAACAAATATCTTTAAGTGAAATCCTGTATGCTATTTTAAGTATTGACTTTATGAAAGCAGAAAAACTATATTGGGCATCAAAACTGAGAAATTATTTTTTCAGGGCAGCAGCATTTGATAGCATTAACTCAACCGGATAATTCTGTACCATTATTTCAAATTATAACGGGATTTTTTCTCGCCTTACTGATTTCCCTCTTTTCATTAAAGCTTAACTTTTTGACGAAAAGCGGGACTTTTGCAGCCTTCATCCTGGCATTCCTGATTTTCAGCTTTGGAGGATGGCAGTGGACGATCCCTATATTTTCTTTTTTTATCCTTTCAAGCCTTCTTTCTGAAATAAGGGAAAAGAAGAATCCGTCTGTGAATGATTATTTCGAGAAGTCAGGGTCGCGTGATTTTTACCAGGTTCTTGCAAACGGGGGACTGGGAGGGATCCTTGTAGTGATAAATTACTTTTTCCCTGACATGATCTGGTACTATGTATATTCAGGAATTATTGCTGCTTCCTGCGCCGATACCTGGGCGACTGAAATCGGAACTATGTCGCCTCATAATACGTATGATATCCTGAGATTCAGAAAAACTGAACAGGGCTCATCGGGAGGAGTCTCATTTACAGGTTTTGCCGGTTCACTGCTCGGTGCAATAGTAATTTCCCTGATATCTGTTTTATGGATTGATAACCACCGGGTAGATTTTATATTGATGATCACTTTTGCAGGATTCGCTGCGTCTATTTTTGATTCAATAGCAGGAGCTTCTTTACAGGCTCAGTTTGAATGCAGACAATGCGGGAGAATAGTTGATAAAAAAAATCACTGCGGAGGAACTGCTGAAAAGTGCAGGGGAATAAATTTTATCAATAATGATTTTGTAAACCTTGCTTCCGGGTTATTCGGAGGAATTGTTGCTTTTTCTTTAACCACGTTTTGAAAAACCGAATGAAGATATACCTGTTAATTCTTATAATGTTAATTGCCGCCGGCACTTACGCGCAGACCGACGCAGATAAATATGACCGTGCAATGACTGCCTATCATAACTCGCAGTATTCAACTGCTGTGCGTTTGTTCGATGACTTCTTTACCGCTTATAAGCTGGTAGATGAGCAGTATGCAACAGCTAAATATTATTATTCCGATGCATTATTAAACTTAGGGGAAAGAAATGCCGCCGCCGCAGGCTTTGAATTCATCATAAACGATTTCAGATGGTCTGCTTTCAGGTATAAATCGCTGTATAAACTTGGGATCATATATTTCGAAGAAGGAGAATATGAGAACAGCAGGAAGTACCTGAAACAGCTTCTCGATGAATATCCTGATACTGAGCACACCGGCTCGGCTTTATACCTTGTGGGTGAATCATATACCAAGCAGAACCGACTGGATGATGCAATTTCGTTCCTGGAGGAGGCAGTAAATAATAAGAGAAATAATAAGTACCTGGACTATTCAATATATACCCTTGCAAATGCTTATGAGAAAACCGGTAATTATGCTAAGGCTGTTGAGTATTATGACCAGCTTTTATCGTATCACAAAGAAAGTCCGCTTGCTTTATCAGCACAAATAAGAATAGGTATATGTTATTTTAAGCTGAAGGACTATCAGTCGTCAATACTTGAACTTAATAATCCCCGGCTTACCAACCTTCCTGAGGATATTTATTCAGAGAGTCTTTACCTGCTTGCAAATTCCTACTACAGGGTGCAGGAATACGATAATGCAGAAAGAACTTACAATGAGGTCATTGAAAGTTTTCCATCTTCTGATGTTTTCAGGGACTCCCAGTACGGTTTAGCCTGGTGTTATTTCCAGCAGCAGAAATATAATGATGCCTTTAATATATTCAATTCAATATCTGATGGAGACGATTCCCTTGCAGTAAAGTCATTTTACTGGAAAGCGGAAGCAAAAAGATATTCGGGCAAGGAAGATGAAGCTTTCAGGATATATAACCAGTTCATTAAAAAGTTTCCCGGCAGTAAACTTGCAGAGGACGTCAGGTATCAGCTGGGAGGATATTATTTTAATAACAGAGATTACATTAATTCCGAAAGCTACCTGAAGGCGGCAGCCAATTCAAATGACCCTGTGGTAAAAGGAAGGGCACTAACGATGCTCGGGGAAGTTCTACTTAATAAGAAGGACTATGATAAAGCTGCAGCTTACTTTAACGGGGCAATCAATTTGACCAATGTGAAGCCGGAGATGGTAAACCGTGCCCGGCTTGGTCTTGGAACAACATATTATTTTGAGGGAGAGTATGATAAAGCTATTGAGCTCCTGAACAATCTTGAAGAAGCCGGAACAGACGTTGAAAATGATAAGATAAATTTTTACCTGGCTGAAAGTTACTATGCCGGCGGAAAATATCAGAATGCCCTTAAATCATACAATAAAGTTAATACAAACGACACTCTCCTTGCAGCACAGACCATCTATGGGAAGGCATACTGCTATTTTAATTTAAAGAATTTTGACTCCTCTGCAGATTTGTTTTCAGACTTTGTGAAAAAATATCCCCGCAATAAAAGAACTGTGGATGCAAAACTAAGGTTGGCAGACAGCTATTACGGCATTAAAAATTATGCGGCAGCAAGCAGAATATACAAGAATCTTTTTGCAGACGGGGCTTCTTCTATCGACAATCCTTATGGCTTCTACCAGTTTGCTCAGGCTCTCTATAAGGCGGGTAACACTGAGGAAGCAATCAATGAATTTAATAACCTCCGCTTGAAATTTCCAGATTCGGAATATGCCCAGGGGTCTATGTACACTATAGGCTGGATATACTTTCAGAAAGAGAATTTTAATGAGGCTATCTCAAAATATCATGAGCTGATGAAAGTTTATCCTGCATCATCTCTTATTCCGCTTGCATATTACTCAATTGGCGATTCCTATTTCAACCAGGCTAAATATGATTCCGCTATAGCGAATTATGAGAAAGTTATTACACTTTATCCTTCATCAAGCTATGTCTTTGATGCCGTAAACGGTATTCAGTACAGCTATGTCGCAAAGAATGAACCGCAAAAGGCAGTTACATTGATTGATAACTTTGTTTCAAAAAATCCCGGTTTAAGTTTTTCTGACCAGCTGTTTTTTAAGAAGGGTGAAATTTATTACAGTATGCGGGAATACCAAAAAGCTGAAACAAGCTATAAGGAATTTGTTTCCGACTATCCTTCCAGCAAGCAGGTTCCGGATGCATACTACTGGATAGGGAAGAGCTCTCAGAATCTCGGGCAGAATGAAGAAGCTGTCTTTAATTTCAAGAAAGTTTTTGACTCCTACCCGAATAGTGAAGCTGCAGGAGCAGCTGTCCTTGAAATCGGGAATATATACAATACGATGAAAGATTATGATTCCGCCATCGATATCTACGATAAAGCTCTGGATAAAATTCCTAAATCGCCGAGAATTGCAGAGATCCTTTTTATGAAGGGCGTTACATACAGCAATAAAAAGGATCCTGATAATGCTTACAAAGTTTTTCAGGATGTTGTCCAGTATTACAGCGGGACGATATTCTCTGAAAAAGCTAAACTTGAACTGGGTCTGATTGAACTTGCGGCCTCACGATACAGCAACGCAGAGTTCTATTTTAAGAACCTTGCCGACTCAAGATCGGATGACATAGGTGCGGAAGCGCAGTATTACCTGGGGACTTCGTTTGCAGAAGAAGGAGATACTCTGAATGCCATAGATGCACTTGAAAGGGTCCGGTCGATTTTTTCCGGCTATGATGAGTGGCTGACAAAATCATACATGAAAATGGGTGATATTTATACCGGGCAGGGAGACTATGATAAGGCCAAAGAATATTACAGAGCCGTTCTTACACGGCACAAAGGCGACCAATTCGGACAGGATGCCCAGAGTAAACTGAGGAAACTGAAATGAAGAATAAACTCATATTAATATTTGCCGTTATTTTTTCAATGCAGGCTGCTGCTCAGGATTCTCAAAAATCTAATCCTAATGTGGAACTGCCTGATTTTATCATCACCGGAAAAGAGGTGGTGAATGTTGATCAGGCAAAAAAGATTGCACCTGATTTCGTGTCGACTATTTCGGGTAAATTCATACTGCCGTCTTATTCTCCCGAAGAACTTCAGCTGAAAGAATTCCCCGACCCCCTGAAAAATAAACTTAATCTTTTCGATTCACTGGATTATGATAAAGGATGGCTGGAAGCAGACCTTGGTACTTATTACCTTCCGGCTGCAAGACTTGTGTATTCAAGTCCCCTGGGCGGCGGAGTTTTTGAGGGCAGAGCGGGAGCATTAAATCAGCGGGAATATTCAGTTAACAGTGCAAAAAGTTCGCTTAACGCAGGTGCAACATTATATTATTTTATAAAGAGTGAAACTCCTGCATTCAACGGAATGAAACTTAAGCTCAATGGCGACCTGGCAGCAGATAATTATAAGCTTTACGGCGCATATTATAATCCTGCAGAAAAAAGAGCCCTTACCACGGGGGATTTCTCTTTTCTTGTAAATAACCTGTCGAATAAAAGTTTTATATACGAGTTGAATTTTTCAGATCAGCTTGCTTCACTGGACAATCCCAACTTTTCAGAAAATCTTTTAGGATTTAATGGTTTTGCCCGTGGAGAATTTTCAGCTTTCAATGTAAACGTAAACCTCGATTATAAAAGGCAATATATCCTGAATAAAATGCAGGATAACTCTGAATTTTATTTTGTGAAAGTCCGGCCTACAGTAGGACTTAATTTATCCGATGTATTAAGGGCCGACGTCGGTATAAGCTATGCACAGGACGGCAGCCACACCTTCAGCGCGCCTTATGCAGCAGCAGCATTACACCTGGAAAGAAATGTTACGTTATACGGTGAATTTGCTCCCTCGGCTGAATTCCTCACTGAAAATTATTTTATAAGATTAAACCCCTACCTGAATGTCAGTACCTTCACAAACCTCTTCTTCGAAAAATCCAATGTTTTGAAGGCGGTGCTTAAATATGAATACGGCAGATATTTTGAAATTGACGGAGGTGTTAAATATTATACTTCTGATGAAATTCCATATTTCAGAAATAATATAATTACGGGGGCGTTTGATCTTGCCGCAACGGGAGGTAATAGTGCATCAGTATTCTTAAATATGTTGTTCCACCCCGGTCCTTATGGAATATTTTACGGTACTGCCCAATATGAAGACACACGGGATGACGGCGGCAAATTTATTCCTTATCATCCGGAGTGGACTGCTTCTCTTAACTACAGTTATGAGTTTGATTTCGGACTGGGTACCAATGCCAAACTATATTACGCTTCAAAAACTTTTGCCGATTTGATTAATTCACAGACTCTAAATTCTTATATTGATCTCGGGTTAAATTTTTCTTATAAACTAACACCGGGATTTTTCATCACTTTTAAGATGAATAACCTTTTGAACAACAGGAATTATAAATGGCTCAGGTACGAACTGCTGCCATTTAATGTAACCGGAGGAATTAAGGTCGCCTGGTAAATTTTAAATTAATAGATACCTGTATCATGAATAAAGCAGAAATTATTAGAAAGATTTCGAAGAAAGCCGGTATACCGGATACTGAAGCGAAGAAATTCTTCGAGATATTTTTGAAGTATGCTTCGGAAAAGCTTAAGCCGGGTGAATCGCTGAAGATCGGGGAAATAGGGTTATTCCAGCTTCGTGTTGGACAAATTGAGAACAAAACGAGGCAGGAATCAGGCGATAAATTTATTTATTCCGATCTTATCGTCTTTATTGACGATGAAAATGAAGGCGAAGAAATAATATTTAATGTGCCCTCCGGACTGGAAGAGGAATATCACCCTGTAGATTCATATTTCAGCCTGAGTATCGGTAAGCCGGTTATTCCATTAAAAGGAGTAAAAGAGTCGGAATTTTTTATTCCCCCTTCAGGTACAGAGTTGAGAAGTCTGATAGAATCAAAAATAGAAAGACTCATTGAAGAATCTGAGAAAACTGAAGGCGGGAAGGAAACAGAGACCATCCATCTGAAATCATCCGAAGATGAGGGGGGAGGACCATTTGACTGGAAAAAACTGGGAGTAGGTAATAATCCTGTTGAACCTGAGGTTCCTACCCGAAGCGATTTTATGAGAACCCGCGAGTTTGAAAACCTGTCCTGGGATTTTGGAGAAAATCTCTCACAGGAATTTGAAGAAGAAGATGCTGCAGTTGATGAAAATGAGCCGCCTCTTGCGGAAAATACCAGCGAAAAAGCTGCACAAAAATTTGAAATAAGAGAGGATGAACCTGAAGAGACCGGTCCTTTATTTGAGGAGGAAAGTGAAGATCAGCCGGATGAGAATATTTTTGAAGAAGAAAATGACGAAGATGACGATGAGACACCGATCTATGAAGAAGATGTAGAAGAATCTGATCATGAACCCGAGGACAGCAGACCGGAGGAAATTGAGGACGAGGATGCTCAGGAAGAGAATCATGAGCCGGAAATTATTGAGGAAGAAATAATTGAAGAGCAGCCGAAACAGGAAACTCCTGTACAGCCCCGTCATGAAGAAACCGTTCCAAAGAACTTTCAGAGGGTTACATCCCTTACAAAAGAATTCACCACGTCGCACTTTGATGAGACTGAAGAAACGGAAGAAGAGAGACCCAGGCGGATTACCGAAGTGCGCGGCGGTTATCAGAAAGTCAGACGCACTACGGCAGAATTTGATTTTGATCTATCCGGAATTGAAGGCCTTGATGAAATTGATGAACCGCCTGTTAAAGAGAAGAAAAGCAGACATCGTGAATACCGCGGCTACAGGGAGAAGAGCAATCTCCCATCATATATAATTGCCCTGGTCGTAATTATTGCACTAGCAGGGGTAATATTTTTATATCTTAAATTAAAAAATGCTAACGAGGCGGCAGTCGGGAGCCAGCAGGGTAAATCCGGGCAGCAGACCAAAGTAATCGAAAGGGATTACGATGTACCCGTCACCTATCCATATGAAAAGACAGGTGAGAAAACGCCTCAGGGTACAAAGGGAGGCGCAGAGGAACAAAAAACCAGTGATAAAACTCCGGTGAATACAGGCAGTCCGGTTAATAACGCGAATCAGGATTTAACAGAAGTGAGAGAACCTGTTAATGCCGAAAGAATAGGGAGTTACATTTATAAATATCCCGAAGGGATAGTCGTACAGACCTCTTCGTGGAAAAGTAAGACAATCGCCCTTGACCAGGTGAAAAAGTACCGGGATGCAGGCTACACTTCGTTTGCTGAGAAGTCTACCATACCGGGAATGGGATTGTATTACAGGGTAAGAGTAGGATATTTTAAGTCGTTAAATGAGGCTGAAAATTTCGTAAACGGTAAATAACAAAATCGAAAAGGAAAAGGAAGACTATGGAGTTGTTTTCGATATTTCTCAAAGGCGGAATAATTATGTGGTTTATTCTGGCCTGCTCTATAATAGGATTGACTGTAATTATAGACAGATATATTGTAATCAGAAGAGCTAAAATTAACGTCCCTGCCTTCATGGTAAGGATCAGGGGGATGTTAAAAAAGAAGGATATCACGGGGGCGATAAGTTATTGTATGGAAGAAAAATCGCCCGTTGCAAATATCATCAGGAAAGGTCTGACTAAATATAAGCTTGGCCATGAGAGAGTTAAAGAAGCCATTGAAAACGCGGGCCGCCAGGAGATCAGCAAACTGGAAAAAGGACTCGCTGTCCTTGCCTCGATCTCGGGTATTGCTCCGCTGCTCGGTTTTCTCGGAACAGTAACAGGAATGATTACAGCATTTATGACTATTGAGGATCTTGCCGGTTCGGCTAATCCGAGCGACCTTGCGGGGGGAATATGGGAAGCTCTGCTCACAACTGCATTCGGACTTATGGTTGGAATTCCTGCCCTTGCTTTCTACAATTATTTCCTCAGTGCTGTGAAAAAACTGGTAGGAGATATGGAAACTGTGGCAAACGATGTGGTTGACATTATACAGGATAGTTCTTCTGCCCAGTCGGAATTTGAAGAAGAAATTGAAATTGACATATAGGTTTATCAATGAAATTTAATACATCAAACGAACCGCTGGCGATTTTTAGTTATTCATCCTTAACTGACATTGTAATGCTGCTGCTTATTTTCTTTCTGCTTACATCCCAGTTTGTAATACAGACAGGTGTGAAAGTTAAACTGCCGGGGTCGAAGACAAATGAACAGACATCTCCGTCTCAATTGATTGTGACTCTTACGGCCGGCGGAGGAATCTATGCAGGTGAAGATGAAGTGACTGTTGATGAACTTCCTGCAAGACTTGCATTGATGAAGGGTGAAGGAAAAGAACAGAACCTCATTATCCGTGCCGATAAAACAGTGCCGGTAGACCTTGTAATAAAAGTTATTGACGCAGCCAAAGCCACAGGCATAGATAAGTTTACCATACAGACAGAAAAAGAAAAACTGTAAAGAACGATGACATATAATTCGATCAGACATATTTCATTTTCAATCTCGATGATTATCCATATAATCATTTTTATCCTGCTTCTGTTTATAAAATTTACGATGGATTATCCTCCACGGGAATATGTTGAACTTTCCTTCGGGAAATCCAATCAGCAGGGCTCATCCGGGGCAATCGGAACTGAGATAAACCAGGTTGAAGAAAATGCGAAAGCTGAAACGAATGAAACGGTGGATAAGAGCAAAATAGTAAAAGAAGTTGAGCTGCCGAAGGCAAAAAATACTTCCGAGGAAAATGTGGTTAAACCCGCCGACAAGCAGAAGGAAGAGACAAAGACAGTTAAAACCGAAACAAAAGAAAATACAGATTCGAAAGTTACTACAGTCGGCCAGGGGAATAAAGCAGAAGGAGAGGGAAGCTTCGGGTATGATATTGACTGGGGAGGTCAGGGCCAGCGAAGAATATACAGTTATATAATCCCTGATTATCCGGATGGGGTCAACAAAGAAATTGATATAAGACTTAGATTTTCAATACTGCCTGACGGCACCGTTGGTAATATTCTGCCACTTACAAAAGCTGATACCAGGCTTGAGAATGCAGCCATTAATTCTTTAAGGCAATGGCGTTTCGAAGCACTGGCTCCCGGTCAAAAACAGTCTGAACAGACTGCGGTTATTGTTTTTCCTTACCGCCTGCAATAACTCTCTGATTTCCGCTTAAACTTAAACCTGAACTTAAACTATACTTTCTCTTCCTGCCCCTGATCTTCCTTATAATAAATCCTGTAGAAAAAGAATTCCCCGATAGTGAGGAGAGTCAACGAAAAGGTATCCCTGTCAAAATACAGTCCCAGTCCCTTTGAGTTCATTACAACCTTTGCAATGATTCCGGTAATTGACCACCCTACAGCGAATAGAACTGCAATTAACCCAAGATTAAGAAAACCGGATTTCAGGTTGTCGCTCTGCCACTTTTTGGTGAAGACAAAAAGTGCAAAAACCAGATGAATAAAAAATATAAAAGCAGATATCATAGGATATAAAATTTAGGCGGTTGGTGTTTTCCGGTTTACTATCATTCGTCCGATTATGCCCCCTAACAATCCGAAAATCGAATCAACTACGAGATTGCTGATTAAGATAAATAGCGTATAAAGCAGGGAGAATCCTGTTGAAGTGATCTGGTCTGCCATTCCTTTCATTAAATCGATTGTCTGTTTGGCTGCCTCACCGAATTTAAAGCTTTCAAGCACCTGTTCCGTCTGCGGCAGCGTAGCCACGAAATCATTTGAATGAGTAAAGAGGGTGATTATAACATCAAAAAAAGTAGAGAATAAGGCAGCAAATAATCCCGTCAGGAAGCCGATCAACAGGCTTGTTTTCACGGTAATGTTTGTGTCGTGGTTTAATGTTTTCCTGTAAAGAAGGAGTGCTGTGAAAACTGCAAGAGGAACAATGAGACAGCATCCGAATTCTCTTACGCCCGGGACGGTAGTAAGGACAGCTGCACCGAAACCGGCAACAAGAGGAGGCAAATAAACTTTATTGGACATTTGAACTTAACTTTAACTCTATAAAATATTCTTCAATACCTGCAAAAATATAAAGAATCGTAACTGATCCCAAAATCAGACCGGTAGCAAAAGCAATCCATTTAGAATAAAAGTAGAGTCCCGATGAATAAAGCAGCACATCAGCAGCCATAGGGATCATACTCAAAAAGAGCCATACCCTTCGCTGAGGCCTGAACCGGGGCAGGAATAATGATACCACGGAGAAAATCAGACCGCCTGCATAAATACCTGAACACCTTGCACAGACTTCCAGTTTATTTCCAAAAATAAAAAATGATTTAGAAGGATCCTGGTGACAGACCAGGGAGTAAAGTTTGTCCAGAAAGAACCCCGGGAATAACTTTGTAAAGTAAGGGGGCAGTATGGCAGGGGAGAGGATTCCACAGATCCATACTATGAGCAAAAAAATAAAAATGAATTTTATATAAATGGCCCTGGTGTTCAACCTTTTGCCAGACTGTATATTCTTATTTCACCGGGTCTGAGGACATAAAGTTTTCCGTTGAAGAGGAGACTGCTTACAATAGGCGATATGCTGCTCTCATCATCTGTCTTCAGTTCTGAAAATTTGAAAGTGCCCGACTTGAGGTTCGACATAATTATTTTATCCCCGGAGTTAAGGAGCAGATTATTGAAAATAAGTGTTATGCTCTGCAGAGTAAAATTTGTTTCAATTTCATTTACACCGTTGCCGTACTGGTCGTAAATAATTATGTTTTTACCGTCGAGTACAAAAAGATTGTTAGCCGGGGAGACAACCATCTGTTTGGGATTTGAAAGGGAATATGTTCCTCCATCAAACCCGCCGAAATTAAGAATAAAATGACCGAACAAATCAAATTTTAATATCCGTTTGTTTTCAGAATCGAGTATGAATAAATCGCCCTGGTTGGAAGTTACTGCACTCAACGGATAACCGAACCTTTCAGCCGGGTTATCACTCTCACGCGTATATAGCTGGGAGATGAAGTTAAGATCCTTGTCGAACCTCTGAACACGGTGATTATTTTTATCAGCTACGTAAACATTAAGAGGATTTGCAAAAACATCGGCAGGCTGATCGAATGATCCCTCATCCCATCCGTAACCGCCAACATATTTTAATTCAGTGCCAAGGGTATCCAGTTTAAATATTTCATCAGAGGCCGCATCGGTAACATATAGTATACCGGCCGAGCTGATAGTAAATGACGATGCATTTTTGAATTTACCAATGGACTGCTGGTAAGTAAAGGTTTGGGAGAAAGCCAGTCCTGAAAACATAAAGAAGTATAATAACGCGGTATTTATTCTCATTTTCAAATAAACTATTAGTAATATAAGTTAAAATATATATAGCGGGTTAAAATTAAAAGGCAGTTGGATCCGGAAAGCATCTGTTTAGGGTACATTTGATCATTCGAATTGGTCCCGGACTTGATTTTGGGTGCAGGGTAGAATCGCAAAGAAGTGTAAAAATTGTAGCGCGTACGGGATTCGAACCCGTGATCTCCGCCTTGAGAGGGCGGCGTCCTAAGCCACTAGACGAACGCGCCTATATTAAAAATAAATTTACAATGAACAATTATCAATTGATAATTAGAAATTGTTGATTATGATTTGTTGCCTCGCCAGGGCTTCCCGCTTCCGCTTCGCTGCAGCGGGATAAACTTCTCGCCCTGGAGTATGTTTTACAATTTATGATTTGTTGCCTCGCCAGGGCTCGAACCTGGACTCTTCTGATCCAGAGTCAGACGTGTTGCCAATTACACCACGAGGCAATTTTTATTTGAGCTTCAAAAATAAAACAATTCCCCCAATATAACCAAATATAAATACAGTACTGAACTTTATTAATTTATATAATCTGCCATGATTTCTTCCCCTTCGCTCATTGAAAATCCGGGGAAAGTTATTACCTGCCATTTGAATATCACGTTTAGATATTTATTAGTAACTTTTATAATTGTTAATTATTCATTTTTAATTGTAAATTATTTTATATGATGCGTTACGAAAAACATATATTTGTATGTGAAAATAAAAGACCGCCTGATGATCCGCGCGGCTGCTGCTCTGATAAAGGGAGTATTGAGATCAGGGCAAAGATGAAGGAAAGAGTTAAAGAATTGGGACTGAAACCAAAAGTGAGGGTTAATTCTTCAGGCTGTCTTGATTCCTGTGAATTCGGTCCCAGCATAGTGGTTTATCCCGAACAGATATGGTATTGTCATGTTACTTTAGATGATGTTGAAGAAATCATCCAGAGTCATATTATAAACAATAAACCCGTTGAGCGGCTTCTTAACAAGCATCCGAAATTTAACCAGGATAAAAATGGCGGCTAAAAAAGAAATAACTCATGCTTCAAGAATATTTGACGTCCTGAAAAAGGAATATCCCGTAGTAAAATCAGCATTGGATTTTTCGAATCCTTTCCAGCTGCTTATAGCAACAATACTCTCTGCTCAATGCACTGATGAGAGGGTTAATATCGTCACAAAAACATTATTCAAAAAATATAAGAAACCGCAGGATTTTATAGATGTAAATTCAGCCGGGCTTGAAAAAGATATTTATTCAACCGGATTTTACAGGCAGAAAGCTAAAAGTATTAAGCAATGCTGCCAGGCTCTGGTTGAGGACCATAAAGGGAAGGTACCTGCTGATTTCGAGGCTTTGAATAAATTGCCCGGTGTGGGGAGAAAAACTGCTTCGGTAGTTGCAGGAAATGCTTTCGGCATACCTGCTGTTGCTGTAGATACTCACGTAAAAAGACTTTCCAATCTCCTTGGCTTCATCGATTCATCTGATCCTGAAAAGATTGAGTATAAATTGAAGGAATTGCTGCCTGAAGATGACTGGGTTGGGGCTTCTCACCTGCTGGCTGCCCATGGAAGAAAAATTTGTATTGCAAGAAGGCCCAAATGCAGGGAATGTGCGGTGGGAACTTACTGCCCGTCTTTTAACCCGGCGAATGGCTGAAATACAAAGGAGGAATTATGGCTGATATTATGAAGGACAGAGAATACTGTCTCAGTTTATTAAAAGAATATACACAGAGCGATAGCCTGCTAAAACATGCCTATGCTGTTGAAACCTGCGTAAAGGCTTATGCTGAAAAATTCGGTGAGGATATTGATTACTGGGGAAATGTGGCTCTTCTGCACGACTTCGATTATGAGAAATATCCCACTGCCGAAGAACATCCCTTCAAGGGGTCGGAAATTCTGAAACAAAAAGGATTTGATGATAATTTCAGAAACGCAATTTTATCCCACGCTGATTATACGGGAGTTCCGAAAGATACGCTTCTTGCAAAAACTTTGTATGCCTGCGATGAGCTTGCCGGCTTTATAACTGCCGTGACCTATGTGCGGCCGAATAAAACAGTGGATGAGGTTGAGGTAAAATCAGTAAAAAAGAAGATGAAGGATAAAGCATTTGCAAGGAACGTTAACCGTGATGATATAAGCAGGGGAGCAGAGAATCTCGGTATTCCGCTGGATGAACATATATCTTTCTGTATTGATGCTATGAGAAAAAATAAGGAAGCCCTGGGATTATAAATGGCTCTTAAAAAAGCTGAGAACTTTACCCTCAAAGATCAGTTCGGCAATGCATTTGAGCTGTATAAAAACCTCAATAAAAATATACTTCTTGTATTTTATCCGAAAGATGAATCGCCGGTATGTTCCAGGCAGCTGGATAACTACCAGACAAATATAGGACTTTTCGAAAAAGAAGGAATTCAGCCGGTAGGAATAAACATTGAATCCATCGATTCACACAAATCTTTCTGCGATATGAAAAGCATTGAATTTCCCCTGTTATCAGACACTGAAAAAGAGGTAAGCAGAAGGTTTAATGCACTGAATTTTTTATCCATCAATAAAAGGAAACTGGTTCTGATAAACTCTTCAGGGGAAATTGTTTACGAAAGGACTATTCCTTCTTTCTTTTACACAACAGCTGAAAAAATACTGGAAGATATCCGGATTAAACATATTATCTAAATGACTTGACAATTTGGCTAAAATAAGCCTAAATTGTAACAAATTATTAGGAGAATTTTTACAGAGTATTTGCTACTATACTTAACAAAACGGCTCTCAGAATATTAATGATCTGAAGTGGGAAGCCTTTAACAAACCGATTGATTAGAAAATTTTTAATGATAGGCAAATTCTCCTTAATATTACTATCTTTTTTCACTGCTTCTGTATTCGCTCAGTCCGAATTAAGAATCATCTCATCAGACAGAAATTCCATTACTGTTGAATATTCACCCGTCTATACTGACAGCTCTGTGGTTAAAATACAAGACAGAGATTATATTAAACTAAATATTAAAGGCGGTTTCTTTCCCGGAAGTGAAGATTGGGGAATGCCTTCTGTCCCGGTCTCCGGTTTCAACCTTGGTGTCCCCGCTGAATTCGGCAATACCATTGAGATTTTAAGTTCATCTTTCAAAAAGTTAAATGGTATGGTAGTGCCTAATCCCAAACCTATTAAAAAGGGAATTTCACCTTCATTTGAATATGAAATCGGCTCTGATTACAATAATTATAAAGGTTCGACTGAACTGGTTAGTTTCGGCGACTTCGATTATATCCGTAATCTTCCTGTCCAGACTATTGTGATCCACCCGGTTAACTTTGACCCGATGTCGCAGACAATAACAATGTATAAGACCATCCGCTTCAGGATCAATTTCAGCAGCAGCCAGCCGATAGCTTCCCGGCCTGCGGATGACTTTGCTGCAGGATCTATAATAAATTTTGACCAGGCAAAATATTGGGTGCGCCCCCGTAAAGTTCAGTCACTTAAAAAGACAATTATCAATAGTGTACTTCAAAACGGCACGTGGGTAAAGTTTGAAGCTCCTGAAGAAGGTATATATAAAATTACTTATTCTATGCTTTCATCATATGGTATAGATCCTTCTTCGGTTGATCCCCGTACAATAAAAATTTATAATAACGGAGGAGCACCTCTGCCCGAGAATCCTCTGAGTCCCAGACCGGCCGACCTAAATGAAAATGCTATCATAGTTACAGGAGAAGCCGACGGTAAATTCGACGAGGGGGATTATATCTTGTTTTATGGAAGAGGAACCAAATTCTGGGATTACGATACATCATCAGTCAGTTTTAAACGTATAAATAACATCTATTCTGATCATAATTATTACTGGATAACATCAGGCGGAACAACCGGCAAACGTGTTCAGAATGAAGCAAACCTGAATCAGACAGGTGCATATTCTCAAACCTCGAGTACTGCCTTTGTAAGCAGGGATGATTCTAAAATAAATATTCTGAATTCCGGTCGTAATTTCCTTGGGGATGAATTTACGGACGTAGTTTTATCGCGTAATTATACTAACAAGCTTGACGGACGGATTAATGGTATACCGATAAAATATATATTCAATTTCGTTTCTGCCTCGCAGAACCCGACAACGATAGATGTTTATGAAAATGATTTCCGGATTTGGCACAAAACTATGCCCACGACCGTGAGTGAGTTTGATGACGGTGCCAGCTATGCCGGAACTGTTTATTATAACGGAAATCTTCCTGATAACAGAAGTAACCTCAGGTTCGAATTTACCCCTAATACTCAGACTGCCAAAGGATATCTTGATTATTTTGAAATTATTTATCAGAAGGAATTAAAAGCATTTAATGATAATCTTTCGTTTTTCTCAAAAGATACTACTGCCGTAATCGATTACCGTCTTACGGGGTTTACCAACAGTAATATTAAAGTTTACGAAGTTACCGATTATGCGGGAATGAAGCAGGTAACAAATGCAGCCATCAGCGGCGGTGAATGCCGTTTCCAGTTGAGTGAAACCGAAGGCCAAGTTTCAGAATATATTGCAATTGCAGGGGACAACTATAAAACTCCCATCAACCCGCAGGAAGCTCCAAATTCTAATATTCACGGCATCGCCGGCGGTGCTAAGTTCATTATTATTACCCATAAAAATTTCAGGGAAGCTGCAGACAGGCTGAAAAATTATCGTGAGAATCAGGCAAGGAATAGAATGTCGACAGTCGTGATTGATATTGATGATATTTTCAATGAGTTTGCCGGAGGACTGCCTGACATTACCGGTATACGGGATTTTATTAAATATGCTTTCGATAACTGGCAGACTGCCCCTGAATACGTTCTGTTCTTTGGAAGCGGAAATTTCGACTATAAAAATATTCTCGGGTTTAACACTAATTTTCTTCCACCCTACGAAACACCCAATTACCTTAATGAAATCAATTCATGGACTTCAGACGATTATTTCGTAAATCTCGATGCTGATACGATTCAGAGAGTTGATCTCGCAACCGGAAGAATAACCTGCAAGACATTAGAACAGGCAAATAGTGCAGTAGATAAAATAATCTATTATGAGAATGACAGCGAAAAAGGCCTCTGGAGAAATTTAATTACACTGGTAGCCGACGATGGTTACCAGGGAGCAAACTACCAGGGACAAGACTTTACGTCCTCCTCGGAAAACCTGGCAAATATTTATATCCCTTCATCGTATAATTTTAACAAATTATATATGGCAGCATTTCCAATCGTTCTGACAGGAAACGGTAAACGTATGCCATCGGGAAACAAAGCCATTTTGAATGCGATGAATGACGGAACTTTGATAGTTAATTATGTTGGACATGGAGCCCCTTATGTGTGGGCGGATGAATATATTTTTGAACAGGGAGTATCAATACCGCAGCTCCGGAATGACAAATATTTTTTCCTATCCGCTGCTACCTGCGACTTTGGATACTTTGATGACCCTGCTTTTGTTAGTGCAGCCGAAGAACTTGTATTGGACCCTGATGCAGGCGCTATTGGAAGTCTTTCATCGGTAAGGCCTGTGTTTCAGTATAACAATGCAGCACTTATGTACAAATATTTCTCAGAATTAATGAAATCAGGACCAGACTCTACGCGTGGTGTTCCGATAGGCAAAGCAATGTTTTATACAAAACAGGTGCCTTCATTAACAGATCAGAATGCAAGAAAATTTTTTATATTCGGAGACCCTACACTGAAACTTCTTGATCCTGAGTATAATGCTGTCATAGATTCAATAAATAGCCAGCCTGTAGCTGAAGGTATTCAGGTCAAAGCTCTTAGCCATACCAGGATATCCGGAAAAATAATAAGGCCCGACTCTACTTTATGGAATAACTTTAATGGTGAGGGAACACTGGAAGTTTTCGATTCAAAAAGAACTGAATTACTTCAGAATCTTGGCAATTATGCTGTCACAAGACAGGGAGGTATAATATTCCGCGGACGGGTAACTGTAAACAGTGGTAGGTTTGATGCAGACTTTGTTGTCCCGAAAGATATATCCTACCAGGATCAGAATGGAAAAATAGTATTTTATTTTTCCAATCCTTCATCTGATGGGCTCGGTTATACAAATAAAATAATTGTGGGCGGCACAGACACAACAGCGGTGAATGATGGAAAAGGACCTGATATTGATATTCTCTTTGATAATGCTTCTGCAGTAAATTCAAATTTGATAACTCCGAATTCTAATCTTGTTATTAAATTATCGGATGAGACCGGCTTAAACACAACCGGTACCGGTATAGGACATCAGCTTGAAGGAATTCTGAATAACCAGGAGCAGAATCCGATTGATTTCACACAGTACTTTACCGGGGATCTTGATGCCGGTGGAAAATCAGGTGAAGTTAACTATAAATTTAATAACCTTGATCAGGGTGATTATTCGCTCCAGGTAAAAGCATGGGATGTGTTTAATAATTTCAGCACACAGACTGTATATTTCTCGGTGGTCAGCGGAGACGACCTTGAAATAAGAGATGTTTATAATTATCCTAATCCCTTTTCAAGTAATACGACTTTTACATTTCAGCGGAACCAGATAAACGACGCAGAAGTGAGGATAAAGATATATACGGTCAGCGGCCGTCTTATCCGTGAGATCGAAAAATATCACACAACAGATAAGTTTGTCAGAGTCGACTGGGATGGCCGTGATCAGGACGGGAACATTATTGCTAATGGAACGTATCTTTACAAAATTATCGTAAAGAACCTTGACGGTAACTATACAAAAAGCGTTCTTGGCAAACTTGCTGTGATTCGTTAGGCAATAAATTTTGGACTTATATAGGTTAAATTTTTAACTTTATAATTGATATTTTTTAAGACAGACAATAAGAAAAAGAAAATAAGAAAAATAAGATTATTTATTTATCGGAGGTAATATAAAATGAAAACCATTTTCAGGCTATTGATGGTCAGCGTTATGTTTATGGGAATGCAGCAGATAACGCATGCGCAGGGAGAAGCCGCTGTTCCATTTCTGCTTTTAGCTCCTGATTCCAGGGCTGGCGGTCTTGGTGAATCGGGCGCCGGCCTGGCAGATAATTCTGCAGCTATATTCTGGAATCCGGCGGGTCTCGCTTTTCAGACCGGAACCGAGCTGAGTATAACTCACAGCAACTGGCTGCCCCAGTTTAACCTCGACCTCTTCTACGATTACCTGACCTACAGGGAATATATGGAGGACCTGAGCGGTACAGTTTCAGCCAGCATCACGTATATGAACTTCGGAGAGTTTGTGCGTACGGGAGAAACTTCCCCCGATCCGCTGGGAACTTTCAGATCATTTGATGCAGCTCTTACTCTTGGATATGCTACCAAGATATCTCCCGATTGGGGACTTGGATTCAATTTCAGGATAATTCATAGCCGTCTCGCAGATAAAGGTGCTGGTGAAGAACAGGGTAAAGGCGTGGCAACGTCTGTAAGTTTTGATATCGCTGCAATGTGGAGACCTGAAAAATTTGTCCTGCCTTTTATAGATGAGGATATCGGCAATAAAATCAGCATCGGCGCTAACCTGAGCAACCTCGGTCCTAAAATTTATTATATAGACCGTGCACAGGCAGATCCTATCCCAACCAATTTCCGCCTTGGTTTTGCCTACAGGATATTTGAGGATGAATTCAATTCTCTCACTTATACACTAGATTTCAGTAAACTGCTTGTCAGCAGGGACAGCAGCGGTCATTCCAAAGAATTCTATCAGGCAATATTTACTTCATGGGGTGATAAGCCCTTTAGTGAAGAACTCAGGGATATTGTTACTTCGATGGGATTTGAATACTGGTATGGTCAGCCCGGCGACTTCCTGTTTGCACTCAGGACAGGCTACTTCTACGAAGATCCTTCCTATGGAAACAGAAAGTTCTTAACCTTTGGTGCCGGTATAAGGTATGATATCTACGGTTTTGATTTCAGTTATATTACAACCGATGTTTTCAAGGGCGGTGAAAATCACCCTCTGTCAAATACATTAAGATTCAGTGTTATAATCGGATGGGGAGGAGTTCCTGAAAGCGGTCATGGCCTGCCAAGGGGAATTTAATCTTATATGTATAGAATAATCCGGTCAACACTTCTGATTCTATTTAGTTTGGGCAGTTTATCTGCCCAAACGTTTATTGGAAATATTAATCCTTTTCCTTCTTCAGGCCCGGCAAATATAACAGCCGGAGATACATTAAAAATTTTAGCTGTGATGGTGAACTTTCAGGATGACCGCGACGGAACAACGTTCGGTAACGGAAAATTCGGTTCAATGTATTCACAGAATTACGGGAACACTATCCTCGACCCTTTGCCCCATAACAAACCATATTTTGAAGCTCACCTGCAGTTTGTAAAGAATTATTTTGAAAAGGTTTCTAATGGAAATCTTTTCATCGATTATACGGTATTGCCCGATACATTTTCAGTTTCTCAGACAATGAGAAATTATTCACCTCCGAATAATTCAGATGACTTTACCGGACTGGCTGATTTTTCACAGGAAGTCTGGCAGAAAGCCGATGCTATGTACCCGGGTTTTAATTTTGCTGATTACGACGTATTTACAATTTTTCACGCGGGCGTCGGGCGCGATATTTCTCTTCCCGGAAGCCTCGGCAATGAGAATGATCTGCCGTCGGTTTATCTTAGCTTTGCGGCGCTGCAGAATATTTTCGGAAGTACATTCACAGGTTTTCCTGTTTCGGGAAATAGCTTTGAGATAAGAAATTCGATGATAATCCCTGAAACAGAGAGCAGGGAAATCGAGTCTATCGGCGGTTCTGTTCTTTTTCAGGTTTCAATAAATGGTCTATTAGCTGCCAGTATAGGGAGCTACCTTGGACTTCCCGATTTGTTCGATACAGAGACCGGTCTTAGCGCTATCGGCAGATTCGGGTTGATGGACGGTCAGTCCATATTCGCTTACAACGGTATATATCCCCCTCAGCCTTCAGCATGGGAAAAAATATATCTCGGCTGGGCTCAGCCCGTAGAATTAAACCCGGGAAATTATTCCGTGGATATAGCAGCTGACCTTGCTGCATCTGTTAACGATACCACTATACTGAAGGTCCCTATTAACTCAACCGAGTATTACCTCGTTGAGAACAGAGAGAGAGATGTAAATAATGATGGTTCAAAAATTACTTATGTGATAAACGGAAATAATTTAACAAGAACTTTTTATAAGGATACAACAGGATATATAAGCTACGATGTTGATTCGGTAGATGGTGTTGTAATTAATGTTGATGAGTATGACTGGGCGGTACCGGGCAACGGAATTGTTATATGGCATATCGATCAGAATATTATTGATGCAAAAATTGGTTCGAATAAAATCAATACAGATAAATATAATCGCGGTGTAGACGTCGAAGAAGCCGACGGTGTACAGGATATCGGCGAGCAGTTTACTACTATTTTCGGAGATGTTGTAATAGGTGAGGGAGGCCCTGAGGATTTCTGGTACAGCAGCAACCCTGCCGAACTTTATGAAAATAGATTTTCAAAAGATACAAGACCCCCGGCAGTTACAAACTCCGGCGCAAATAGTCTTATTACAATGTCGGACTTTTCCGATATAAGCAATAAGATGAGTTTAAGGATATCTTATGGCGACTCTACAATAGTACCTCTATTCTCCAGAAATACCGGCTATTCGGGCAGCAGTTTCTATCTTACTGCTCTTCAAAAATATTTTACATTCGGACTGCAGGCTGATTCGGCACTTTACTTCCTAAACAACAGTGGTGCTGAGGCTATGCCTTATATTGGAGGTCTTTCAACTGCTAAAATGGCCGCTTTCACTGATTTGAATGTTCAGCATATTGTGGGGACAAAAGGAAAATATTTAGCCGAATACGTTACCGATGGAACTACGCCATTAATAGCAACAGTAAATACAAGTAATGTATTCACATCGGCTCCTGTAATCAGGTATCTTCCTGAACCTCAAATACTTGCAGGCAGGTCTGATGGAAAAATTATTATGTATAAACCGGCAGAGCTTCCTTCTACTCTAATGGAGGCGCAGGACAGCCTGGATTTTGGATCAGGCCTTACAGTAACGCAGATTTCAGCTGACAGTAGTTTTATTGCTGCTATCTTTTCTTCTGTTAACAGGGCTGTTTCATATAAAGCCTACCAGGATAACCAGGAAAACAGTGTGGCCTTCACGGAAGAAAGTCCTCTCAAACTAGCGGTTACGAAGGATAATTCCGGAGATCATATAGCAGTAATCTTAACAGACAAAAATTTCTATGTGATTAAAGGGAGTAAGATCATTGCCTCCTGGAAAGTCTCTGCTTCTGCAGGAATAAAATCATTTATTATAGCAGATCTTAAGCAGGATGGTGAGAACTACGTGGTTTATAATAACGGGAATACTATTGAAGCAAGGAACTTAAGCGGTTCTCTTGCTGATAATTTTCCTTTTAAAGATCCCTTGAATAACGGATTTTACAGGAAATATTCTTGGCTGCTGATTTTGAAGGCGATAATAATGCGGAAATAATTGCTTCTACTGTTGACGGAAGGATTTTTGCAATCGATGGCGGTACGGGAAAAATTGTCTATGGATTCCCGATCTCAGCCGGCTCAGCACTGGCTGCTTACCCTGTGCTGTACGAAGATAATAACAAAATTTCACTCGCAGCTTTCAACAGCAGTATGAACCTTTCTGCCTGGAATATCGGGTTGACAGAAGGAAATATTTTCTGGGGCGGGGAATACGGCAATTCAGAAAATAGTTCTTTTGTTAAAGCAGCTTCGGGTCAGAACAGGACAGCAGGATTTTTCCCCGCTGACAGGGCTTATAATTACCCCAATCCTGTTTATGACAATCAGACTTATATCAGGTATTACGTTTCTGAAGATGCTAAAATAAATATTAAGATATTCGATCTTGCGGGTGATTATGTCGCCGAACTTAATGACGACGCACGCGGAGGATTGGATAATGAGACGGTATGGAATGTTGGCAATATACAAAGCGGTGTCTACCTTGCAAGGATTGAAGCTGCAGGAGTCAGCGGCAAGACTGAATCAAAAATTATTAAAATTGCAGTAGTAAAGTAAAATAAAAACTCTTCATCTTTGAGGATAAGATCTGAGAAACTTCTACATAACTCATCAAATATCCTGATTTGAGTAATGCAGTTTATTCTATTCGTCATATCCCAAAACGAATTAAACTTAATATGAAAAAATTTCTTTCTCTTGTTTTTACATTATTAATAAGTTATTCAACCGCGTTTGCTCAGTTTACCGAGTTTCATCCCGAACTTAACTGGTATACCATAAAGGGCAAACACGTCGAGGTCCATTTCCACGAAGGTGCTGAAAGGACGGCAAGGGTTGTTTGTAAAATAGCTGATGAAGTATGGGGACCTATCACCTCATTGTACGACTATGAACCCGGCACAGTTCATTTTATAATAAAAGACATCGATGATTATTCGAACGGTGCAACTTATTTCTTCGACAATAAGATTGAAATTTGGACCAGCGCACTCGATTTTGATCTGCGGGGTACTCACAACTGGCTGCGTAACGTTATCTCGCACGAGTTTACTCATATGGTTCAGATACAGTCGTCAATGAAGATGTCCCGCAGTATTCCTGCTGTCTTCCTCCAGGTTCTGAATTATGAGGACGAAAGAAGGCCTGATATCCTCTACGGCTACCCGAATGTTATTGTCTCCTATCCTCTTTCTTCGGTTAATATGCCCGCCTGGTTTGCCGAGGGTACTGCACAGTATATGAGAAAAGAATTTAATTATGATCAGTGGGATACACACAGGGATATGATACTGAGAGAATATGCCCTGAATGGTAATATGCTTACATGGAATGAAATGGGTGAGTTCGGAAAAACAAGCCTTGGAAATGAGTCTGTTTATAATGCCGGGTTTGCACTTACCCGCTACATTTCACAGCAGTATGGTGAGGAAAAACTCAAGGAAATCACCCGTGCCCTCGGCAAGCTTACTAATTTTACTATCGATGCCGCATTCAAAGATGTACTGGGAAAAGACGGCGATGAAATTTATAAAGAGTGGAAGGATTACCTTACTGCCGATTATAAAAAAAGATCTGCCGGAGTTATGGATAATCTCGTTGCCGGTGAATTGATTGATAAGGAAGGATTCGGGAACTTCTACCCGACTTTCTCGAAAGACGGGAAAAAATATGTGTACATCTCTAACAAATCATCCGATTATTTTTCTCCTGCTGGTATATATCTACATGATATGACAACAGGAGAGGAAAAAGAGCTCGTCGATGGAATCAGATCTACAATGGGATGGGTTGGAAATGAAAATAAACTGATATATGCAAAGCTTACTGACGATAACCCTAACTGGTACAATGTTCACGACCTTTATGTATACGATATCGATAAGGATAAAGAAACACGGCTTACTAACGATCTTAGAGCAAATCAGCCTGCAGTTTCACACGATGGCAAAAAGATAGTATTTCTTTTTCAAAAAGACGGAACTACAAATCTTGGTATAGTAGATATAGATGGTAAAAATTTCAAAAGACTTACATTCTTTGAAAATGGTGAACAGGTATATAATCCTAAATTCTCAAACGATGATTCGTATGTGGTATTTGATTACTCCTATACAAACGGCAGAGATATAGCCCGCGTGGATACAAATGCGAGTAATTATAAAAATATTATAGCTACTCCCGCCGATGAGAGAAATCCTGAATTTGCTTCGGACGGCAGCCTGATCTATGCTTCTGATGAAACAGGCATTTTTAATATATACCGGTATAATCCTGAGACAGGAGAAAAAACCCGGCTTACTAATGTGCTCGGCGGTGCTTTCATGCCTTCCGTATCTGATGACGGCACAATCCTTTATTCCGGTTATACTGCCGGCGGATATAAAATATTTAAAATTACTCCGGAAGAACAGTCTAAGGTTGAACCGCAGGAACAATATGTATGGATAGATAATCCTCCTGTTGGAAAAGACCAGCCGAAAGGCGACCTTGCAAATTTTGATCTGGAGAAGCTCAGGAATTATAATGACTTTGAGGTACCCGATTATAAAGAAGAAAAATACGGCGGCGCTTTTTCAAGATTGACATTCTTCCCTTTCATAAGGTTTGACAACTATAATACGGGAAATACATTTATTGAAAAATTTAAGCCCGGGGTGTATGTCTCCTCAAGTGATATGCTGAACCGCTATTCTTTATTTGCCGGAGGTTCTATTAATGCAAGATTGGAAAGGGATCTTTTCCTGATATTTGAGTACAGGAATAAACTGCCCCTGCTTTTTAACCTCGGGATTAAACCTGAATTGTCCCTTGAGCTGTATAATATAAGCCGTAAATCTGATGCTGATATTTTCTTCGGAGTGGATACGCTTCCCGACGGCACTGTTCATTATGATGATGTTGTAAATACAGATATAGCATACAATTTATTTGAAGTTGACCTTGCTGCAAAGCACCGGATATTTTCAAGGAACCAGAATGTTGAGTTCAGGTTTGTCTGGAGCAGGTATACTGCAACTCTTAATAGTTTTATCTTTCCGAATTCTGCAATTTTATATCCCACAACTAATGACGAATATTTTATCGGCAGAGATCTCAGGTTCACGTATAATTTTGATCTGATCCTCCCGTCACGTGATATGGAGATTAACCCTGTCGGAGCTGAATTCAAAATACAATATGATTATGAATTTGATAAGTTTAATTCAGACGGGGAATACACAGTTGAAGACGGTGTTCTTACTCCGAAATACAATAAATATGATTTTCATAAATTAGAATTAAACACAAAATTGCATTTCCCCCTGCCATTTAAAGCTCATACACTTACCGCACAGATCAGGGCGGGGTCGATTCTTGGTCCGCAGATACCGGACTTTTTCGACTTCTTTCTCGGGGGACTCTCCGGTATGAAAGCTTATCCGTTTTATGCTATCAGCGGTAATGAGATAGGCTGGCTTAACCTGACTTACCGTTTCCCGCTTTTCCGGGAAATTGATGCAAGGATCGGTCATATTTATCTGGATAAAATGTTCCTCGCTTTCTACGGAGACCTCGGTAATGCCTGGAACGGCAATATTCCTGCACTTGATACATTTAAGAAAGGCGCCGGTGTAGAACTTAGAGTACAGATGAATTCTTATTACCTGTTCCCCACAAACCTGTTTGTTAATGCATCATACGGATTCGATAAGGTTACAAGAGAAGTGAATAATGAAACGATTACCTATGGAAAAGAATGGAGATTTTATGGAGGCATATTATTCGGATTCGATTTTTGATTGAAAAAATTTTATGAGGATGTTATGTTAAAAAGAAATTTTCTTTTATTGCTCATGGTTTTCTTTGCTGCAGAATTCTTATCCGCGCAGAATGAAAAAGAATCAATACATCCCGACTTTTCTTTTAAAGGAGCGAATAATACCGGGATCAGCTTTACCGGGAACCTGCAGGTCGATAATAAACTGTCGTTTGATGAGGTCGGCATGGAATTTAAAACTATTCAGCTTAATCCGCAGTTTGAGGACAAAAAATCACCGTGGCTCGGCGCTTTATTTTCAATCATATTTCCGGGAGCAGGTGAATTTTATGCTGAAAGATACCTGAAGGCAGGAATATTTGTGGCGGTTGAAGCAGCCGTGGTAACTGCGGCAGTGATATATAATAATAAAGGAATTAAAGCGACTGATGATTTTCAAAACTTTGCTGATAATGTCTCAGATAATTCCGGTTGGAGCGTGGTGCGTTATGCCCGGTGGTTAAATCAAACCTATGGGAGTAATATCCCTATAGACGATAATGCATATTTACCCCCATGGGATAGGGTAAACTTTAATGACATCCACGCAGTTGAAGTTCAGCACTCCGAACTTTCCCACCAGCTTGCTTATTATCCTGAACAGCAGTATTATGAAATGATCGGAAAATATCACCAGTTCAGGGCGGGCTGGGCGGATTATACTAACAGCCTTGGATTTAACGTTTCGCCCATGTTTCTTCAATATACCGGAATGAGAGCTACTGCGAACGATTATTTTAATACTGCATCTAAAGCAGTTATTGGAATTTATATTAATCATTTCCTTAGCTCTATCGATGCCTATTGGAGTACAACGGTATATAATAAGGAACTGGCGGCAAGGGTTACGGTTGAAAATAGGCAGTTCGCTGACTATATGGAGCTTGTCCCCACTCTTAACCTGAAATTTAGTTTCTGAGGAAGTAAACAATTCCAAATTGAGACACTGACATTTTGTCATTTGATAATTATTTCAACAGTCGAATATTGCGTTTTTTCGCTGTTTTCCAGCTGTCTCATTTTGAGTTCAAATACGGGACTAATACGGTATAACTCCGGCACTAATCCGGCATAACAAGGGAGCCTGACATTTTGTCAAACCTGTTTAATATCTCAACAAATTGTACGTAGGAATTTCATTTATGAAATTCTCTTTTTAGTGAGGCATCTGCACCCAGATCTAAAGCGGCTTCTAATCTTTCTTCCTTTGATGCTAAGGTGAACAGTTTTATATTTTAACCCACTAAATAATAAACTTATATATGAAAATACCGATTGTTGTAATTGTAGGACGTCCAAATGTTGGAAAATCGACCCTTTTTAACCGGCTTGTAGGCAGAAGAGAAGCTATTGTAGATGATATAAGCGGAGTAACCCGCGACAGAAATTACGGCGAAGTCGAATGGGCCGGTAAGAAGTTTGAACTTATGGATACCGGCGGTTATGTTCCCGATTCAACGGATCTGTTTGAGAGAGCTATACGTGAACAGGTTGAGATTGCGATAAACCAGGCCGATGCAATAATATTCCTTGTAGATGTTAGGGCTGGAATTACCCCCGTAGATGAGGAGATCGCACGGATACTCCGGAATTCCGGTAAGAAATATTTCCTTCTCGCGAATAAAGTAGATTCTGAAAAATATGAACCTCTGGCAGCAGAATTTTACAGGTTCGGCGTTGGTGTAATCTACGATGTATCTGCTATTGTCGGAAGAAAAATAGGTGATTTCCTGGACGACCTTACAGGCAATTTCCCCGATATGGAAAATGAATCTGAAGACCCCCGGCTTAAGGTTGCTGTAGTCGGCCGCCCTAATGTAGGTAAATCATCACTTACAAATGCATTGCTTGGATACGATAGAAGCATAGTGACTGATATCCCCGGGACTACCAGGGACAGCGTTGATTCTGTTCTTAAGTATTATGGTGAAGAAATAATACTTGTGGATACTTCGGGTCTCAGAAAAAAGAAACGGATTGAGGAAAGTATTGAATTTTATTCTATGATTCGTACCTTAAAGTCTATAGGTGAGTGCGATGTCGCGGTTGTTATGATCGACGCAAGTGTGGGCCTTGATAAACAGGATCAGAAAATAATCGACGAAGCTGTCCGCTGGAGAAAAGGAATAGTCCTTGCAGTCAATAAATGGGATCTGGTTGAAAAGGATACGAATACAGCCAGGGAATTTGAACTCACAATAAAAGACAAACTTGGAAGGACGAATTATTTTCCAGTAATTTTTATCTCAGCATTGACAAAGCAGAGAATATTTAAACTTATAGACCTCGTTAAGGAAGTCAATGCTGAAAGGAAGAAGAAGATCCCTACCAGTGAATTGAATGAAAAATTGCTCGCTGAAATTGAAAGGAATCCTCCTCCTTCCACTCACACAGGCAGAGAGGTTAAAATAAAATACGTTACCCAGGTAGGGGATAATTATCCGGTGTTCCTCTTCTTTTCAAATTATCCCAAAGAGGTTCCTGATCATTATAAAAGATTTCTTGAAAATAAGATCCGTGAAATCTTTGGATTTAACGGGGTTTCGTTTACTTTGAGTTTTAAGACAAAATAAATTGAAGTGTTTAAGCCTGCAAAAATAATCATCATCGGAGGCAATGCAGCGGGTCCTGCTGCTGCGGCAAAAGCAAAAAGGGTCAGCCCCGATTCTGAAGTTTTGATGTTTGAATCCGGTGAATTTATTTCTACCGGGACTTGCGAAATCCCATATGTGCTTTCCGGAGAGATACTGGGATATGAAGATATAATAACTTTTACTCCGGAAGAATTCCGGAAGTCAAAGGGAGTCAAAGCTTATACATCTTGTGAAGTTACGGGCATCGACCGGACACGCAAAATTTTAACCGTAAGGAATCTGAAATCACGTAAAGAATTTGAAGAGAATTATGATTCACTGGTGCTTGCAACCGGTTCAATCCCCAAGAAAATTCCCGGTTTCCCGGAATTCATTCCTAACCTTTTCACACTAAAAAATATAGCCGACTTAAATAATATAACCGCTTATGTTCAGTCTAAGAAAATTGATTCTGTACTTATAATCGGTTCGGGATATATAGGACTGGAAGCTGCCGATGCATTCCATCAGCTGAATAAAGAAGTCACGGTAATAGAAAAGGAAAATCTCCCCCTGCCGTATACCGAACCTGAGATAAGGATTATGATCCGTGATCTTCTTAAGAAAACAGGTATCATATTTCACGGAGCCTATCATAATTTATCACTCAATACTGATAAAGGTTTTATTAAATCGGTTAACCTTGACGGCAGGATCATAGAACCGGGACTGATAATATCAACTGTCGGTTTTACACCAAATAATGTTCTGGCGGAAAAAGCGGGACTCCGGCTAACTCCACGGGGAGCAGTTAAAGTCGATAGAAACCTCAAAACTTCTGATCCTTCTATATTTGCCTGCGGAGATAATATTGAAATAATAAACGAGGTCACAAAAAGAACAGATTACTTCCCCGTGGCAACGGTTGCACGTGATTTTGCCCATATTGCCGGCGGGAATGCAGCAGGAGGTTCTGAAGCAGTAAATACTGTAGTAAAGAATATTGCAGTAAAGATCCTTAACAATTTTCAGGTTTCAGTCGGGATAACCGAAGCAGAAGCGGGTCAGAATTCAATCCCTTTTAAGAGCGTTCAGGCCTCAGCCCCCAACCTTGTAAAAGTGATGCCGGGAAGCCGGCAGGTCTTCGGCAAAATTGTCTATCACGCATTGAACAAAAATATATTGGGCGCGGCATTTCTTGGGGGCAGGGAAGTATCCGGATACGGCGATCTTCTGTCTGCCCTGATAAGACTGAAATCCCCGGCTGGTATACTTGCAGAACTTAATTACAATTATACTCCTCCTCTTTCTCCTTTTATAAATCTTTTATCTATTTTGGGTAGAAAGATCAAATAATTTTTTCTACAATGAACTCAATAAAAATGGAACAGGAATACAAAAACCTTACTCTTCTTGATTACCCGATTGTCAAAAGAGAACTTACTCAGTTGAGGGACAAAAATACCAGCCCTGAATTTTTCCGTGCCGCTGTTAATCGCTTATCAATTATTCTCGCTATAGAAATCAGTAAGAAATTTAAGATGCATGAAATCGAGGTTGAAACACCTCTTGAGAAAACAACTGGATACAGGTTGTCGCAGGAGATAATACTGGTACCGATACTAAGAGCGGGACTTGGAATGGTTAACGGTTTCCTTGAGGTTATACCCGATGCAAAAGTTGGTCACATAGGTATGGAAAGAAATGAAAAAACATTAGAGCCGAATAGTTATTATTTTAAGATACCATCCACCAAAGCAAATACTAAGATGATAATACTCGACCCTATGCTTGCAACAGGCGGCAGCGTAATAGCCGCGATCTCAAGATTGAAAAATAACGGCATAAGCGATTGTACATTTGCGTCGCTGGTCGCTGCTCCGGAAGGAATAAAAAGGGTCTTTGAAAAACACCCCGACATCGATCTTTTCACAACTGCTCTCGATAGGGAACTGAATGAGAAAGGATATATTCTCCCCGGTTTAGGAGATGCCGGCGACCGTACGTTTGGAACTCTTTGATGTGAAAAACGTAATCCTGGCAGTGCTGCTTCTGCTGCCTGCCGCGGGAATATGCCAGACATATCCCGACCGTGCTGTGGATTCAGCTCTGAAATCCGGCATCAGTCAGATTATCCTTCAGGATTATTCTTCCGCAGAAAATACTTTCAGAAAGCTTGACCACGATTATACCCAACTTCCCCTTGGAAAAATATATCTCGCTGCAGTGAAGATAGCAAAGTCTTATGATTACGGCGGAGAATATGATGCAGCTGTTATTGATTCACTTCTTAACCTTGCTCAGAAACAGTCGCAATCACTGATAAACGCAGATAAGGATAGTCCCTGGAATAAGTATTTCCTAAGTCTCTCTGAAGGTTACCTGGCTTACTTTAAAGCCCTCAATGGCGAGTGGCTGAATTCATTATCTGCCGGTGCAGATGCCCTCGCTGACTTCGGTGAACTTGCCTCAATGGATGAGAATTTTTATGAAGCGTATATCGCCATCGGTACATATAAATACTGGAAGAGCAGGAAAACAGAATTCCTCGAATGGATTCCCGGCTATGACGATGAAAAAGATGAGGGAATCATTCTGCTGGAAAAATCAATCAATCATCCTTCATACAATACCTACCTTGCAATAAATTCACTTATCTGGATTTATATCGATCAGAAGAAATATTATAAGGCAGCAGAACTTGCTGAAAATGCACTGAAAAAATATCCCGGGAGCAGGTTTTTCCAGTGGGGACTTGCAAGAGCTTATGAAGATCTGGATCCCCCAAAAGCAATTAGTATTTACAGAAAAATTCTCGAATCTCTTCCCCTTAATCTGAACCATTATAACGAAATAATACTTAAACACTTGATGGCCCAGCAGTATACTAAGATTGGCGAAAATCAAAAAGCAATCCAGCTCTGTAATGAAATCCTCTCCATTCCTGATCTTAATGAAAAGGTCCGTTCCGAACTGAAGGCCAGACTGGAAAGGGTAAAGCAATTGAGAACAGGACTTTCTAATCCCTGAAATAACTCCACCCTCCAGAACCTGTATGAATATCATTAATTAAGAAGTAAAATCTAATGATTAAATTGGAACGGGGAGGAAACAAGAATAGCCCGGAAATGGAACTTTCCGGGGGCTTGGATGGTGTTAATAACATCTCTGTTGACTTTCACCATTCTAATAAATATAGTATGTTATCAATAGTTTAAATTTTTAGCGCTTAACCAAAAATGAGCATACTGGAACCGAAATATCAGAAGATGCTTGATGACCTGCTGGCGGTCTGTCATAAGAACCTGCCGGTAGTAGACGATGCATTGATAAAGAAGAGCTTTGAATTCTCTCTTGAAGCTCATAAACACGATCTGCGTGCTTCCGGTGAGCCGTATTTTACCCATCCATACCAGGTGGCAATAATAGTGGCTGAAGAACTTCCCCTTGATGATATAACTATTGCAAGTACCTTGCTCCACGATGTGGTTGAAGATACCGAACTCAACCTGGATCTCCTTTCGAAAGAGTTCGGAAAGGAAGTGGCAGAGATAGTTGATGGAGTTACTAAAATAAGCGGAATATTTAAGGGACAGGAGATTACGGTAGCCGAAAATTACAGAAAGCTGCTCCTCTCAATGGTTAAGGATGTAAGGGTAATCCTCGTTAAATTCGCTGACAGGCTCCATAATATGAGAACCCTTGAGTTTGTTAATCCCGATAAACAGCGGCGGATTGCACAGGAAACTCTTGAGATATATGCTCCCTTCGCCCATAGGTTTGGTCTTGGAAGGGTTAAATGGGAACTTGAAGATCTGTCATTTAAATACCTTAACAGGGAAGCTTATGAAGAGCTTGTCGATAAGGTGAAGAATAAAAGAAAAGAACGTGAATCCTACATTAAAAAGTTTAGTGAACCCATTCTTGAGAAGCTCGATGAGTATAAGTTCAAATATGAGGTGAGCGGCAGACCTAAACACCTTTATTCCATATACCGTAAGATGGTCCGCAGGAATAAACCTTTTGAAGAAATATACGACCTGTTCGCTATTAGAGTAATCCTCGATACAGATAATGCAAATGAGTGCTATACTACCCTTGGAATTGTGAACCAGATTTATCTCCCGGTACCCGACAGATTTAAAGATTATATCTCTATCCCTAAAACAAATAATTATCAGTCGATCCATACCACTGTTGTGGGTCCTGAGGGCCGGCTTGTCGAAGTTCAGATCAGAACAGGGAAGATGCATGAGGTGGCAGAAAAAGGTGTGGCAGCCCATTGGAGGTATAAGGAAAGTAAGACGGCCAGTGATAAGGACCTTGAGAATTGGGTTAACTGGATACGGGATATTTTTGAAAATGCCTCAAGAGACGACGCAAGGAAAGATTTACTTGAAAGTTTTAAGCTAAACCTTTATCAGGACGAGATTTACGTATTTACACCGAAAGGAGATTTGAGGCGTCTCCCTATCAATTCTACCCCCGTCGACTTTGCTTTTGAAATCCATTCGAAGGTCGGATTTCACTGTATCGGAGCAAAGGTGAACGGCAGGATTGTTCCCCTTGATACAATCCTTCATAGCGGCGACCAGCTTGAGATCATAACCTCAAAGAATCAGCACCCTAATAAAAACTGGGTGAAGTTTGTGGTCACTCATAAAGCTAAATCGGCAGTCCGTAAATGGATCAACAAAGAAGAAGATGATATAGTTAAAGGCGGAAGGGAAATCTGGGATAAAAAAATTAAAAAGATGAAATTGTCATTTACTCCTGATGATCTCTCGAAGCTGACATCCGACTTAAAGTTTGAAAATACAAGAACTTTCTTCAAATCGATAGCACAGGGAAAAGTTAACCTCGACGAAGTCCTGACTGCTACAAAATCTAAAGAAGAGAAGAGAGAGGCTGCTCCCGCTCTCGAGTTCGAAGATTTTGCAAAGACTGCAAGGCGTGATATCGGTGGGGTCCTTGTCGAAGGCAAGAAAACCAGAATCCTGTATTCCTATGCAAAATGCTGCAACCCGATACCCGGTGATCCGGTTATAGGCTATATAACGATCGGAGAAGGAATAAAGGTACACAGGAAAACCTGCCCGAACCTGATCCGTATTTCTGAAAATGATCCGAGCAAGCTGATTCCTATTCAATGGCCTGAAGGTGAAGGGAATTTATTCGTGGCAGGACTTACGGTTATGGGTGAGGATTCGCCCGGCTTATTAAATGAAATTTCTCATGCTATTGTGGCATACCAGAATACAAATATTAAATCAATTAATATAAATACCAGCGATTCTACCTTTGAGGGGAACGTGACCCTCTACGTTCATAACCTGGAGCATCTATCAAGGATAATCGAACGGCTTAAGAAGCTTAAAGGTATTTATTCTGTTGAAAGATTTGAAGGAGCCTGATGCCCGGAGATCATTTTGATGAACCTTCAAGGGTACTGGGAATAGATTTCGGATCAAAAAGAATCGGACTTGCCTTAAGCGATCCTTTAAAGATCTTTGCTTACCCCTATAAAACACTTAATAACGATCAGAATTTCTGGAATGATTTTAAGAAAATCATTGATGAAAAAAATGTCGGGAAGATAATTTTGGGTTACCCGATGGACGACAGCGGGACTAAATCAGAAGTTGCCGGTAAAGTGGAAAAATTCTCAAAGGAACTGGCAAAGAAATATAAAATTGAAATTGTTTTCTGGGATGAAAGATATACCTCTGTGATGGCGCAGGAGAAAATACTTGAATCAGTGACTAAAAAATCGAAGAGAAGGAACAAGGGTCTGCTCGATAGTAATTCTGCCGCAATAATTTTACAGGAATACCTTAATACTTTAAATTGACATTTATTTGCTGATAAGCTATTTTCGAACATCATAAATTCAATATTGGGAGCACGTTTATGTCACTTGATGCACTGGGAATGATCGAAACTAAGGGGTTAGTCGGAGCCATCGAAGCTGCTGATGCAATGGTTAAAGCCGCTAAAGTAGAATTGCTTGGAAAAGAAACTATCGGAGGCGGATATGTAACTGTGATGGTTAGAGGGGATGTAGGTGCTGTTAAGGCAGCTACTGATGCCGGCGCCGCAGCCGCCCAGAGAGTTGGTGAATTAGTCTCAGTTCATGTAATTCCGCGTCCGCATACCGAAGTAGAATCAATACTGCCGAAAAGAAAGTAAAATATGCCTAAAGCATTAGGTTTGGTAGAGACCCGTGGTCTCGTCGCCGCCATTGAGGCTGCCGATGCCATGGTTAAGTCATCAAACGTTACTCTCATTGGTAAAGAAGTCACTAACCCTGCACTTGTAACAATTAAAGTTGTCGGAGATGTTGCCGCTGTTAAAGCCTCGGTTGATGCAGGAGCAGCAGCAGCAAAAAGGGTCGGCGAGCTTGTGTCTGTTCACGTTATTCCTCAGCCGGATTCACAGATGATTTCAATGATCCCTGAGATAAATGATGACGATGAAGGACCGGGAAGAAATATTCTGCCGGCGCCTGAAAAACCGGCAGTAAAGAAAGAACCGGAAGTAAAAGTAAAAGAAGTGATTAAAGCGCAGCCGAAAGAGGATGCTGAAGCAGAGATAAAAGTTGAAGCAGTTCAGCCTCCTGCAGCAAAAGAAATTCAGCAGGAGAAAGTCAAAAAAGAGACCCCGGTGAAAAAAAGTTCAGCTAAAAAGATAGCTGAAAGAAAAGAATCTCCCGTCAGTGAAAATTTATTTACCGGCGCATCTGATCACCTTGAACAGTTGAGAAGAGAAGCACTCGGGATTAAACTCGAAAAAGAGGCGGCTAAAAAAGAAATAAAATCTGAAGGACCGGTTGAAGCAGTTTCTCTGGAAGAACTGGAAAAACTTAATGTCCATCAGCTAAGAAAGCATGCCCGCGCTACAGAAGGATTTCCGATCCAGGGAAGAGAAATTTCCCGGGCCAACAGGAATAAACTGTTGGATTATTTCAGGAAACTATTCTGAACTTAATGATAATATCTGATTCAAGAACTCCGCTTTATGGTGGAGTTTTTTTATTTATATTTAAGAGATGAAAAAAAATCTGCATATAGTAATATTATCTATAATTTTCTCGATTATTCTGTGGATATCTATTTCATTGTCGAATGATTATTATGCTACGGTTAATGTGCCGGTTAAACTGGTTAATTTTCCGATGGGGTATTCTACTGCATCCAGTATCCCTGATTTTATATCTGTTAAACTTAAAGGGAAAGGCTGGAAACTCCTTGGCGTAAATCTCAGTACTAAGTCGGATTACACAATTTCTGTGGAGGACAGCGGAAAGATAAATGTAAACCTCTACAACTTTCTCGGCGAGAACCAGTGGCTCTCTTCTGATATTGAGGTGATTGATATGACTCCCGATACCTTGTCTTTTTATGTCGAAAAAGACTATATGAGAAAAGTCGCTGTTGTTCCCGATCTTGACCTGGCTTATAAATCGGGGTATGGACTCGCCTCACCCATCAGGATCAGTCCCGACTCTACAACCCTGTATGGTCCTAAAAGTGTAGTGAAGAACCTTACTTTTGTTTATACAAAGAGACAAAACTTTAAAAAACTTGACGATCAGACCACCGGCCAGGTGCCCCTCGAGGATTTGCCCGGTGTTATATACAAGGACAGGGAAGTACAGGTGTTTCTGGATGTTCAGAAAATAGTTGATAAGAATTTTGAGGGAGTGGATGTTAATATTATAGATAAACCGATTGACAGAGATGTTGTTCTGCTCCCGAATAAAATATCGGTGGGAGTAAGAGCAGGGATTGAAATATTAGGAAAGATGAGCAGGGATAAAATAAAAGCTTACGTGAATTACCGCGATATAGTTCTGGATACTCTTGGAAGTATCCTCCCCAAAATCGAACTGCCGGAAAATACAGTTCTTGAATATACTAAACCCGAGCGATTAAGATATATTATCAAAAAATTTAACTGAGAAGGAAGATAATCCTGTATGTTTATCACTTTTGAAGGAATTGATTTTTGCGGTAAATCCACCCAGGTTGAGATGCTTAAAAAATTTTTTCAGGATCAGAGCAGGGAGGTGGAGATAATCCGGGAACCGGGCGGTACCGAGATTTCGGAATTGGTCCGTTCAATTCTTCTGGATAAAAAACATTACCATATGGTTATGGAAACAGAGATATTCCTCTTTTCTGCTGCACGTGCTCAGCTGGTCAGGGAAAAAATCAGGCCTTATCTTAGTCGGGGAATCTATGTAATTTCGGACAGATTCCATGATTCTACAACCGCTTACCAGGGTTTCGGCCGCGGTATTGATATTGAATCGGTAAAACATATAAATAGCCTGGCAATCGGAGAGACTGTACCTGATATAACTTTTTTTATAGATATAACAATTGAAGAAGCCGATAGAAGAAAAAGACTGATGCAGAATTTTGATCCCGACAGGATTGAAGTTTCAGATTCATCCTTCTATGAACGTGTACGCGCAGGCTACCTTTATATAGCAGATAACGAAAGCAGAATTAAAGTAATCAACGGGATGAAATCTATCGAAGAAATTCATAACGATATACTTGAAGAAATAAGTTTATTTGAAAAGAAGGAGATAAGGTAATATGAAATTAAAGAGCTGGAAATCATATTTAACAGGTGCCCTCGTTATATTAATGTTCTCGGGATTCTTTGCCGGTGAGGATGATGTTTATTTCCAGATTTCCAAGAATATCGATCTGTTCGGAAAGGTGTATAAAGAGATTTCTCTCAATTATGTCGACAATATAAACCCCGAACAGTTTATGCGCGCAGGTATTGAAGGAATGCTTAACACACTCGATCCCTATACTATTTTTATCGACGGGGATAAGAAAGATGAAATAGATCTGATAACCAGCGGCAAGTACGGGGGTGTAGGCGTCTCTATAGGTGTCCGCGGAAATTCGGTTACTGTAGTTGAGGTGCTTGACGGCTATTCGGCACAAAGACAGGGAATAAGGATCGGAGATGAGATTATTGCAGCCGACAGCGTCCCTATAACGCCTGAAAATATAGATGACGTATCCCAGCTTGTTAAAGGAGACCCAGGCACTACTGTGAACCTTACTGTAGTTAGAAATGAAGAAAGAGATACCATCAATTTCAGCCTTTTAAGAGAGGAAGTGAAAGTCAAGAACCTCACTTATTATGGATTTATGCCTGAGAACAGCAGCAATGCATATCTTAAGCTTTCAAGTTTCAGCCGCTCAGCAGCTTCTGAAGTTCTGGATGCCCTCAAGGAACTCAAAGCTAAAAAAGAAATTAAATCAATCGTGCTTGACCTGCGCGGTAATCCAGGCGGACTGCTGGACGTTGCTGCCGATATCTGCGATAAGTTCCTGCCCAAAGGCGATCTGATCGTTACTACAAAAGGCAGAGATGAAACTAATATTAATCATTATTATGCCGACCAGGAGCCGCTTGTCGGCAATGCCCGTCTTGTTGTTCTTATAAACCAGGGCTCTGCTTCTGCTTCGGAAATTGTAGCAGGTGCTATGCAGGATCACGACCGCGGTGTACTGATCGGTACTAAATCATATGGCAAAGGGCTTGTACAGACTATTACTCCCTTGAACTATAACGCTTCTCTTAAAATTACCACAGCCAAATATTATACCCCCAGTGGAAGATGCATTCAGAAAATCAATTATGCTGAAAACAATAAAGTTATAACCGACGCCGATTCTATACTTAGCAGTAAATACCTTACAGATAACAAGAGACCTGTTTATGGAGCCGGAGGGATCACTCCCGATTCTACTGTTGAATATAAAATTGATGGGGATGTGACGGAGAACCTTCTTGCAAAAGGAATGTTCTTTAAATTTGCCGATCATTATTATTATAATCATAAAGATGCATCTTTTTCATCAATTAAAGATGATAAGATATTTTCCGAATTCGAAAAATATCTTAAAGATGAACATTTTGAATATAGTTCTGATGCGGAAAAAGCAGTGAATAAACTTATCACCGATGCAGATAATAAAAAACTTGATTCGTCTATCCGCTCGGAGCTTAAAAAACTTAAGGAGCAATTTAACCAGATAGACGGAAGTGAATTTAAAATATATAAGAGTGAAATAATCCGGGAATTGAAAGCTGAACTGGCATCAAGATATCTCGGTTCGGAAGGACGTATTGAGGAAGCACTTGATAACGATCCTCAGTTCCAGGCAGCTTTATCTGTGCTTGCGGATACAACTATATATAACAGGCTATTGAATTATCATTAAAAATAATCTTATTTTATCTGTTAGGAAGGGGAGTATTATAACTCCCCCTGTAAGGAAAGTTTAATTAAATGGAAATCCCTGTCGGTAAAATGAAATCTTTTACTTTCATACAGAGGAAGAATCCGGTATTCGAAAGATGCCCTTCGTGTTCAACCTCCGGTACGATTTACAGGTCTCATTCCCGCAACTGGAGGGAGAAAATGGTAAAGAGAATAACTTTCCTGAAACTTTACAGGTGCAAGCAATGCGGCTGGAGGGGGTACCGTTCTACCGCGGCTATTACCGTTAAATCGCTGCAGGCTCTCCTTCTTTATGTCGGGATCGCTATCATAATAGCTCTGATTGTAAGAATAATTCTGAGTAAAGTTGCTTCCTGAATTCCGTCCTTTATTTTACTTTCATAGTAACCGGTTTATAAATGAATTCATCAGCTAAAGAAAAAATCAGGAACATTGTCGGAGCAAAAAACTTTTCTGATTCGGCTGAAGATAAACTGACATATTCCGCTGACGCTACTCCTTTATTTAATCAGCTTCCCGAAGCGATTGTCTTTCCCCAAAATGAAGAACAGATCTCGCAGCTTGTAAAACTTGCAAACCATGAACGGTTTGCTGTTGTTCCGAGAGGATCGGGTACAGGACTGAGCGGGGGTGCAGTGCCTGTAGAAAATTGTTTACTTATGGTGATGACCAGGTGGAACAAAATTCTGGAAATTGATCCAGCCAATCTGACAGCACTTGTTGAGCCAGGTGTAATTACTGGAGCATTGCAGAATGAAGTGGAAAGGCTCAGTTTGTTCTACCCGCCCGATCCCGGAAGTCTTAATGTATGTACTATAGGCGGGAACGTGGCTAATAATGCCGGCGGACTCAGAGGCTTAAAGTACGGGGTTACAAAAAATTATGTCCTCGGCATTGAAATGATTTTACCTGATGGAGAGCTTCTGAAAACTGGTGGAAAAAATATGAAGGATGTCGCCGGTTATAATCTTAGAGATTTTATCGTCGGGAGCGAAGGCACTCTCGGTATAATTACTAAAATACTTCTTAAGCTTATACCAAAACCGACCGCTTCAATCACGCTTCTGGCTTACTTCGATAAATTAAACGATGCCGCCCGTGCTGTTGCCGGTATTATCTCTGCGCATATCACTCCTTCTATGATGGAATTCCTTGATAAGACAACAATAAGCTGTGTGGAAGATTATACTCATATCGGACTTCCTGTCGGCAGTGAAGCAGTCCTCCTCATTGAAGTTGACGGCCGCGGCAGTATCGTTCAGGAGGATGCCGATACAATTCAGCACATCCTTAAAAAGAATAACTGCACATTTGTAAAATCTGCACAGAATAAAATAGAATCGGATCTCTTAAAAACTGCAAGACGGTCAGCCTTCAGCGCGCTGGCAAGAAAGCGCCCTACAGCTATACTTGAGGATGCTACCGTACCCCGCAGCGAACTGCCGGTAATAATTGAAAAAGTAAATGAGGCTGCTGCTAAGTTTGATGTTATATTTGGTAACTTCGGACATGCAGGCGACGGAAACATCCATCCTACCTGTCTTACCGATGAACGTGATAAGAATGAAATCCTGAAAGCTCATCGTGCATTCGAATTTATTTTTAATGAAGCCATAAAGCTTGGCGGTACTATTACCGGCGAGCACGGTACGGGACTTGCAAAAAAGCAGTTCCTTGAAAATGTTGCAGGACTGCCCGGACTTGAGATGATGAAACGGATTAAAGCATCAATCGATCAAAATAATATCCTTAACCCCGGGAAAATATTTACTTTAAAACCGAAGTGTGAAGTTCTCATTACTTCACCCCCGGATTTATAAATGCAATTAATTCAGGAAGTGGTAAAGCGGATACTTTAAAAGAAATAAAAGAACTGACAGATATTTATTCACAGTGCATCCACTGTGGAATGTGCCTTACTTCCTGTCCTACTTATGAACTGACCCATCTCGAAACATCCTCACCAAGAGGAAGAATCAAATTAATTAAATCTGTCGCTGAAGGAAGTCTGCCGGTGACGGATACTTTTGCATATGAAATGAATTTCTGTCTCGACTGCCAGGCCTGCGAGACTGCATGTCCTGCAGGGGTCAGATACGGACGGATGGTCGAAGCTGCAAGAGTTGAAATTGAAAAGCATGGTTATGGTTCATTTGTGAAATCATTTTTTCTTAAGCAGAATTATTCCCCATAAAAACAGGCTTAAAGCCCTGGCAGTTCTTCTGAGAATTTACAGGAAATCAGGTCTGCAGAAATTCATCCGTTCCGCAAAATTACTGAACATTTTTTCCCCGAAGCTTGCAGAGATAGAAAAGTTTTCTCCTGAAATTCCGGATAAATTCAGTGATAGCTTCATTAATGAGATAAATAATCCCCCCGTGAAAGTAAAGTATAAACTTGCTTTCTCATATGGCTGCCTGATGAATGTAATGCTTCCTGAGGTAAATAAAGATACCGTAGAACTTCTGAATAAAATCGGTGCTGTTGTTATTTCTCCTGTCGGCCAGGCCTGCTGCGGATCCTTGAATGCACATAACGGCGATATGGAAACTGCCAGGGAACTGGCTGCAAAGAATATTAAAGAGTTCGGCAGGTATGAATATGATTACCTTATCTCAAACTCTGCGGGATGCGGTGCTTTTATGAAAGAGTACGGTGAATTATTTAAGCACGATGAAGAGCTTGCCCGGCCGGCTGCCGAATTTTCAGCAAAAGTAAAAGACATAATTGAATTCCTGGCTGAAATTGATCTACCGCCGCTTAAAAATAAAACTGATGAAAGTGTTGCGTATCACGATGCCTGTCATCTTGTTCATACACAGAAAATTTATAATGAGCCAAGAAATGTGCTTAATAAAATTCCCGGAATTAAACTGATTCCTTTGATGGATTCAACAAAATGCTGCGGAAGTGCCGGTATCTATAATCTTCTGCATACAGAAACCTCCCTTGAACTGCTCAAAGAAAAAATGAAAAATATTGAAAAGACTAATGCTGAAATCGTATTAACCGGCAATCCTGGCTGTATGCTTCAGATAAAATATGGCGCTAAAAAATTTAATACTAACATAAAGATAGAACACACTGTTTCATTTTTCAACAGGATTACTTAGTCTGCCGCATCTGACAATTAATCATCCCGTTTTCTGATTTCCCTCCTGGTGTCTGCCAGGCCTCCACCAGGCCTATGACCGGCCTTAAAATTAATCGATTGCAGTAACCTTAATTCGTACCATTTTTGTCAAACTAAGCTCCCTTAATTCAACTCCACTTTGAGTCAGACTATTATTTATTGTTGAAATAATCAACAAGAATTTGATGCTGGGTTCCAAACATATCCTATATTTATACTGACGGGTCAGTTTAGCGGTCAATGCTGGTCAACCTTTTATAAAAAGTATTATTATAGACTTAAACTTTTTTGCTTTGTATGTATAATTTTTTAATTTTGGCGATTACTAAAATTCACTTTGTTTAAAGTTACACAGTCTCTGGCACGACAACTGCGCTGTGCAAAGAGCTATTTTTTACCTTTATAAAAAAACTAAGAAGACGAGATTTTTTTCAGGTACAGGTTACTGTATGAGGATTCTTTTTGTTCAACACTCAACCTGCAATCTCAGGAATAACTAATGAAAAAATCTTTACTTGATTACACCCTTCGGATCCGTGTTCCGGTTACGATCTTTGTTATACTTGCCTCTTTTACAATCACATACTTTGCCGGCAAAGCTGAGCGGGATGGCGTCGGTTATCAGCCTGTTCAGCCGATAAACTTTTCACATAATCTTCATGCAGGACAGATGAAAATTGACTGCCAGTACTGCCATACCGGTGTTGAAAAATCAAGGCACGCAATGGTTCCGCCTGTCAGCACCTGTATGAATTGTCATAAAATTGCCCGCAAAGACAGGCCTGAAATTCAAAAGCTTACAGCATACTATAACGAGGGCAAAGCACTTCCCTGGAAAAGAATTCACAAAACTCCCGATTTCACCTACTTTAATCACAGCGTTCACGTAAATAAAGGAATTGACTGTGTGAACTGCCATGGTGAGGTGAGAAATATGGATAGGGTTCTCCAGGTAAATTCATTCACAATGTCTGCCTGCCTCGATTGTCACAGGAATGCTAAAGAGCGTTTACCCGATGTTAAAGGAATAACAAAGGGACCGGATAACTGCTGGGCTTGTCACCGTTAACAGGAGATGAAATGGAATCAGAAAAAATAAATTCCCGGAAGATAAATCGTAAAAAGTTTTTTTCCTCTTTAGGCACAGGAGTATTCGGCTATTTCGTAGTTAAGTCAATCCCTTTTTCTTTTATGAGTAGAAATATCAAAGACAAAAAGGTGACGATTGAAATAAACCCTGATGCCGTACGCAGAACAAAAATAGGTGAAAAGAATGTCTGAGAATCAGGACAATAAAAATAACAGCATCCGTGAAAATAACCCTGATATAAACTACTGGCGTAGTCTTGAAGAACTATATAAAGATCCCAATATAATTGAAGCAAGTCATCATGAATTTAAAGAAGGAGTAACTGAGGATTTTAATCCCTTAAAGCTTCCGGGCTTGTCAAGAAGAAAATTCCTTGCTCTTGTCGGTGCGTCTGCCGCCCTTGCAGGTGCAGGTTGTTCCGATTACCGGGACAAAGGAGATATTATTCCCTATATAAAGAAGCCGGAGGAAATTACGCTTGGCAAATCTGACTATTACGCTTCAACGTGTAATGCCTGCGCCAATGCCTGCGGTATACTGATTAAGACACGCGAGGGAAGACCTATCAAAGCCGACGGCAATCCTGATCACCCGGTAAGTAAAGGAAAGCTTTGTGCAAAAGGACATGCCAATATTCTTAATCTTTACGATCCTGAAAGACTGCCGGGTCCGAAAAAAAGAAGCGGTGGAACTTTTGATGATATTTCCTGGCAGAATGCCGATACTGAAATTACTGCCGCACTTTCCAAAACCGGCAGTAAAGAAATAGCCGTTATTTCTAAAAGAATAAATTCACCAACTGCTAAAAAAGTACTTGATGATTTTATAGCTAAATACCCGTCTGCAAAAATATATTCATATGAATTATTTAATAGTGAGGTCAAAAACGCCGCCTGGCAGAAGAGCTACGGCAGCGGATCTTTCCCTTTAATTAAATGGAATGAAGCAAAGATCATAGTCTCACTCGAATCTGATTTTCTCGGTACTGAAGGGCACAGTATCGAGAATGCAAAACTCTTCTCCGAAGGCAGGGAAGTTTCCGATCTGAAGAATTTTAACAGGCTGTATGTGTTTGAAGGTAATATGTCGCTTACAGGAAGTAATGCCGATTACAGGTTAAGACTTAATCCTGAAGCCCAGTACGATTTTGTATCTATGCTGATAAGCGAACTTGGCGGCGGGGGACAGGGTACTTCAGCTGAATCATTTGCACAGAAGTATAACCTGCCTGCCGGAATTTTGAAGCATCTCATCGCCGACCTTAATAAATACAGAGGTAAATCAATAATTTACTCTGGTTATAATCTTCCGGAAGAAGTGCATATAGCAGTTAACCATCTCAACGGTCTTCTTGGAAATGATGCGATGTACCGTACTGACCAGTCGGAATTTTCAGTCCTTGACTTATCTTCAAAAGAGGAATGGGAAAGCCTGGTCAGTAATATGAAGGGCGGCAATGTCGGGGCTGTTATCCACTATGACAGTAACCCTGTTTACCATCTTCCTGCCGATCTTGGCTATAAAGATGCTTTGAATAAAGCCGGTCTTATTATAAGTCTTACTGAGAGCGAAAACGAATCTTCCGAACCTGCTCAGTATGTGCTTCCCATAAATCATACCTTTGAGTCGTGGGGAGATGCCAAAACCAGGACGGGATTCTCATCTCTTCAGCAGCCGGTAATCTGGCCTATCTTTAATACAAGACAGAAGGAGACAATTCTTCTCAACTGGATCAACGGCGATCCGCAGAAATTTGATTTCAAAATTTATCATAAATTCCTGATGAAGAACTGGAAAGAGAATGTTTATTCATCATTGAATCCTCATATAGATTTTGAACAGTTCTGGTTCGGAGTTCTCCAGGATGGAGTTGCTTTAACAGGAGAAGAAACAGGCTCAACCGGAAATTTTAATACTTCTGCATTCATGACTACCGGGAACAAATCAAATGAATCGAACGGTTATACTGTAGTCTTAAGGGAAAGCTATGCTACAGGAGATGGTTCTTTCGCCAATAACGGATGGATGCAGGAACTGCCTCACCCGGTTTCAAAAATTACCTGGGATAATTATGCGGCTGTTTCAAATAATACAGCAAAAGAATTAGGTGTTAATTCAGATGACCTTGTAGATATAGAGGTAGGCGATAGGAAACTCCGCATTCCCGTCTTTGTTCAGCCCGGAGCAGCGGATAAGACATTAACCATTGAGCTTGGTTACGGCAGATCGAAAGTTGGAATTGTAGGATCGGGAGTCGGCTTTAATGCAAATGTACTTTTATCTAAGGACGGAGGATTCTCTCCGTGGATATATACAGGTGCTTCGGTAAATAAGGCAGGCGGCACTTATAAACTGATAACGGCACAGGAGCATCATGCTTTTGATAAGGATCTGACGCGTGATGCCGTTGAAAAAAGACATATAGTCCGTGAAGGAACAGTAAATCAGTATAAGAAGAACCCGAAATTCATTCGTGAAGAAACCGAAGAAGAAAATAAAAGTCTCTATCCCGAATTTGAGTACACAGGCCTGAAATGGGGAATGGCAATCGATTTGAATAAATGTCTTGGATGCGGTGAATGTGTAATTGCCTGTCACTCGGAAAATAATGTTCCGATAGTAGGCAAGGACCAGGTGGAAAAGGGAAGGGAAATGCACTGGCTGAGGATTGACCGATATTATTCGGGAACGATTGATGATCCTAAAGTAAGTACCCAGCCAATGCTCTGCCAGCATTGCGACCATGCCCCCTGCGAGAATGTCTGTCCCGTCGTTGCAACCACTCATAGTCCTGATGGACTCAACCAGATGGTCTATAACAGGTGTGTCGGCACAAGATATTGCTCAAACAACTGTCCTTACAAAGTCAGACGATTCAACTTCTTCAATTTCAGAGACCATTTCAGAGATTCCTACCAGGAGAGTAATTTATTCAACCTGGTCTATAACCCTGAGGTTACAATACGATCAAGAGGAGTTATGGAGAAATGCACTTTCTGCATACAGAGGATTATGGAGGCCAGGGCAGATGCTATCCGCGGTAACCGGCAGTTAAAAGGCTCTGATGTTAAAACAGCCTGCCAGGAAGCATGCAGCACCAGTGCAATTAAGTTCGGTGATATAAACGATAAAGAAGCTGAATTCCATAAATACAGGAATCACGAGCTCGGATATTATGTACTCGACTTCGTTAACACCCGTCCCAATGTTACCTATATAGCCAAATTAAGAAATACTCATTCGGAGGAAGTTTAATTGAAAGAACCAGAGATTACCGATTATCCTTTTGTAGACTACTCGAGAGAGATCCCGGTTGTTGAAGGCGGTTTAACCCGTGCTGAAATAGAGCAGATCGTTGCGAAACCGATGGATACCAAACCGACAAAGAAGTACCTCATCGCACTTACGGTATCGGTAAGCTTCCTTCTTTTCGGTGCTGTCTGTCTTGCTATCAGCTTCTATTACGGCGTCGGAATGTGGGGGAACGATCAGCCTGTTGCCTGGGGTTTTCCGATCATCAACTTCGTCTTCTGGGTAGGTATTGGTCACGCTGGTACTTTGATCTCTGCAATTCTTTTCCTTTTGCGGCAGAGGTGGAGAACAGGTATTGCCCGTTTCGCAGAGGCAATGACGATTTTCGCCGTAATGTGCGCTGGATTATTTCCCCTGATCCACGTCGGACGTCCCTGGCTTGCCGGCTACCTTATCCCTTATCCCAACCAGCACAGCCTGTGGGTTAATTTTATTTCGCCTCTTGTATGGGACGTATTTGCAGTATCAACTTACTTCACAGTTTCACTTGTTTTCTGGTACACAGGTTTGATTCCTGATTTTGCAATGCTCCGCGACCGAACAACATCAAAAGTTAAGAAATATATTTATCGGGTATTTAGTCTCGGCTGGAGACATTCAAACCGGCAATGGCAGCATTATGAAAAAGCTTATATGATACTTGCCGGACTTGCTACCCCTCTGGTTTTATCCGTTCATACGGTTGTTAGTTTCGACTTTGCAGTAGCCGTGCTTCCCGGATGGCACTCAACTATTTTTCCTCCTTACTTTGTTGCCGGGGCAATCTTCTCGGGATTTGCAATGGTTGTTACAGTTCTCGTTTTCGTCAGGAAGGTCTTCGATCTTGAAAACATTATAACAATCAACCACCTCGATAATATGAACAAGGTAATACTTCTTACCGGTTCAATGGTCGGTTATGCATACGGCACTGAATTTTTCATGGCATGGTACAGCGGCAATCCTATTGAACAGTTTGTTTTTATCAACCGGGCTTTCGGTCCTTTTGCATGGTCATACTGGATAATGGTAAGCTGTAATGTGCTCTTCCCGCAGCTATTCTGGTTCAGGAAAATAAGAAGATCGGTTCCCATTATGCTTGTTATTGCAATACTCGTAAATGTGGGTATGTGGTTTGAAAGGTTTGTAATAGTCGTTACTTCCCTGCACAGGGATTTCCTTCCGTCAAGCTGGGGCACTTTTGTTCCCACAATATTTGACATCGGAATACTTGCCGGAAGTTTCGGTTTATTCTTCACACTGGTAATTCTTTTTACAAAGACGCTTCCTGTCGTTTCAATGTCGGAGATCAAAGCTATGTCCGAAGGTGCACAGCCTTCTCATCACGGAGGTCATGAATAATGGATAGAACAGATAAATTATTCGGTATAACTGCTCTGTTTGATAATCCTGATTCTATTATAAACGCTGCAAAGAAGGTTGTCAGCGAAGGCTATAAGAAATTCGATATAAATACGCCTTACCCGCTGCATGGAATGGATTCCGCAATGGGTCTGAAGAGATCAAAACTTGGATTTGTAACATTATTTTTCGGGTTCTCAGGAACAGCATTTATACTGCTCTTTATGTACTGGTCGATGTCAGTCGATTACCCGATGGTCATAGGCGGCAAACCGTATTTTGCTCTTCCTGCTTTTATTCCTATAACATTTGAATTTACAGTACTCCTTGCCGCATTATCAACGGTATTCGGTATGATAATAGCGTTCTTCAATCTTCCTTATAATAATCATCCCCTTCACGATACAGACTATATGAAGCGGGTTTCTGTTGATCGTTACGGACTTGTAATACTTGCAGATGACCTCCTCTTTGATGAGAATAAAGTTCAGGAGTTGTTCAGAAGTCTCGGCGCCGTTGAGATGGAAAAGGTTTATTATCCTGAGAAAGTTTCCTACCCGGTCTTTGATGCAAAATTTATAACTTTCCTTATAATTGTCGCTGCTGCGGTATCTGCACTGACATATTTTACACTGAACAAATTTATGTACATGGTTCCCTATAACTGGATGTCGGAACAGGATAAAGTGATTCCCCAGGAAAAGAGTGTTTTCTTCGCGGATAAATTCGGTATGAGAGAGCCGGTTGAAGGTACAGTTGCAAGAGGCTTCGTTCCTTATCCCTATATGGGAATTGCAGAGCCGAAAGAATATCTCGTCAATCCTGTGCTTCCTACTAAGGAATCGATTGCACTCGGCAAAAGGAAATTCCTTACATTCTGTTCTCCATGCCATGGCAATCAGGCCGATGGCGACAGCAGACTGAGAGGTCAGTTTCCCAGTCCGCCTTCTCTCCATACTCAGCGTGCTATTGATTTTCCCGACGGAAGGATTTACCACGTAATCACTAATGGTCAGAATGCTATGCCGTCTTATGCGGCTCAGGTTACAAGGGAGGAAAGATGGTCGATTGTAAATTATATAAGAGTTCTTCAGCGTTCAAAGAACGCAACTGATGAAGATATCAAAGAGATTAAAAAGGAGTCTTCCAGCAATGTCCAAAAATGATTCCGGATATATAAAGCGGCCTTTACCGCAGAAATTCTTAAACCTCGGGTTAGCACTGCTTGGTTTCGGGCTGGCGCTGGGAATAATAGCCTATATAATTGATCCGCAGAGAGCATCTTATAGCTACCTCACATCATTTATGTTTTTAATAAGTCTTGGAGTCGGTTCTCTTTTCCTTGTTTCACTTGAATATCTTGCAGGAGCTGTGTGGAGCACTCCCTTCAGAAGAATAAGCGAGTTTTTTGCTGGTACTATTCCTTATCTTATTATTATCAGCATCCCGCTCCTGTTCACTATGCACGACCTTTTCCACTGGACAAATTCTGCCGTGGTTGAATCGGATGCAGTCCTTAAAGGAAAAGGGGCATACCTGAATATCCCGTTTTTTGTGGTGCGGCATGTCGTTATCTTTCTTATATGGACGCTCTTTTACTATTTGATTACAAAAAGATCCAGGAAACAGGATGAAACCGGCGACCAGTCACTGACAAGGACAAATATCAAACTAGCAACCGGCTTTATATTCATATTTGCAATTACTATCACAATCTCCGGTGTCGACTGGATGATGAGTCTCGAACCGCACTGGTATTCAACTATATTCGGAGTTTATTATTTCTCAGGAACTGTATGGTGCGCACTTGCAGTGTTAACCCTCGCTGTCGTCCTGCTGAAAGAAAACGGCTACCTGGTTCCAGGCTTGAAAAACGATCATTACTACAGCCTCGGAACAATGATGTTTGCATTCACAGCTTTCTGGGGCTACATAGCGTTTTCACAATATATGCTTATATGGTATGCTGATCTCCCGGAAGAGACTTCCTGGTTCTTCCACCGCTGGGAAGGGGGATGGATGTATGCTTCAATAATACTGATAATAGTGCATTTCATTGTTCCGTTCTTCGCACTGCTTTCCTTCCCTGCAAAAACAAATCCCAGGCGGCTGAAGTTCGTGGCTGTCTGGATTTTAGCGGCCCATTTCTTCGATCTTTACTGGCTTATTATGCCGGGAATGGAGCAGGCAGGCAAAGCATATTATTTTAGCTGGATGGACCTGGTCTTTCCGGTGGCAGTGGTCGGCTTTGTTATGGTAATATTCAGGATGATGACAAATAAATATAATCTTATGCCTGTAAAAGATCCTAAACTCCAGAGAGGTTTGGATTATAGTCTTTAATAAAGGAATTTTTAGGAACCCTTGAAATGAGTAATCTGGAACAATTTATAAAAGAAAAACGGGAACAGATCAGGAAAGAACCCGGAAAGATATTCGGACTTGTCTATCCCTACCTGCTGATAATCGGTGTCGGTATCGGATTATTATATGTGAATAAAATGAATTTCATAGGGAGGCAGGAAGTTCCTACAGCTGTGCCGGATACGTCAAATGTTCCACAGGAACTTACTATCCAGGAAGCAAGGTTTGTCCCGGCGGCCGACGTTGCGAAATTATCGCAGCCTACAGATTCTCTGGTCGATATTGGCAAAAAAATATTTCAGACTACCTGTGTCTCCTGTCATGGTACCGACGGCAGGGGAGATGGTCCTGCTTCTACCGGCTTAAATCCTTCCCCGAGGAATTTCACAAGTAAAGAGGGATGGGTTAATGGCCCTAAGCTTACGAGTATTTATCAAACTCTCCAGGAAGGGATAAAGGGAAGTGCGATGGTTGCATACCAGCAGTTTTCTCCGACTGAAAAGTTTGCACTTGCACATTATATCAGGACTACCTTTGTGCCCGATCCCCCACCTCCTGCAAAAGATGACTTGACAATGCTGGATCAGTTATATAATCTATCGCAGAAAAGATTTATACCGGCACAGATCCCCGTTGCAGATGCAGAAAAGCTGATTATTGAAGAAAATCAGAAAAAGGTGGGTAAAGTAAAAGATATTATTGCAAGGATAGGAAAAGATAAAAACAGCACGGTCTCCCGGTTGTTCAGCCGGATTACAGGAAATAAAGAACGAGCTGTAACTATACTGCTGAATTCAGCTGCCTGGGAAAATAATGAGCAGGAATTTATAAATATTATTGTGGATAATGTGAACCAGGATGGTTTTAACGGCAGGGTGTTCAATCTTTCCGATTCAGAATGGAATGAACTTTACAATTATATGAAAAGTATTTTTGCCTGAGGGCGGAAGTTATGAAAAAATTATTGCAAATAATTATAGTTGTATTTATCGGGGCGGTTGCTGTTTTCGCGTCCCAGGATGATGCCGATATCACTGAACACCTTGGTGCCAGATTACCTCTTGATCTTACATTTAATGATGCATACGGTAACCCGGTTTTATTGAAGGACCTGGTTGACAAGCCGACTATAATCGATTTTGTCTATTATGAATGTCCCGGTATTTGCAGCCCATTAATGACTGAAGTTGCACACGTTGCAAATAACTCAGACCTTGTGCCGGGAGTTGATTACCAGATTTTATCAATAAGTATGGACGAGACTGAAACACCTGCAATTGCAAAAAAGAAAAAGCAAACTTTCTTAAGCCTGATTGATAATAAAGATTTTCCTGATTCTGCCTGGCGTTTCCTGACAGGGGACAGTCTTAGCATTGATAAGCTAACAAGGGCCGCAGGATTTAATTTTAAGAGAACCGGCAGAAATTTCATACACGCAGGTGTATTGATCTTCGTTTCTCCGGAAGGAGAGGTATGCAGGTATCTCTACCCTGATTATTCACAGACAAGAGGATTCGGAATTCTTCCATTCGATTTTAAGATGGCAGTTCTTGAAACTGCACAGGGGAAAAAGACCCCTGTTATAGGCCGGGTTCTTCAGTTTTGTTTCAGCTACGATCCGCAGGGAAAAACTTATGTCTTTAATATACTTAGAATTTTCGGTGCGGGGATCCTTCTCGGAGTAGTAGTTTTTGTTGTAGTTATTGTAAAAGTAAAACCTAAGAAAGATAAGAGAAATAAGAGGTAGAAATTATGGCGAGTGATGCTTCTGCATTAGATCGGAACGGCCATCCAAGCTATCTGGTAAATACAGGAAAATACCAGGGATTAAAAGCCTGGATATTTTCAACTGATCATAAAAGGATCGGTATTCTCTACCTGATTGCTTTATTGTCATTTTTTGCGGTGGGTGTAACGTTCGGATTTTTAATCAGGCTTGAACTTCTGACACCCGGGCGAACGATCGTTGATGCTCAGACTTATAATGAATTTTTTACGCTGCACGGCGTAATAATGATTTTCCTTTTTGTAATTCCGGGACTGCCTGCAGTCTTCGGCAATTTTTTTCTTCCTATTATGATCGGAGCGAAGGATGTTGCCTTTCCAAGGCTGAACCTGCTGTCGTGGTATATGTATGTAACCGGCGGATTGTTGGTACTGCTTTCTATCCTTTTACCCGGCGGCCCTGCTGATACAGGCTGGACATTTTACATCCCTTATAGTGTCAGAACCGGTACCAATGTAATATTTACAATGTCTGCTGCTTTTATTTTAGGCTTCTCTTCTATCCTTACAGGATTAAACTTTGTTACTACGATCCACAGGCTGAGAGCTCCTGGAATGGGCTGGTTTAAAATGCCTTTATTTACGTGGAGTTTGTATGCAACAGCCTGGATCCAGGTGTTGGCTACTCCTATCATTGGCATAACTCTTCTGCTTGTAATTGTTGAAAGGGTATTTGGTGTGGGATTATTTGATCCCGCTCTGGGAGGTGATCCGATCCTGTTTCAGCATTTGTTCTGGATATATTCCCACCCGGCTGTCTACATTATGATTGTGCCTGCAATGGGTGTAATATCGGAGATTATACCTGTCTTTGCACACCGGACAATTTTCGGTTATAAGTTTATAGCATTCTCAAGTATGGGCATTGCATTGTTCGGATCCCTCGTATGGGCTCACCACATGTTTGCTGTAGGTATGAGCGATACAGGTCAGTTTGTATTTTCCTTATTGACATTCCTTGTGGCTATACCGAGTGCTATTAAAGTCTTTAACTGGACAGCAACATTATACAAAGGATCGATTGAACTGGAGCCGCCAATGCTGTATGCGCTCGCTTTTATCTTTCTGTTTTCAATTGGCGGACTGACAGGTGTAATACAGGGAGCTCTTTCGGTTGATATACAGATAACAGATACTTCATTTATTGTCGGCCATTTTCATTATGTGATGTTCGGCGGTACTGGTTTCGGTATCTTTGCAGCCCTTCATTACTGGCTTCCGAAAATGTTCGGCAGGATGTATAACAGGAAAACGGCAAAGATCGCTTTCTGGATTATCTTTGTCGGATTCAATACACTTTATTTCCCGATGTTCATTATGGGCTGGCTCGGAATGCCGAGAAGGTACTACGATTATCTTCCTCAGTACCAGCCTTACCATGTTATTTCAACTGTCGGTTCCTGGATACTTATAACAGGTATGATAATCATGTTTACTAATTTGATTAAAAGCTTGAAAACAGGACCTGTCGTAACACAAAAGAATATCTGGGGCGGGGAGACGCTTGAATGGTCAATAGACACTCCTCCGACACAGGAGAACTTTGATGAAATTCCTATTATAACCGGCGGGCCGTATGAGTATAAGGAAAATGATGAACCCGTAGTAGAAGAGGAGGTGAAGTGAGTAATCCGCAGGAACAAGCCGTAACTCATGTACACAGAGACGATATCGCAACAAGGATGGGAATGTGGTTATTCCTGTTCACCGAGCTGCTGTTGTTTGGAGGTATGTTCTTCCTGTATTCTGTTTACCGGTTTACACATCAGCAGGACTTCCATATTGCAGCTAAAGAGCTGAATACACTTATCGGAACTTTCAATACTGCAATACTCCTTACAAGCAGTCTTACAATGGCTTTATCAATTGCAGCTATTCAGAAAAGGAATATTAAGCTGTCAATGTTCTTCCAGGTCTTAACTATACTGCTTGCATTAGGGTTTATGATCAATAAATATTTTGAATGGATGCACCATATAAGTCTGGGACTTTATCCGGGTGGAGATGTGCTTCTGTCGAAAGGTCCCGGAGAAGTATTATTCTACGGATTGTATTATACAATGACAGGCCTGCACGGTTTGCACGTTGTTATCGGTGCGATTGTTATTGGTACGATGACAAGGTTTACTGCTAAAGGAGTGATTACTCCTGATAATTATGTCAAACTCGAAGCCGCTGGTTTATACTGGCATCTTGTGGATATCATCTGGATATTCCTTTTCCCGTTATTTTATCTTATTACCTGAGGTATTAAAGAATGGAAAAACATGCAGACCATCAGCATGATAAACATGTAACGAATTATGGTATCTATATTTTAGTCTGGCTTGCCCTGTTGATCCTAACCGGACTGACTGTAACTGTTGCCGGAATAAATTTCGGACAGCTGACAGTAACTACTGCAATTGTTATCGCGAGTGTTAAGTCGTACCTGGTGCTGACTATTTTTATGCATCTCAGGGTGGAGCAGAAGGCTTTCAGAGCATTTATCGGGGTTGCCCTGTTCTTTATTATTATTTCATTCATTCTGTTATTTGCTGATTATTCCTTTTATGTAAGGTGAAAAATATATGTTTTCCGGAGCGTCAAATTTTGTAAACTCAACAGATACCACCTTCTTTTTTATTGTTGCGGTATCGGTCTTCTTTCTTGTTGTCATAACTGCAAGTATGATCTACTTTGTTATAAGGTACAGCAGGAAAAGAAACCCAAGAGCAAAAAACATACATGGCAATATTCCGCTGGAGGTGACCTGGACTGTAATTCCGACCATACTTGTTCTGATCATGTTCTGGATGGGATGGGCCGGTTACAAACAGCTTGCTGATGCTCCGTCAGATGCTATGAATGTTGATGTGACTGCGCAGATGTGGAGATGGACTTTTAAATATCCGAATGGTGTAACTGCCGATTCATTGTTTGTTCCTGTGAATAAACCGGTAAAAGTGCTGCTGCATTCAAGAGATGTCAACCATTCCTTCTTTGTGCCGGCTTTCCGTGTTAAGAAGGACGTAATCCCTAATAGAAATAACTCGGCCTGGTTTACGGCTGATAAAGTAGGAACGTACGATCTGTTCTGCGCTGAATACTGCGGGTTGAACCATTCTCATATGCTTAGTAAAGTTGTTGTTATGCCTCAGAATAGTTTTAACAGCTGGTTAAATCAAAAGGCTCTTCAGGATTCATTGAAATCAGTTCCTGCTCCTGATAATGACTCAACTGCAGCTAAACCGGATACAACAAAGGCGATGTAATTACTTGAAGGAAAAACTTAAAATACTTGCAGAGCTAACAAAGATCAGAATAACAATTTTTGTGACTGTAACAATGTTATTCGGATTTATTTCTGCGTCCGGCGAATTAAACTGGTCTGCATTACTTCCTACGTTAGGAATACTGCTGCTTGCCTGCGGTTCTGCAGTTATAAATCATTACCAGGAAAGAGAAACCGATGCATTGATGAACAGGACAAAAAACAGGCCTATCCCTTCAGGAAGGATATCACCGTTCAATGCCTTAATGACAGCTATTGTTCTTTTATCAGCTGGTTCATTGATGCTTTATATGGGAGCGGGACTGCTTGCACTTGGTCTCGGATTACTCAACCTATTATGGTACAATGGTATTTACACACCGCTTAAAAAAGTAAATCCGCTTGCAATAATTCCGGGATCCCTTGTAGGTGCAATTCCGCCGGCGGTGGGCTGGGTGGCAGCCGGAGGGAGTATTCTTGATCCGCAGATATTAATTATTTCATCTTTCTTTTTTATATGGCAGATACCTCACTTCTGGCTATTGCTTCTGGTGCTGGATAAAGATTATGAAAGAGCTGGTTTTCCTACACTTACTAGGATCTTTAATCCGGATCAGCTGGCAAGGATTACATTTACCTGGATAGCGGCAACCGTTGTAACCTGCCTGATGATTCCTCTGTTCGGAACGCTGCAGTCGCAGTTTGTAGGCTATGGATTATTCCTCGCAGGCGTCTGGCTGGTATGGAATTCATTTAAGCTGGTAAGGTTTACAAAAGAGAGAATATATTTTACTACAGCTTTCAGAGAGATTAACATCTTTGCAATATTAGTGGTTTTACTTTTATCCCTTGATAAACTCATAATTATCTTTTAATACATAAGGTGAGAAAAATACATGGAATTTCTTGATAAACTGGTTATACCCCAATCCGCGGAGCATATTCAGTTATTACATTATCTCCTGATGCTGATCCTATTCCTGTTTATTCCTTTTATGAGCGCGGTGTTCGGATCAACAATTTTATCACTTTATTATAAAGCAAAAGGTTTTAAAGAATCGAATAATCTTTACCTTAAATTTTCTAAGGAAGTAATTGAAACCTTAACAATTAATAAGAGCATAGGTATTATACTGGGAATTGTTCCGGTTATCACAGCTATGCTTATTTATACACAGCTTCTCCAGGGAACAAACTCTAATGTGAGCGTATACCTGATCTTCTCAGTTTTCTTCCTGGCTATCGGATTAATATTGATCTATACATATCGTTATTCGATGACTTTTATGGAAATCTATGATGCCCTGAAGAATTTTACTCCTGAGGATGAATCTGTCTCACGTGAAATATCAAGGTTCAGAAAAGCAAATATCGGTTTGAGTGGAAAGTCGGGGAAATACGGAATATTCTTTATCTTCCTCGGTATCTGGCTTTTCATCTCGTCTGCTACTGTTGCGGCATACCCGGAAATGTGGGGCAAATACAATATTATTTATCTGATGTTTTCATGGGAAGTACTTGCCCATCTCTTCAGCTTTTTCTCTTCGGCAATTGCATTAACAGGAGCCGCAATATTCTTTGCATTCTTTTACTGGGAGGGTGGTAAACATCTGCAGGCGGGTCCTTATTCTGACTTTGTGAGAAAGACAGCATCCCGGGTTACATTTGCCGGCGCACTGCTGATGCCTCTTTTTATAATGATAGATATTTTTGCTTTTCCTTCATCATCTCTCTCGGGTGCTATATTCTTCTTCACAACAATTGCCCTGATCCTGCTTTTTATAGCCTATCATTTTTTGTATTCAATGATAAAGAATTCCGACTTGAGATTCAGCGGAGCGATTTTCTATATGATCCTTTTTACACTGGTTGCGCTTATAATTAAAGATCAGCTTGCATTGCAGAATTCCACGGAAGTACAGACTGCAGTAATGAATGTCAAATTCCAGAAAATGCTTGCCGAACTGACTGGAGAGGGGAATGCAGCGAAAGCGATAAGCGGAGAGCAGATTTATAAAAATATATGTTCATCATGTCATTCATTCGACCATAAGGTTGTCGGTCCCCCATATGAACAAACCCTCCCTAAATATGAAGGTCATATTGATCAGCTAATTGCTTTTATCCGTAACCCCGTGAAGAAAAATCCGGGTTATCCTCCTATGCCCAATCCCGGGCTTACTCCTGTTGAAGCCGATTCAATAGCACATTATATAATGGCCACATATAAGAAAAAATAAAATTCAGGATAAACTACTTACTACTCTGCAAGGTTATACCCTTTTTTATACCTTTTAGTATCTTTTAATTTTAACGGGATATATGTATTTTAATTACCGGTATGGAAAAAAGTATTCCTTTCAGGCAAATAATTATTTCATTAAAATAAATTCGAGGAGTAAAATGTTTAAGAGAATTTTTACTGTATTTCTTCTCTTAACTGGATTTGTTTCTTATGTATACGGACAGGCCTACAATGGTCCTGCTCAGGGAAGCATTCCATCAGGGGCAGTTATATCAACTGACGATTTTTCCAAAGTTTCTCCTATTGTGAATCCCAAAGAGCTTATAGGAAATGAGGAAGCAGAATATGTTGATCCAGCTCATTATATTGATTTCGGTTTTCCTACACCCAAAGAAGGTTCTAATTATTACCAGGACCCGAGTCTTAGCGGAAAACTTGAAGGGACAGGCAACCCTCTATTATTAAGAGATTTTGAAGGAATTCCCCAGACTAATTCTATTCCCCCGGATCCGCATTGTGCAGTTGGCCCGGATTATTTTATGGCAGTAGTCAATACGTCTTTCAGCATTTATGATAAAGATGGAAATGTACTTACAACCATAGGAGCGGACAACTGGTTCAGCAACGTTTTCCCAAATGCCGGAGCTTTTGATCCGAAAGTTCTTTATGATATATACGACCAGCGTTGGGTTATGGTCTGGCTTCAGCAGAATGATGGGGCTCAGACGGCAACCCTTCTTGTCTCGGTTTCGGATGATGAGAACCCATTAGGAACATGGTATAACTGGGCATTGCCTGCCAACTTAAACGGAACCACCAATTCAAATACCTGGACAGATTATCAGGGTGTTGGATATGACCAGGATGCATTTTATATAACATGCAACCAGTTCTCATTTACCGGGTATTATCAATATGCTAAAATCAGGGTTATACCTAAGGCACAATTATACACAAACACAGCAGGAACCGTTACCTGGATGGACATGTGGGGCATAGGCCTCCCTCCCGGTGTATCCGGTTCTCCGTTCCATCTCAGACCTTCAGTTATGTATACTGCTGAATCCCAATTTTATTTAGTATATGCGCCAAGCAGTGGTAACTTTGTGTCCTTATACAAGATTACGGACCCCCTGGGTACCCCGGCTTTGACAGGTGTAAATATTCCTGTAACAACCTATGGTCCTGCTCCTAATGCTAACCAGCTGGGAGGCAGTACTATGCTTATTGAGACAGGGGGAAGCAATATGCAGAATGAACCTAAATACCGTGACGGTTTCCTTTACATGGTGCATGCCGTAAGAAATCCAACTTCCTCTGCTTATTCATCAATTCATTTCCTGAAGATAAATGTAAATACCAACACCACGGATATGGATTTTACTTTTGGGGAAACAGGCTACTGGCATTTCTATCCTGCAGTTGATGTTGACCAGGATGGCAACGTTGCCGTAACATACAGCCGTTCAGGCGATACTGAGTATATCGGTGCTTACTTTACAACAAGACTTGCCGGTGATCCAGCAGGTTTCAGCGGAAGCGTTGTATTAAAAGCAGGTGAAGCTAATTATGTTAAAGACTTCGGCGGTGGAAGAAATCGCTGGGGTGATTATATGGGAATTCAGCTTGACCCGGTCGACCAGAATAATTTCTGGATATTCTCTGAATATGCTAAGTCTCCTGGGAATACCTGGGCTACACGGGTTGGTGAGATCAGGGCAGCTTCATATACGGGCCCTCATATTTTTACAAGGGTAAGCAATCTTGATCTTGGAAATATTGAAGTAGGTACTACAAGTAATTCACAGCAGGTTAAATTATTTAATTTTGGTTCTGAAGACCTTGTTATTACGAATATCCCTGCTGCTGTAGGTCCCTTCCAGACATTGAACGTGCCTGCCGGTACTATTACGGTGGCTCCTTATGATTCGCTTACTTTCGATGTAGTTTTCGCTCCTGTGGATCCCGGACTATATGATTTGACTCTGGATATTACTAGCAATGATCCCTCTTTCCCCGGGATGGAACTCAAGGGCAACGGTTACAGGATAAACCCTGTAGTCGTAAATACAATGTATGCTTCTTCGGGTACGCATAGCAATGGTGTCCTGTATACTGTTAATCCTCTGACAGGTGCCGCAGATTCTATCGGTACGAGTGTTAATGATGATGTTGATTATTTTTCATCGATTACCATAAACCCCCATACCAATGTTATGTATGCTCTATACACACAAACCGACAGCTCCTACCTTCTGAGAGTAAATCCAACTGAAGGCGATGCATATATTTTATATACAATAAATTTGAGCAACCTTCAGAGCATAGCATTTGATACATCGGCAGCTTTGTACCTGGTTAAAAAATCAGGTGAAATATACACAGTTGATTTATCCGACGGATCATATACTCAGGTTGCTTCTTCCGGTGTAAATATAGCTTCAATAGCATTCGATCCGACAACAAATATGATGTATGCGTCTGCACTGGTTATAGTCGGAAGTAATAAGGATCGTGTATATACTATCGATCTGCCATCGGGAACCCCGACAACTATTGGTAATACAGGCTTTGGGATAGTCACCAATGCCCTTGAATTTGACGGACAGGGGAACCTTTATGGTACAAAAGGTTCTTCAACCTCAGAAAGCGATTTTATCCAGATTGATAAAACCACAGGCGTAGGGACAGTTCTGGGTTCTTCAGGTGTAATGGAAGTCAACGGGCTTGCATATGCACGAACAGGAACAGTAGGTGTTAAAGACGAAGGCAACTCTCAGCTGCCTAAAGAATACAGCTTGAAACAGAATTATCCCAATCCATTCAATCCATCAACTAAGATAGATTATTCATTACCGGTTTCTGCAAATGTACAGGTGACAATCTATAACCTGCTCGGAGAGGTTGTGAATGTACTGGTAAATAATCAGCAGACTGCCGGTTCTCATTCTATAACCTGGAACTCACAGGATGCTCACGGGAATAAAGTAGGAAGCGGAGTTTATTTCTATGAATTGAAAGCGAGCGGTATGAATGGATCTGATTTTACACAGATTCGGAAAATGATCCTTCTTAAGTAACTTTTTGATTATATGAACTTTAAGAAAGCCGGGATAACACCGGCTTTCTTTTGTTTTAAAGAAAATCCTATCAGAACCATAAATTTTATATCCAGATTAGATTATTTATATTATCTGATTAAATTTTTATTTAGAGAACGGAGAAAGTATGCGTAAATTCCTTGGTACGTACAATGTAGTACCGTCATTGCCTGAGAACCTTGAAAAGCTCAGAGAAGTTGCATATAATTTGCACTGGACATGGCACTCCGATTCCAGGGAGCTTTTCAGGAGACTCGACAGGGAGTTATGGGAAGATACAAATCATAATCCTGTTATGATTCTCGGTAATGTCAGCCAGGAAAGGCTTGAAGAGGTTTCCCATGATGACGGGTTTATTGCCCACCTTGAACGTGTCCATAATAAACTTACGGAATATCTTAATGAGAAGACGTGGTATCAGAAGAATTATAATTTCTCATCCTCATTTAATATTATTTATTTCTCAGCAGAATTCGGACTTACTGAATGTCTTCAGACTTATTCGGGCGGCCTTGGCGTTCTTGCAGGTGATCACCTCAAAGCTTCAAGCGACCTCGGTATTCCGCTGACAGGAATGGGACTGCTTTACAAGGAAGGATACTTCCAGCAGTATCTAAATTCTGACGGCTGGCAGCATGAGCGGTATGAGCTTAACGACTTCGACAACCTCCCGATGAACCTGGTGAGGAACGATAAAAATGAACCGCTTATATTATCTGTATCCTTCGCTAACCGCGAGGTTTTTTTCCAGGTATGGAAAATTCAGATAGGGCGTATTCCCCTCTACCTGATGGATACTAATGTTTTAATTAACTCGGAAGAAGACAGAATAATAACCAGGACATTGTACGGCGGAAATGTTGAGACAAGGATTGAACAGGAAATAATACTCGGAATCGGCGGGATAAAAACCCTCCACGCTTTGGGCATCCGGCCTATGGTATGTCATATGAATGAAGGGCATTCGGCATTTTTATCTCTCGAAAGAATAAGGTATTTAATTCAGAAGGAAGGATTAAGTTTTACTGAAGCAAAAGAGATCGGATATTCATCTAATATATTTACAACACATACTCCCGTACCGGCAGGCATAGATGTGTTTGCGAACGAACTTGTCGAAAAGTACCTCGGGAATTACTACCGCAATGAGATGAAGATATCCGATAAAGATTTCTATAGCCTTGGTACGATTTACAGGGATAAGGAATCAAGCGTATTTAATATGGCACACCTTGCAATGAATACTGCCGGGTATATAAACGGCGTCAGCAAGCTGCATGGTAAAGTTTCTAAAAAAATGTGGGTCAGCGGGTTCAGGGATGTTCCGTTTAATGAAATACCTATAGGCAGTATTACCAACGGAGTGCATATCAGGTCTCATATCTCAAAAGAAATGGAAGAACTGCTTGTACAGTATATCGGTGAAAAGTGGCTTGAGAATCCGGCATCGCCGAGTCTCTGGCAGAGAATAGATAAGATACCCGATGAAGAGCTCTGGAGAACGCATGAAAGAAGGCGTGAAAGACTCGTAGCATTTGCAAGAAGGAGGCTCATCAGGCAGGTTAAATCGCGTGGAGGCAGCCAGTCAGAACTTACTACTGCGGCTGAAGTACTTGACCCGACTGCATTGACAATAGGGTTCGCAAGACGTTTCGCGACATATAAAAGAGCAACTTTATTGTTCAGGAACCTGGAGAGATTGAACCAGATTGTAGGCGACAGAACCCACCCCGTCCAGTTTATTATTGCCGGAAAAGCTCATCCCAAAGATGAGGAAGGTAAGAAACTTATCCAGGATATCTGTGAGATCTCAAAAGATGAAGCCTTCAGAAGGAAGATAGTCTTTATTGAAAATTATGATATCAATGTGGCGCATTATCTTGTTGAAGGATGCGATGTGTGGCTGAATACGCCCCGCCGTCCTCTTGAAGCCAGCGGCACATCAGGTATGAAAATAATTGCAAACGGAGGACTTAATTTCAGTGTGCTCGATGGCTGGTGGGATGAAGGGTTTGATCCCGAAGTAGGATGGAAAATTGGTAACGGGGAGGAATATACAGATCCCGATTACCAGGATGAACTTGAGTCGAGACAGTTATATAACACTCTTGAAACCCAGATTATTCCCTTGTTCTATTCGAGAGGAGAGGATGGTCTGCCCCGCGAGTGGATACAGAAGGTTAAGCAATCGATGAAGAAACTCGGTCCTTATTTCAATACTCACAGGATGGTCCAGCAGTATTTCGAAAGCTATTATAAAGCAGCACTTGAGAAACGCCAGATATTCAGCGAGAGAAAATGGAGCAATGCTAAAGAGCTTGCCGCCTGGAAAGAGAATATTCGCAATAACTGGAATAGCATCAGGCTGGTGAATCTGATTACTCCGGAAAACTCAAAATCCATTTTTGTAGGTGAAGAGCTTGAGGTCACTGCGGAGATAGCTCTCGGTGAGCTTACCCCCCAGGATGTAGAGGTGCAGGTTTATTATGGTCCTCTTGATCACCAGGAGAATCCCGAATATAATGAGACTATCATTCTTAAATCAGAATCACGCAAATCAAAAGACGGACAGTTTAAGTTCACGGGAAGTATAACTACAAGGAGATCCGGACAGCAGGGATTTACTATCAGAGTACTTCCTAAACATCCGCTGCTTATAAATCCTTTCGAACTCGGATTGATATATTGGGCGGGGTAGGGCATTGACAAGCAGGAGCTATAGGAGAGAAGTAGTCATTCGGTAAGCTGCCCGGAAAAATCAGTCGTTCGATGGATGAAGAGTTGTCATTTAAAAGTTATTCAATTGCCATTAGATAGACACTACTGCTAAGGCTTTAGAGCGCTTTGTGAATATTATTAATTCCAAACATGATGTAGGAACTTCATTTATGAAGTCCCTTTCCAAATATCAAGCTCCGCTCTGCAGCTTTATGAAAACAGCTTAGGCTGTATCCTGCTACTGTTACACCACTCAACGCCCTATCGCCTACTGATCATTGATTATTCCCCCCGACCGTTGCTCAGGCTCTTAGTCTCTCAGTCACTCAGTCTCTTAGTCCCTCAGTCTCGCCCTGCTTCGTTCCTCTTTCCTTCTGCTTCTTCAATTATTCTCTCAAACAATTCAGGAAGTTTGTTGAAATCGCTGGACGAGAGGTATTTTTCAATATTAGATTTGAAGTCAATATCCCTTTCCAGTTCAAAGAACCGTATGATACCTTTTGAGAAATGTTCAGGACTACCCGGCTCCACGATAATACCAGTATAATTATCTTTGATGAACTCACCCAGACCGCCTACATTGGCGGCAATAACAGGTTTTCTGAAACTGTAGGAAACATTTAATACCGCACTCTGGGTTGCGCTCCGGTAGGGAAGCACAACTGCATCGGATGCGTTATAATACTTTCCGACTTCCTCATTCGGCACAAACCTGTTTATTAAAGTAACCGTTTTTTGAAGTCCCAGGCTTTTGATCTGCTCCAGGTATGATGAAACATCATCATAAAATTCACCCACTACAAAGAGCTTAAGTTCAGGGATGTGCTTCAGTGCCTGCGGCATAGCTGCAATTAGCAAATCCAGACCCTTATATTTCCTTACATATCCGAAAAAGAGAAGTACTTTATCATTAGCCTGGATATTGAGTTCCTTGCGGCTCGTTTCCATGTCAAAGTTATTATCGGCGATATAGCAGTCGAATGGCGGGAGGGTGGAACGGTATATTTTTCTTCTGCCTGCAATCTTTTTTAATTCCGAGTAAACCACATCAGATAGGGCGAGAAAAATATCTGCATTGCTCAATCCAAGTCTTGTCAGGAAGCTGTCGATGAACCTTGATTCGTGTGAAATAAAATTTTCAGTAATGAATAAAATTCGCCCTTCATAGTGTCTCTTTAAGAAAAGAGATATGGTGTAGTGGCAGGGACCGAAGAACGGCTGCCACCAATCGAATACCACCAGGTCAGCCTTTTCCTTCTTAATCCTTGAGGCAGTTTTGATCCAGTTGACCGGTGAAATGGAGTTTATCAATCTTTCACTGGGGATTCTGAATGAAGTCGATTTACTCTGATCAAATTGGGTAGTTCCCGGGAAGAGAAAATCAGGATAAAGAAGTGTGTAATTAATTACTTTTACATCGAACCTGGTGCTTAACGTCCGGTAAAGGTAGGAAACATAAGTAGACGGACCGCCCCTGTATGGATAAGCCGGTCCGACAATAATAATTTTTTTCCGGGAAGTTTCTTTCATACTAAATGATTTTATTCATTCAGTCGAAGTTAAGGAAAAATGGAGTGATGAGCGAATTATTAACTGCTGATTTTTAATTACATTTATGCTGACCAAAAAATAAAAATCTGAGTGAGGATAATTTCGTGCCATTCAGCTTTGTTATCTCACTGATGCATAAATCAATTCGCTTAATCTTAATTCCACTCTACCGGTAAAAATCGGTGTCATTGTCAGGTTCATCACTTTCATCTTCAGATGACATTGTAAACATGGAACTGAGCATATCCTTGAACTGCACACCGGTTTCCATCCTGAATTTGCTCAGTAATGAATACTCGGTTAAACCGTGCAGAACAAACTCCATCAACAGAAGATGGTTCTTTTTATCGGCTTTAGGGAAATACTTCTTTACAAGGTCCGGGAGTCCTGGTACCTTATTAAGAGCCTGTTCATATTCCTTTTCATTAAGATTATTCAGAATATCGATGTAATTCCCTTTATTGAACCAGTTTGTTATTTCCTGGTAAATATTAGTATCCTGAGCTTTCTTCAGTTTATCAGGCGAAGGGAAATACTCCGCAAAGGTATCTCTTATAGCTTTACTTATAAGAATATGAGCCACTTTAGACGGACCTTCCTGTTCACCCTCGTATACCAGTTCTATCTTACCGGTAATTGACGGGATTACGCCGTAAAGATCTGACACTCTTGCAAATGTTCCCGCTTCTTTATTGATTATCGCTCTTCTTTCGGCTGTGCTGACCAGGTTCTCGTAGGCTGAGATTGTCAACCGTGCTGAGACCCCGCTCTTCGCATCTATATATTCACTTTGACGGGCTTCGAAAGCTACCTGTTCTATGAGATCCTTCAGCAAGTCGTGTACGAGTACAAGGGTTTTCTGATCTTCAGATGACCTTGCTTCCTGTTCGGTAATTGAACGGGAGACCTGTATCGATTTCGGGTAATGAGTTAGTATCTGGCTGTCGATTCTGTCTTTGAGGGGAGTGACAATAGATCCGCGGTTTGTGTAGTCCTCAGGATTAGCAGTAAATAAAAATTGAATATCGAGCGGCAGCCGTACTTTGAATCCGCGTATCTGAATATCATTCTCCTGAAGGATATTAAACAGCGCAACCTGTATCCTTGCCTGGAGATCTGGCAATTCATTTATAACAAAAATACTCCTGTGAGATCTGGGGATTAATCCGAAGTGAATCACTCTTTCATCGGAATAGGGAAGCTTCAGTGCCGCTGCTTTTATCGGATCTACATCACCGATGAGATCGGCAACGGAGACATCCGGGGTAGCCAGTTTTTCCGCATATCTTTCAGAGCGATGCAGCCATTCTATTTCAGTTGCGTCACCTTCATTCTTAATCAGTTCATGGGTAACCTTCGAAATAGGGTGAAAAGGATCTTCATTCAGATCACTTCCTTTTACAATTGGTATATATTCATCCAATAAATTAATTAATAAGCGTGCAATTTTAGTCTTGGCCTGCCCGCGTAATCCGAGCAGGATGATATTGTGGCGTGATAGTATTGCCGTCTGGATATCGGGTATTACGGTTTCGTCATACCCTATTATTCCTTTAAAAGGGTTTTCGCCTTTCTGCAGTGCGCAGATAAGGTTTTCTCTAAGTTCATTTTTTATCGTCCGGGTCTTATAACCACTGCTTTTCAATTCGCCTAATGTGGACATTGAAACTAAATCCATTAAATCTCCTTTTAAGTTATGGAAAGGAATGCAGAAGATTACCTCATTCTGCGTCTCCGGTTCCTGATATAATCTTCAAAAATATATTCTCCGAGTCCTGTGAGACTGCTGTAGAAAGCGCGCCCCTTATTCGTGGAAGTGAATTCCCTGACGAACTGCTGAAGATACGGATCGCGGGCAATCATAAAAGTTGTAATTGCGATGCCGAGCTTTCTGCACCTGGCTGCCTGGTCGAGCGTTTTATTCACGATCTTCCTGTCAAGTCCGAAACTGTTTTTATAATAACGAGCACCTTCTTTCAGGCAGGTCGGCTTCCCGTCAGTAATCATAAATATCTGTTTATTGGATGTTTTTCTTCGTCTCAGGATATTAAGTGCAAGATCAATTCCTGCGACAGTATTGGTATGATAAGGCCCGACCTGCAGGTAGGGGAGGTCCTTAATTGCTATAGGCCAGGCATCGTTTCCGAATACTATAATGTCCAGAGTATCTTTCGGGTACTTAGTAGTGATCAGCTCGGAAAGAGCCATTGCTACTTTCTTGGCCGGGGTTATTCTGTCCTCACCGTATAAAATCATAGAGTGGGAAATGTCGATCATCAGCACAGTAGATGTGAGCGCTTTGAAATCTTTTTCTTCGACCTCGAGATCATCTTCAGTTAATTTGAAATCGTCTATACCATGATTTATCTGTGAATTCTTAATTGAATTGGTAACGTCGATCTGGTCCATCGTATCTCCGAAACTGAACTCACGCCTGTCAGAAGTCAGTTCATCACCGCTGCCGGAATACGGTGTGCGGTGATTACCGCGTTTTGATTTTTTAAGCTTGCCGAAAATTTCCTCGAGCGATTGTTTTCGGATCGACTGTTCGCTTTTCGAGGTAATGACAAATACATTAGTATCCGGATCCTCCTCGATGTAATTTTTATCCTTCAGCTCATTAATAAAATCTCCCATCCCGTATGTATTGTCGGTCAGGTTGTATTTCTTATCGAGCTCATTCATCCAGTTAAGTGCTTCGGTTACATCACCTGATGTGATGGTTAATAACTGAAGAAATATCTTAAGAAGGTCTTCAAAGCGGTTCTCACCGCTGGTTCCCGGAATAAATTCCGTAAATCTGTGTCCGATCATAATATTTTATTGTTGTTAAGCTCTAAACCGTAATTTGTATACTAAAGTTCAGTAATGCAAGGAAATAATTTCAGGTTTAACTCAGGTCACTTTGAACCGGTGATCCTGCGTATCATACTGAGGGCGTAAGCATTTGTCCGTTCGACGCGGAAAGCAAGTCTGTAGTGCCGAAGCGCCAGTCCGATATTCCCATCCTTATAATATGCATCGGCAAGTCCGATCAAAGGTTTGGCCTGGTCCGGGAACCGGCTGACAACGAATTTAAAATATTTTACAGCATCCGTGGATTTATTAATATTTAATAGATCATAACCGAATAGCAGGGTTTCATTTAATGATTTGTCGATTTCAGAAGCGGTATCGGCGGCGATAGTTTTATAAGCAGAAATAACGGAATCAATTCCGGATGATAGAAAATACTCCATCAGCCGGTCAGGTAATTGCGCAAGCGGATGGATTATCTTTTTATCGAGAACGATTGAAGCAAGATCGAAAGCCGCGTTGCCGTTATTCCTGTCTCTTATATTTATCAGGTCGACGGCGGCCAGTTTTTCAGCGGGATAAATTATAAGCAGGGAAGTCCCATCGTAACCATCATGAGCAAAATATTTTCTTCCCGAGTTATCAGTGCCGAGAGTAAAACCGAGTCCGTAATTTATTCTTACGCCGTTTTTCAATTTAGCCGGCACCAGCATAGAGTCGAGATATTCCGGTTTGATCAGTTTTCCATCAAGCAGGCTGATCGAAAATTTAAGCAGGTCCTCTGCGGTTGAAAGCAAACCTCCCCCCGGGTATTTATTGCTAAGGTCGGCAAGAGGTGCATTCTCAAGCAGCCTGTATTTATTCCGCATATACATACCTGCACGGCCGCTTATTATTTCCTGCTGATAGCCGGGTATTGTTGATTTCATACCTGCAGGTTCAAAAATATTTTTGCGGAGGTACTCTTCGAAAGAGAGTCCCGATACGTTTTCGATCACTGCTCCAAGCAGATTATATCCCAGTGTTGTATAGAAATATTTTGTCCCCGGCTTGTAAGCAAGCGTATCGTTCATAATTATTCCAACTGCATCCTTGATCGTGGAATAATGATGCTTATCGTCAAACTCACCGTGATAGTAATTACGGATACCAGCGGTGTGGTTAAGAAGCTGTCTTACGGTAAACTTCCATTTTTTTTTCGGAAAATACGGGATATAGGTTCTTGCGTCGGCATCGAGCTTTACTTTCCCCTGCTCCACAAGCTGCATGACCGCTACTGCAGTGATGGATTTAGAAATTGAGGCAATTCGGAACCGGGTGCCGGCATCTACAGGGACATTGTTCTCGACATCCGCGACTCCGCAGGCGTCCAGCCACAATATTTCGTTATTTTCGGCAACACCTGCAGCGATGCCGGGAATGAGATTATTCTTCTGAAATTCTTTCAGGTAAGTACTTAGATCATTGATGACATCCGTTTTAGAAACCCGGAGCCTGCCCTTGCCGTGCTCCTGAAGCTTCCCTTTAACTTTCTCTTGAACTTGAACTTTAACTTTCCCATTCTCTTTCCCTTGTGCATATATACCCCCAACACAGAAGCAGCACCAGACACTGACCAGAAGGAAAAAAATAATATAGTTCGTTTTTCTATGCATAAAAAGAGTAAAAACCGGTTGGTAATATAGCCTTAAATTGTGAATTAAGGAATTAGGGAATCGGCGGATTAGCGGATTGAATTTTGAGAATCAGAGAGTGTATTTTGTGAAAAGGCAGTCAGTTCATCGATCGATTTAAAATAAGCGCGTATATGTGAAGAATGAGGCATAAAGCTACGCTATGCTGTTCAGTAAATTAAAGATTGAGGGAATTTTGAATTGACGAATTGAGCGAATTTACGGATTGAATTAGGAAGTTTTAGTTCACGTTCAGGGGTTCTTTAAGTTCAAGTTTTAGTAAGAGATAATTGTTGAAATACTCTACAACGTTGACAAAATGTCAGACTCCGTAGTTATACCGTATTAGTGCCGTAGTTATGCCGTATTAGTCCCGTATTTGAACTCAAAATGAGACACTACGAAAATAGTCAAAAAATGCAATTTTCGCCTGTTGAAAAAACTAACAGTATGACAAAATGTCATAGCTCAAATTGATACAGTGGATCTAACACAGTCAATTAATCGTTCAAGAACTTGATTGAAGTTACAACGTAATGAAGAGAGCATCAAAATTCAACCTGACTCAAATTTCAATGCTCAATTCAAAATAATTAGTTTGTTACTTTTTGGTTTCGAGGCCTATTCTTTTGTCGATAATATTATCGATAAGTTTATAGTCCTTTGCTTCCTGTGCTGAAAGGAAATAATCTCTGTCGCAGTCTTTAGTAATCTGTTCAATAGATTTACCTGTATGCTCTGCCAGGATTTTATATAGAGTATCTCTTGTCTTCAACATTTCCTTTGCGTGGATCTCGATATCAGAAGTTTGTCCCTGTAGTCCGCCAACCCACGGCTGGTGGATCATGATCTTTGAATTAGGGAGGGAAGTTCTTTTCCCTGCGGCGCCGCCAGCGAGCAGAATTGCTCCCATGCTTGCAGCCATGCCTACGCAGATTGTAGCAACAGCAGGTTTTACATATTTCATTGTATCATAGATAGCGAGTCCCGCGGTAACGCTTCCGCCGGGGGAGTTTATATAAACATTTATATCCTTTTCAGAATCTTCAGCCTCAAGGAAGATGAGCTGAGCTATAATTAAACTTGCGATATGATCATCTATGGGAGTTCCTATGAAAATTATTCTTTCCCTTAAGAGGCGGGAAAAAATATCCATCCCGCGTTCACCGCGGCCTGTCTGTTCGATAACATAAGGTACCAGCTGGTTATAGATCGTGCCCGGAAGAGGGCTGTTTTCAGGATGATTTATCATTTAGTTTCCTCTGTTTTAGTATTTATTAATTTCGACGGATCCACTTTGTTAATCTTATTATTTTCTTTTAAGAATTCAAGTAACTTCTGATCCCTGAGTCTTTCAGCAAAATTAGAGGATTTATAATAATTAAGCAGTTTATCTTCAGGCAATCCTGTTTTCGCTGCATCCTTCTTTACAAGCTCCATCAAGTCTTCATCGGTCACTTCAATCTTTTCCTTCTTTTCTATCTCACTCTTAATAAGGTACCATTTCACTTCGTTTTCTGCATAGCTTTTTAATCTTTTCGCTGAGTCTTCGCGGTCATATTTTCCGTACCCTTGTTTCTTTCTATCCTGTTCTTCATGATCCATAAGGTCGTTAAGGAAACTGGTAACCATTGAAGACGGAGGAGTGAAATCATTAGCCTTAACGATTTCCTGGATCAGTTTATCGCGGGTAATTTCATCTGTTCTCTGATCGTAATAGTGCTGCATATCGATCCTGATATTTTCCCTGAAATCCTTTTCATTAGTCACCTTATCCTTCGTGATCTTTTTAAGGAATTCTTCATCCAGTTCAGGGAGTAAATATTTTTTAATATCCTTAATCTCCGCCTTGTAGAGAAATTCCTCCTTAACTGTTTCCTCCTCATCCTTATTGTTCTTAACCACCCGTTCATCAGTAAAAGTAAACTCAAATGAATCGCCTCTCTTTTTACCTCGCGATTTCTCAACTATATCCTTCTGAACATTCTCATTTGAAAGGTCGACATCAAACGTCTCAGGCTTACTTCCTTCATAAGGTTCGCCTTTATCATTAAGCCGCTGCAGGTTTAATTTTATGACATAATTATTCTCTTCGCCTACAACTTCCTCTTCAACCTGGGTGGTATTTGCCTTACGGATGTGCTCAATCTCGTGTTCTATTTCCTCTTCTTTGACCTGGAAATCGGGTATATCCATACTGATATCCTTATATCCCTTCACATCAAGCTGAGGTACAATTTCATAATGAACTTTAAATTGGAAATCCTCGCCTGGATTAAATTTTATATCGGAGAGCACAGGCTGACCAATAGGCTGTAGGTTTTTATCTTTAACAATTTTCCAGAAATTTGCATTTGCAACCTTTTCAGCGGCATCGAACTCAAGAGCATCACCGTACATTTTTTTAATTATTGATAATGGAACTTTACCTTTCCTGAAACCGGGTACCTGAAGCTTCTTAGTCTGTTTTTTGACCTCGGTGTCGATATCGGGTTTAATCTCTTCATATGTCATAGTAACTTCTACTTCATTTTCCGAAGCTGAAATCTCATTAACTTTTACTTCCAATTTTATCCTCTGCCTGTTTTTATATTAAAAAAATTATTATTGTTTGAGGGACAGTCAGTCTCCGCGGCTGCAGTCCGGACTTATCTGCTTGTTTTTAAATTTTAAGACTGTAAAGATAATAAAAAGTGTGGAAATTAAACATTTTCCGGCGCATACAGATGAAGCGTCATAAGACTGAGAAATAGTATCCGGCAGAAGAGGTCAGTCTGAGCCTTGAGTTAATTAAGCAGAATTTTTCTCAAATTATTGAACAATCCGTGTATGTATCGATGCTATCAATTCCGATGTTCCAGCTAAATATATATTATTGCTATATAGGGATTTAAAATAATTCTCCTCGTAAATAAGACCTGTTCCCGGAGCATAAAACTGAATGGAGGGGGCTCGGTGAGAGTCATCTCTGTATACATAACATGAGTATGTTTCCGTATTTGTTTCGAGCAATGAGTCGACAGCAAGCAAAGTAATCGGGTTCAGCCATGTACCGGCAGGAGAGGGATATGGATAGAACCTGGTAGTGAACTGGAAGTCGGTTTTATAATAGCCGATGCTGAAAGTTCCATTTACAACCCGCAAATTATAAAGGAAACTTCTATAATTGCTTAAAAATCTTATTAAAATGTAAGATATAGAATCCGAATTAGCAAATGGGCTATTAATTATGGAGGAATGGAATGTTTGGGGTTTTGGAGTAAGGGAGCGAATGATGGAGCACAGGATGCTTCCCCGGCTTCCGGGGTTTTCTTTGAATTGAAGATCCTACAGCCGGATATACTGCGACCAGGAAGTTGTTGCAGATCAGTTAAAAGACCGATGAAGGTCTCCTTTTTTTAATCATATTTTTAAGAAATATACTTTGACTGCACACATAGATAATTTTCTTTTTTTTGAGTTACCTTTTATTATGACCCAACACTAAGATCAATTGGTAATGGGATACAGAAAGCGGTAAATCTCATTGTTCTTCAGATCGAGCGATTGTACTTTAATCTTCAATTATTTATATTACAATCATTAGTATGGGAATATGAGTAAATGGAGGGAAAATGAGAACTATAATACATTTTATTTTTATTACGGTATCTGTTGTATTCTTATTCAGTACTTATTCACCAGCTCAATTTGTTGATAACTTCGAATATTATTTTCCAGACGAGCCGGTTGCCTGTCAAAAACCACAATACTGGACAACCTGGAGCTTTAATCCGTGCGATCCCGAAGATCCATTTGTATCAACTGATCATTCTTACTCGGGTTCTTATTCGCTTAAAATCGTTCAGAACAATAACCTGGTAAAGCTTTATGATGAACCATTGTTGGCCGGCATTGACCTTGTGGTTTATATACCTTCAGGTAAATCGGGATATTTTAATATACTAAGCCGATTTAGTCCTAACCCTGTACAATGGGGTCTGGAATGTTACTTTGATGCCGGCGGAACAGGAAGGCTGATACACGGAACCACTGATAACTTCAGCTGGACACCAGATACATGGCACTACATTTCTATTTACCTGGAACTTCCGGGAAACGGTCAGGTTTATTTTTCTATGGACGGAAATTTAATCTCCACCTGGGACTGGACGCAGGGAGGAACAATAGACCCGACTGTTGAAGGAATTGACTTTTTCGGAGCGACAGCTAATGATGAAATGTATGTTGATGATTTTGACGTATGGGACGGATGCTTATCGTGTCTGCCCCCCAATCCGGCAGCCAACCTGACAGCTGAAGAAATTCTCAATCCTGACCCCGCAGTAAAACTCAATTGGGAAAATAACTCGTTTTTCGTTTATGAGTTTTATGTGGTCAGGAAAGACGGATACCCCAACGACCCGGGAGAATACCAGTATATCGGGGGTTCAGCAGGAGTTTATGAATTTATTGATTCACTCGTTATGCTCAACCAGCGTTACAGCTACGGAATAGTATCCTACGGACGTTATGGTTACGCTGATACCAGTAATTTTGTGACCATTCTTGTTCTGGCAACACCGGTAGAACTTACATCATTCAGGTGCACGATCAGTTCTAATAAAATCATCCTGTTGTGGTTGACAGCTACTGAAACCAATAATAGGGGATTTGAAGTTGAGAGGAAACTTGCAGGCGATACATTACCACCTTACAATGAAAATGAAGGCTGGCAGAAGATAGGTTTTGTAGAAGGAAACGGTACAACAACTTCAGAGCATTCGTACACCTTCTCGGATACAGATGTCTTGACGGGAAAATATCTGTACAGACTGAAGCAGATAGATCTTGACGGTCACCTTGAATACAGCAATGAGATTGAAGCGGAAATAACCGCCCCTGATAAATATTTCCTTGAACAGAATTATCCTAATCCTTTTAATCCCGCAACATCAATAGGCTATTCATTGAAGAATGACGGGTTCGTCTCATTGAAGATTTACAATATTCTTGGGCAGGAAGCCGCCGATCTGGTACATAAAAATCAGAAAGCCGGATATTATACTGTCAGCTTTAATGCTTCGGAACTTCCGTCGGGTGTCTACATCTATACCCTAAGTGCATCCGGATATATGGCGGGCAGGAAGATGCTGCTGATCAGGTAAAAGATTTTTGGCCGGTGAAACTGTGAAATCCACCTGCGATAAATAGTAGGGGAATAATTCACTTAAACTACGTTGCTCGGTTTTTTAACTATTCGAAAAATCGTCCCGGGTGAATGGCCTCAGTTGGGTGAGTTGAGAATGAGAATGCTTCCCTTTAGTGCGAGAACGGGGACTCGAACCCCGACACCTTGCGGTACTAGATCCTAAGTCTAGCGCGTCTGCCAATTCCGCCATTCTCGCAGATGTTTTCAGAATGTTTTTCCAAAAAGAGAGATCAAAAATAAAGGTTTTGATATAGAAAACAAAGAGGGAGAGCGTAACGGCGATTGGCTGTACATGTGTGAGGAGCGAAGGCGATTCGCTTTACAAAAGGTAAGAAGCGAATCAGCGATTCGCTGTACAGGTTAAAACCTGATAGGCGGATCGGAGCCGGGGGGGCGATCTTCTTCTCTGCACTGTATCTGCCAGATTGTGTTCGTGAATTCTTTTAATGATTCAGGTACTATGCCGTTTTCATAGACTTTATAGGCTATCCCTGTTCTCCCGATGAATGACCAGAAAATGTCCAGGTTGTTCATACTTATATCAAACTGCAGGATCATCTCTTCCAGTTTTTCAAAAAGCTTAGTCCTGGTTTTATCCGGAAGATTTCCTGCTGAAGTTATTTCCTTCTGGAGAACTGAAAATAAATTTAATATCTTTTCAAATTCTCTTTGGGTAAAGGAATAATTGTTTCGAAGTGAATTTTCCCCGCCGTTCATATTATTTCCCTAATAGAAATTATTCTCCCGCTGTTTCAGCAAACATAATTATTTTTTTTGATAAAAAAAGCGGAATAGAAAAAATATTTCCTGCTATCTTTGAAGGATTTATTTTAAATTAGCGAAAAGAAATTAATTCTTTCGGTGCAAAGTTCTGAAGAGTCATCAAAAGGAACCCATTTTAGGATAACTATCCTGACGATAAAAATTAATCAATCCCTCAGTCTGTTTTAATCTTCACGATCCGAAGGAATATTATAAAAATATCTCATTTCTATTAAGATTAAATCTTAACTTTAAGGGTAAGATTCTGAAAAGCAGCCGGGATGACCTCAGGTTTAATGAAACTAAATTTTTTTACATGAATTTTTGATAAATTTATTCCTGGCTAAAGTCAGATATGTTATGAGGAAATGGTAAAATCAACACCTGGTTAAAGATTTTATTGGTAAATGTTAAAAAAATGATAATTTTCTTAATTAAGACAGGGTAATAAAGCAGGTATGAAAATTGATAATATTAGCTCGAAATATTCTCTAATAAATAAAATTTGGATACTGCTATTTTCAAATTTCTTATTCCAAACAATCAGCCGGTCGGGGAAAAAATGAAATATACCCACGTATCTGTATCGAAGACCGGTCTTCGCCGGGTTGAAAATGAAGACTCATTCGGGGTATTTGAACTTGACAACGGATTGTTGACAGTTTTGTGCGATGGTCTGGGAGGCAACAAGGCAGGCGAGGTTGCATCCAGTCTGACGGTAGAAACTATTTATAACTCTTTTATGAGATCGGATAAGCAGGATTATCTTGAAAGGATTAAAGATGCTATACTGGATGCCAACAGAATGATTATTCAGGAATCAAATTCTACTCCTGCATTTAAGGGTATGGCAACCACTGTTGAGGTTCTTTTCCTGAATTCCAATACGGCCTACTGGGGACATATTGGCGATTCCCGTATTTACAAATACAACGATCAGAAAATCAGGCAGCTTACAAAAGACCATTCCCTGGTTCAGCGTCTTGTTGATGAAGGTTATCTTACTCTTAAAGAAGCTGAGAATCATCCTAACAGGAATATTATAATGAAAGCCCTCGGCGATACAACTGATGTTGAAGCTGACCTTAGCAAACTTAAGCTTGCATCTAAGGAAAATACTAAATTCTTTATATGCTCTGATGGTGTTAACTGCGTAGTTAACGATGAGGAGCTTGAGCAGATAATTGGCAATGAAGATGCAAATGATACTGCCGAAAAACTGTCCAAATTAATAGAGGACAGGGGAGCCCCGGATAATTATTCATTCGTGTTAATAAGCCGGGATGTATAAATGATTGGCACCAATATCGAAAATTATAAGGTTGTTGAGGTTATAGGCGAAGGGGGGATGGGTGTCGTCTATAAGGCTCTCGACCTTAAACTTGAAAGATATGTTGCTATAAAGATACTTAATACCAGCAAACCGCCTAACCCTCAGTTTATAGAACGATTTAAACGTGAGGCAAGGAACCAGGCAAAGCTTAATCATACTAATATTATCCCCGTTTATGGTTTCACTGATGCTGAAAATACTCTCGGAATAGTAATGGAGTATATAGAGGGTGAAACACTTGAGGACTTAATCAGGAGGGAAGGAAGACTCGATCTGCGGTTTTCTCTTGATGTGATGAGACAGGTTCTCAGCGGCGTTGCTTTCGCTCATCAGAAGGGATTTATACACAGGGATCTTAAACCTTCTAATATTATAATCAGCAATGAAGGCATTGCGAAGATAATGGATTTCGGTATATCCAAATCGATCAATGAGACAAAGGATATTACCAAGGCAGGTACGAAAATAGGGACGATCTTTTATATGAGTCCCGAACAGATCAGGGGAAAACCTCCAACAACACAGAGCGACCTGTACTCTCTCGGCGTTACTTTTTACGAGATGCTTTCTGGGAAAACCCCTTTCGATTATCCTACTGAATTTGAAATAATGGAAGCACATATCAAAAAGATGCCTGCCCGACTGTCGACACATCTGCCCGATATTCCGCCGGAAATAGACAGGATAATCTCTAAAGCTCTTGAGAAACCAGTAATGAAAAGATACCAGAGCGCAGAAGAGTTTCTTGAGGATGTCGACCGTGTGTTTGAACACCTTACTGTAGTGGATATAGAGGAGCCGCAGGTTTTCCAGAATAAAAAGAAGGTCTCAAAACACTTAATCAAAAAAACATCACTAACATTAGGTATCCTGCTTATAGGCGCAGTATTGTTTTATTATTTCTACAGCAATATCTCCAGTCTGATGAGAGATAAAAATCCGGCAGGCGGCACTGACAACAGCGGTGCAGTAACTTTAACTTCAAATACATCAGGCATTATTCATTCAGGATGGCAGCCTGTTACACTTTCAACCGGGACGACCTTAAACTCCATAAATTTTGTGAATCCCCTCGTAGGCTATGTCTGCGGGTTCAACGGACTTATATTAAAAACAGAGGATGGCGGAAAGACCTGGCAGAAGAATACCTTCGACAGCCGCGTTAATTTCTTTAATGTTCTCTTCCTTACAACGGAAAGAGGATTTATTACCGGTGATAACGGGACAATCATATTTACAGATGATGGCGGCAGGAATTGGAAAATACTTAATGCTTATGTGAAGGAATCCATTTTTGACATTTGTTTCCTTAGTGATAAAAAAACAGGATTTATGGCAGGAAGCCATGGCACAATCCTTAAAACGCTGAACGGCGGGAATACCTGGTATCCGGTTTATACGCCTACCAGGGAATTATTGTACAGCATAAGCTTTAAAGATGACCGCAACGGTTTTGCTGTCGGCTGGAATGGAACTATTCTGAAAACCACAAATTCCGGCAGATCATGGAAACAACAGGAAAAACTAACGAATAATTATCTAAGAGATATTACATTTTTGGATGAAAACAGCGGGTTTATTTCCGGAGGCGGCGGTATTGTTCTGAGAACGACAGACGGCGGCGAAAGCTGGGCGGAAGTTCCTTCAAATACAATATCCGGGCTGTATTCAATCCATTTTGTTGATAATAAAGATGGTCTGATCCTGGGGAGCAGGGGGGAGATACTTGTAACGGATGACTCTGGTGCGAACTGGAAATTAACACAGTCGGGAAACTATGCCACATTGACTGATGCCGCAGTCACGGGCGAGGATAAGATCTTTGTTATAGGTTTTAACGGCACAATGCTTACAAACCAGGTTCTGCAGTAATTGGGGTTAGTTTTCCAAGGGGGATACATCATTGGGAATTAACTGTAAATCGATAGCCATTCAATTGTCATTCGGGGTCATTCGGTTGTTATCCATTTTTAATCTATTGTCATTCGAAAAAAGTTAAGGATTCAAGGTTCAAAAGAATAGAAAAGAAATCCTTTTTTTCCGGCTTAAACTATTCTGGTATTCTAAATTTAATTTAATCAGACTGAAACAAATAACCATTTTTCCCTCAAACTTTAATTTAATATTCCTTAATTTCTTTATTAAAATTTTTCTTATTGTGAGGTTGAAGTGGACAAATTTGTAATTAAGGGCGGCAGGAAATTAAAAGGTGCGGTCGAGGTAAGCGGAGCCAAGAATGCTTCACTTGCATTGATGCCGGCATGTCTCCTTGCACAGGGTGAATCCATCCTTTCGAATACACCCGAGCTGAACGATGTATACACAATGATTAAGCTCCTTACTTTCCTTGGGGCTGAATGTTCGTTCGAGGGACATACCCTTAAGGTTAACACCGGAAATATTACATCTCTTGAAGCACCATATGAACATGTTAAGAAGATGCGTGCTTCTGTGTATGTTCTGGGACCACTGTTAGCGAGGTATGGAAAAGCTAAAGTTTCTCTCCCGGGCGGATGTGCATGGGGACCGCGGCCGATCAATCTCCATCTTGAAGCACTTGAAAAGATGGGAGCCGGGATCGAACTCGATTCAGGCTATATCATGGCCACTGCAAAAAAGCTTAAGGGCGCAAAAATAAACTTCGATATTTCCTCAGTAGGTGCAACCGGTAATACGCTGATGGCAGCTTCTCTTGCAAAAGGAACTACTGTCATCAATAATGCGGCTATGGAACCCGAGATCACTAACCTTGCCGGATTCCTCGTAAAGATGGGGGCAAAAATCGACGGGATAGGTACATCAACCCTTGAGATTGAAGGTGTTGATGAGCTTGCTTCGGTAAATATAGAAACTATACCGGACAGGATAGAAGCCGGTACACTGCTTGTTGCCGGTGCAATAACAGGAGGCAGTATAACTTTGAAGAACATCCAGCCAGGATACCTGCAGGCAGTTGTTTCTAAACTGGAAGACAGCGGATGCACGATTACATCGGATGATAATTCCATCAGCTTAAAAAGGGCAGGCAGGATCAAACCGGTAAACGTATCCACTTCAATCTTTCCAGGTTATCCGACGGACATGCAGGCTCAATGGATTGCATATATGAGTCTTGCCGCCGGTGTTTCGACAATTACCGATACGATATATATCGACAGGTTTAAGCATGTGCCCGAACTTGAACGGCTCGGAGCTGATATTTCCGTTAGTGAAAACAGTGCTGTGGTAAAAGGAGTAAAACAGCTCAACGGAGCTAAGGTAATGTCGACAGACCTGAGGGCAAGCGCTTCACTTGTGCTTGCCGGACTTGCAGCAGAAGGCGAAACAGAGGTATTAAGAGTCTACCATCTCGACAGGGGATACCAGAGAATTGAAGAAAAATTAAAATCACTGGGAGCTGAAATAGAAAGAGTAGCGGGAGCCGAATATTAAATTGCCCTCAATGAAAAAAATAATTGCAGGGAGAAATTACCTGGCATTGTATCTTGGTCTGGTTATCCTCTTTAATATATTACTGCTGGAATTTCCACTGACCAATGTATTTGGTTTTGAATTCTCGGTGCTGAATTCTTTTCTGCTTGTCCTGCTTTCGGGATTTTATACACTTTCTGTAATAAAAAGCCAAAACCTTCCCGGTGAATTTTTCAGGATAACTTTATCCTCTTTCCTGTTTTTCCTGATGATACCGCTGGTTATTTCAATTACACACGACCAGCTTACGGTAAGCTGTTCGATATGGGACGGACTGCTTTTTTATTCTTTTATTACAATACCTTCCGTGATCATTGGAGCAGCACTTGCGCTGCTGTCTGTTTTAATTTCTCTGAAATTCAGGCACCTGGTCTTTATAATAATATTCCTTGGTGTTTTATCGATTACCTTCTTTGAGCTGTATTATAATCCGCAGATCTATTTTTACAACCCGGTCTACGCATATTTCCCGGGTACAATCTATGATGAGGCGATAAGTGTTGATCTGAAATTAATGATTTACCGGTCCCTGAATCTTCTTTTCTTCGGGGCTGTTTATATTATATCTGCCTATGTATTTTATAAGAAAACGATTATCACTAAAAAACTTGTTATTTACCTGGCACTTCTGATCCCGGCAGTATTTCTCTATCTGTCGCCCGATTTTGGATATTCTACTACCCAGAACAAGCTGAAAAATGTACTGGGCAAACTGGTAAGGACAGAACATTTCGACATTTATTTTTCGGAAAATATTAGCAGCGACCAGGTAAAGATTATTACGCTTAATCACGAATATTACTACAACCAGCTTGTGAAGTTTTATCAAACGGTTCCCAAAGAAAAATATATCTCTTTCATTTTCAGGGATGACGCGCAGAAGAAGAAATATTTTGGTTCCGAAAATGCGGATGTGGCAAAACCCTGGCTGAAGGAGATTTTTACGATTGCAGACAATTACAATTCTTCACTAAGACATGAACTTGCCCATTGTTTTGCCGGTGAATTCGGATGGAGTATATTCAGGGTGGCTGCTGATTTCAACCCTGCTCTTATTGAAGGAGCTGCTGTTGCAGGCTCGCCGGAATACGACCTGAACAATATCCATTACATGGCTTCACTTGCGTATCATAATGGGTACAGGATAAAACTGCAGAACCTGTTTGAGGGACTGAACTTTTTCGGCCAGACTTCCGGTTTATCATATATCTACGCCGGTTCTTTCTGCAGCTACCTGATCGATAAATACGGTGTAGATAGTTTTAAAAAACTTTACGCAGATGCTGATTTTAAACAGGTGTATAAAAAAGATCTGGACAGCCTCGAAAGTGAATATTTTAGTTTTATTTCGGGAGCATTTAAAGCCGATAATCCATCCGAAGCAGATTATTATTACGGCAGGAAGCCGATAATCTATAAGACATGTCCCAGGTATGTAGCCGACAGACTGATAGAGGCATGGAATTACTACTCAGAGCAGAATTACTCCAAAGCTTTGAAGATATTTTCGGAAGTTCTTGAACTTACGGACAATTATTCTGCACTTACCGGATACGCGCATTCATTATTTAATTCCGGCAGCAGAATACAGGCGATTGGATTCCTGCTGGATAAAATCGGTAATTTTAAGGAGACTTCGTATTACTACAATATCGAATTTAATCTGGCTGACTTCTGTTCGCAGGTGCAGGATACTACCCGTGCTGATTCGCTTTACAAAAATATAATTTCGCAAAATCCCAACAGGACATTATATTACCTTTCACATTTGAGAGAAAATTTAATCGATTCGGATTCCCTTATTGTTCCTTATCTCAGCGGAAGTGATGTAGATAAATATTTGATCATAACCGGGTTAAACAATAAAACTTATGATTATTTTAGTATTCCGGTTATGATTGACCTTGCCCACTCGCTCGGTGAGAGTTATGAGTTGTTCCTGGAGATGTTTAATCAAACTATTGTTGTGAACAGCTATCAAAGCAGCTTTGCCGTATACAGGCTTTCTATATATCTGCTGGCTCACCTGGATTTTACCAGAGCCCGTAAGATGGCTGCACTATCGATGAGGTATGATAAAGATAAAAATTTTAACTTTATACTAAGAGAAAATTTTAAGAAGACAGACTGGCTTTACGAGAACGGAAACAGAATACTTTCATCCATAAATTTTAAGTGAATTATATGGTACAGGAAAAATCTGTGAACAAACACATGAAAGCTGCGGCGTACTTTCTTGGATTTATTTCATTTGTACTTTTTGTTTATATCCTGATGGCATTGAGCGAAATACTCGTGCCTGTAACCATTGCAGTCTTCCTTACTTACCTGTTTCATCCGCTGATGGCGTACCTGCATAAACAGGGTGTACCCAAATGGCTGGCTCTTGTGATGATACTGATAGTGGTTGCGATTATAGGCTACCTTACAGGACTCCTTTTGATCTCTGCCGTCAGCGATCTGCCGGATAAACTTCAGGCTTATTCTAAAAATATTTCCGGTTTTTTCTCGGAAATGCTCAAGCCGTTCGATGTAACGCTGAGAGAATTTGCATCATGGTTTAAGATCGACATCAGGCGACTGAAAATATCCACTCTGTTTGAAAAACTGTTTGAAGCGGGCGTAATTCAGAATATGTTTAATTCTCTTTCATCAATGCTGGGCGATTTCTTTATATCTCTCATCTTCTGGGTATTCATGATGCTGGGTAAGGTTAAATTTGAGGAAAGACTCGGAGTTGCTTTCGCTGAAAAAAAATCGATGGTACAGGAAAATCTGAACAACATTAACATACAGCTTCAGTCATACCTGATAATCAAAACTATTCTGAGCCTGATATTAGGAACAATTGTAACTGTAGTTCTGCTGATCTATAATGTTGATTTTGCAATTTTGTGGGGGCTGCTGACTTTTGTTTTTAACTTTATTCCCAATATCGGGGCTCTGATAGCAACCATAGGTCCCATCGTGATTGCACTGCTTCAATATGGACTTGGTCTTACATCAATTTCTTTGGCCGCAGTCCTGTTCATACTGCATAATATAGTCGGAAATCTGATCGAACCGCATTACCTTGGGAGACACATGGATCTCAGTCCTGTCTTCGTTCTTTTTTCCCTTATCTTCTGGGGGTGGGTATGGGGAATAGTCGGGATGTTTCTTGCAGTGCCTATTGCCGCGGCCATGAAGATTCTGTTCAGCAACATTGAACCTCTGAAGCCGATTGCTATATTGATGGGGAGCAAAGCCCATAACCTGAATCCTATAATTATTGACCCAAAGAATGTTAATGAAGAGCAGTAAAAAAATTACAAAAGACCTCGTAAACTTTGAACTGGAACTTAAAAAATATCCCTTTATTAAATCTGCAACCGATACTGCCGAAGAAAAGAACTATGATGTTTTTATTGTCGGCGGTTTTGTACGTGATCTGATCCTTAAAAGGGAAAGAGACGAAATTGACTTTCTTGTTGTTGGAGACGGGGAGGAATATGCCCGGTCATTTGCAGAAAAGCTCGGAGTAAAAAAAATTGATGTATTCAGGAATTTCGGGACAGCTCATTTTACATACGGCGATTTTGACCTTGAGTTTGTAGGGGCAAGAAAAGAATCGTACAGGAGAGAGAGCAGGAAACCCGAAGTAACAGCCGGCACTTTTGAAGAAGATATTTTACGTCGCGATTTTACCATAAATACACTTGCTGTCTCTCTTGCAAAAAAGGATTTCGGCACACTCGTCGATGAATTCAACGGCCTTGAGGACATCAGTAAAAAGATTATAAGGACTCCACAGGATCCGTTAGTTACATTTGATGATGACCCCCTGAGAATTTTGAGAGCCTTCCGTTTTGCTTCGCAGCTGAAATTTAAAGTAGATGAGTCCATAATGGAAGCTGCAGGAGAGATGAAGGAAAGATTGAAAATTGTATCGCAGGAAAGAATCAGCGATGAATTCCTTAAGATACTTGCATCGCCGAAACCTTCTGTGGGATTAAAACTGTTATATAACTCGGGAGTAATGGAGATAGTTTTTCCTGAAGCTGCAAGACTTGGAGGTGTGGAACAAAGGAAAGATTATCACCACAAGGACGTTTTTCTGCACACCTGCGAGGTAGTTGATAATATTTCAAAAGTTACCGGTGATGTATGGCTGCGGTTTGCAGCTTTAGTCCACGATATTGCCAAACCGCAGACAAAGAGATTTGTGGAAGGGACGGGATGGACATTTCACGGTCACGAGGAAATCGGCGCCAGGCAGATGAAATCGATCTTCAAAAAAATGAAGCTGCCTTTCTCGAAACTTGAATATATTGAAAAACTTGTACGCCTTCATCTAAGACCCATTGCACTGGCAAAAGAAGAAGTTACAGATTCCGCTATCAGGAGATTAATAGTCTCAGCCGGTGAGGATCTTGAGGATCTGATAACACTCTGCCGTGCCGATATAACCAGTAAAAACCGCGATAAAGTAGACCGGTACCTTGAAAATTATGAAAAAGTAATGAAGAAGGTCTGGGAGGTTGAAGAGAAGGATAAACTCAGGGCATTTCAGTCGCCGGTAAGAGGCGAGACCATTATGGAAGTATGCAATCTCAAACCTTCTAAAAAGGTAGGCGAAATAAAACAGGCTATAGAGGATGCTATCCTTGACGGCGAAATCGGGAATAATTATGAAGAAGCCTACCAGTATCTTCTAAAGATTAAAGACAGGTATATCTGAAACGGGAAAAAGGTTTTGCGGTACTGCATATAACGGGTACAATGCTTTTACCGCACATGTAATTATTCTGCCGTTTATACTTAAAATTTTATATACAACTGAAGATAATCTATTTTTGTAAGGAATTCTTTATATGTTCTTTGCAAATAAAGAAAATATCGAAACTTAAGTAACTTAATATTGTGTCTGAGTGTCTAAACAAAAACAATAAAATTCTGATTCTCACAAATAATTTGCCGGGAGAAAAATAATGCGTTTAATTCTAAGCTTAATATGTCTGATAACTTTCACTTTTGCCTCGTATGCACAAAAGACGTTAAGCCTTGATGAAGCAATCAATACAGCACTGAATAAGAATACCACGCTCCAGAAGAGTGAAAATACGATAAATACATATGAATCGGGTGTAAAAGCAGCATACGGAAATTTTCTGCCGACGCTCGGGGCTTACGGCTACTGGAACTGGACAAAGTCTGAAGAAGCAGGCGGAAGTGTAATTTTCCAGGGATCGGTTTTTGATCTTCCTGCGTCAAGTACGCAGAGCAGGAACTATACCGTCGGTGCAAGCAGCGACATTACATTGTTTGACGGGCTTTCAAACATTGCCACACTTTCACAGTCGCAGAACGACCTTGAAGCAGGTCAGTTCAGCCTTGAAAGATTGAAACAGGATATAGTTTTCCAGACCATTTCACTCTTTTATGATGTTATAAACGCCAAACAGCTCCTTAATGTTAAAGAGGATGATGTGAAATGGAATCAGAAAAATCTCGAAACAATAACTGAAAGGAATAAGCTTGGAGCGGTTACGCTGGCTGATGTATATAATCAGCAGGTTCAGGCAGGCAATGCAGAATTGGCATTAATTCAGGCGAAAAATGACCTGGAAACTGCAAGGACCAATCTTTTATATTACCTGGGACTTGATGTTCTGGAACAGTATGAATTTGAAGAGCCCGCCAATGCTGAAGCCGGAACTTCAGGATCCGCGAATGATACCAGCTACCAGGACATTTCGGAACTTGTCTCAAAGGCACTAAGTACAAGAAGCGATTATAAAAGCGCTCAATTAAGCCTCGAAAGTGCTCAAAACGGAGTCACAATTGCCCAATCCGGTTATTTTCCAAGATTAACGGGAAGCATAAGCTACCAGCTCAGATCCGATGCAATTGAAAATTTAAATGACTCGAAAAATCTGAATGTAAGTGCTACATTAAGCATACCGATTTTCTCAGGTTTTTCAACAGAAAACCGTGTTGAGATTGCAGAAGTTAACGCACAAAATAAGGATATCGAGCTTACGGAGCTTGAAAGGAATATCAAACGGAATCTTCAGAAAAATTATCTTGATCTGCAGGCTGCTGAGAAGAGCCTGAGTGTGAATGAAAAAAATGTAAAAGCTGCAGAAGAAAACAGAAGGATCGAATCGGAAAAATATTCTCTCGGTTCCGGAACACTTCTCAATGTTCTTATCGCGAATTCGAATTACACAATTGCTCGCACTAACTATATAAATGCAAAGTTTGCATACGTGGTTCTGAGTGAACAGCTCAGGTATTACCTCGGCGTTCTGAATTATAAGCAGTACGAATAAAAATATTTGAAATAAATTTATTATCGGGAGTATTTTCTAATGGCTAACGGGAAAACAAAAAAATCAAAAAAGAAGCTATATATTTTCGGCGGAATAGGTGTGCTAGTTGTCGCTCTTATCCTTATTGCCTTAATAGGAGGCAGTAAAGAGGAAATAATACCTGTTCAGGTTGAAAAAGTTGTTCAGAGAGATATAACACAGACTGTCTCGGCAACAGGGAAGATCAACCCGGAATTCCAGGTGGTAATTACTCCTGAAGTTACAGGTGAGATCGTTTCACTGCCGGTTAAAGAAGGCAACCATGTTAATAAAGGAGATCTTTTAATAAAGATCAAAGCCGATTCCTACGTTGCGCAGAAGGATAGAGCGGAGGCAAATCTCCAGGGTGCACGGGCTACCCTCGCAATGAGAAAAGCTGAACTGGATAAATTGACATCCGACTATAACAGGGTAAAGGAGCTTCATGCTAAAGGTTTATCGAGTGATTCAGAACTCGAAGCATCAAAAAGTTCCTACTTATCTTCACAGGCCAGCTACGAAGCAGCCCAGGCAAATGTATCCCAGATGGCAGCGGCCCTTAAGGAATCAGACGAACAGCTTAATAAGACGGCAATCTATTCACCTATGACCGGGACTATTACAAAACTTAACGTAGAACTGGGAGAGAGAGTACTTGGAAGCGGATTCAGTCAGGGTACTGATATGATGACAGTTTCCGATCTCGGGAATATTGAAGCAAGCGTGGACGTTGATGAGAATGATGTTGTACTTGTAGCAATAGGTGATACTGCATTGATTAAAGTAGATGCATTCGGCGACAGAATATTTAAAGGAAAAGTTACTGAGATAGGCAATAGTGCAATTTCAGAAGGTCTGGGTACTCAGGAACAGGTTGTAAATTTTGATGTAAAAATAAAATTATTCAATCCCGATGATCAGCTGCGGCCGGGTATGTCGTGTAATGCGGATGTTCAGACTGAGACAAAACATAATGTTGTTGCGGTTCCGATACAAAGTGTCACAGCGAGAAATAAAACAGAACTCACAATGGATAAAGATGAAGAAAGTAATGTGAACGTCAAAGAAGAGAAGAAGAACGGAATTGGTCCGAATAAACTGCAGGAAATTGTATTTATTGTAAAAAACAATAAAGCTAAGACTGTAAATGTTGAGACAGGTATAAGCGATGACAATTTTATTGAGGTAAAATCCGGTCTCGATACCACCCAGCGGGTTGTCAGCGGAAGTTACCGTGCGATCTCAAAAGAACTGGCAGACGGTTCTAATGTCAGGGTAGAAGAAAAAAGCCAGGCCTTCGGATCAAATAATAAATAAAACGGAATTACAGAATGAATATCATCAATATCGAACATATAGCTAAGATATACCAGGTTGGAAGTGAAGAGGTCCATGCTTTAAGAGATGTTTCACTCAAAATAGATAAAAATGAATATGTAGCAATTATGGGACCTTCGGGCTCGGGCAAATCTACCCTGATGAACATGCTTGGCTGTCTCGACACTCCGACTTCCGGGATATACGATTTTAAAGGAAATAGTGTAAGTGAAATGACCGACAACCAGCTTGCAGCAATAAGGAACAGGGAGATTGGCTTCGTATTTCAAACATTCAACCTGCTTTCCAGATCGGACGCTATTCACAACGTAGAACTGCCCCTGATTTATGCAGGCCTGGCTTATGCCGAGAGACGAGAAAGGGCAGAGGAATCATTGATAGATGTCGGACTGAAAGATAGGATGCATCACAAACCCAATGAACTTTCAGGCGGGCAGAGACAAAGGGTTGCAATTGCAAGAGCACTCGTTACAAAACCTTCCATCATACTTGCCGACGAACCCACCGGAAACCTCGATTCCAAAACCGGTGAAGAAATTATGATTTTGTTTAATGATATATATGAAAAAGGAAATACGATTATTCTTGTTACACATGAAGAATATATTGCAGAACACGCTGCCAGGATTATCCGTATTAAAGACGGACTGATTGAAAAAGATTTTTCGGTTGAGAACCGTTATATTCCCAAACCGAAAGCCGCAGCAGGACTCTGATTAATACTTATATAATACCCGGGTTTATTATGAATACATTTTGGTTTGAAATGAAAGAAAGCATGATGATCGCATTGAGGGCTATCAGGGCTAATAAGGTAAGGTCGATCCTTACAATGCTCGGGATAATTATCGGTGTGACTTCAGTTGTTGTAATGACCACTGCCATTAAAGGAATAGATAATTCCTTCCAGAACGGGATAAGCGCCCTGGGATCGGATGTTCTTTACATAGATAAGTGGGCATGGTTCTCTAACGAGGACTGGTGGAAAATGCGGAACCGTAAAAACCTTACTATGGAAGATTACCAGGAATTCAAGGATATGGCAAAACTTCCTCTGGCTACAGCCCCGGTTGCAGGTACACGGCAGACAGTTAAATTCGAAGATAGAAGAACTGATGCCGTTAACGTTAACGGGTCTTCTGCTGATTATGTGAAGACCACAAACTTTACTTTTGCAGAAGGCAGATTTTACAGTGAGATCGAAAGTAAAAGCTCGCGACAGGTTGCGGTTCTCGGCAGCGAACTGGCTAAAAACCTTTTCCCCCGTGAAAATGCCATCGATAAAACTATAAAGATCGGCGGTGTTAATTATAAAGTTGTGGGCGTTCTTACAGAACAGGGAAGTTTTATGCTCGGGAGTTTCAACCCTGATAACCAGGTATTCGTACCGATAGGAACAATTTTTAAGAACTTTACCAGCCAGGTGCATGGCTCTATAACGATAAATGTCCGGGCTGCAAACCCAGCTCTTCTTGAGGATACGAAAGCTGAGGCGGAAGGTGTGATGAGAAAGATCCGCGGCCTGACATACAGTGAAGAAAATGATTTTTCAATAAATCAGCAGGAAGGATTAATGGATAATTATAACAGTATTGTTGGGGTTATCCAGATAGCCGGTTTATTTATTACAGGGCTTTCGCTTTTCGTTGGTGCAATAGGTATTATGAACATAATGTTTGTATCTGTTAAAGAAAGAACAAAAGAGATTGGACTGAGAAAAGCTATAGGTGCAAAGAGACGTACAATCCTTGGTCAATTTTTACTGGAGTCATCTACAATATGCATCATGGGAGGCCTTATCGGACTCCTCTTTGCCATTCTTATAAGCATGATGGTGAATCAATTTATACCAACATCTGTCCAGTATGATGCCGTAATTATAGCAATTTTAATTTCGTTGCTTACTGGGATTATTGCCGGTCTTGCACCTGCATATTCAGCTGCAAAGATGGACCCGGTAGAAGCGTTGAGATATGAGTAGAAACGATTTAATGATTGAATAGTATCCTCAGTCAGATTTTTGTTTTTTTGGTCAAGATATTAGAACTCACAATAGTTTGTAACGTATAGCGGTGGCTGAGTGGCCCGCCCTCGCCTTCAATCTTAGGCGGGCTGTATCGAAGCCACCGAAATCCAAGGATGTCCAATAATTTATAGAGCTTCCTATTTAAAGTTGCTTTTGGTTGCCGGCTATGCCGCGCTAAGATTGAGTGATTGGATGATTGGATGATTGGATGATTGAATTTTTGAATGTTTGAATGAATGAATGATCTTTCAAGTTTGAATTTATAACCCCGGGATTAGGTAAAAATGAGAATAAATGAAGTTTTAACTGTTGCTTTCAGATCATTGAGGAGTAATAAGCTGCGTACGATGCTTACGGTGTTGGGTGTCGTGGTAGGTATATTCTCTATTATTGTGATTATGACAATCATTACCATGTTGCAGAAATCTATTGAGAGCGGGTTTTCCCAGTTAAATAAAAACACATTTCAGATTCAGAAATTCCCGGCGATGATGGGTCACGGCCCCGGAATGAGAGATAAATTCAGAAACCGTCCGGATATCACTCTCGAGGATTTTTATCGACTTGAAGGAATGCTTAACCAGGCGATGTATGTAGGGGCAGAGCAATGGCAGTTCGGAAAACAAATCACTTTCGGCAACAAGGAAACTAATCCAAACATAAGTGTAGCGGGGATTACCCTTGGCGCGATGCGGACAAACAACTGGAATGTAGAACACGGGAGAGACTTGCGGCAATCTGATATAAAATATTCAAACGATGTATGTGTATTGGGTCAGGAGGTTGTGAATAAACTTTTCATTAACATCGATCCGATAGGACAGGTCGTAAGGGTTGACGGAAAGCCTTTGCAGGTAATTGGTGTTCTGGAAAAACAGCCTTCAATGTTCGGCCAGTCAAGAGATTCTTACATAGTCATGCCTATCACAACATTTCAGCAGAAGTACGGCAAGTACAGCAATAGCATTAATATAACAGTAATGTCAAAAACTAAGGAAGATTATAATGACGTAATTGACGCCGCAACCGGATACATGAGAACTATTCGTAAAGTAACGCCGGGTGAGGACGATAATTTTTATATATTCAGTAACGAATCTATGATAACCCAGGTCAACGATATTACTTCGGGAATCAGAATAGGCGCACTGGTTGTATCTATTATTGCACTTCTTGCTGCCGGTGTCGGAATTATGAATATAATGCTTGTCTCTGTTACTGAAAGGACACGTGAGATCGGGATCCGCAAAGCAATAGGAGCGCGAAAAACTAATATACTTTTCCAGTTCCTGCTTGAAGCAATAACTTTATGTATTGTCGGGGGCTTTGTAGGAATTGTGCTTGGGGTTGGTATCGGAAACATTGCCGGGAGCTTTTTAAATGCTAAGGCGGCAATTCCGTATGATTGGGTTGTAATCGGATTATCTTTGTGTGTTTTTGTAGGGGTGGTATTCGGAACGTACCCTGCATACAAAGCGGCGAACCTTGATCCTATAGAAGCTTTACGTTACGAATAGTATGTATGATGGCAGGGAGGGTAACAGAGGCAGGGAAGTTCAGTTCCACTTCGGGATCCTTCGGGAGAAAAATTTGCTGATATATGTTTCATCCTTTCATTTTTGTTTACCGGAGTTTAATTTAGAATAATAATTTCAGAGTATAATGCAGATTACACAAATCCTGTCCCTGTCATTCGATTCGCTTAAGACTAACCGCCTTAGAACAATGCTTACTATTCTCGGGGTCGTAGTAGGAATTTTTTCAATTATAGTCATTATGACTGTGATTACGATGCTTCAGAATACAATTGAAAGCGGTGTTTCCTTCCTCAATAAAAATACATTTCAGATCCAGAAATATCCTGCAATTCATACCGGGGGACCCGGGTCGTGGCAAAAATACCGCAACAGGAAGGATATTACACTCGAAGATTTCTATAGGTTCGAACAAATGATGACACAGGCGAAATACGTAGGTGCACAGCAGGAAATGCACGGTAAGATTGTGAAATTTGGAAGTACGGAGACTAATCCTAATATATCTGTAATCGGGGTTACAATGGGTGCATTCAGAACTAACTCGGTAACAGTAAATGACGGCAGGGAAATCAATGAAACAGATGTTCAGCATTCGAATAATGTATGTGTACTTGGGGACGATGTTACAAAAAAGCTTTTCACAAATATTAATCCCATCGGAATGACCGTCCGGGTGGATGGATATCCGCTGAAAGTAATCGGTACTCTTGAGAAGCAGCCGGAGTTCTTCGGGCAGTCGATGGATAATTATATAATACTGCCTATTACATCATTCCAATCAATATATGGAAGAAGAGCACATAGCATTAGTATCACTGTCCAGTCGTACGGTAAACAGGACTATAACTCTTCGATGGATGCAGCCACAGGTTATATGCGGACTATCAGGAAAGTTGCTCCCGGTGATGATAATGATTTTGATATTTTCAGTAATGAATCGCTGGTAGGACAAATAAATGATATTACGGGGGGAGTCAGGATCGGAGCGGTTGTAGTTTCGATAATTGCTCTTCTGGCTGCTGGAGTCGGTATTATGAATATAATGCTTGTCTCTGTTACTGAAAGAACAAGGGAGATAGGAATAAGGAAAGCAGTGGGAGCAAAAAGAATAAATATCCTTGCCCAGTTTCTATTTGAAGCGGTAGTTCTTTGCATTATAGGTGGTTTTATAGGTATTGCTCTCGGCATAGGTATAGGAAATTTTGCAGGCAGTTTCTTAAATGCTGAAACTGCTATCCCGGTTGACTGGGTATTGATCGGGCTCGGGCTTTGTATTTTTGTGGGCGTGGTTTTCGGAACATATCCTGCTTATAAAGCAGCTAACCTTGATCCTATTGAAGCTTTGCGTTATGAATAAGGTTGTGAACCAAAAAAACTTCGAGTGACTGAATTACCGAATGAATGGCGAACCTCGAAGTGTAATCTATAGCAGCTTAGCTTCCTATCTTCTTATTATCTTACATTAACTTCTCAACTTCTTATCCTCACCCGCTTCAAAAACTCTGACTAAGACCACTCCGTGAAACTCGGTCAGAGGCTGACGAGGCTGTAAAAATATATCGAGGTTGTGATTAGCATTGCAAACCGATCTACTCTTTAATCCATTCATTATTATGTTTGTAATATTGGGTTTTTTGTGCTTCCTCAAAAACGTCTCCTTCCCATTCTCTTATGGAGATCAGGATTTCTTTCTTATCAGCTTCTATATAATTAAAAGCATTCGGTTCACCTCTTACACGGTTCGAAATTGCCGTCCCTGCCTGAACAGATATTATAGAGCTATTCTGTGAAGGATAAAAAGGCCTTACATCTCCGCTATATCCCTGATGCAGGTGACCTGCAAGCAGAAGATCCACCGAACATTTTTCTATGATCTGCAAAGCCTTCGCAGATCTCCCTACCAGCTTTATACCCAGGTCGCCGGCGGGAGGGATAAACGGATGATGGGTTACTATTATTTTAAAGATGCTGTTATTGATTGAACATAGTTTCTTTTTGAGGTTTTCGATCTGTTCTTCCGATATCCTCCCTGATTTCCAGGTAAGAGATCTTGCAGTGTTAATCCCAAGGACAGCAATTGTTGCTTCATGATAGAAAGGAGAAAGGTCCTTTGTAATTATATTCTTATAGTTCGTTAATGGCCGCAGAAACCTGGCAAATATATTAAACAAAGGCACATCATGGTTTCCAGGTACAATTATTTTTGTATACTTAAGCCGGTCGAGAAATTCCTTAGCCTGCCGAAACTGGCTTTCCCTTGCACGCTGAGTTAAATCTCCGCTTACAATCAGCAGATCAGGGTTAAGGCTTTTAATATCCCGGAGAATATTCTCAGCAATTTTATTTTCAACTGTGCCGAAATGGAGATCCGATATATGTACAATTTTTTTCAATATCACTCTGGTATAATTAATCTGAGAGACCTGGGATATATCTTATAATTCAAAGGAGTATCTATCTTAACAACCTCTCCGTCAATGGAGACTTCGAGCTTTTTTTTATCTGAATCAATTATAATTTCTTCATTATGAAGAATCCGGAAGTTTTTCTCCTGATCCAGTTTACCCATTAATGTTTTTAGTATAAGACGCACATAAGAAATTCTGCCCTCATACCTGGGATAGTAAATACTTAGGAGACCGTCCCTGAGGCCTGCTCTTCGCCCGAGGTTAAACAGGTCGAATTTATAATAGTTATTTCCGATGAACACAAACGGGGTTTTGCATTTGACTGTTTGCCCGTCCGCTTTAATAGTGACTCTGACACTTGGAACATATTTAAATACTGTCAATACTGCCTTAAACATTGCCGTCCATTTATTTCCTCCTAATCTCATCTGTTTTTCTCTTTTCTTAACCACTTTTGGATAAAGCCCGATAGATGAATTATTTAAGAATAGATGTTCATTTACGCTTGCAGTATCAACCAGTACAGTATTACCTTTTTTTATAACGTTCATTGCCTCATCCATATCCATGGGGATGCCTGCATCCCTGGCAAAGTGATTAAGAGTACCCGCGGGAATGATCCCGAGAGTTCTCCCAAGTTGGACAGCTCTCCCGGCAACGGAACTGACAGTTCCATCACCGCCAGCGGCGATAAGCACCCCGTAGTTTTCAGCACTCACCTTCTCAAGAATTTCACTCAGGTTCCCGTTATTAATAATAAACAGATCAAAGGAAAATCTTTCATCCCGGAATTTCGGGAGTCGTTCAGCAAGGTTTCCTCCCTGCCCGGCATTTTCATTTAAAATTACTGCTGCGTTCATATTTCATGCTTAATCTCTTATGTAAAATAAGCTTAACAACGCTTTTTAGTTTATTATCTGTCACATTTAGGATTTAATCAAGTGAATCGTGCAGCCAGGAAGGTGAGCATTATTATGGTGGTTGAAATAAACTTTCAAAATCATTTAAATATAAAAAGGAGCCCTTGGGCTCCCATTTGAATCAGAAATTTTTACTTGATCAACAGCATTTTTTTGCTTGAAGTAAAACCGGAAGTTTTTATAGTATAAATATAAATACCTGATGGAAGATCAGATGCATTAAAGTTTACATTATAATAACCGGCCTTTTGATTTTGATTTACCAGATCGGCAACCCGCTGACCAAGGATATTATACATATTCAATGAGACAAACCCATCCTTCTTCAGAGAATAATTTATAGTTGTTGTCGGGTTAAATGGATTGGGATAGTTTTGTCCCAATGAAAACTTATCCGGTGAACTAACATAAACTTCAGCTTCTTTGCTGTACTCATAACTCCCATCAAAATCGATTTGCTTTAATCTGTATATATATTTCCCGGGTGGAACATTTTTATCAGTGTAGCTGTATGTATGAACCAGGGTAGTCGTCCCATTCCCGTCAACGAACCCGATCATGCTTCCACCCATTAGGATCTTTGGGATCTGACTTTTGATCTCTGATTTCCGACCTCTGAACTTCAAATCCTCTGTTATTCTTCTCTGTCGCCGTAGTCCAGACTAACACCACTCCGTCACTACCGCTTTCTGCATTAAAAGAAGTCAGTTCTACTGGTATAATGAATCCGGGAGCAATGTAGGCTCCGATTCCATTATTTCCCCCAATTATAAAAACATAGAGTGTATCTATTGCCTTCCAGGTAAATTCAACATCACCGTAATTTTCAGGATTAGAATTGCTGCCTAATGAAGGAGTACTTCCGTAATATGTCTCAAAACTTCCACCATAAGAGCTTACTAGTTCAGCTTTATTCTCACTATAGTTATATGTTAAATAAAAGGGATCATCACAGCATAGGGTACCGTTAGCATAATATTTAAGTTCATTATTTGAGGATGATATCAGTGTATCCTCAGAAATATTTACCAATGCACCGGTCGAGTCGTATGATTGTGGCCGGTTGCCGTCAGAGTTTACAAAATAGCCGCCTCCGAATTGTAGAGCCGGATAGAAAAAATTAAAGTCAGCAGACGAATTGCTGCCCATATTGCCGTCACTGAGCGTAACGACATTTCTTGTAAAAGGAGGATTTCCTGTATCGGAACTGTAAACAACTATTTTATCTGTGTTTGATCCTGCTAGTATAAACTTATAAAATCCGATATCATTATAAATATTTAAATGATCTCCAAGCCTGAAATTTGATACCGAATCTGTAACAATAACCTGCGGAGTTGATGTTTCATTTTCCCACATATAGATCTTGAATGGTGAAGCTGTGGCGTCATTAGTAAGGTTGCAGGCAAATATCCGTGTGTCAGAAAATGGATAAATATAAAAAGTTGAAATATCATTCAATGGAATTAAGCCTCCGTTGATCCCGGTTGTATTTAATGTCCCTGCAGAATCACCTGTAAATGCATTCAGAATAATTACAGCAGGATCTGTTAAATTGCTGATAACATATAACCTGGGATTATTGTTTTGAACGCTATAACTTATTCCTCTTTCCCTGTTGCCTGTATCTGAAAACCACTCAGGCAGATTTCCCAGGGTAGCTGACTTTTCCCATAACCTGATAAACTGTGCATTTACCTGTGGGATGAAAGATAATAACATTAAAAAAAGAATCATTTTTTTCATATCCACCTCGCTAATGATTTTTTAATATTATGGGGTGGTATCGCATCCACCCCAAATAAAATGACTGATTACTTAATTAATAACATTTTTTTACTTGAAGTAAATCCGGAAGTTTTTATAGTATAAATATAAATGCCCGATGGAAGATTAGATGCATTGAAGCCCACATTATAATAGCCGGCTTTTTGATCTTGATTAACCAAATCCGCAACTTGCTGACCAAGGATATTATAGATTTTCAACGATACAAATCCATCCAACTTTATTGAATAGTTTATTGAGGTCGTAGGATTAAAGGGATTGGGATAGTTTTGTTCGAGATTATAAGAGAATTGATCAAGGTTATTGACTGGTCTGATTTTCCTTGTTGATTTTTCAACAATTGCGTCTACCGTGTTTGACGGATCGGAAGAAGAGGTGCTATTATAAGATTTAACATAATAATAAACGTGCAGATTATTTAAGCCTTCTCCATTTACGAAATTCATTGAAAAATCTGTCCAGATATTCTCCCCAAGCGAATCCACCTGAACAAATGCACCATTATCGATTCTACGATATATTTTGTAATAATTTATTGGAGTCATAGAAGGATTTACTGCCCAGATTAGTTGTGGGTGATCCTGATTATTCGCGAGAAGTAAACCTCTGTCCCAACTATCCGAATCAAGGGTGACATTAGAACCAATCGTTATCACAGAAGATTCATCGCTCGTTATAAATCCGTTGTGCCTCAATCGAATAATGGCATCCCCGTGGATGGATATCGTGTCCCCGGCAGTTATTGTAATTATTCCTGTTATGAGGTTATTACCCGACATCGTAATATTCTGGGTAGTGGTCTGTTTTCCCCAGGCTATTGGCGTTAAAGGATCGCCTACTACCAAATTTTGCCAGGCGAGATATTTAATGCCTTGGAATTGCGCATCTACAATATTATATCCCATCGCATAAGCTGGGAAGGAATTATATTCTGTTGCAACTCCGCTGGCAAATGGTTCATAAACGTTACCGTTGCCTCCACTGCCTTCCATATGTATAAAATCTGCAATTTGACCGTGGCCTATTTCTGATGAAGTTAATACGCCAAAACTCCAGGCATTGAAACTTTCATAGCTCGTAAATGTTGCACCTTTCGCATACTCAAAATCCAGAGTATTTAGAATATAATCGGGAGGCATACCAGCGTGTACACCATTAGAAACATATCCTATTACTGGACTATTATCGGTCACAATCCAGTTGGTTGTGTTATCGTAATTTGTAACAAAGCCCAAATTAAATAACTTCTGGTTCGCTATTGAGAAATTAGTGTAAGCGAGATCTGGATCATCATCTAGTACCCAGGTTTCCGCACCACTTAAATCTGGGGATGCCAGCCTATCAATATCTGTGATTACATCACTATATGTAGTCCCATTTAACCAGGACACTAAATATTGCATGTACCACCCATCGTCATTATAAAAATGATCAGATTTAAATCTATAATTCATTGTGATATATGTATCTGACTCAAATAACGGATTGGTCTGGGCAGCATAAGAAGTGCCATACAATTGCAGAAAATTTTTATTCGGGTCAGGTTGATTTATTAAACACAAAAGTGCACTAATTGAGGCTTGTCGTCTTGCACCTGTGCTCCAGGCATAAGGAAGTGATCTGACTTTGATAGGAATTCCTTTACATAAAACAATGTATCGGATTTTTTCACTTAAAGGTTGCCCTGATACATAAGTGTTTTTAAGATACCTTTCGATTGGTGTCGCAATGGTATCTTTAATATATCGCCAGCCAAGGTTCCCATCTCCCCAAATATCCTCACCCCCTTGATGCAGAGTTACGGTTCCTTCCTGGTATGTTATACTGTTGGGAATATAAATCCCGGGCATCAAATTTACTGAAGGAATATTCCTGATTTCTGCATAATATTCGGCAATTGTATTTGAACTATCGATATTACTCGCGTGGACAATGAGTATTTCATCCGGTGTCACCACATTAGCATAGGTTGGATCCTGCGTTATCATAGTTTGAATATTCTGGGGGTCATCATCAATCAAATCCCCTTCTTGCTGCGCAATCAATAATAGATTGGAAAACAGAAACGCGAAAACTAAGAATATAGTTTTCATTTATCTCTCCTTGATTTATTTGTTTATTAGGGTCTCCCTTTATTGAGAGATCATTTTAACAAAATCATTTTCCTCGATTCTATCTGATTTTTTGATTCTAATGTGTATATGTATGTCCCGCTGGAATAATGTGCCCCGTTGAATGTATAATTATAATAACCTGGCTCTAACTTACCGTTAACTAATTCCTTTACTCTTTCTCCTAAAAGATTATATACAGTAAGTCTTATAGGTTCTGTTTCGGGTATTTCGAATTCTATTGTTGTCTCGGGGTTAAATGGATTTGGGTAATTCTGATTTAATCTGAATTCTGAAGGGGCAGAAACATTGGTTGCAATTATATTGCTGAAATTGAAACTTCCATCATAATCGATTTGTTTTAATCTATAAAAATAAAGCCCTGGCTTTTCTATTTTATCTGTGAACTTATAATTGTTTATTTCTGTCGAATTTCCTGTGCCATTTATAAACCCGACTTTTATCCAGGTTTGTTCATCCTCGCTTCTTTCAATCTCAAATCCTTTATTATTGGTCTCTGTCGATGTCGACCATTCCAGGAAAATATTATTCCTCTTTAATATTGTGCCTTTGAATGAATTCAATTCAACCGGAGTGATGAGAGTATCAAGATATCCGATGATTAAACCGTTATCTCCAACTGCATAGCCTCTGTTTATTTCGGATAGCCTTATATATCTTATAGATTTATCTCTTAAATCCATTATTTCATCCCAGTACTCTCCCAAATCAGTTGTATTATATGTGCGGGGTACTCCAGCCATAAAGAGATTATCCTTTAAATTACTAAACCTTCCATAAAGATAATCGGTTACACCTGTCAGCTCCCAGTTAATACCACCATTACTTGTTTTGTAAAGTTCATTTGTTCTTGAAACAAAACCATTAATGCTGTCTATAAAAAATGCATCCCGGGAACTTGATGCTGGAAAACTTGTGATCTCTATCCAGGATTCACCGCCATCCGTGGTTTTGAGAGGTTTCCCTCCTCTTGTTACCCAAGCAGTTAAAGAATCACATAAAAATATCCCTTCTATACTTGCTATATTCAATTTTGAAGTCCAGTTTTCACCTGCATCTATTGTTTTAATTGCATAACCTCCGCGCCCCGCGGCCCAACCAATATGATCATTTATAAAAAATAATCTAAAGAATTCTAAAGCATTTCCTGAAATACCACTTATATTTTTCTCTGACCAGGTTAAGCCTCCATCGGTAGTCTTAAATATCTTATTCATTGCTCCGACAATCCCTGTAAGACTATCTAAAAAATAAACAGATGATGGGCGATCTCCCGGGAAGTCGTCTCTTTCTATCAAAGTATTACTTCCATCACTTGTCTGGTAAATTTTTTGATTACCAATAAACCATCCGTGATTCTCATCAGTAAAATAAACATCCGTAAATTCATCATTTACAATCATTCTTTCCCAGCTCTCTCCACCATCAGTTGTCTTCTGATTTACAAGGTCCATCCCCAGCATATACCCTGTTTCACTATTTGCAAACGAAATTCCTATCCCATCCATCATATCCATCCTTAATTCCCAGTTTTCTCCGCCGTCCGTGGTTTCAAACCCTCCGCTTACTCCGACCGCAAATCCCTTTAAACTATCGATAAATGCCATATCGGTTAGAATACTGCCAAGATATGTTGTCAGATGCCAGCTTTCACCACCATCAGTAGTGTTAATCTGCTTGCCTGCATATCCCAGTGCCACTGCTTTCTGCCTGCTTACTGCCTTTATTGTTAAAAGTCCGTAAATATCATACACATATGTGGTACTCCAGTTTTCTCCTCCATCGCTAGTTCTTAATACATATCCATCGTTTGCCCCGATATATCCAAACTTGGTATCAAGGAATGAAACATCAAAAAATGCGGAATAAACCAGGGGAGTAATTATAGATACCCAGCTTTCTCCGCCGTCTGTCGTTTTATATGCTGTTGCGTCTTCCCCTACCAGCCAGGCATTCTGCTGATCAATAAATTCTATATTCCAGAAATTCTTCGTAGAATTAATTGGAACAACTGTCCAGCTTTCACCGTAATCAGTGGATTTTATAATTAAACCGTGGCCTCCGGCAGCAAAAATGGGATTCCCTGAATAACTGCCTAATGCCTTGATGGAAACATTGAAATTATTTTCAATAGTATACCAGTGCTGTCCTCCATTCGTGGTTTTTATTATTGCCCCCATATCGCCTACCGCTAATCCTGTATCCGGGTTTACAAAATATACTCTCCAGTAATCTACCCTTGGAACCCCCGGCTGCAGTTCAGTCCAGACACCTGAACCGGAAGTGCCCGAATGATTGGTGCCATAGCCTAATGGCAATCTTGAATCATTATAATCACTACTATGCTTGATCTCAGGAGATTGTGGGAAAATGAAGAAATTAAATAACAAAACTAGAGAAAGTAGAATGCTTTTCATTAGTCGGCTCCCCGATTTTCTTTCTTAAGCTTATTAAACCAAATATTGCACCGGAAATAATAAGTTAAATTTTTATATTTCTTTTAACTCAATTATTCCATTTGTGCCACTTATGACGGACAAAAATAAAAATGCGTCAAAAAGCTGATTAATTATTTATAATTAACCAATCTTACAAAAGTTTGAGAAAAAAGTTATAAAGGCAGAGAGGTAATTAAAAAATATTTCTGGATCCCATAAAAATAGTTCATCTTTTATCCCCGCACTTATTGTTAATATCAATTTAAAAAATAAATAGAATAAAAGCAAACATTTTTTGTTAATTCAATTTATATCCCGTGTTATCGGGAATAGAATATTATATCCTTGTAACCGGATTAAAACCTCTGCTTATTTCTATCATTCTCTAATGTACTTTGATATTTTTAAAATAAAATCAAATTTTTGCTTCAGGAATAGTCATTTGCCACCTGGGGGAAAGGGAATGCTATAATCAATATAGACTTGATAAAAGAAGTATGTAAATTTAGATTATTGCTTCACAAATCTTGTCATCATTTGAGATTCAAGCTTTTTATTATACCGGGTGTACTCTTTTTTTTGACAATATCTTTAAGGGCGCAGGATCAATACCTGGTAAAAACCGTCACAGATAGTATTCCGGTCAGCCTGGATAATGAATACTCATTATCCAGGGTTTCGATTATTCCGTTTTCTGAGAAAATAGTGTTAAGGGGACATATCCTTGGCAGGAAGGACTATACAATTTCATATAAGACCGCCTCATTCAGCCTCTCTGATTCTCTTGCCTATTCCATCTTTGATACTCTGTATGTTTCCTACAGGTCATACCAGCTTTCATTAAAAAAGGAATATAAAAAGCGGAGTCTCGTGGTTAAAGTGAAAGAAGGAGGCACTGATACAATACAGGTAGCACAGTCAGAGGGGGGCGGGTTTACTCCCGAGGATATTTTCGGAAACAGGATCGAAAAAAGCGGGACTCTTGTCCGTGGTTTTACTGTGGGAACAACCAAAGATTTTACACTGAACAGCGGATTGAGACTCCAGCTTTCCGGAAAGCTGTCCGACGATATTGAAGTAGTAGCGGCTCTGACCGATGAAAATACTCCCATTCAGCCTGAAGGAAATACGGAACGGCTGGAAGAACTCGACAAGGTTTTTATCCAGATTAAACATCCTAATGCAACAGGTACTTTCGGGGATTACCAGCTGCTTCGCAGGCAGGGGGAGTTTGGAGTAATTGACAGGAAGCTGCAGGGATTAATGGGGGAATTCCAGTACGCAGGCCAATCCGGTTATGTTTCGCTGGCCAGTTCCCGCGGAAAATTTAATACAAATAACTTTACAGGTGTTGATGGAGTACAGGGCCCATACAGGTTGTCCGGTATAAATAGTGAAAAAGATATTGTAGTAATTGCAGGCACTGAGCAGGTTTTTCTTGATGGTGTTCCGATGAAGAGAGGCGAGGCAAATGATTATACAATCGAATATTCAAATGCCCAGATTACATTTACGCCCCAGAGACTGATAACATCTGCCAGCAGGATATCGGTAGACTTTGAGTATACAGACAGACGTTTTACACGTAACTTTTTTGGCACTGGTGTCAAATCGTCTCTTCTTGATGACAAGCTGGGGATTCAGATGCAGTATCTTAGAGAAGGGGATGACCCTAATGCTCCGATTGATGCAACGCTTACAAATTCTGATAAAGCAATACTTCAGCGTGCAGGCGATGACAGAAGTAAAGCTTCAAAGTCAGGAATCACTCTTGCGCAGCCGGATTCACTTGGAAAAATTCATGGCACATATTATAAGGTAGATACCCTCATCAACAACGAACCCTTTTCTTATTATGTATATAACCCGGGCGATTCGACCTCTATTTACAATGTATCATTTAGTTATGTGGGTGAATCAACAGGAGATTACAATAAAATCAGCCTGGGTAATTATGTCTTTGCAGGCAAAGGTCAGGGGGGGTATCTGCCATTGATCTATATCCCCATACCTGAAAGAAAACAGATAGGAAACATCGTCGTTGATGCAAATCCTTTCCAGGATTTCTTTATCAGTCTTGAATACGCCGGCAGTCTCTGGGATCAGAATCTTTTATCTTCTCTCGATGACCGGGATAATTACGGCTATGCAAGGAACATTTTCTTAAAAATGGATCCGAAAAAAATTCAAATGGGTAATATAGATCTGGGGAAAGTTGGCTTTTCTGTGAAAGACAGGTTTATCCAGGGGAAATTCACTTCGGCCGATAGGATAAATGAAGTTGAATTCGACAGGTATTATAATGTATCGCAAACCCAGGCACAGGCAGATGAAACACTTCGCGAGTTTAACCTTAATCTCCTTCCTGTAAATAATATGCTCGTTACTTCTTCAATCGGCTTGCTGAAAAGAGGTGATAATTTCAAGGCAACGCGGTACAATAATAATTTTAGTTTTACGGATAATACCAATTATTCTCTGTTATATAACCTGGATTATGTTGAATCACAGAATAATAATATCAAGACTAACTGGGTGCGCCAGAAGGGGAGCGGGTATTATGTTTTCTGGTATTTGAAGCCTGGCGTGGAATTCCTGGCTGAAAAGAAGAAGGATAAATCCGGCAGCTCCGATTCACTGCTCAGCAGCAGTCTGAAATACTTCGAAATAGTTCCTTTCCTTCAACTGGTAAATATCAACGGACTTAAAATCGGTGGAAAATATTCAGTCAGAGAAGACTATGCTCCCCTGGGCGGCCTCATGATGAAACAGGATAAAGCGCTGACTCAGTATTACGAACTTACTTACAGCGGGATAAGCGAGGTAAATTCAACTGTTAATCTGATAGTCCGGGATAAAAAATATACTGAGCTGTTTAAGAAAAAAGGATTTCTTGATAACCAGACAGTTTTAATCCGCTCGCAGTCAAAATTTAATTTCTGGAACCCTGTTCTGAACGGGGACCTGTATTACGAGGTTTCGACCGAAAGAACAGCAAAGCTTGAAAAGGTATTTATCCGTGTACCCCAGGGAACCGGAAACTACCGCTATCTGGGCGATTTAAATAATAATGGCATTGCCGATGAAAATGAATTTGAACCGGCCGTATATGATGCCGATTATATACAGGTGACTGTCCCGACTGATGAGCTTTTCCCGGTCATCAATCTTAAGACAAGCACCCGTTGGAAAATACAATACGGTGATATTTTTGAGAATGGCTCACTTGCCTATAAACTTCTGAAGCCGCTGTCAACTGAAACTTACTGGAGAATCGAAGAGAACAGCAGGGAACCGGATTATAAACGAATTTATCTTCTGGATTTTTCAGCATTTCAGAATGAAAAGACTACAGTAAATGGTTCTAATTATATCCAGCAGGATATTTTCCTCTTTGAAAATGATCCTGATCTGTCATTCAGATTTCGTTATGCCCAGACAAAAGGATTGAACCAGTTCAGCGGGGGAACCGAAAGGTCATACAACAGGGAAAGAAGTCTCAGGATAACATTCCGGCTGGTGAAAGAATTAAGCAACCAGACTGACCTTGTAAATTCTAAGGATGCCGTGTTTGCTCCGCTGGAATCCAACAGAAAAAGAAATATTGACGGGAACAGCATAGCATCTGATTTTTCATACAGACCGGAGAATGATATTGAGGTCGGCTTTAAAATTAAAGTAGGCAGAAATACAGATTATTATCCCGCAATCCCTACGGTGGTCGATCTTAATTCACAGACGATGAGGTTCAACTGGTCATTTGCAGGGACAGGCAGGCTCAGGATAGAGCTTGAACGGGATGAATTAACAGGAAATACATCGGAAAATTTCTTACCTTTTGAAATCACGGGTGGAAATGAAATAGGCAAGAACTATTACTGGAGACTCAACTTTGATTACCGCATAAATACTTTTCTGCAGTCGACCGTTAGTTATGACGGCAGGCTCCAGGGAGCAGGCAAAGCGATTCACACTGCGAGAGCAGAAGTAAGAGCATATTTTTAATAAGCAGGATGAGTATGAAAATTATTTCAAACATGATTGAAGCTCATATTTTCAGAGAAACAGAAAACGGGCTGGAATTTCTTCTCCTTAAGAGAGCGGAAAACGAAATTTACCCCGGATTATGGCAGATGGTAAATGGAAAGGTTGAAGGGGATGAAACGGCCTACCAGGCAGCCTTGCGGGAAATTAAAGAAGAAACTGGTCTGATGCCCGAAAGATTGTGGGTTGTCCCCAACGTTAATACATTCTATTCTCACGAATTGAATGTTATCTCATTATTGCCGGTATTTGCAGCTAAGGTTAAGGGAACTGAGACTGTGAAGATATGCGAGGAGCATACCGGCTGCTGCTGGTATAATCCCGAAGAGGCTAAGAGCCTGCTTGCATGGGAAGGTCAGCGCCATTCCGTCGAGTTAATAACCAGGTATCATTCAAAAGACAGGATTTTCTGGGATTATATCGAGATAAATCTGCGTTAGCTCCTCCTTTTATTATGGTTTTAAAAACCTAAATACTTATTTTTATAATTCTTAATTCAATAATTACAGGAGAAAAATTGAGTTTACTAGTTGTAGGATCTCTCGCTTTGGATACAGTTGCTACCCCGTTTGACAGCATAAACGATGCTCTCGGCGGGTCGGCAACATATATTTCACTGGCAGCAAGTTATTTCAGCGGACCCATTAACCTCGTAGGTGTTGTGGGTAATGATTTCCCCAAAAAATATATCCATTTGCTGGAAAAGCATAATATTGATACCGATGGTCTGCAGGTAATGGATGGAAAGACATTCCGGTGGTCAGGGAAATATCACTACGATCTCAATGTAAGAGATACTCTCCTTACCGAGCTGAATGTATTTGAAAAGTTTGATCCTGTAATACCCGAAAAGTTCAGGAAAGCCAGGTTTGTTTGTCTCGGAAATATTGATCCGGCTCTGCAGCTTAAAGTCCTGAACCAGATGGTTAGCCCCCATTTTGTCGTCTGCGATACAATGAATTACTGGATCGAGGGGAAGAAAGATGAACTCCTTGAAGTGCTGAAGCGGGTTAACGTTCTGATTATAAATGATTCTGAAGCAAGACTCCTTGCCAATGAACCGAACCTGATAAAAGCTGCCCGGAAGATCAGGGAAATGGGTCCCGAGATCCTCATCATCAAAAAAGGCGAACATGGTGCTCTGCTGTTTATGGAAGAAATTGTCTTCTCTGCACCGGCATACCCTCTGGAAATGATTTATGACCCGACCGGCGCCGGCGATACATTCGCAGGGGGATTTATAGGTTACCTGCATAAAACAAATGACCTTAATGTGGAGAGTGTTAAATCTGCCGTGGTTTTCGGAAGCACACTTGCTTCTTTCTGCGTTGAAAAGTTCAGCGTGGACGGACTCCGTGATCTTAATTATCTTAGGATACATGATCGATACCGTGAATTTCATAATATGACAAGATTCGATGAAAAAGACTGATTATTTTTCTCTGAAATTTGAAGATGATAAACTGATCTTCCTTGACCAGACAAAGCTTCCCTTTAAAGAGGAATATGTTGAAACAGATGATTACAACAGAATAGCAGAAGCAATTGAACGTCTCGAGGTAAGAGGAGCACCAGCAATCGGCATTGCCGCTGCGTACGGAATCGCTCTGGCATTGAAAACTACAGGCAGGCCGGAACTGAAACAAACTTTCAATGCAGCATTTAAAAGACTGGAAAGAACAAGACCGACCGCAGTTAACCTTTTTATGGCTCTGGAAGTGATGCAGAAGGTATTCGATGCACTCAATCCATCGGAAGATGCTTACGGAAAGATGCTCAACAAAGCAGTTGAACTGCACAATGATGACATTACCAAATGCAGCAAGATTGGTAAGTACGGACTGAATATCTTTTTGAAAAAATCATCAATAATTACCCATTGTAATACCGGGAAACTTGCAACAGGAGGGGACGGTACAGCTTTCAATGTAATTAAAACCGGTTTTGAGAA
>CAWETK010000025.1:0-18386 GCA_963811905.1 uncultured Ignavibacteria bacterium
TTGTCACCTCAGAAACGACTACTGATCAGATTTCACTTTGTACCATCAGATAAATAGTTGGTTAATGAGAACAGATAGAGTTACTTTTTTCATTATGTTCGGAGGGTGAGTAGAACGCAGATTTAACGGATCAAATAGATTTACACAGAGTATAGAAAAAATAAGGTAATAAGGTTGGGTTATTTGGTCTATATTGAGTTACTAAGGTTATGATAAATAAGGTTTTTAAATATTTTGTTTCTTTATTAACAGATAGGAAATAAGGTAATAAAGAAATAAGATACAGATGAGCCGGACACTCAAAAAGAGATTGAAGAAATTGATTTAACCGTAGAAAAGGTTGTTGAGGGGGGGCTGTATAAGGCCTTCATTTCCTTCAAGTCGGAATGTTGAGCGCAGCGAAATTTAGGACACGGTAATTGTAAAATGTTCTCTGGTAATTAATTTTCTATTAAAACCGGTTATCTCGATACGTTCCTCATTCCGCTCGCTATATTTTTACGAATCTCGCTTCATTCGGAACACTCGATAACCGCGATAATTATTAAATCTTTCACGGTGCCCGACCTGTCCCGGCCTTTACCTTCATCAGGGCGGGAGTGTACCGATTAACCTGCTGGAACTTTTGTGTAGGCAGGCCTTCGTTTCCTTCAAGTCGGGATAATTGTGCGCAGCGAAATCGAGGAGACGGTAATTGTAAAATGTTCTCTGGCAATTAATTTTCTATTAAAACCGGTTATCTCGATACATTCCTCATTCCGCTCGCTATATTTTTACGAATCTCGCTTCATTCGGAACACTCGATAACCGCGATAATTATTAAATCTTTCGCGGTGCCCGACCTGTCCCGGCTTTTGCCTTCATCAGGGCGGGAGTGTCCCGATTAACCTGCTGGAACTTTTGTGTAGGCAGGCCTTCGTTTCCTTCAAGAAATAAGATACGGATGAGCCGGACACTCAAAAAGAGATTGAAGTGATGAATTACTAATGACTAAATCGCCTCCCTGACTGTTTACAATTTAAACACATCTGACAAAATGTCAGTCACAGTTGTTATACAGTATTAGTACCGTAGTAATGCAGTATTAGTGCAGTATTAGAACTCAGAATGAGACAGTGTGAAAACGGCCAAAATACGCAATTTTCGGCTGTTGAAAATATTTACTTTTGACAAAATGTCATAGTACCAAAATGAGAATCAATAGCAGATCGGCTGGACTGTATAGCTGGAATTCAGGTCATTTATCTTAATTCACAGCCCCGTTCAGCAATCAAAATGCCTGATATATAATTTATTTTTTTATGTAAGCGTTCAGACCAACCACGACAGGTTTTCCATCAATTATACACTCAGTAACCATATTACCATGGGTTGTTGCAACTACCAGTGTTTTACCGGATGCGCTCGGGGTGGGTTTTTGTAATTCAATTGTGATGATAAGTTTATTGTCTTCTATCTTAACTTCCATATTATTCTGCTCCATTAATTTTGGATATGCTTTTTAATTGGGATATAATCTAAAGAGGAATTTTGCAAATGACAAATGGGAAGGATTGCGGTCATTAGTAATCTTCATCAGGCTGAGTCCTGTTACCTGGAATTTTACTTCAAAAGCGGAGAGCTGATAATAGTGTTAAAAAAACCCGGCAGCAAAACTACTGCCGGGTAGGAAAGTGATGCTGCCGGCTGCAATTATTTGAGAAGGATCATTTTCTTTGTTGTAATCAGATTATTCGTCTGCAGCCTGTATACATAAACACCGGTTGCAAGGTTTGCTGCATTAAAGTTTACACTGTGAATGCCGGCCTGCTGTTTTTCATTAACCAGTTTTTTTACTTCGTTTCCCATAACATCATAAATAATTAAGGTTACATTTCCATCCGCGGGAATTGAATAACTTATTTTGGTTGCCGGGTTAAACGGGTTGGGATAATTCTGAGCAAGTGCGAATTCGGCAGGCGCAGAAACATCAACCTCTGCAGAATTACTGTATGCATAACTGCCGCTGAAATCGACCTGTTTTAACCTGTAGCTGTAACTGCCTGCACTTACATTTCTATCTGTAAATGAATAGCTTTGAGATTCTGTGGTTGTGCCGTTACCGTCGACAAAACCGATAGTCAGCCAGTTTCCGGCGCCGGTTTTTTCAGCTGAACGTTCAACTTCAAATCCTTTATTATTGGTTTCTGTGGCTGTATTCCATTTCAGCAATACATTTCCATTTAATGCAGAAGCTGTAAAGCCGGCGAGTTCGACAGGCAGAATCTCTGAACGGATTGCAGTACCTGCGGGAAATGAATTAGCAACGTTGCTGCCCATAGTATATGTTGTATGGTCCATAGCATTAGCAGGTATGCTGGCCACAAGCGGTTTCAATAAAAAGGGTCCCGCACTATTATCAGGATCAGGTTCTATGCTGATTACGCCCGTCATTCCGGAAAGATCTGTAGGGAAAGTTAATCCGCCCGGTGCATTCATTAAGAAATCTTCTCCCGGGAAAGGCGGACCAGGCAAATTGCCGCTGTAGGGGGCGGACTCGTCCATCATATCAAGCATGGTAAATTTCCCTGTTGTAACAGGCATACCGTCAATTACAGCCCAGCCTTCGTATTTCCATCCGGCAGGCAGGGCAGGCAGAGTTAGTCCCGCCATAGGTGTTCCGGATGTTAAATCGATAAACCATATACCGCTTAATTCATTATTCATGGTACCGTTAGTTGGAGTTGCAAGGATGTAATTGCCGTCTATGCTTGAAAAATCATTGCCCAATGCAGCGGGATGAGCCACTGAAAGTGAAGCGTCATAATCGACAAAATTTCCGCCCATAAGGTGAGTACCGCTGGGTGCGGGATCGGGATCAGGAATTGGTTCTATAGTCAGCACAAAAGCTGCGGCGTTTACAAGATCGTTATGACTGACATTGAAGACAGTCTGGCTTAACTGACCGCTACCATCAACTGTGAACGTGCCGGTGGACACTGGCATTCCGCTTACAATTACCCACCCCTCGTATTGATAATCGGAGCCGAGATCCTGAAGTCCGTTTATATCGAGAGTTAATGTCTGTCCTACAGCCGAAAAAGAAAATAGTAAGTACATCGTCAGCAACGATAAAACAAAAGTGAAATATTTCATCATACCTCCTGTAATTTTATAAAAGAAACTGCACGTTAACTCTTCGTTAATCATGCTCTATCAATCATATGGTAAGGAAATGGATTCACAATTCGGGCAAGAAAATGTCACGAAAAAGTAACGGGGGTATTTGTGTGATACGGATTGCAGAATGGTCATTCGTAATCACTTGATGTTCATTTACAATAAAATGCCGGGATTAATCAGATCCTGCATTATAAAATATCTTATAATCCGTATTGCATCAGAAATATTCTGTTTGTATGTTTATGTATCCCGTGGACGGGATACATAGAAAGGTATTTATGGAATTAATAGAAAAGCTGGAAGAATTCGGACTATCAAAACGCGAGGCTGAGGTTTATATCGGTCTTCTTCAGAAAAAGGAATTTACCGCCCCGGAACTGACTAAAATAACAACGATAACCAGGACAAAGATATATGAACATCTTCAGAATCTTGTACGCAAGGGTTTATGCAATGAGAATGTTAAGAACGGACAAAAATTTTACAGGGCTGTAAGGCCGAAGGTTGTGCTGCGGGACTTGATAAGTAATTACGAAGCCGAGCTTGAAAGGAAGAAAAAGACATCGGGGATCCTTGAGAAGGAACTTTCTTCTTTGCATGAAATGGGTTTGAATAAAATTGAATCTCTCGATTATATCGAAGTTCTTAACGACCCGGCACAGATAAGGGAAAGGTGGTTTAATATTGAAAAGAGCATCAAAAAAGAAATCCTGGTATTTACAAAACCGCCTTATTCTGTATCGCTTGAAGAAAATATAAATGAGGGTTCAAAGGTATTGAAAAAAAAGAAGGATTGTAACAAAGAGCATTTATGAATACGGCGGTCTGAACCGCGAAGGGTATTAAGGATCTGCTCCATGTTGTGGAAACTTACCAGGAATTAGGTGAGGATGCGCGGATAATTGAAAAGCTGCCAATGAAACTTGCTGTATGCGATGAAGCCATAACTATGCTGGCTTTAAATGACAGGGTATCTTTAACTCCTTCTATAACTACAATAATTATTGATCACCCTGCTTTTGCGGCTGCAATGAAAAACACTTTTGAAAGTTACTGGGCTGCTGCAGTGAATATAAAGGATTTTAAAAAATTATAGTTATAAAGTTTTACAGGATTAACTGATTATGAACTTTAACAAATTAACGGATATCTTACCCGGCGGATGCTGTCTTTGCGGGCGCTGTATAAAAAGGCTTTCTGATAGGATATTCTATTTATTCATTCTAATTACAGGACTAATGTTATGAGAAAAATGATTGTACTTTACCTGCTGACATTTCTATTGATGGGGTACACGACTGCATTTTCGCAGTGGACTTACACAAACGGACCGTACGGAGGATCGATTCAGGCATATAAAACACTTGGCAGCAATACTTTTACTGGGACAGGCGGCGGAGGTGTTTATGTATCGTCAGATAACGGAGCTAACTGGAGTCCTGCCAATACAGGACTGGGAATAAATAATATCTACGCATTTGCAGCTAATGGTTCCGATATTTTCTGCGGCGGATACGGAGGAGTATATATGTCGACCAATAACGGCAGCAGCTGGGTTGCTAAAAATTCCGGTTTAACTACAAACGACATAAAGACAATGACCATTAACGGCAGCAATATCTTTGCGGCAGGATCGCAGGGTGTTTTTATGTCGTCTGACAACGGCAGCAGCTGGAGCCAGGTGACAAACGGATTAACCACTACAAATGTACTTGTACTCGGAGCTTCCGGGAGTACGGTTTATGCCGGTACCTTCGGCGGAGGTGTTTTCAAAACGACCGATAACGGTGCTAACTGGACTACTTCCGGCAACGGAATAACTTCTCCTTATGTTTATGGATTTGCTTCAAGCGGTTCATATGTTTTTGCAGGAGCGGCGGGTTCGGGCGGCGGCGTCTTCCGTTCTTCTGATAACGGGGCTACCTGGACGGCAGTGAATAATGGTCTGACCAGCATAAATATCCAGTGCCTCGGTGCCGATGGATCCAATATATTTGCCGGTACAAGCAGCGGGCTTTTCATCTCCACTAATAACGGAGACAACTGGACATTAAATTCTAACGGGATACCTGCTGCTGTAATACAGGCTGTATATCCTGCTGCCTCATTAGTATACGCCGGAACCCAGGGAGGCGTATACGTATCAACCAATACCGGGAATTCGTGGAGCCCTTCCTCCAGCGGTATCAGGAACCTGCTAACGCAGGCTGTGGCTGTTTCAGGTTCTGATGTTTACTGCGGAACCTGGGGCGCGGGCGTCTGCATTTCGACCGACAACGGGAGCAGCTGGAATCAGATGAATAACGGTATTTCAAACCTTATCGTTTCAGGATTTGCTGTAACCGGCTCGTCAGTACTGGCCGGTACACAGGGCGGAATATTTAAATCGACAGATAATGGCAATACGTGGACATCGAGCAGCTCGGGGCTGACAGATAACCAGATCTTTTCGATGATGACTGACGGCAGCAATATATACGCCGGCGCGGGAAGCGGTATTTTTCTTTCTACAAATTCAGGATTGTCGTGGGTAAACATAAGCAACGGACTTCCATTATACCCGGTATATTCATTAACTGAAATGAACGGTGACCTTTTTGCGGGCACGTGGGGTATGGGTGCTTACATATCGACAGACGGGGGACAGAATTGGTCGGCAGTTAATAACGGTCTCGGCGATAATGTAGTCATGGCGCTTGCCGCTGTTCAGAATTCTCTGTTTGCCGGAACGACACAGGGAATATTCAGAAGCACAGATAACGGTGCAAGCTGGACTGCAGTATTAAACGGACTGACCACTCATTATACACTGTCTCTTCTCTCTTCCGGAACCAATCTCTTTGCAGGTACATGGGGCGGCGGTGTATTTCTGTCAACCGATAGCGGAGAAATCTGGCAATCTATAAATTCCGGACTTACAAATATGGATGACCGGGCTTTAACCATTTTTAATGACGATCTCTACCTGGCTGCTGTAGGCGGTGTATGGAAAAGGCCGCTGCAGCAGGTTGTACCGGTTGAGCTTTCTTCATTTACTGCAGAAGTTTCTGATGGTTCAGTATTACTGAAGTGGCAGACTGCAACCGAAACAAACAACCGGGGATTTGAAGTTCAGAGACAGCAGACAGGTGAATCACAGGAATGGCCGGTGGTTGGTTTTGTGAAAGGCAACGGAACGACAACGTCTGGGAACTCATATACCTTCAAAGACAAACCTGCTGCTTCCGGTAAATATTCTTACCGCCTCAGGCAGATTGATTTCAACGGAGCTTTTGAATATTCAGGAATAGTTGAAGCAGATGTAAATACTACCGTAAAATTTGAACTGAGTCAGAATTATCCTAATCCCTTTAACCCGACAACGATGATTAAATATTCAGTACCCCGGGAGGGAATGGTAAAATTAGATGTCTATAATGCACTTGGCCAAAAGGCGGCTGAATTGGTTAACGGGATAATAAAAGCAGGCAGCTACGAGGTTAATTTTACCGCAGATAATTTAAGCAGCGGGATTTATTATTACAGAATTGAAACGGACGGATTTGTAAGTACGAAAAAGATGATCATTTTAAAGTAGAACCTCCCAATAAAGATACCCGTCAGAGAGGGAAGGTTAGAAATGGCCTTCCCTTTTTGCAAAATTGAACCCGTAATTTCTAATTTTCAAATAGTCGTTAAATCAATGATTTATCCGAGTTGTAGGTAATATTTTGGTTTCAAAAAACAGCCTAATAATTTCATTATAGGTAAATTTTTGATTTTTAAGTTTACTATCTGTGAGCTCCATTGTTTAAGATTTAGATTCTGGGGAATTTTATAGCAGAATGTATTCTGCTAAATTTTATCCTTTCTTACTGCAGCAAAATATACTGGCAATTTTACATATCTGTCCAAAATAATGAATCGCTATCAGTGGTTTCAAAAAGCACATTGATATTAATTTTTTTTTTATTCCACATTGCTGCTGCCTGCCCGGAGGTTAAGCGGGAGTTCTTCCGCTCCTCAAAAGTTGAGTCCGTGACGAAATCCCTTGGGGGAATTGCGATTCCCCTATCAACCTCCGGAGGATGAGGAATTTCAGGAGCTTATTTTGATTATCACCAAACATCCGACTTTATAAAAGGGGTATTCAAAATAAGAAAGGAGAAATTGTTTTATTTCTTTTCTAAAACTTAAAATTTATTTTGGACTGCAATGGCAATTTATTAAACTTGAGTCGTCAGATCATCAATTATTGAGTTTATCATTCAATAACAGTACATTCACACTTTCCTTTTTTATCCAGTCAGAGGTGATCAGTTTTGAGAATCTTATTCTTCCGGTGATATATTTATATCTTCTCGATTCGTATCTATCGTATAACTCTTCAAACTCTGTCGGTCTGATTTCAGGATCGCGGTCTGATCTTATATAGACATCTGCAAAAAAATCGCTGCTGATACTGCTTCCGTTCACCTGGCGTTTTTTCTTGTATTCATATTTATAGTTATATGTTAATGCTGAAAGGTCAGATAGAAGGGCAGCTGCTGTCGGCAATGCACCGGCGCCTTTCCCGATGAATATATTGCGGTCTGCAAAGAGGTTCTCGGTAATTATCCCGTTGTCAACGCCGTCAACTGAATATAGTTCATCACCTTCATAAATAAGTTCAGGCATTACAAAAGCGGCAATATGGCCGGTGCTTAATTTCTGTGCCCTGGCAATCAGTTTTATTTTCCCTCTCTTTTCCTGTGCAAACTTTATATCAAAATCATTTATTCGTTGGATACCGAGATTGAAAATACGCGAGGGATCAATTGTCAGTCCGAATGCATGAGTAAGGAGTATGCTCAGCTTGTACCTGGAATCGTATCCTTCAATATCGAGGACAGGATCGCTTTCTGTATAGCCATGAAGCCGGGCAAAGCCAAGGGCTTCATTATATGACTTATTGTTCCTGAATATATCGGTTAAAATGAAATTTGTTGTACCGTTCATTATTCCTCTGAAGGAATGCATCAGGTCATTATCATAATACTCTTCAAAGTTCCTGATGAGGGGAATGCTGGCACAGCAGGCTGCTTCATACAAGAGCGGGGTGCCGTATTCCTCCTGCAGATGCAGAAGCTCGCAAAGTCTTTCGGCAACCATTTTTTTGTTTGCTGTAACAACAGGCTTGCCCTTCTCTAATGCAGCTGATACAATATCGAAGGCCGCATCGGCATCATCGGTAACCTCCACAATTACATTTACATCAGGATTATTAAGGATTTCATCCTTCTCATATGTAAAACATTTGTTCTCTATTGTTCTGCTTTTCTCCCTGTCCTTCACACATATTTTGACCAGTTCAACCTTTAGTCCGCGTGTCTTCTCAAGAACCGAGTACAATCCTTTGCCCACACAGCCGAAGCCGAAAAGTCCGATCCTTATTTTATTCTGACTCATATTTTATATTCCGTTTTTAGCTGTTACTGAACTAAAGATTTCTGTATTTTTATTTACTATTAAGAGTGCCTGGTTCAGATCATCGATGAGATCCTCTGCGTCTTCAAGTCCTACCGATAACCTTATAAGGCTGGCGTTTATGCCCGACTGCAGACGTTTTTCTACTGGTACCGACTTGTGTGTCATCGTGGGGGGATGACAGATGAGACTTTTTGCACCGCCCAGACTTTCCGCCAGCTTAAACAGTTTTGTTGAGGTAACAAATTTTATTGCATTCTCTTCGGTATCGTCATCCAGTGAAAACGAAATGATTGCCCCGGGAAGTTTCTGCTGCTTAACTGCAACCGCATAATCCGGATGACTTTTTAATCCGGGATAGTGCAGGTTTTTTATCCCTTCCCTGCCTTCAAGAAATTCAGCAATCCTTAATGCATTGGAAGAATGTTTTTCAACTCTCAATTTCAGAGTTTCGATACTTCTTATTAATAGCCAGCTATCGAATGGCGACAGAACAGCGCCGGTAGCATTCTGAATATATTTCAGTCTTTCTCCGAGGTCCTGCGAGCGGGCAACTACAATTCCCGCAAGCACATCCGTATGACCGCCAATGTATTTTGTAGCGCTATGAAGTACAATATCAGCTCCCAGGTCAAGAGGCTTTTGGATAATAGGAGTTGCGAAAGTGTTATCTACACAAACGAGAAGACCGTTCTCCTTAGCTACCTGCGAAATCTTTTTGATGTCTGATACTTTTAAGAGGGGATTGGTAGGACTTTCAAGCCAGATCAGCCGGGTATCCTTATTTATTGCTCTTCTTACATTTTCAGGATCGGTTGTGTCGACAAACGTGACTTTTATGCCCAGCCTTTTGTAAACCGTGGTGAACAGACGGTAAGCTCCGCCGTAAATATCATCCACAGCAATGATTTCGTCGCCGGCATTAAGGAGTTTTACAACGCAGTCGATGGCAGCGAGTCCGCTTGAAAATGCAAGTCCGTATCTGCCGTTCTCCAGTTGTGCTGCAATCTCTTCGAAAATCTTTCTTGTAGGATTATTCGTTCTGGTATAATCGAAGCCCTTATTGACATTAGGTGCTTCCTGTACAAAAGTTGAGGTCTGGTAAATAGGGACGGCAATTGAACCTGTCAGCGGGTCGACCGGAATTGACTGCAGAATTTCTGTTGAATCTTTCATAAGGATCCTTTCTTTGAGATAATTAATAAAAAAACCCGTCTTCTTATCTGCACGAAGCAGGCTAAAAAGACGGGCGATAAAACTTACCTGACTTTTTAGCAAATTTATTTTTGAACTGTTAAGTTCATCCCGCCTGTGCGGGAACGTCGCTGCAATATGTCGCAAATGACGACGGTTCGTTATAACTCGTTCCATCAGGAACGAGCCGGATTTACAGAAACTGCTTAGCAGGCATAAAAAAACCCGCTGCTAATTGCCTGCAGGCAAGCTAAACAGCGGGTGAAAACCGATATGGGCTGTTTAGCATGTTATTTTATGTCGCTGCAATTCGCTGTAAATCACGACAAATATTTTTAAGAACTGTTACAAATATAAAAATGATTAATTGAAATCAAAATTTAGTGGTAATCATTAGTCATTAGTCATTAGTCATTTGGCATTTGGCATTTGGCATTAGGAATTTACGGGTTAGTCAGGTAAAGTAAGCGGATGGAAATTGAAGCTAAATAATATTATTTTTTTTATCATTATATATAATCGGAAAAAATATCCTTCAATAATTGATGCAGCCTATCAGTTGTGTAGAGTTGTGTGACTTGCTGCGGTGGCTTAGTAGCTCCGCCTTGCTATTTCCTTGAGAGCAGGGCGTATCGAAGTCCGGTTGAGCGAGGTAAAGGCGGTAATTAACGAATCAATCAATCATGCAATCAACCAATCTTTAATATTTTTTACTTATTACCTTTTTCTCCTATCTCCTATCTCCTATCTCCTATCTTCTTATCTTCTAATCTTCTTACCTTCTTATCATCTTATCTTCTTATCCCCCAGGAAGGCAAGAAGATAAGTAGGAATTTTCTGCCTGAGGAGAATTTAATTACAGATGCGGCTTCACTTCTCTTGAATTATAAAATAAATGTGATTAAATAGATAAACCTCTTTTATATTATTAATAATTAATAATTGAAAGAGGAAATAAAACAGGAGAGTATATTCCTCAAAAAGTAAATAGCCCGGTAACTTTATTTTAATTTCATTATAGGATTTTATTATGAATAAAATTTTACACTTTTCGTTTTTCCTGATATTAGGGTGGTTAACAAGTTTCGGTTTTGTGACAACTGAATCATATTGCCAGAACGGTACCTATGTAAAAGTGCATGATAATGTAATACAAAGGGAAACCGGTACATATAATAATGCAGGAAGCAGTATATATAATATTACTACTGCAGATTCCATTTGCAGCCTTGAATCTTTTGCAAAGCATGGACAGGCAGCCCCCAATACCGGCGGAGGTACATTAAACCCGGCAGCATTTATGAATCCTACAACAGTCAATTCCTCGGGTCAAATTGCATTTTACTCGCAGGTAAATGGTTCGGTAAGGAACCAGGGAATATTTATAGCCGATTCCGCCAATATTTATGCAATAGCAATAGGCAGCGGCAGCGGAGGCGGCAGCGGGGATACTATTTCAAATAGCGGTGATCCTTCCCCTGTAGGAGGAACATTCAGCGGATTCTTTGGAGGTACAGTTTTCGCACCGGATATCAATGATGCAGGCGATGTACTTTTCTTCTGCGATGTAAACGGAGGCAGTTCTTACCGGGGTTTATTTTTATACCAGACTTCGTCACAGCAGATTGTGAAAATCGCTGCTGTTGGTGATCCTTCTCCAATCGGAGGTATTTTTGATGCAGTTGGTCCCGGTTCCTTAAATAACAATGGTAAGGTAGTCTTTCTCGCATGCCCTCAGGGCAGTATAAATGCCAACATATTTTTATGGGATAACGGCAGCGTAACAAAAGTTGCCGCTGTTGGAGATCCGGCACCGGGGGGCGGAACTTTTTCTTTACTTGGTACTGAAAGTTATGGTTTTCCTGACGGAACCAATATTCCGGCGGGACCGATACCTGATATAAACGACCAGGATCAGATCGCCTTCAGAGCAATTGTTTCAGGCGGTATAACCGAACGGGGCATAATCGTGAGGACAGGCGGAATAGATGACTGGTATATTAAAGGCTTCAGACCCAACACCTATCGGCGGTACTTACCTCGATATCCAGGCAGCATCAATAAATAATAATGGACAGATAGCTTTTTTTGCTGATTACAAGCCGACACCCTCCACGGTAAGTTCCGGATTGTTTGCCGGTTCACCCGGTGACTGGAGAAAAGTGATTGTTTTTTATGATTCAATTGATGGGGGACAGTGTCTTGGACTGGCTTTCTCCCGGAACCCGATGCAATTTATTGATCAGAATGGCAAAGTTGTGTTCTGGACGGACCTGAGCAGCAGCGGAGGTATGGACAGATTGGTAGTCAGCCAGCCGAATGGTGAATATCTGATCGCTGCCAGAAGAGGAGACATCTCACCCATCGGCGGCACTATCGGTTCAATGGATGCCTGGCCGGCTATGTACGACTTATCAGGGACACTTAATTCTGCAACTCCCGGGGCCGCCGGAGGAGCTTTGAGTGCGCATATGGTTTATAGCTTATGCAATGTCGTACCAGTTGAATTAATTTCTTTTAGTCTGAATGTAACAGGCAGTGAAGTGATTTTGAACTGGAGAACAGCAACGGAAATTAATAACAAAGGTTTTGAGGTAGAAAGGCAAGTCCATAGTTTCCAATCCGCAGGAGGTCGCTGGGAAAGAATTGGATTTGTGGAAGGATTCGGAACGACGACCGAACAGAAGACTTATTCATTTACAGATGATAATATTGCATCAGGTAATTATACCTACAGATTGAAACAACTCGACTTTGACGGGTCATACAAATATTCAAATGAAGTTGAAGCTGAAGTCACTGCGCCGGCAGAATTTGCATTAAGCCAGAATTATCCTAATCCGTTTAACCCTACTACGCAGATAAGCTACAGTATAGTAAAAGACGGATTTGTAAGTCTGAAAGTTTACAACTCGCTTGGACAGCAGGCAGCAAGTCTTGTAAATGGAATAGTAAAGGCAGGCACACACGAAGTAACATTCAATGGAGCTAATCTTGCAAGCGGAGTATATTATTATAGAATTAATGCAGATAGTTTTACCAGCACAAAAAAGATGATACTTCTTCGCTGACTTTTTCTGAATAATAATTATGTAGAAGGGAAAACCACCATAGGTTTTCCCTTCAAATAATGAACTGCCAATTTAAAATTGGATAACCACCACTCATTCAACCGTAGCACGGCCTAGCCAACAACCAAAAACAAGAAATCTGAATAATCCTGCCAACGCGTACAGATCTATCTCGATTATTCCCTTCGTGTCCTTTCTGTTAAGACGGCGAAGCCGTCCTTTGTGTTCCAAAACCGATCCTACTATCCAAGCACCGTTTAACTTCGTGAGACTTCGTGCCCCAACTTTGTGCTACTTTGTAATACTCCTCCTCCCCGGCGCAGCCGCAGGGAACTACGGTTCCCATTTACCATCTATCCTCCAATCTTCTCCACGTCTTCCAATTTTCGACTTCTGACTTCTGACCTCCTCCCTCAATGCCTCTGAGGCAAAAATATATATATGAAAATCTTCAGAACAAAAATGTAGGAATTTGATTTATCAAATTCACAAAAAAAGAATGCTGTAGGGGACTGACTAAAAAGTAAGACAATGTCATTTCGAGGGAGTCTTCGACCGAGAAATCTTTTCTAATACTAAGATTTCTTCCTTCTATCGAAATGACAGGGTTACTTTTTAGTCAACCCCACAAAAAGAGAGTGGTGTAGGAATTTGATTTATCAAATTCATTCGCCTCTTTCTTATTTCCTTTCCCTCCGCCACATTAGTAAAGACGGTGTTTAGGTCAATCAATCAATTCGTAGCGAAGTCGAAGATCCCGTCGATAGACGGGGCGAAGATCCCGATTTTAGCCGGACAAAAATATGACTGAGGATACTATTCAATCATACAAAAATTCTATTTCTTGTAACTACTTTACTTTGCCTGCCTTTCCGGTACCTGCCCGCAGCGAGGTAAAGGCAGTAATTAGCCATCAATCAATCATGCAATCATCCAATCTTTAATACTTGTTCCTTTTATCTTTATTCTTGTTTGCTTATCGTGTGATATTGGAAACAAAAATGTTTTCCCTATTTTATTTTTAATTAGTTAACTTACGGGCAGACGCAGGTTTTATCGTCACATTATAAAATATTAAAAATTAGTCTGATAATTCGAATGTCTTTATTGATGTAGTATATATTATTCAATTCTTATAAGGAGAAATTATGCGAAATAATTTTACGGTTTTCAAATATGTAATCGGGATATTATGTCTCACTTTGATCCTTTCGTTTGGAATGGTTTGGGGACAGACGAGCGGTGTGGTTACCACAAACAATAATTTCAACCGGCTGACAGTAACTAATGGAAACAGAACAATATCTTCTGTTCCTGTTATGTCTCCTTCTTCGAAGGTAATGTCTGATCATTCTGCCGGAAATACTCAAAACATTGAGTTTGCCGGCTGGAATCTCCTTCAGACAGTCAGCGGAGTTGTAAAAGCTATTTCATTTGTTAACCCTAATGTCGGCTTTATGGCGGCGGAACTTGGCGTTGTATATAAGACCACGAACGGGGGAGCCGATTGGTCAACCGTTTTAAACCTTGGCTTTCCTTACTACTGGTACGGTGTGCATACTTTTACTCCCCAAAAAGTGCTGATCGCCGGTTTTAATAATACCACGGGCGACGGCATAATGCGATGGACGTATGATGGGGGTGCGACCTGGACAGATGATATTATTGTTGCCCCTGCACCCTTTAACTGGCTGGAGGGACTTGGGTTCGCAGACTCACTGCATGGCCTGGCGGTAGGCAGCATCCTTTCATCAGGGAAAGTATTTATTACTGAAAATGGTGGGACTGATTCAACAGACTGGACCCCCGTAGTAGCAGACCCTACACAGGGATGGTTTGCAGGTAATTTTACAATGAGACCTGATGGGAAATATTACATTACCGGAATTAGTTTCTGCAGCTCTACCGATTTCGGTCTATCATGGGACAGCAGAACCTCAATTGATAATACTTTCGACGGGGGAGTTTCTTTTCCCGATGATTTACATGGATGGACAGGAGGAGGGTCAATATCCCCGACTGTAGAAGGCTGGGTGCATCGTACAACAGATGGCGGTACTACCTGGAGCGGGAGGATACTCAGTACGCCATATCCTATCCGTGTTGTTTACTTTCTTGATTCCCAGCTCGGTATCGCACAGGGCGGTGAAGTAAACAGCGGCATTGGAGGGATATGGGAATCGACTGACGGCGGAGCTAACTGGACTGAAGCAGTAACTACCGGAATGGAAATGGGCAGCATCGACTGGCAGCGTATAAGCGCTGATAGTATTGATATCTGGAGTGTTGGGTATACAAGTTCAGGAGGATTTCACAGCGGTGTGTACAAAAAAAGAATTGGATACAGTGTTATTCCTGTTGAACTCACTTCTTTTAATGCTGCTGTTCAGGATGGATCTGTTTTACTTAGCTGGCAGACTTCAACTGAAATCAATAATAAAGGATTTGAAATTGAGAGAAGCAGGGATTCAGAGACCGGCAGTAAACAATGGCAGAATATTGGGTTTACAAGTGGTTTCGGAACTACTTCTGAAAATCATTCATATTTATTTACTGATAATAATATCACTTCCGGTAAATATTCTTATCGTCTGAAGCAGATCGATTTTGACGGAAGCTTTACATATTCTAATGAGATCCAGATAGATGTGAATTCTCCTTCGGAGTATAGTTTAAGTCAGAATTATCCTAACCCGTTTAATCCGACAACCAGCATCAAATATTCAATTCCGGAAGATGGATTCGTTTCTTTAAAAGTCTACAATTCTCTCGGGCAGCTGGCTGCAGTTCCGGTAAGCGCATATAAATCAGCAGGCACTTATAATGTTGTATTCGACGGTATGAAACTCTCAAGCGGCGTTTATTATTACAGGATGGAATCGGGCGGAAGAGTGATGGTAAGGAAGATGATGATTCTCAAGTAATGAAGAGAAGAATTAGTTCAAGTTCAAGTTCAAGTTCAAGTTCAGGTTCAAGTTCAAGTTCAGGTTCAAGTTCAGGTTCAAGTTCAAGTTTATTCGACGAGGATTTCATCGCAGAAGAGCCAGGCAGGTTCGCCTGCTCCAACGTGCCATGGAGGACAGAGACCGATATTTTTTGCTATTATATGAATGAATCGGATTGCGGAACCATTCCATTTCTCCGTAAAAGATTTCACATAGAGTGAATCACTGTTTAATTCGGAAGAATCAATTTCCGATTTATAGCTCAGATATTTTATTCCATCTGCAGATACCGAAATATTGATACTCTTCGGAAGGAATATCCAGGCAGAGATATCCTGTAAAAAGCCGATCGATATTTGGTTAACAGGCACAGAGTTCCCCAGGTCCAGAATTACATCAAGATCTTTTTCTGCAAATCCCTGCCAGTTTCCGTCATTATAATAAACGGAACCTCTGAGTCCATCTGCAAGGGTATTTTTTTCATTTATACCCTTATATTTTTTTGCCGGGAGGTCAGCATAAAAAGATTTTTTTTCCGATTTCGAGTCCACGGGTTAGAGTCTTTTCAGTTACAAAGCGCAGAGACATTACCGCGCATCATTGAAGCTTTTATTGTTATAGATTTATCCGTATTGAAGGGAGCCTTATACAATGTTGAGCCGGTATCGGGATCCATTCCGTTCATAGTGTAATAAATATGAGGATCAGGCTGTTCTGAATTTAAAGAAATAGTGAACTCATTTTTTTCATCATTATATACCGGGTTTATTTTTACCTCAAAAGCACCGCGGGAGTAATTTAATCCCGAATAATCAAAAAATTTATAATGCTGCTGAACCCTTGCCAGAAAATCTTCCCAGTTTTTATTTTCCGGGACTGACCAAACATCCTCCGAGAGGGCGAGCATTCTTGGAAGGATCATATATTCAGCACGTTCGGGGGTTTTAATTAATTCCGTCCAGAGATTGGCCTGAGCTCCGAGTATATGTCCCGATTCTTTTTCATTTAATCCCGGGGGAAGCGGATGAAAAGAATAAACATTCTTAAGCGTGATAATTCCTCCGGTTCCCAGGGTATCATAATGCGGATTATCCTGGTAGTAATCGAAATAGCAGTACTTTGTGGGCGTCATAATCACATCGTAACCGGAAGCAGCAGCTTCAGAACCTTTAGACATATCATTCCAGCACATGACCGTAGCTCCGGGAGCCAGACCTCCCTCCATTATCTCATCCCAGCCGATCATCTTTTTACCGATTGAATCAAGGAACACTGCTATCCGTTTGATGAAATAACTTTGAAGATCTTCAACATCTTTTAACCCTTCGCTCCGGATCCTTGCCTGGCATTTAGGACAATTTTTCCAGTTTGTTTTATCCGCTTCATCTCCGCCTATGTGTATGTATGGGCCGGGGAATAAAGTACTTACTTCCGACAAAATATTTTTTATGAATGTAAAAGTACTGTCGCTGCCGGCGCAGAATATATCTTTGTTCGGCCAGTAGCCGCCGGGACAAACATTAAGAGTTTCCCCGGTACATGAATACTGCGGGTAGGCGGCAAATACCTCACTTGAATGTGCAGGCATTTCAATTTCAGGAATCACAGTTATGAAACGGTCTGCGGCATATTTCACAATTTCTTTAATGTCATCCTGAGTATAGTAACCTCCGTAGGATGCTTTCTCACCCTTCTTAACAGGTGACCATTTTCCCCAGGGTTGATTTTCCCTGTCAGTTCTCCACGCACTTACTTTTGTGAGCAGCGGATATTTTTTAATCTCGATTCTCCAGCCGTTATCATCAGTGAGGTGCCATTGAAAGTAATTCATTTTATACATCGCCATCAGGTCGAGATATTTTTTTATAAATTCTTTTGGGAAGAAATGACGCGACACATCCAGATGCATACCCCTGTACGAGAAACGGGGCTTATCTTTTATCAGGAGGCAGGGGATATTCCATACGGTATTTACGGCAGGGGACCGGCCGAAGATTCTCAGGCGGAAGCAGCTGGAGTAATGATTGGATGCCGTAGAAGAGTCCATTTGTACGATTAGCTTTGATTACAACCGAATTATTTTTTACTTCGAGGGTATATTCTTCAGAGTCTGCCTCAGGATGACCGGTTAACTTAAATTCAATAAAATTATTATTAGTCTGACCATTATTTGTCGTGGTCCGCAAATCAAAACCGGTTGAGTGTTTCAAAGCATCGCCAAGAAATACGGCAAGCTTATTTGTCAGGCTGTCATTATCAGGAATTACTATTGTTGTATTTTCATTCAATATGAAATTACCGGGGTGTATCTTGATTAGATTAGGTTTGGGAATGATATTAACAGAGGTTTGACAGAAACCAGTTGCATTCAGAAGAATTACGAGCAGGATAAAGCCGGGGAAAAAATATCTGATCTTCATCGTACACAAATCTAATTAAAATTCAGAACTTTTGAACGACCACAAAGTGACAATTAAATTATAACGGAGTGGCATTTAAATATTCCCTTCTTCTCTCAGTTACTTCGTTACTAAGTAGGCATATTCACAAATATTATAACGTATAATAA
>CAWETK010000026.1:0-43068 GCA_963811905.1 uncultured Ignavibacteria bacterium
TTAGTAGCGGGGGCAGGACTTGAACCTACAACCTTCGGGTTATGAGCCCGACGAGCTACCAATTGCTCCACCCCGCGATATATAAAAATTTCATTTTTTGTCAGGTTATGAACCCAACTCTGCAAATGTAAATTTTTTAGAGCATCAAATATAACCATTGTACCGGGCGATGTCAAATTACTCATCAGTACCTTTGCCCAGGTCATCGGGATATGTCAGCTATCACTATGCATTTACATAGTTAAACCGCTGGATTCCTGACAAATCCTGAATTCCGGGCAATTCTAAACCCCTATTGTTTATTATTGATAAAAATTGTTAGTTGTACCGGGATGTCATTGATTGTTAAATTATCAGCATCTTTTTAAGGAATCAGCATCAAAGTAGTAGAATATATATTGCTGCTTGGAGCAATACAGGGAACACTCCTGTCGGTAATACTATTTACTAAAAGGGAAAATCACACTGCAAATGTAATACTTGCTTTCGGTATGCTGGCATTATCTATAGATGTATTTAATTCGGCATATATAATCTTCGGTTATTACAGGGATTTACCGCACTTTATGGGGATAACGTACTCATTTCCTTTCTTATACGGACCAATCTTCTATCTTTATGCCAGGCTCATAAGCAGCGGCAATAAATCATTCAAGCTGAAATACTATCTTCACTTTATCCCGTTCCTGCTTGTTGTGATATACGGGTTCATCTTTGTTTACCTGAAAAGCAGTGAATTTAAATTGTCGCTGGTAAACGGCGGAGCTGAAAATTATCTGCCCGCTATTAAAATAATTACTTACCTTAAGCCTGTCCATGGAATGATTTATGTGTTCCTGACCGTGCGCACTGCCAGAGATTACAATGTTTCGATAAGGAATTCGTATTCCAACATTGAACGTATAAACCTGAACTGGCTGCGGTACCTGGTTACAGGATTGAGTTTTGTGTGGGGCGTGGTTGTTCTGAGCTTTATTATAAATGCCTTTTCTGCAAAAGAAATCCAAATGGACTTCCTGATATACCTGGCAGCTTCAATTTTAATTTATTCAATCGGCTATTTAAGTCTGCACCAGCCGCAGGTGTTCGGTCAGGCGGTGCCGGCTTATGAGGCAGTACCCGCACCGGCACAACCGGCAGAGGCGAGCTATCAGAAATCGGGGCTTACCGATAAGGAAGCCGGGAATTACCTGGATACTTTACTTCATATAATGGAAACAGATAAGCTTTATTTGAACAGCGAGTTAAACCTGCGCGACCTGGCAGAGAGGTTATCAATTTCCACTCATAACCTGTCGGAGGTTTTAAATACAGGACTAAATAAGAGCTTTTACGATTTCGTTAATCATTACAGGGTTGAGGAGGTAAAACGGAGACTGGCCGATAAAGAGTCGCAGAAATACAGTCTGCTTGCCATAGCCTATGATTCGGGTTTCAATTCAAAATCCTCATTCAATACTGTATTCAAAAAATACACCGGTACTACCCCCTCTCTTTACCGGCAACAAGTCTTATAAACTCCGCGGACTTCTGGATTATTCTGCAAGAAGAAAGAGTAAAATAAGCATACCGATTACCGTGACAAGGCTTATAATAATTGCTGTCTTCTCTCTCATTATTTTCACCTTAATTAAATGATCTGACGGAGTTATAATTCAAACCGATAATTATAGTCTCCGTCAGCATAATTTGTGCAGGCTGTCTTTCCGGCAATTAAAACCCGAAGTTGAAAGTGAGATCCATTGACCAGCCGCTGAAACTTGCATTTGAGAAAGCAGCGTACTTTACTCCTGATGCAAGCCGGTAGTCGATGGAATAACCAACCCCGAACCAATCCATGATTTTATAGTTGACAGAAGCGCCAGGTTCCATTATAAAGAAGTAGTCATAGCCGCCTGCTTTATCGTAATCTGTACGGCCCGCGCCTATCATAATTATACCCGTCAAATAGAAATTATCAGGCAAATCATATTTATACATGATCTCCGCTCCGCCGTAACCTAAATGGAGTTCATCCCTGCCGGCCTGGTTGATATATGCACGTTCTATTCTATCGGGAATAAGTCCAACGCCGACTAATCCAAGGCTAAGGTTTTGATCGATATTGTACCCGGCTCTCATTCCGCCGAATAAACCCCAGCTGCCGTTTAGTGCCGCTGCCTTGCCGATAAGGGAGGCATAAAAACGACCATGGCTCTTTGGTCCCGTTTCTGTATATGACAGATCCTGTGCGGATAACTGTACCGCAATGAAGACTGTGAAAACTGCAATCAGTAACTTTTTCATTTTATTTCTCCTTGTTATAATTAAAAAATTGACAGGGGAAATTTCGTTTAATTTTTAAGCCTGTTCGCCCATGCCGACTGGATTGTACTTAATAACTGAGAGAAAGTGGTTCAGACCAGCGGGATTGAACTTTCAAGCCTGAAAATCGAAGGGCGATTATTTTCCATCTTCCTGAAAAAAAGGCATCACTGCTAAAATTCAGGTTAAACGGTAGTGGGATGTGCCGGGGCGAAAAGAGCGTGTCTGCATTTTTCTCTTGGAATAATAATTATTTGTGGGTATTTTGTTCTTGTAATAATGGAACTTATAGTTTTACTAACTATTTAAGAGAAGTTAAAAGAAAAATAAAAAAGCTGAACTAACCTTAAGAGTACCCCTTTTTAATAAATAGTTTCCCTTTTTAATATATTTCTTCAATTTTATCATCCAATTTAATAACAGCTTTCCGTCTATTCAGTATGAACACTATAATTCTGTAAGATAGAAGCAGACAAACCATAAGGAAAAATGTATGAACATTTATGTAGGAAACCTTTCAACTTCAGTTAACGAAGAAGATTTAAGGAATTTATTCTCTCTGTACGGCAACGTTACCAGCGCTAAAGTTATAAAAGACATGTACACAGGCGTTTCAAAAGGATTCGGGTTCATTGAGATGACCGGCGATCCTGAAACTGCCCTTAAAGAACTGAATTCTAAAGACTTAAAGGGTAAAAGCATCGTTGTTAACGAAGCACGTCCAAAGAATGGCGCTTCCGGCAGCAATGGCCGCGGCACGTTCAGCGGTTCAGGCAATGGCCGCTCAGGGAAATGGTAAACAGCAGGTAGTTAAGTCCTGAGCAATATTCCTCTTTGTAAAGAGACACTATGATAAAAAATACTCATAATTTCCATATCCCCGTAATGGGACTCGCCTTCACTGTCGACGCTCCTTTAAAAGTTGCACATTATGGAATAGATTCAGTCATCTCAATTGTAGATGATGACCTCATTGAAAAGATGAGGGGGATACACTGCCGCCTGAATGACATCCCTTACGTTCCTGTTTCAATAAAAGAACCTGACTTCAGGGCCGTAAGGATTACTCTGTACCTGAACCTTATTAATGATCTGGTGATGAAAAATTTCATTTCATTGAAAACCGATATACTTAATAAGGGTCCTGAACTTGAGAAATTCTACTCTCTTCTCCCTGATGGTTCAGAATTAAAGCAGCAGCTGCAGGAATTTAAAACGGGTATACTTGACGCAGCCGATGTTAAGGAGAAACTTGACAGCCTGATGCACCCGGGCAGTATTGATGTAAATATTATGACCAAAGTGGACAAGGCTAATTTTGATGAATCTGGTCAGCTTCCGGTTGAATTTAATGACGCACACGCTTCGCTTCGCGGCTTTGCTGAAAGCAGTCTGAGTTCATCGGTTGTGCTCTCTGCCGGTATGAATCCCAGGCTCTACAGCTACTTTGAAAAATTCCCGGATTTCTTTCCCGGCACTGATGGTGAACTGACGAAAAAAATTATTCTGAAGGTAAGCGACTTCCGTTCTGCCCTGATACAGGGAAAGTTCCTTGCTAAGAAAGGATTGTGGGTTTCAGAATTCAGGATTGAGTCTGGTCTTAACTGCGGCGGACATGCTTTTGCTACCGATGGTTACTTAATAGGACCGATACTTGAGGAATTTAAAAACAACCGCAGTTTTTTAATCACTGAGCTTTACAGTGTACTTTCTGAAGCACTTACGCGCAAAAATATTCCCTTCAAAAAGGTACCTCCGGAACTTAGAATCACAGCTCAGGGCGGTGTAGGTACATTTGAAGAAAATAATTTCCTTCTGGATTACTACCAGGTGGATTCTGTAGGCTGGGGAACCCCCTTCCTGCTTGTTCCTGAAGTTACGAATGTAGATGAGAGAACGCTGGCTCTTCTCAGCCGTGCTGAAGAAGATGACCTCTACCTGAGCAATACTTCTCCGCTTGGAGTTCCTTTTAACTGTCTGCGGGGCAATACCAAGGACCTTGAGAAAGAAGAGAAGGCAGCCCTTGGGAAACCCGGAAGTGCATGTCCTAAAAAGCTTTTAATTTCAGATATGGAATTCAGCGAGAAACCGATCTGTACAGCTTCAATAAAATATCAGACGCAGAAGATAGCGCAGGTAAACGGTTCTTCTTTAAGTGATGAAGTAAAAAACAGGGAGTATAATAAGATAATAGAAAAAACCTGTTTATGCCTGGGACTTGCCATGCCTGCACTGGAGATCAATAAAACCGCAGAAAAGGTTGACGGCGTTGGAACTGCCGTATGTCCCGGTCCCAACCTGGCTTACTTTTCATCCATTGTGAAATTAAGCGAAATGGTAAACCATATTTACGGAAGGTTAAACCTGATAATAAGGAATGACCGTCCAAACATGTTTATGAAAGAGCTCAGGCTTTACCTGACTTACCTTGAGGAAAAGGCAGCCGGGGTTGAACTACCCCTCTCAAAAAACCAGGTTAAATATTTCACCACCTTCATCAGCAATATCACAGACGGCATCGTTTACTATAAGCAGCTGTTCTCGGAGGCAGCAGGAAAACTATTGGACATTAAAGTGAAGCCGGAATACGAGTTAATCCGTCTTGAAGAAAAGCTGGAAGAGTTGATTTCAGATATGGTTGAGAAAAATATAATTCCCGGCGTTTATAGCTGAAAATTCTCCCTGTTTTTCAAATAGTCAGCAGGTGACGCAGGATGCTTTATGTCCGCAGCCCTTGGATTATTGAACAATTGTAGATATTTTTCGTTAAATAATGGAACATTAGTTTCCGATAATAGTTAATAAGAAAGAGTTAAAAGGAACAAAATAAAAGCTTCACTACTTCTATTGTAAGCGCCCCCTTTTTAATCTATTTCTGAATTTTTAATAATTTTTAATTTCTTTCCGCCTGCTGATCTCGGGTAATCCATTTTAGTATTACGGAAAAACAAACAACAGGATAAATATGAACATTTACATAGGAAACCTTTCTTCACAGGTTAATGAAGAGGATCTGACAAAATTGTTTTCTGTATACGGAAACATCTCAAGAGTCAAAATTCTTAAAGATCCATATACCGGTATTTCAAAAGGCTTCGGCTTTGTTGAGATGACCGGAAAACCAGAAGAAGCCATCAAACAGCTCGACAAAAAAGACCTCAAAGGTAAATCCATTACCGTCAATGAGGCTCGCTCTAAAGATAATAAATCTTCCGCCGGCAGAAGCCGCAGTACATTCGGCAGCTTCGGGAACAGAACTAACAGATATTAATGGGTTGAGTGGCCGGAGTTTGAGGGCCACTCGGTAGTTCCGGAAGAGCCGGATTTCGTCCGGAAGAACCGGACTCAACATTCGGTTGTCACTCAATAGTCATTTCATTGTCATTCTATAGTCATTGATATCATTCGATTGAATCATTCTTCCGCAATATCCTTCAAAGCGAAACAGTCCGGCTCTGACGGATCGCTTTACACGTTTGCTATCGGCTTATGCTGGCAATAGCGGGAGTTGGGAGCCTGTAAAGCGAGGGTTCGCCTGAATCGCTTGATATCAGCAGAGTCGCCTGAATCGCTTTCGTGAGACTGCAACCAGATTTCCTTACCAGTGGTAAAATGGCGGGTTTGCTGTATAGAAAAACAATCTTACTCATTAGCTTTCTAAGCGAAACGGCGTTTCGCTTTACACGTTTGCCACCTACACTCATTGCACTTCTGGGCTTATGCTGGCTGATAGCGGGAGCTGAAGCTTGTAAAGCGAGTCGCCTGAATCGCTTTCGTGAGACTGCAACCAGATTCCCTGAGCGGTGGTAAAATGGCGGGTTTTCTGAATAGATAAGCAATCTTACTCATTAGCTTTCTAAGCGAAACAGCGTTTCGCTTTACATGTTTGCCGCCTATACATTCATTGCTCTTTCGGACTTATGCTGGCGGCAGTGATCTGAATAAGAAAGCATTCTTCCGCAATAACTTTCTAGGCGAAACAGCGTTTTCCGCCTATGAACTTTTTTATCTTAGGTTAACAGAATAGTAACTGGCGGACAAGCTGCTTTACAATTTCGCTGTTGAATTTATACTCACCTGTATTTCCATTTATGAAAATAATTGTATTGAACGCTTCTATTTATTAAGAAAAGATCATTGTTTTCGCTGGAAATCGATCCTTTACAGCATAAATCCTCCGGCATAGTATATGAGTAGTTACTCATATAGTCAACTACTCATATGACGGAGATGAACGTGCAGAAGACACAGGAAGAACTTAAAGCAAATATTTTAAGTGCATTAGCACATCCCAACAGGATCCGCATCCTTGAATTTCTTAAGAACGGTGTAAAATGCAACTGTGAGATTGCTCCGGCACTTGACCTCGAACAGTCCAATCTTTCGAGACATATGAAAATACTTGTTCAGGAAGGGATCGTTATATCCTGGAAGGAAGGTCTTCGTGTCAATTACAGGATAATAGATGAAAGAATAATCGACATCATCAATACCGCCGGCAGTGTTGCACGAAAAGAAGCTCAGAAAAGAATTAAAATTCTGGGGAAATCATAAAAATCAGAGGAGATACAGAAATGAACATCAAAGTACTTGGTCCGGGCTGCATGAACTGCAAGACACTGGAAAAAAGAACGACAGAAGCAATCAAAGATTTAAATATACAGGCCGAAGTAGAAAAAGTAACCGAGATGCAGCAGATAACCTCTTACGGTATAATGCTTACACCGGGACTAATAGTAGACGGCAAAATTGAAGTACAGGGGAAAGTTCCCACCGTTGAACAGATCCGGGATATACTGAAGAAACATCAATCGAATTAATTAAGCCGGATATTCCTATGAGCTGGAGAGAACAATACAAACCGTTTTTATGGATAGCCGGGTTTTTTCTGTTTGCATACTACATGCCTATAGGAAATGAATCATTTAACAGGTCGGTCATTGAAGCATTTGCCCTTGCCAAATGGTACGCAAGGGAACACGTTCTACTGTGCCTTATTCCTGCTTTTTTTATTGCGGGAGTAATAGCCGTCTTTATCAGCCAGGCAGCTGTAATAAAATATTTCGGCGCCGGCGCGGTAAAATGGAAAGCCTACCTGGTAGCATCGGTATCAGGGACAATACTCGCTGTCTGTTCCTGTACAATACTTCCCCTCTTCTCCTCTATTCATAAAAGAGGAGCCGGACTGGGACCCGGAATTGCTTTTCTTTATTCCGGTCCTGCAATAAATATTCTTGCCATTATTTTAACAGCACGCGTTCTCGGAATTGAACTGGGGATTGCCAGGATAATCGGGGCTGTTTCTTTCAGTATTATTATTGGACTAATAATGGCATTTATTTACCGGGATGAGGAAAAGGAAAAAGCAGAGAACCAGCTTGCTCTGCCTGAATTTGAAGAATCACGTCCTTTCTGGCAGACTGCACTTCATTTCTTTATTCTGGTGGCGATCCTGGTGTTTGTCAACTGGGGAAGACCTGACACAACCGAAGGTTTCTGGTTCGCACTATTCGCAAATAAATGGTTTATAACTTCATTCTTCGGAATCGGATTTGCCCTTTCGATGGCTTATATAATAAAAGTGAGGAAGATATTCGTACTGGGAGGTTCGCTTGCTGTTATCATAGCTGCCGTCATTTTTTATAATAATCCGGTAATTCCTTTTGTCGCTGCGGTAATAGCCACAACAATTGCTTTAACATTTTCGAAAGATGAACCCAACCAATGGCTTGGTGAAACGTGGGGATTTACAAAACAGATTATGCCCCTGCTCGGTGCGGGTGTACTGGTAGCAGGCTTCTTACTCGGCTCCAACAGCGGAAACGGCGGTATAATCCCGAATGAATGGATCTCAGGACTCGTCGGCGGCAATTCAATTTTCTCGAATTTCTTCGCATCAATAACAGGCGCATTTATGTACTTCGCAACGTTGACGGAGATACCTATCCTGCAGGGACTGATACACAGCGGGATGGGTAAAGGTCCGGCTCTTGCATTGCTGCTGGCAGGACCAGCTTTATCGCTTCCGAATATGCTCGTTATAAGAAGCGTCATCGGAACGCAGAAAACAGTGGTGTACGTCAGCCTTGTAGTAGTAATGGCTACCATAAGCGGATTAATTTACGGTTCACTTTTTTAGGGAAGAATAATATGGGTTTAAACATTAAAACATTTATCGCAATATTTTTCATTTTTTCAATGCTGGTTTCTGCGCAGACCCCGGTAAGTATTGAAACAACAGCCTCTGATGTATTGCTTGCTGCCGCAGCAGATACTTCTTCCCCATTTACTGAAACAGGTGCCATATACCACCCCTTTTATTATGCAGGAGGAGATATAGTTGAATTTGAAAAAGCTTTCCTGACAAACTATGCATCTTATGATAGTCTGAAAAATTTTATATTCGGGTTACAGGACGAATTTAAAACCATAACAAATGACTCTGCAATTGTACTGCTTAATCAATACTACCTGCGGATAAACAGCACTTTTTACAATTACTTTAAGAACAAATTTTTTGAATCGGCGAAGACTAAAATTATTTTTTTCAGTGCCTCCGTATCCTGTCCCTGTACTCTTGAAATGTGTAAAAACCAGTTAATTGATATTCTGAAATTCAGGAAGGATAACAGCGGCAGCTTTGATCTATGGGTTATTGACTCATACTGGAATAATGATCTGCAGGTTAAATATGATACTTACTTCGCTCCTTCTGTTCTTGTATTTAACGGCGATAATGAAGTAATAAAAAAAATTGAATATGACGAAAAGATGATAGACCGCCTCAAATATTTTTTGACAGAAAATGATAAAGGAGATAAATAAAATGAATATTAAAATCCTCGGCACGGGCTGCAAAAAGTGCCTGGCTCTTGAAAATAAGGTAAGGGAAATACTTCAGCAGAACAGCATCAGTGCTGAAGTTGAAAAGGTGACAGATATAAATGAAATAATGAAATACCCCGTTATGATGACTCCGGGACTTGTAATAGATGAAAAAGTGAAAAGCTTCGGGGTAATACCAAAAGACGATCAGCTGCTGAACTGGCTTAAGGGGAACTAAAATGAAAAATATCACATTATTAATTTTTGACAGTAATTCTTGCCTCTTCATTAACTCTGTACGCACAGAAGAAACAACAGCCGGTTCCGAAGGTGACATTCATAGAGCTGGGTTCTGTAAACTGCATCCCATGCAAAATGATGCAGCCCGTAATGAAGTCGGTTGAAGAGAAATACGGGAAACAGCTTAAGGTTATATTTTACGACGTATGGAAACCGGAACAGAAGAAATATGCACAGCAGTACGGAATCAAACTAATACCCACGCAGGTATTCCTGGATAAAGACGGTAAGGAGTTTTTCCGCCACGAAGGGTTTTACCCGGAAGCAGAGATAGACAAGCTTCTTAACACGAAGGGCGTATCTCCCATTAATAAAGAAGGCTGAAATGTTCGAAGGAATTTTTAATTCTTTGTATGAGGCATTGACAGGCGCAGCCTGGCTGGCTATTATTGCCTCGTTCGGCTGGGGAGTTTTAAGTATTCTGCTCTCCCCCTGTCACCTTTCAAGCATCCCGCTTGTTGTGGGCTACATAAGCTCGCAGGGAAAGATATCCATTAAAAGAACATTTAATATATCACTCCTGTTCTCTGCCGGAATCCTTATAACGATTGCGGCTGTAGGTATAATTACGGCATCACTCGGAAGGCTGATGGGAGATATCGGTAATATCGGGAATTATCTTGTGGCAGTAATCTTTTTCCTGGTTGGACTTTATCTTCTCGGTATTATTAATCCAGCCTGGAATTTCGGGTTAAAACAAACTAAGGGGAAAGGATTGTGGGCGGCGCTGGTTCTGGGTCTGCTGTTTGGATTAGCATTAGGTCCCTGCACTTTCGCTTATATGGCGCCGGTGCTTGGAATTGTTTTTCAGACTGCACAAACAAATTATTTGCTGGCGATGATTTTCCTGTTTGCATTCGGGGTAGGGCACTGTTCTGTTATTATAGGTGCAGGAACATTAACAGGCAAAGTACAGAAATATCTCAACTGGTCTGATGGATCAAAAACAATAAGTATCATTAAAAAAGTATGCGGCATACTTGTTATACTCGGGGGAGTATATATGTTAGCAGATGGGTTCTGAGGTAAACAGGCGGGATGGAGGATTCAGATTGGAGTATTGGAGAGTGGAGTGTTGGGGCGAACCGCGGATTACAGATTTCCAGAGTTGATATGGTCTTTGGGGAAGATGTAAGTGAAAGTTGGAGCCTGTAAAGCGACCTGCCTCGACGGTAGGCGGGTTCGCCTGAACCGCTTTATTAAACTGTAGGTTTCCCTCAATCGCTAATCATTCTTACGCAATATCCTTCTAAGCGAAACAGCGTTTCGCTTTACACGTTTCATAAATATTTTTAAATTTTTAAGTAAAAAAATAAAGATTTATTAAATGGATCCATTTAGGGGATATTACGAGAGAAATCTGCCTCATTTTCAGCCTTCCGGTTATTCTTTCTTTGTTACTTTCAGATTAACTGAAACTTTACCTGCAGAGGTAATAAAGAATTATAAAGAAATTAAAAAGAAAAGAATTGAAACAATTGCCGGATATGATAATCCAACAGTTAGAAGAGAAAAATACCAGGAATTCCAAATTGAATATTTTAAATTATACGATGATTATATGGACAAGTGTATATCAGGTCATCAATGGTTAAAAGACAATAAATTAGCCGATATAGTCAAAGGGTCTCTTCATTACAGGGATGGCAAAGAATATGATTTAATATCATACACTATTATGTCTAATCATGTCCATATGGTTTTCATTCCTTACGAAAAGTCTGTTTCTTTAGAAACAGAACGATCTGCCTCTCCAGTAAGCTGCTCAGCCCAATTGTATACAGAGTTGCCGCCTGATAAAACAAGTGACTTTACTGAATCACCCTACAGAGTAACCAAAATCCTACAGGATATGAAAAAATTTACTGCAGGTGAATGCAATAAAGTATTAAACCGGTCAGGAAAATTCTGGCATCACGAAAGCTATGATCATGTAGTAAGGAATTCTGATGAATTGAAGAGAATTGTGAATTATGTTTTAAATAATCCCGTTAAGGCAGGCTTAGTTGATTACCCCGAACAATGGGCTTACAATTATGTTAATTATGATCTGATACCGGTACTGTAAAGCGACCTGCCTCGACGGTAGTCGGGTTCGCCTGAATCGCTTTATTAAACTGTAGGTTTCCCTCAATCGCTAATCATTCTTACGCAATATCCTTCTAAGCGAAACAGCGTTTCGCTTTACACGCTTGCACGTCTACGACTATTACTCTTTTCGATCTATGCTGGCGGTAGCGAAAGCTAGGAGCCTGTAAAGCGATTCGCCTGAATCGCTTTCGTAATACTAAAACCAGATTCACCGAACATTGGTAAAACGGCGGGTTTGCTGAATAGGAAAGCAATCTTACTCATTAGCTTTCTAAGCGAAACGGCGTTTCGCTTTACACGTTTGCCCTACACTCATTGCACTTCTCGGCTTATGTTGGTAGTAACGAGAGTTGGGAGTCCTGTAAAGCGATTCGCCTGAATCGCTTTCGTAATACTAAAACCAGATTCACCGAACATTGGTAAAACGGCGGGTTTGCTGAATAGGAAAGCAATCTTACTCATTAGCTTTCTAAGCGAAACGGCGTTTCGCTTTACACGTTTGCCCTACACTCATTGCACTTCTCGGCTTATGTTGGTAGTAACGAGAGTTGCGAGCCTGTAAAGCGATTCGCCTGAATCGCTTTCGTAATACTATAACCAGATTCACCGAACATTGGTAAAACGGCGGGTTTGCTGAATAGGAAAGCAATCTTACTCATTAGCTTTCTAAGCGAAACAGCGTTTCGCTTTACACGTTTGCCCTACACTCATTGCTCCCTCCGGCTTATGCTGGCGGTAAAGAGAGTTGCGAGCTTGTAAAGCGATTCGCCTGAATCGCTTTCGTAATACTATAACCCAGATTCACCGAGCATTGGTAAAACGGCGGGTTTGCTGAATAGATAAGCAATCTTACTCATTAGCTTTCTAAGCGAAACGGCGTTTCGCTTTACACGTTTGCCACCTACATCCCTTTAATGCGAAAACCCTGTGGTAATCACAGGGTTCTGCATAACTAATCACAATAAGGAATTTTTTCTGTGAATAAAGATGACATCATTCCGGGCGTTACTTAATTCAAAGATGTCAACTTACCCTTAGTATTAACCTAAACTCTGCTACCCGTCGATGTTATTAAAGCTTGAAGATACTCCATCCATTGCCTGGGCTCTTACATGGATCTCATTCAGTTTCTGAATTATTCTCAGAACTGCTTCACGCTTTTCTTCGACCAGGTCTGTTACAAAACTTCTGACTTCCGGCATATTACATTCATCCAGAATACCCTCGTAAAAACGAACACTTGAGGTTTCCTTACGAAGTGCTTCATTCAGCATAGCGCATGTATTTCTGCAGGCGTGTCCGCATTTCAATTCATTTTCTACCATCTTTTACCTCATCCTGGAATATTATTTTGTTAGACTGTAACGTGCTCAGCTTCCTGAGCAAATTTCTTTCCGATAATCAGAGCCTGTTCATTCAGCGGAATCAAATGATGATGTCTTTCCGGCAGTACTTTCTTCAGTGCCTTCAGAATATTTTCCATCTTAACAACAGGGCGTCTTTCAAGGAAGGCACCCACAAGGATCATATTTGCTACCTGCCTTTTGTTCAGCTTCTTTGTTGCTTCTTCTATAGCAGGAAGACATAATACCTCGATATCAGTTCTTGTCGGCGGATTAATAATACCTGACTGTTCATAAAGCAGGAAACCGCCGGGTTTTAGAGTTTCCTCAAATTTATCGAGAGATGGCTGGTTTAAAACAACCGCCGAATCAAATTTGGATAAAATGGGTGAGCTGATCCTTGTATCACTTACGATTACAGTACAGTTTGCAGTTCCGCCTCTCATTTCAGGACCATAGGAGGGCATCCAGCTTACTTCTTTGTTTTCAATCATCGCGGAGTACGCAATAATTTGTCCCATCGAAAGGATTCCCTGTCCTCCGAAACCTGCAAATATTATTTCCTGTGCTTTCTGCATTTTAATAACCTTTAATATTCATCATATAAAATTCTTAATTATTTCCCGTCCTGCGGTACTTTGATATCACCAAGCGGGTACTGAGGAAACATATCATTCTCCAGGAATTTGATTGTTTCGACAGGAGTCATCTTCCAGCCGGAAGGACAGTTGGATACAACTTCAATAAAACTTGTTCCTTTATTGAGATCCTGGTTCTGGAATCCTTTGGTGATTGCTTTTTTCAGCTTCCTTACAGCGTTGGGAGTATGTACCGCCTGCCTTGTAACATAATATGCTCCGGGAAGGCTCGCTACCATTTCGGTTATTTTTAACGGATAACCAATCAGATCTTTGTCCCTTCCGTAAGGAGTAGTTGATGTCATCATTCCAAGAAGAGATGTAGGAGCCATCTGACCGCCCGTCATTCCATAGATCGCATTGTTGATGAAGATCATCATAAGATTTTCACCGCGGTTAACTGTGTGAATGGTTTCTGCAGTACCTATTGCGGCGAGATCGCCGTCTCCCTGGTATGAGAATACATATTTATCGGGAAGCATTCTTTTTATGCCGGTTGCAACCGCACTGGCGCGGCCATGAGCAGCTTCCTGCATATCTATATCAAGATAATGGTATGCGAAAACCGAACATCCGACAGGAGCAACGCCGATTGTTTTTTCCTGGATTCCTAATTCTTCCACGACTTCCATAAGCAGTCTGTGCACAACGCTGTGTCCGCATCCGGGGCAGTAGTGAAAAACAGTATCCGTTAAAGTGGATGGTTTCTTATAGACTAATTCCATTCCATCAATTGCTTGTAAAGTTTCCATAGTGTCTCCTACTCCTGACTGATTGATTGTTTTTCCAGTATCGTCTCGACTTCAGCGAAGATATCTTCCGGAGAAGGAATCATTCCGCCCATTCTTCCTTTGAAGTAAACGGGCTTTCTGCCTTCAACGGCGAGACGAACATCCTCCACCATCTGACCTGCATTCATCTCAACAACAAGGAAGAAATCAACCTGTGCAGCCAGTTCTCTTAACCTGTCGTATGGGTAAGGATATAATGTGATAGGTCTCAGGAGTCCAAGTTTAATCCCTTTTTCTCTTGCAAGATCAACTGCTTTCTGGCAAATCCTGGAGGATAAGCCGAAGGCTACAAGCATTATCTCTGCGTCTTCTGTATTAAAATTTTCAAACTTTATTTCCTTCTTCATTTCTTCATACTTAGCCTGAAGGTTGATGTTGATCTGTTCCATCTTTTCGGGCTGAATGAAAAGAGAAGTGATAATATTTCTTTCACGGCCTGCTGATTTTCCGACTGTCGTCCAGTCGTATTTGGTTTTTGGAAGAGAACCTGCCGGGGGAAGAACGACCTTCTCCATCATCTGTCCCAGCGCTCCGTCAGTAAGTATCATTGCGGGATTACGATATTTTTCCGCAAGCCTGAAACCTTCAAAAACAAAGTCAGCCATTTCCTGAACAGAAGCGGGAGCAAGAACTATTAAGTGATAATCGCCGTGGCCTCCGCCTTTAACTGCCTGGAAATAATCTCCCTGTGAAGGCTGGATTGTTCCAAGTCCGGGACCTCCGCGTACTACGTTAGCCACCAGGCATGGAAGCTGCGCCGATGCGATATAGGATAAGCCTTCCTGCATCAGACTTATACCGGGGCTCGAGGAAGAGGTCATTACCCTTGCGCCTGTTCCGGCAGCACCGTAAATCATATTTATTGAAGCAACTTCACTCTCTGCCTGCAAAACGACTCCCCCTCTTTTGGGGCATTCCTGGGCAAAATATTCAAGAACTTCCGATTGAGGAGTTATCGGGTATCCGAAGTATCCATCCATACCTGCTCTGATCGCGGCTTCAGCAAGAGCTTCATTACCTTTCATTAAACGAACGTCGTCGTTATTTGTATTTTCTGTATTGTTCATTTCAAACCTTTTTTAGTCAATTAACCTATAACTTCAGCAGTCTTTGCAGTTTTCTTTAATGCTGACTTGGGCTGGCGGTAAACTGTTATCGCCGCTTCGGGACATACGAGAGCACAATTGACGCATCCTGTGCAGTTATCCTGCATCAATTCTACATAACGGTATCCGGCTTTGTTAATGTGGGATGATAATCCGAGGCTTTCCTGGGGGCATGCTACGATACATAATTCGCATCCTTTGCATACAACCCCGTCAATTACTACCGTTCCTTTGATCATTTTTTCTCCAATTTCTATATCAGACTTTGCTGGAATGAGACAACATATATGCCAGCAACCGGCTTTTTTTAAAGTGTATTTTTAAGCCTTATAGCCATTAATGCAGCCGGTTATTTTTCAGATTTAAGAAGTGCTGTAGAATTATATTTTTATTAATGGGAAGGTGGATGAGGTAGAAATGTTGAAATATTCATCATATTTTAAGGAATTGGAGGTCGAAAGGGCGAGGATAGCAGGCAGTAAGCAGAAGCAGTAAGCAGAAGAGAGAAAAAAAAAGGGAGTGGAGAGTGTGGTGCGAAGTCGGAGGTCGGAGCTCAGAAATCGGAAATCGGAGATCGGTTTAACAGGTTCTGTTGTCGATTAAAAAGCATTAACATATTTGAAATTCTACGGAAATTTTTTCCAGGATTTTATTTCTTTCGCGCTTTCTGAATAGTATAATATTGTTTAGATAATCAACAGTTTTGACAAAATGTCAGTTAATCGCCCGGGAAGCCGCCACTTCAACAAAATTATTTTCTAAATATCTGAGAAAATAGATACATTATTTTAAGTTCGCAAATTCTCCGATTTCAGACTTCAGATCTCCGATATCTGATTTCTGACTTCCTGAATCTCTCCCCTATCCGACTTCTTACTCGTTCCTTGTTCCTTGTTCCTTGTTACTTTCATCCTGCCTTACTCTTTCACTTTCACATCAATCACCGGACTATTTCCTCCGACTTCCGGGTAATACATCAGGTATGCCTGGGCTGCAGGCACTTTATATTCACCCGGCATCTGGGCTTTGATAATGTATGAGAATTCCATATCGTCGTTTACATTGGTTACAAAGAAGGCAACCTTTTCGTCGCGGTATTCCTTGTCGGCGTAGAACCATCTCCACGGTCTGTAGCCGTAGTAATCATCATAGTATTTATAATCATTTTCACCTTCTATCTCAAAGTTCTGTTCGTCTTTCACGACTTCAAAACCTGAGGGGAGCATATCTTCAAGAATGAAATACTGGAGGTCATTTTCAAATGTGTTTACATAAGTTTTAACCAGGATATTCTCACCCGACTTAATCTCACCGTCAAACGGAACTTTGGTATATATAATCCTATCCTTCAGCTGTTCGGGTCTGAGTATGTAATATTCTCTTTTTACCCTGAAGTTGTTGGTTTTAGCAGCTGCTGTTTCGTTCTTTGTATAGTACTGGTTTATTCCCGAGAAATATAATTTCCCGCTTCCGTTCTTTACTATCTTAATCTCGTTTTCACCCTTATGGAGGATGTTATCTTTTAATCCCGATAGTTTAATAGTTCCGGTTTCTTTAAAGATATCCTCCCTGGTGAAATGTTTATTTGTGATCTGCTCACCGTTGATATAAACGGTTGCGTTGTAATCGGGATTAAGTTCATTGGTTGTCTTAAGATAATCAGCCAGTGCAAAAATTACGGAAGCAGTTTCCTGTGTGGATCTCCACGAGAATCCCTGCTTCTGCTGCAGCAGCCATCTTACAGTTTTATCTACAAGTTCAGATTTTGAATTAGTTTTCAGCAATGCTTTTAGTACAAATGCTGTTGTCTGCACTTTATCATCCTGCCAGCTGTAATGCCATTCTTTTCCTCCCCAGTATGCATACCTTTCTTCAGTGTGTACCATTCTTTCAAGTCTATCAGCGGCTTTCCGGGCAAGTGCATCATTATTTATATCTTTTAAAGCAGAAGCCAGTAATGCAATCGAATATGCATTCAGATCGCTGTCAAGGAGATCTGCCATCTTCTTATTGATATAACTATAATCTCCTGAGTTGTACTTCATTGCCGCAGCCATTGAATAAAGCATAAATGAAAGGGTTGTTTCATCTACATCGTCTGACTTTTCAATCTGGTTCATAAGGTTATCAACACCTCTTGAATAGACGTTATTGTCTACCGGGAATCCGGCCTTTTTGGATAAGGTCATTCCATAGATCACATACGCCGTCATATAGGGATGGGTTTTATCGTTCGTCCACCATCCCCAGCCACCGTCATCGTGCTGGAAGCTGTAAAGCCTCTTTAGTCCCGCCTCTGCCATTTTAGGAAGTTCTTCAATGGTGGAATATTTGAGCGGGGCATCGATAGCCTTAAATGTGTTGGCGACAATTATCGTAGGAAGAAAACGGCTCATCGTCTGCTCGACGCATCCGTAAGGATAACCGACAAGGTCATCGAGAGCTTTAATTATCGTCCCGGCAAGAGAGGGACTAAGATTGAACTCAAGCTTAGCAGTTCTAAGATCAACATCATCCGGGATTCTGAAACTGAGTTCTTCTGTTTTATTAAAGTCATCGAAATCAGAGATCAGCGGTTTTGTTTCCTTTATCCCCTGCGGAAGTATCGGCACTTTGAGCTCGAGAGCATCCGATTCCTCATTCGTAAGAGCCTCCACGGTTAGTTTTGCTTCACCTACAGGGTTATCAACTTTCACGTTCCAGTCGATCCTCAATTCACCATTCTTATCTATGACGATCTCATACACCCCGTCTTTATCTTTATTTATAAGCGGATCATATCCTTTGCTGTTTACTTCGGAACCAGTCACCTTAATATTTTCCGCACCGAAAGTGATCTTTGTTTTTTTCTTTTCATCAAGATAGTTATGCACGATGGTAGAAACCGTCATCTCATCCCCCTCACGGAAGAAGCGCGGGGTTTCCATCCTCACAAGTAAATCCTTGCGGGATATAATCTTATCCGTCTGCTGTCCTACATCAGTATTCTTCGTTGCTCCCCTTACAGTGGTCCGCCATGTAGTCAGGTTATCAGGAATTTTAAAGCTTACCTTTGCATTGCCGTTCTTGTCTGTAATTATGTCGGCTTTCCAGATAAGTGCATCGACAAAATTAGAGCGGACCTCTGCTTTTACATAACCCGCCTTCTTATCCTTCATTTCCGATTTCATCATTATCCCGTTTGCACGGGGGGCATTTAAAGCCATTTCATCTGCTTCAACCGAACCGCCAAAAAACTGACCGGCATCCTGACGCGCTATTAATACAGGGGCCTCTATTTCAAAATTATATTCAATGGATTTCCTGTTGATGTTAATGTTCTTAATCAGAGTAAGGTTATGTCCGTTCCCGGATATGTAAATTTCATAATCACCCTGTACTATATTTCCGATATTATAATGTCCGTTTGTATCCGTGCGTGCAGTGTAGTAATACTTTTCGCTTGTCAGGATCACATAAACGTCCTTAGCACTGCCTCCCCCGCTCTTTATATCTATCTTCCCATATAGGGAACCTTTTTTCAGATTGGATTCATCCCGGTGCTCATCCTTAAAGTAATTCTTGTCGATATAGGTTGCATCCCTGCTTTGACTGCTGAAATTGCTGTACTGAAGAGAATTATAGGTAGGGATATATGAATACTGAGGAGCATAAAAGAATGATTGAATATCCTGTGTTTCATCCTCTTTAATCGCATAAATACTTTCATCGATTATTCCGAAGGACAGGTCGGTATTTGGAACCGGACTGCCTTTGTAGTCCTTCACCGAAACCAGGTAATCTGCATTTTCACCCGGCTTAAAGATTCCTTTTGAAGGTTTCAGAGTTATATCGAGGAACTTATCCTTTGCAAGGACACCAACAAGCTTGCTTGTGTTGTAGAACTGCCTGTCTTTTAGAAAGCATACAGAAATATTAAAGCTGGGGGAGAACCTGTCGGTAAGTTTTTCACGGATAGTCAGACTGTTCCCTTCAACCTTATATTTTTTATATTTTATAAATATATCTGATTCATAAGTAAGCAGAAGTTCGGTATTAGTAGTTGGAGTGAAAATATATGCTATAAGACTATCGCCTTTATCATATGCATCTTTATCAGTCACTATTTCCAGTCCCGAACCCGTTCTGCCGTAATAATAATTATTTATATCCCCCACATAAAAAGAGGAGGAAGCTGTTATTTCCCTGTCCCTGCTGTCGTGTGCCTTAACTGTATAGCTGTAATATCCTTCGCTCAGGTGTCCGGTAGTGTATGGAACCGAGGCCTTGCCATGTGCATCCGTTCTGCCATGAAGCACTTCCAATTTATCCTGATTATAATGGGAGCGGGGATTTGAATAATTTATTGTTATATCGAAGTCCGTCTGAACCGGGTTATCCGAGAAGTCGTTTGCGTTAACTCTCAGGTTTACTGTTTTACCTCTTTCAACGAAATAACGGTCTGGAGAAGTAAATATTGAAAAAGCTCCTCTTGTTACATAAACTTCGGATGAACCCGGAATTACTCTCCGCGATGCATCTTTAACTTCGGCAGTGATCACATAAACGTAATCATATTCCACATCATCGCTGATCTTATAGCTGAACTTATACTCGCCTTTATCGTCAAGGCTTCCCGATTCCTGTGAAACCATCTGCAGGTTACCATAATACATCTGCTTAGTATATGAACGATAGAACCAGCTGTATTCCGACCAGTAATACCATGGCCTCCAGTATTGTTTTTTATAGATGCTTAAAGTCACTTCGCCGTTTGTAACAGGAGAACCGAAATAGTAATCAGCTGAAACGCTTCCATCTATTATATCTTTACCCGCATAATTCTTCGAACCCGTATTCACTTCTACTTTATACTCGGGTTTTTTGTATTCTTCTACTGAGAAAGAACCATTATAGCTGGTTTGACCGTCCGATATAACTATATTATAATTCCCGAGGTCTGCTTCTTCATCGAGAATAAAATCAGAATTGAGAGAACCGAATTCATTTGTCGTCAGATCAGATGAGAATACTTCTTTGTTTTTAGGAGACTTGATAGAGACAGAGAACTTTTTAAAAGGAACATTATTTATTTCATTTCCGCCCTTTTCTCTCATTACAGCTTTAAAGAAGACCTGCTGTCCCGGTCTGTACACCGGCTGATTGGTATAAATATAGGCAGTATAATATTTCCCGTTGCCATTCCTGAAATAAAAATACGGATCACTTAAAATAGTCTCTTCACCTGCCTGTGCAATAAGGATAGGAGAGGTTACATTATTATCCTTAAGAGAAGTCATATCAAACAGTACAAGACCGTCTTTATCAGCAGTTTTGCTTGTTATCAACTCACCGTTATTATAGACAGATATTCTGCTTTTGAGGATGAACTCGCTGGTCTGAGCATTCGCAACATATGCCAGTATTTCCTTACTGCTGTTCTTATAGACAAGCGAAAGATCTGAGACAACGATGCCGCAATAGGCAACCCTGTCGCCTTTGAGTGCCTGAAGAATATAAATGCCGGGCTTGTCTATTTTCCCCAGAGATACATTATTATTACTTCCGTAATAATTAGACGGTATATAATCCTTCCATTCTTTTATGAGGGAAGTATATTTAAGAAGCACTTCTTTTTTACTTCCGAAAATATCAAAAGCGTAGCGCATATTATTTTTATCGATTGATGAGAAGAATGCGACAGGATCTTCTATAGCAAGGAGCCGGAATTTATAAGTTCCGCCCGATCTGGTATAGTTATAAAGATTTACTGAAACCCGGCTTCCGGGTGAGAAGGTTGAATAATTGGAAAGATAAAAGTTATCATCGCTATTCAGAACCCGCTGATCTGAACTCCCCATAAAAAGAGGAAGTAGAAAAGTTATAAGCAATAACAACCGCTGCCCGGTAGAAGTTGACTGGTTCATACTGGCTCCTCGTCTGTTTTCGGGTTATACATAACCAATCTGAAAAAGTGCCGTGTTAATTTAATTTTTTTATTACTTATCCTTCTCATAAACTGCCTCTTCTTATTCTCCCAACCTCTTATCTTCTCATCTTCTTCCCCCCCCTTCTCCTCCTCTCTCAGTCCCTTAGTCTCCTCTTCCTTTCCCAGCTTCTACCCCACTCTCCGCCTCCCCGCTGCCCTACTCTGAGTCTCTATTATCATCCTAAGACAACCTTCCAGGTAGGGGTTGAGCCACGTCCCAGCTGTGATGAAACTGCTTTCCAGTGGTAAAAATCCTTCATAGGTTAAGATAGGAAGGCTAAACCGACTTAAACACTAATATAGTCGATTATTTTAGACTACATACAGACAGGCACTATTCATGAATTCATTATTGTAAGTACCTTTTAGGTAGTCTAACTTTGTAAAAGCAAAAATCTATTAACAAAGGATGAGGTGATATTGAAGTTACTAACAAGAATATCGATAGTGGGCATCTTAGCTTTACTGGTCGGATTTACGATAGTTAAGACAGAAGTGAGTGGGACAGCAGCACCAGTAATGAACACAAGTACGGTCACAGAAGATGAAAGTCTTGTTGAAACATCAGCAATATCTTATATAGATAAAGGTTATATGACAGCTTCCTGGTATGGACCCCATTTCCATGGAAGAATGACAGCTAACGGTGAAATTTATGATCAAATGGCTTTTACCGCCGCACATAAAGGACTAAAATTCGGGACGTTATTAAAAATCACGAATCCGAGAAATGACAGGTCAGTTATCGTAAAGATTAACGACCGCGGTCCTTACATAGGAGGTAGACAGCTTGATCTTTCCAAAGCAGCAGCAATGCAGCTTGGCATGATGAAGCGCGGAGTTGTAAAGGTAAAAGTAGATGAATTAAGCCTTAAGGGCGTAAACTTCCCCGTTATCACCCTGAACTGATAGCTTCTATCTATACAAATTAACTTAGAACCCGGCATTAACAGCCGGGTTTTTTATTTTATATTACTGTAATTATTAAATTGCGTTGCGGTAAATTTTCATTAGTAATACAAACAGGAAGCAATGGCAGAACAAAAAAAACTAAACCTGGGCTGCGGGAAGGATATCCGGGAAGGTTATACAAACCTTGATGTAGTTGATTACGGCGGAAATATGATACATGACATTAACACTTTCCCATACCCTTTTGAGGATAATACTTTCGATGAGATCTTTGCCAGCCATATACTTGAACACTTAGACAGCTTTCATAACACAGTGACGGAGCTGTACAGAATTGCCAAACCGGATGCACGGATAATCGTTTATGCACCCTTCTTCCTGAATACAAAATATTTCGGTGAACCGGATCATAAAATTCCATTTTCGATAAGAACGTTCGATAATTACGAATATATAGGAAACCGTAAGCTGAAGTTCTATGAAAAATGGAAGCTGAATCATCGTACCAACTATGAAGGGAAAGCACAGTTTGAAATACTGGAGAAAAGATTTATAACTTCACATTTTGCCGTGCTGAAATGGATGGATGCCATCCTCAACATTGAGCCGGTGATGTACGAAAGATTTTTTGCCGGCATTTTTTCTCCTGAGGAGGTTTACTTTAGACTGAGGGTGGTGAAGTAGGCGGGGGTGGAATGGAAAGGAAGGATTACCGCGGAGGCGCAGAGGCGCGTGGGAGAATTCTAGAAGATAAGAGGGTGAGAAGTTTAGAAGGTTGGACGGATATTTCAACGTAGTTTGGGCGCAATGGGATGGCTTTGCCATCCAGTAGTAAGGACGCAGAGGAAAATTATTCTGAAGCCGTGATTCTATTTTTGATAGGAAGTCAGCCAGAATTTCCTCGGCCGCATAGCGGCAGAAACATTAGTAGCATCAGTGTAAAGACTTACTCAATGAGCTGCAGAGCAGCGAAACATAAATTCAAAGGACAATTTATGACATAGGAAAGCTAAAATGTGACCCGGCAACTACTCCTGGGGCTTTCTTTTCTTTACTGCTATCCACATAACCGACAGCCAGCCGGCAAGGAAACACAAACCACCGAAGGGAGTAATTATTGCGAAAAGTGTTGTACCTGTTAAAGCATACAAGTACAGAGAGAAAGAAAACAAAACTATTCCTGCAAGGAAAAACCATCCGGATATTTCAAACGATTTACCGGCTGCAAGTGCCAGAGCAAGCAGCACAACGCTATGTATAAGCTGGTACTGCACCCCTGTTTTATATATCTCAATCATTTCAGCAGGCAGAATATTTCTAAGTCCGTGGGCACCAAATGCACCCAGCGCCACGCCAAGAAAACCCGAAATTCCGGCAATAATTATCCATTTTTTATCCATTTCAGAAACTCCAGTCCGGTGTGAACCATCTCAAATTACATTGTGTACTACTATCTAAATTTGGTAAATTTACCAGCTAATAATAAATAACAAACCAATTAAAATGAAAACACTGCAGAAAATGATCCTGCCCGCTTTACTGCTGGCAGTCATTCTTTCAATATATTTCATATATTTTGCGCCTGCGGATGAACCGGGGCTGTTCTCAAACTTCGATACAAATAATAATGCGAGTAAGGAAATACGCGTCATTTTAGTAAAGGAGAAAGGGATCCAGACAGATCCTGCAGCTCAGACAGCGGCTTTTTATGCTGCAGATGCTGCAGGTGTGCAGAATCTTGTACAGGCACCCTATCCTCTGCCGGAGGGATTTGAGGAATCTAAGATGATCATATTAAAAGGTCATCTTCACAAAGATCATTTTCATGCTGTTGAAGTAAATCTGCCATAGATTTTATGAGAGATAAATTCGAATTAATATCAACCTATAAACCCTCGGGAGATCAGCCTGAAGCTATTAAACAGCTGACCCGGGGGGTCCTGAATGACGATAAGTTCCAGACACTGCTCGGCGTTACAGGGAGCGGAAAAACATTTACTATTTCAAATGTTATTGCAGAGATAAATAAGCCCACACTTGTTATTTCGCATAACAAAACTCTCGCCGCCCAGCTTTACTCGGAGTTTAAAGCCTTCTTTCCCACTAATGCAGTTGAATTTTTTATCAGCTATTACGATTACTATCAGCCAGAAGCTTATGTAGTATCAAGCGATCTTTATATAGAAAAGGATTTTTCCATAAATGAGGAGATAGACCGCTTAAGACTTAAAGCCGCAACTGCACTTATTGAAGGAAGAAAAGATGTGATAGTAGTTGCTTCAGTCAGCTGCATTTACGGAATCGGGGCACCGCAGGATTATGCCGACCAGATAATCTTCCTGCGCCAGGGTCTGAAGATCCCGAGGAAGAAATTATTAAGAGACCTGATCGATATACACTACGTAAGGAACGATACCGATTTCAGCCGCGGCACTTTCCGGGCGCGGGGGGACGTTGTTGAGATCATCCCGGCTTATCAATATGAAGAAGCAGTAAGGATCGAATTCTGGGATGATGAAATTGAAAAACTCAGCATTATCGATTCTGTTACCGGTGACGTTATCAGGGAAGTGGAATCGAATCCTATTTATCCCGCTAAATATTTCGTATCCAACCGCGAGCAGGTGCAGAAGGCTATCTATAATATTGAGCAGGAACTTGAGGAAAGGCTTAAGTATTTCCGTTCTGAGGAAAAATATCTTGAGGCCCAGAGGATTGAGCAGAGAACCAAATTCGATATCGAGATGATGAAAGAGATCGGCTACTGTTCAGGGATTGAAAATTATTCAAGGCACCTTGACGGGAGGGCGCCTGGTTCCCGTCCTTACAACCTGATGGATTATTTTCCCGAAGATTTCCTCTGTGTGATCGATGAATCGCATGCAACCGTTCCGCAGATCAGGGGGATGTATAACGGCGACCGGGCAAGGAAGGAGACTCTCGTTGAATACGGATTCAGACTTCCCTCTGCACTTGATAACCGTCCTATGAAGTTTGAAGAATTTGAAGGCATGCTTAAACAGGTAATTTTTGTAAGCGCTACTCCCTCCGATTTCGAACTTGCGAAAAGCGATGGTGTTATTGTGGAACAGATTATACGTCCGACCGGACTGCTTGATCCGAAAATTGAAGTAAGACCAATCAAAGGACAAATTGATGACCTTATAGGGGAGGTAAGGATACGTGTAGAGAAAAAAGAAAAGACTCTTGTAACTACACTGACCAAGAAAATGGCGGAGGATCTTTCGGATTATCTTGATAAGATCGGCATTCTTGTGAGGTACATTCACAGCGATATAGACGCACTTGAACGTGTGGAAATCCTGAGAGATTTAAGGATAGGCGAGTTTGACGTCCTGGTTGGTGTCAACCTTTTAAGAGAAGGACTTGATCTGCCAGAGGTTTCACTGGTTGCAATAATTGATGCAGATAAGGAAGGATTCCTGAGAAGTGAAAGGTCGCTAATGCAGACAGCCGGCCGTACCGCACGTAATGTAAACGGCAGAGTGATAATGTACGCAAATAAAATAACTGAATCGATGAGAAAAACTATTGAAGAAACCGAGCGGCGGCGCAAGCTTCAGCAGGAATACAATGAGAAGAACGGCATTGAGCCGAAGACAATATATAAAAGTATGGAAGAAATAATGTCTTCTACTTCTATTGCAGATATCAGGAAGAAAGAAGTGCAGGAAGATTTTTCATTTTCAAAGGTCGCTGAACCAGTACTAAAATATATGAGTAAGGATCAGAAGCAGGACTTAATTGAAGAGTTAACCGGTCAGATGCATATAGCCGCTAAAGACCTGGAGTTTGAAAGGGCTGCACACCTGAGGGATGAAATAGAGAGGCTGAAGAAGATGGTGAAATAGTTCGGGAAGGTTCAAGCTTGCCAGCCTCAGGCAGGTTCAGGTTTAAGAAAAATCCTGAAATCGTGTAATTTTAGAATCCTGGAATTTCTTAACTCCTGTTTTGTCGCCTTTATAATAAACCTGCTCCAGAAACAATCCTGACGGCGGGGCTGTATACTGAGCCGGCTCTTTCGATCTTGTAATAAGAAATATCTTTATATCTGCTTCGGTCATTTTCCTGCGTCCGACTTCAACAAGGATGCCCACCATTCTCCTTACCATCTTCCACAAAAAATGAGAACCGGTAATTCTTATAAGAATTATATCACCTTCTTTTACTACGTGCACATCATCAACAAGAACTTTAGTAGATTTATCATTCGGGTCCTGATCTGAGAAAGAAGAAAAATCGTGCATTCCTTTGAATTGTTCTGCGGCTTTTTTCATCGCATCAAAATCCAGTTTATCCTTCACCCACCAGACAAAATTCTTCCCGAATGCTGTCCGCTTTGTAGACACACGGTATACATAGCTTCGTTTAACCGCATCGTGACGGGCGTGAAATTTCGGATGTGTCTTTTCAACCTCAAGAATATTTATATCATACGGAAGCGCATCGTTTAATTTCATCCTGATTATTTCTGGGGCAAGCATTGTTCTGACATCAAGGTGTGCTATCTGGCAGAGTGCGTGAACACCGCTGTCTGTTCTTCCCGATCCCTGTATATCGACATTCTCTTTTTTGAATATTTCTTCAGCAGCTTTATAGAGGGCGCCCTGGATTGTTCTGGTGGACGTTTGTCCCGGCTGTTTCTGCCATCCCGAATAGCGCGTACCGTCATACTCAATAAATAATTTGAACCGGGCCATTATTTAAGTCCTGCTTCCTCTTCGGCATAATCATCCACCGATTCGAAAATCCTTACCTTTACTTTATCCACATTTGAAGGGATACTGCTTTTTTTAATCTTATCGAGGATATATTTGCAGATATTCTCAACGGTTGACTGGAAACCCACTATTACTCTTTTTGATTTTACCGACTCTAAAAATTTTACTATTTCTTTATCCTGTTCATAAACCATAAAAGCATGATCAAGTTCTTCAATGATAGGATTGACAACTTTTTTAAGGTCGTAATAGTCCATTATCATACCGCTGTCATTAACACTGCCTTCGACTTCAACTATCATTCTATAAGAATGACCATGAATATTTTTGCACTTTCCGAAATGTTCCGGCAGCCGATGTCCCATTTCCCAGTGAAATTCTTTTGCAATTTTCATTATACACCTTTAGTATCGGGCTGCCAGATGAACTTATGCATCTGCAGCTGGAAGCGGGCTTTAATTTTATCCTGAAGCATCCACTCAACAAGAGCAACCGGTTCGAGGCTGCCGAAAACGACCGACAGGAGTATGCTGCATTTTTTATCCAGTTCATATTTCCCAATTATTTCTTTCGTCCATTCGTAATCCTCCCGGCTTCCGATCACAAATTTAAGTTCATCATCAGCTTTAAGAAAATTTATATTCTCATAAAGATTTTTTTTCATCATACCGCTTGAAGGACACTTCAGATCCATGATGATTTTCACCCTGTTATCTATGTCTTTGATTGGGAGACTTCCGCCGGTTTCCAGCATAACTTCAAATTCCTCATCACACAACTTTGTCATCAGCAGACGGCATTCTTCATCCTGCACAAGCGGTTCCCCCCCGGTGATTTCCACAAGACGGCAGCCGAACTCTTTTACTTTTTCGATGACCTGAGCGATGGTATAATCCTTTCCCTCATAAAAAGCATACTCAGTATCGCAGTAAGTGCAGCGGAGATTGCAATAAGTCAGCCTCACAAAAACGCAGGGAAATCCGGCTTTGCTGCTTTCTCCCTGAATGGACATGTATATTTCGTTTATTTTAAGCATATTTTCGCGATATTTAATATATCCGGGAGATTAATTTAGTAAAGAATACATTGACATAAAATGCTCAATTATCTATATTTGGTGTCTATTTTTATTAAAACCAAGGAATTAGAAAATAATGGCAAGTCACAAATCAGCTAAGAAAAGAATACGCACTAGTGAGAAAAAGAGAGCAGCGAACAAAAGTTACGAATCGATGTTAAAGACCCATTACAAGAAAGTTCTGGATACAGAAAGCAAAGATGAAGCTGAAAAGCTCTATAAAGAAGCTATTGCTGTTATTGACAAAGGGGCATCCAAAGGAATAATCCACCAAAACAATGCATCGCGTAAAAAAGCTGCATTAACAAGACACCTTAATAATCTCAGTCCCGCAGCGGCAGAAGAAGCGAAATAAAGGCAACAGCCTTCTTCGACGGTAAGCTGTCTGTTTCTTCCCGATAAAGCAGTATTTAAATTAGGCTTATGCATTCCTGCATCAGCTTTTCAGAACTGAGCAAACATACCTCTCTTTACTATTTTATTACAGCCTCTATTCCTGCAGCCCTAACGGTACGGTAGACAATTATTAATCTCTTTATAGGCTACATCTTTCGTTCGTTCTGACCCTGCTCTCTGATTTCGACCTCTGACTTCCCGATCTCCGATCTCCGATTTCCGCTCCCCCTGCCACCCTATTTTGGATTTAATGATTCCCTAATTATCATTAAATTTATATTATGAATAAAAAAATAACTTACTAACCAATCCGGGGAGAAACATAATGCACGAAAAGAGTATAGAATTATTAAATAAGGCAGTCGGTGATGAACTATCAGCAGTTCATCAGTATATGTATTTTCATTTCCACTGCGACGATCAGGGATATGATTTACTTGCTAATTTATTCAAGAGAACAGCTATTGCAGAAATGCTTCATATTGAACGCCTTGCCGAAAGGATACTTTTCCTGAAGGGTGAGGTTGAGATGGCTGCATCTTCCGAAGTTCAGAAACTGCCGGAGGTTGAAGCCATGCTGAAACTTGCCGCTAAAATGGAAGAGGACAGCGCTCGTGAATACAATTTATGGGCAAATGAATGTGCAGCTAATGCCGATTCTGTTTCCAAACAGCTGTTTGAGAGCCTTGTAATTGAAGAAGAAACACATTTCGACCAGTACGATACCGAACTCGATAATATGAAAAAATTTGGTCCGAATTATCTTGCTCTTCAATCAATAGAAAGAAGCAAAGGACGCGAAATGGGTGCTGCACCTGTTAAGTAAATCCGCCGATCAGGGCATTCAATAAGCCGGGTAACACCGGCTTCTATATTCTCCCTGCCGTCAAATCTTCCAAAATTGACGACAATAATGACAATATTTTATTCTCATCGGGCTATTTCAGCTAAAAATCCCCTTAAAATCTATGGCAGAAGTTTTGCTTTATATACAGCAACTAGTTGAGTGGAGGCACTTATGAACATTGAAGCTGTATTAATTTTCGCGCAGGTATTTATTCTGCTGTATCTTGGACTGAAATTCTACAAAAAAGTCCTTAACAACAGGATCAGATTAAAATAATTTCCTGCCCGTGTCCCTTTGACCCGGGCGGGCACACTATTCTTTCGATATCTTTTTAAGCAACCCCCAAAAATAATAGAAAGGATAGTGTTATGATCCGAAAAGTCACTATTCGGTTATTCTTCTTATTCCTCGGTTTACTCTTTTTCTCTTCTTCATCTTTCAGCACTACTTATATGGTTGACGTACAGAATTTTTCTTTTTCCCCTGCAATGGTTAATGCGATGGTCGGCGATACCATTACATGGCAATGGGTTAGCGGTACTCATACAACAACCTGCGACAATACTACAGGTTCCTCCCTTCCCGCAGGTGCAACACCGTGGGATCAGCCGATTAACAGTTCCGCCACAACCTATTCCTATGTAATTATGGTTCCCGGAGAGTATGACTATGTATGCATATTCCACGCACCGAACATGGCGGGTACGATAATGGCAGAGGCTCTGCCAGTTGAGCTGACTTCATTTACCGCTGCATTAAATGGAAGTTTTGTGAATCTCAGCTGGAAGACCGCCACCGAAAAAAACAACAGCGGGTTTGAGATTCAGCGAAAGACAGGAAGCAGCTGGGAGAAAATATCCTTTGTTCAAGGACATGGAACAACTACCAAGGAAAATTCTTACTCCTTCCAGGATAATGTTAAATCCCTGCAATCGAATGAAGTTTATTACCGCTTAAAACAATTAGATCTTAATGGAAGCTATGAATACAGTAAAGAAGTGATGGTTTCTGTAACAACGCCTGCAAATTTCAGCCTCGCCCAGAATTTTCCGAATCCGTTTAACCCATCCACTCAAATTAATTATTCGATTCCGCAGAATACCCACGTTCTGCTGAAAGTTTATGATTCAAACGGCAGAGAGGTAGCAGTCCTGGTGAATGACAATAAGTCTGCAGGAAATTATACGATCGATTTTAATGCTTCCGAATTAGCAAGCGGAATTTATTACTATACAATTACAGCAGGTTCATTTACAAATACTAAAAAAATGATCCTCATGAAATAGTCCTCTCTACTCTCTCTTAAGGCCGGGAGATTTTTTCCCGGCTTTCTTTTTACCCGGGTGGGGCTCCGGCTGCGATAAATTCAAAATTAAGTCGACTTCTATATGCTTTACGGTATTTTTATTCCGGATTTAACAGCTTATTAGGACATATGTGAGACGTATGTGAGTTGTATGTGGAACGTATGTGAGACGTATGTGAGAAGTAGTTATGTACTGGTTTTACCGGATAAAATCAGAAACAAAAATGAAAGGCTGCAGATGCTCAGGTTTCAGTCTTTTTTGGTATGCTCGTGGCTAGTTCCGGCTTACAACAATCTTTTAACGGGCAACAGATGTATATGTATCCCATATCTGTCCAAAATAAATAAATCGCTTGAATGATTCTTATTAATATCGGTGTCTTCGATATCCGTCGGAGCCGGATTTCGTCCAGACGGACTCAACGTCCCGCCTAATCGTCATTAGCAAGGGCGGGACACTCAGACACCGCAGCAAGTTTTGCAATTTTTCAAAAAGACACTGATAGGATGTTCTTCTTTGATCACCGATAATAAGAGGGTTTCAAAATAAGAAAGGAGAAATTGCTTTATTTTTTTTCTAAAACATAAACTATTTTGATGCTTTAAGTTTATTTTGGACAGGACTGATCTATCCTGAATATTATCCCGTTTGTTTTGGTTCGCTATGAGGAAATAGCTAAATTTAGTTGATTTGAAAATCTCTCATATGCAGAGGGGGATTTTACTTATTTGTCCTGATTAATAATCTTCAATAGGTAAAACATGAAACAAATCTTTACTTTCCTTATTATATTTTTTTCAGCATCAAGTTTTTCATTATCTCAAACAAGGGATATATCTCCACTTGCAGGAAGACTTCTAATTTCAGCTAAGGGAGGAATAACAATTCCCCAGACAGATTTTAAGAACCTTCAGCCGGGACCATTCGGGTTAGGCGACCTCGAGTACTATTTTGGAATCAGGTCCAGGCATTCAGCTGGTATCAGGCTACAGGGAGGGGGCGGAACAATTAAGGGAGGGGATGATGTACACATACCATCTGAATATTCCGATAATTTTTTCTTTATAGGGGGAGGACTGGTATATAGTTATGCAGTAAATTATAACTTCCTTCCTTACATATTCCTAGGTGTTTCAAATGTCTGGTACAACCCTCAGGATAAAAACGGAGCATCAATCATAGCAGATAAACCTGCTTCAGAAAGTGTTTCAAAAGTCAACTACGGCGGAGAGCTGGGATTAAGATTTTTCCTAAGCGAACATTTTGCCATAAACGTCAGCGCCGGTGAATTTATTTGCCCCGGGGATCAGCTTGATGGATTAAGTACCGGTCATCATGATGACGTTTTCCTGTATGGGAGTATAGGTGTGACTGCCGCTTTATTCGGCGAGACAGACAGTGATGGCGACGGCGTGTGGGATTCGGAAGATGCCTGTCCGGGCACACCACAGGGAGTTAAAGTTGATATAACGGGCTGCCCGATTGATTCTGATAACGACGGTATTCCGGATTATACAGATAACTGTGAAGAGACACCCGCAGGAGTTAAAGTAGATGCATCAGGCTGTCCGCTTGACAAAGATAAAGACGGGGTTCCGGACTACATTGATAATTGTCCCGATTCGCCCGCAGGAATTCCGGTAAATACCCTTGGCTGCATTAAAGATTCGGATAATGATGGTGTACCCGATTACCAGGATAAATGTCCCGAAACTCCGGCTGGTACTGAGGTGAACGACGATGGCTGCCCCGGTGAAAAAAATGTTCCGGTAAAACCGGAGATCAAAGAGCCCTCACCCGAACCAAAAGCCGGGGAACAGGGATACAACCTGCAGAATGAATATCTCGTGAGGGATATGATTTTTACCGACGGGAATCAATATAATGCACAGATATCAGCCTGGAGGACAGAATCAAAAGCTGAAAGTGAAGTTGAAAAGTTAAAAGCACAGGGCTACGATGCATTTGTTACCACTGTATATATATCTAAATGGGATCAGACATGGTATCGCGTCAGGGTAGGTTATTTCAGTACCTTCAATGAAGCCCGCGAGCTCGCCCATAAACTCAGATAAAATTGCAAAGCCGGATTGCTAAAATCCGGCTTATTTTTTTTATATTCTGTCTATTACTGCCGGAATTTTTTTATTTTTTTATCAAATTACTAAATTGGCTGCAGCATTAAATATCCCGGGTGCTGACGGGAAGTTTTCCTCAATTCCATAACATCAAATGATCAGAGTTTACTTACTGTTTATTATCTCATTTTTTGCCTGCAGCCTGACGATGCCGCAGACCAATGATATTTCCCCTCTCCGCGGCAAATTGTTTCTCTCGTTCAACGGAGCTGTAACTTTTCCAATGACTGATTATGTAACACCTATCCCGGCCCCGATGGGAATAGGTGCTGTTGAATATTTTTTTAATATCCATTCAAAACATGCCCTGGGCATTCGTTTTTATGGAGGAACAGGTACCCTTGAAGGTTCAGATAATAACCGGAATCCAAACAGTTATTACGATAATATTTTCTTTTTCGGTGCCGGGCTTTCCTATTCGTTTGCAGTCAGCCGAAAGGTCATGCCTTATGGCTTTTTCGGAGTTTCGAATGTTTGGTACAACCCGAAGGATAACCATGATAATGCAATATTAACTGAGAAACCAGCGTCTGAAAATCTATCCGCTGTTGCGTATCATTATGAATTAGGATTTAAATTTTTACTTAGCCAGAACTCTACATTTAATATCGGCGGAGGCGAACTGATCTGCATGACAGATAAACTCGATGGTCTGGACGCCGCGGATCACCTGGATGTCGTATTCTATGGAACTGTAGGGATCTCGATAGGCTTTTTTGGTGAACCAGATACTGATGGGGATGGTGTTCCGGACGCAGAAGATGCCTGTCCCGGCACACCTAAAGGTGTAGAGGTAGACATTTTAGGCTGTCCGGTTGATTCAGATAAAGACGGTGTTCCGGATTATCTCGATAAGTGCAAAGGAACTCCGCCTGAAGTGACAGTTGATGAAAGCGGGTGTCCGATGGATGAAGATAAGGACGGCGTTCCGGATTACCTGGATATTTGTCCCGGCACGCCTGCCGGTGAAAAAGTAAACCAGCGGGGATGTCCGGAAATTCAGGGACAAATCATCCCCCCTGATACTCTCGTAAAAGAAGAACCAGAAACCAAACCAAATATTAAAGAACCGGAATACAATTTTCAAAGAGAGTACCTGGTGAAAAATATGGTCTTCACCGACGGAAAACTTTACACCACCCAGGTATCTTCCTGGCAGTCGAAGCTCAAAGCAGAAAGCGAAGCCAGAAGATTCAGGAGAATGGGATACGAGGCTTTTGTGGTTGAATACTTTATAGGCAAGTCCGACCAAACCTGGTTCCAGGTAAGGGTGGGTTACTTCAAAACTTTCATAGAGGCACAGGATGTAAGAAATTTACTGAAACAGGATTAAGATGACGGAACAACCGGTTTCAAGTAATGATTCAGAGATCACCTGGCATTTGCAATAACTCACATTCAGTCCCGAATCAATTAATTCAGTTCTCTCTCTGATTTAATTCCTATTATCACAAACCCTATACCTCCGGCAACCGATAAACCGCCGAAGATAGCAGGAACAGGAACTGAGCCTGATTCAGCTTTTTGTTTCGTAACCTTTACCTTTACTTCTTTATGACTTTTAATCGTTTCATAAAACAAGCCGTAAATCCCAAGTACTATCATTATAATTCCTAATACAATCGCTATTTTCATATTCTTTTTATTCTCAATATCTTCAGTAAAAACTAATTTAGCTGTGCGTATAATTCAGAGATGACAACTGCCACAGATGCCCCAAAACAATCCTGGTATTCGGAGGTTATGAGGCGGGAGATTATATTCCGCGGGTTTCCCCTTTAATCATATGCCATGCTGTTAAAAGAATTATCTGGATATCAAGCCAGAAATTCCAATTCTCAATATACCATAGATCATACTCAATTCTCATCTTCGTTCTGACTGTATTCTCATCATAATCCGCAACGTCTCCCCTCAGACCATGCACCTGGGCCCAGCCGGTTAAGCCTGGTTTTACCCAGCTCCTTATTTTAATTTCATCAACCATTTTTTCATAGACTTCATTAAAGGGAAGCGGATGCGGACGAGGACCAACCACCGACATTTCACCCTTAAGTACATTCAGGAACTGCGGGATCTCATCCAGGTTCGTTTTTCTGAGGAATTTACCTATACTTGTAACACGCGGATCATTTTCAGTCAGCGGCTGATAGATTTCCTTCCCTTTATTTACATGCATGGTTCTGAATTTATAGCATTTAAATACTTTATTATTTATTCCCACCCGGTCCTGCTTAAATACTGTAGGACCTTTCGACGAGAATCTGTTCATTATAAAAATTAATGGATAGAGCCAGGAGAGGATCAGAAGCATTGCCGAAAATGAAAAGACAAGGTCGAACAATCTTTTGATGAATCTCCAGTGAGCTTCTGCGAGCGGTTCGCTCCTTACCCTTATCACGGGATAATCACCGAGCATATTTACCTGGAATTTTTTCGATACAAAGCGGAAGTAATCGGGAATAATATTCACTCTTACTGCCTGCCGGTTGCAGATATTAATTATTTCATCGAGCTGGTCGGAGGCATAAATAGGGAGTGCAATTACGACCTCATCAATTTCATTTCTGGTGATAATTTTTTCGAGGGAGCTGATTTTACCCAGGACCTTGTCAGATTCCGTATCAGTATCATCTGCAAATCCCGCCAAGTTATATCCGAACTCTCTGTGTTCACTCATCATCTGATAAAATCCCCGGCCGACTTCTCCCGATCCGATAATCAACAGGTTCCACAAATTTTTCCGCTGGTTTCCGAAACCGGTTAATACATTCCTGATAATGATTATTCTTGCGCTGATAAAAAGGAATAAAAGAAGTGAATAAAAAATGATAAAGTTACGGGTAAAGAGATCTTCCTTGGTGAAAAAGATAAAAAGCACAGACATAAGAACCTGGACGAGTATGCTTTTTATGATATTTACAAACTGGAATGAATATATCCTTGTCTGAAAATCATCATAAAAATTTACCACGTTGGAAACAAAGTACCACAAAAAGTTAAGTACCGCCAACAATATGAACATATAGTTCCGCTCAATCAGGATAGAAAGAGATTGAGAGGCTGCTGCCGAAATAATAAAGGCTCCGTTAAGCAGGGTAAGATCGAGGAATAAACGAAGGTAATAGATAGATTTCCGGTTGGCAATCATAACTGATCTTTTGTTTCCCCGAAAAACCGGTTTGATTTTTCCCGAACGAAGGATTTTATCTTGTCTTCGAAGACTGTCCGGTCAAATTGCTTAGCATAAGCGTTTAATACCTTCGGCTCAAAACTATTCTGAACACTCTCAAATCTTTTTACAGCCTGCATTAAAGATTCAACGGTCTGTTCATTAAAATGTATCCCGGTTACCGAATCGGTTATTGTTTCCGCGGTTCCGCCTTTGTTAAGTGCAATCACCGGTGTCCCGCAGGAAAGAGCCTCTACAGGAACTATACCGAAGTCTTCTTCAGCTGCAAAAACAAAAGCCTTAGCCTTCTGCATTATTATCTTCATTTCATCGGGTTTTTTGAAGCCTGCAAATTCAACATTCTGCCCTGCGAAGCTTCTGATCTTTTTCTCATCAGGGCCGCTCCCGATGACAATGAGTTTTTTATCAGGCATCTTTGAAAATGTTTCAACTATCAGGTCTATTTTTTTGTAAGGGACAAACCTGGATGCAGTTAAATAATAATCATCCTTTTTCTCTGAGCAGGTAAACCTTGAAGTATCTACGGGCGGATAGATAACCACAGAGTCTCTCCGGTATATTTTCCGGATCCTTCCGGCAATGTAATTTGAATTCGCAATAAAAAAATCGACACGGTTTGCAGAGGAAACATCCCAGGTACGAATATAATGTAATATTGATTTAGTGAGTGTTCCCATCAGTCCTTTATTTAATCCTGATTCCCTAAGGTACTGAAAAGTAAGGTCCCAGGCATACCTTATAGGAGTATGACAGTAACAGATATGCAGCTGATCCGGCGAAGTTATTATACCTTTTGCAACTGCATGCGAGCTGGAAATTATAAGATCATATTTTGTCACGTCAAATTGCTCGATAGCATAAGGAAAGAGCGGGAGGTATTTGCGGTAACTTTTCTTTGCAAATGGAAGATTCTGGATAAACGAAGTTTCAGGTACTTTATTCTTAAGTATAATTTTCTGTTCTTCTTCAGAGAGAAAGTTAAAGAGGGTAAAAATGTCGGCATCCGGCCAGAGATTTGTGAAGGATTCAATTACTCTTTCGGATCCTGCATACGAGAATAACCAGTCGTGTACAATTGCTGTTTTCATTACCGGCAATTTTTTCCCTGTTAAGAATTAATGGTTCGAATAAATTTCAAAATTATGCACCTCTAAAATCAGGATAAATCCGGATAATATCATCTTCAACAGCAATTTGGTAATTTTTCTTCTTAGAGTTTACTATATCCTTTAATTGCCGGATTTCCGGGTAGTCGTTTTCGCCGTTAAACATCCTCGCGTCGTCTATCAGAAGTATATGGTTAAGGTGTGATCCAAGGATTATCTCCAGCTCCCTGCTTACAGGGGTCTCGAGATCTCCTTTTGCAGTTTCAAATCCTGAGTAATGCCCGTCAAGCCAGAATATAGCCGGCTGATCAATCTCTTTAATTAAATCAACAAGTATCTGAGCGCTATCCCCCCGGATAAGATTTATATTCTTTATGTCTTTTAATCTTTTCCGTGCAATGTCATAAAGTTCTTCTGAAAGCTCAATCGAGATTAGTTTCTCAAAATAATTCCTCTGGGCATAAACCATTTCACCCCGGTATGTTCCGGTTTCCACCAGTATTTTAATAGAATATTCTTTTTGAAATTCCCTGATAACTTCCTGTTTAAGTACATGGGGAGGAGGACTTTGTCTGCCTGAATTTACCCATTCGGTTAAAGCTTTATTCCTGTTTTTATCCAGGTTCTGCTTTTTAATCCTTTGCCAGATTATATAGTTATGGATCTTTTCCAATATCCCTGCCAAAATATAATCCTTTAATTTTTTTTATTAATCAGTTTATTAAACAGTACGCTATACTCATTACTGAATTTTTCAATAGAATATCTATTTTTTACTGTATCAAACGCCTTATTCCTGATTTGATCAAATTCCTTTGTCCCGAATCTATCTATACAATATAAAATTTTATCCTTAAGCTGAGCAAAATTCTGTGATTCAACCAGAAACCCATTCTCACCATCAGAGATAAATTCTTTAGGACCGCCGGCATTTACGGCAATCACGATTTTCTTAAATGACATTGCTTCCAGGACAGAAAATGAAAATGATTCAGGAATAATGGAAAAGTTTATAAGGATGTCTATTGATGAATACAATTGTTCTTTAGAATCAATATGGCCCTCAAATACAATTTTGTCTTCCAATCCATAACCAGCAGCAATTTCTTTCAATTCGGTTTCATATTTACGGGAATCATCATTATCTGCCGCGGCGCCGTATATATGAAGTTCCGCATTCCGTGATTCCAGGATTTCCTTTGCAGCGGCGATTACCAGGTCGATGCCTTTAATCTTTATAATGCTCCCGGTCATTCCGAGTTTTATCGTGTCACCGGGCAAATTAACCTGCACAGAAGTATCGGGAATCCCGATCCCGTTTGGTATCACTATCACTTTTTCATAATACTTTTTTTCCAGTATAGAATAAAGATTATCTTTCACAGCATTTGAAACACATACAATTTTTTCTGTGAACCTGGCAACAAGCTTAACTATTCTTTTCTCAATTGAATTTTCTTCAAAAATAAGGTGTTGAATTGTGATTTGTTTCTTTCCCGTAAGGAAAACTGCAGGAAGCACATACAGAGCAGAAAACAATCCGTTAGCCAGGACAATTGACGGTTTTTCATTCCTGAAAGCGCTTAAGAATTTAAACGTGGAAAGTTTAATGCTGAAGATTATTTTTAAGTAAGCTGATAAACTCCACCCTGAATTACGGTAGACTTTTTTCTGATAGTTATTAATGATTGTTTTAATTCCATTATCTCTGAATTTCTTTTCAGCCTTTCCTTCCGGAGTGATGACTACAAATTCAAAGCTGAGCAGATTAGCGTGAAGTTTTAAGAGAAACTCCTCCCCCCCGCCCCAATTCTGCATCACTGAAACACAAAGGATCTTATGCCGCAGTTCATTTCCGGCGTTCATCAGAGTCTGTCCCCGTTTTCAAGCCATCCGGTCAATTTGTACAGCAGGTATAGTTTGAGATGAATGGTATTACGGACAAGAAGAAGGAGTAAACCTTTCCTCCTGATATTTTTATAACGGGGCAGTTTTAGACTTCTTTTATCTGCCAGCAGCTGCAGCCTTTTTTCACGTGTTTCCCAATCGGCGGATGACTGCGAAGCATGTATCCTGTAATAAACATGAATCCTCGGAATAAAATGAAACCTGTGTTTTTCGCTTAATCTCAGCCACAGATCATAGTCTTCCACTGCCTTGAATTCAGGGTCCTCATCAAAACCTCCGGCATCATTGAACGCATCTTTTCTGATTAATACTGACGACAGAGGTATTGTATTCCCAATTACTTTGAGACCGCCTGCATTTTTTGCCGCACGGAACGGAAGCGGGAGGAGCTCATAATGTTCCGAAAAAAAATTAACTTCACCAAATGCAAAGCACATCGAATAAACGAAAGAAATTTCTGAATGTTTCAGAAGATAAGGAATCTGGAAACTCAGTTTATGTTTTGTCCACAGATCATCTGAATCAAGAAACGCTACCAGACTTCCTGAGGCTCTGCTGACACCAAAGTTACGCGGCACAGAAGGCCTGCCTGAATGATCAATTCTATAAGGTTTGATCCGTTTATCATTAATAGCTGAAATCTGAAGAACCTTATAAGTGTCATCCGATGATCCATCATCGACCGCGATTATTTCAAAATTGTCATAACTCTGGTTCAGCACTGATTCTAAAGTACTCTCAATAAATTCACCTGAATTATAGCAGGGAATAATCACTGATACCAAAGGTAATTTATCTGATCCTTTATTCATTTACTTTTTGATCAATTCAAAGATTCCGCAACCGTAATGACAATTGAAATTATTACCGATATTTTTTTCTGTTAGTTCAGCCGATGGATAAAAATTATTGTTATCATCAATATAAGAGAAACATTCTATTTCATAATCAGCTTTGACCAGATCCATAAGATATCTTACAGAAAACACCCGGTGAGCATCAAACTCAATTCTTTGGGGACCGATTACGGTGGAGAGATATAACCTTCCTCCATGCTTAAGCATCATTGTGATATTATTTAATCCCCGGATGTGTCCGTTTACGTTAACCGGATCACCGTATCTGCCGAGTCCGAAATGTTCTATTGTATGAAGGCAGCTGACAGAATCACAATAGTCTATATAGCTGAAATTCTCCGACATAAGATCCGCACGGATAAAATGAACATCAGGTATTTTATCCTTTATATCTCTTATATCAATTACCTCTATTTCTCTGAATACTGCGGCGTGTGCAACAAAACCGTCTATTCTGGATCCGATATCGACATGTTTATGAGGATTGTTTTTAAATAATTTCCGGGCGCAATACAGATCCTGGTAAAAATAGTGTAAAGGCATAGAACCTGATTTATCAAACCTGTCGCTGAAACACGGGTAGTATGCCGATATACTGAAACCGGATCCGGACGATGTGAGCTGTTCTTTCAGTTCTTTTTTATTGCGAAAATAATAAGGGATACCTTTAAGAGCAGGAATAAACCGGTTTGGTGAAAACCCGAAAGTTCTTAAAAGATGGCCTGCTTTCGAAAGAAATTTATTCAATTGCTTAAGACCCTGTTGATTAAGTTATCAAGGTATCCCGAGGCTTTATGATCTTTCTGTGATCTTAAATATCCATTAGCGGCAATTTTATTTCTTAATTCATCATTCCGCAGGAAAAATTTAATTTCTTCCGGGAGGTTCTTCACATTTTCAAATACGGCTATTTCTTTATCTATTTCGTATATAAGGTTTAATCCCGGAACAAAATAGCTCAACTGAAATCCTCCGCATCCATTTATCTCATAATGTCTTCCCTTTACCTGCTCCTTATTCTTTTTTAACAAAATTAATTCCTTCCAGTCCCTTATGGAAAAAACAGAATGAGCCAGGAATGAAAGATCGTAACTTATAGCGTTTGAAAGGTTAAGATTGATTTTACTCTGGTTAAATACATTTACGACTTCCTCCTGAGAGATCCAGCTGCCATATTTTCCCCAGTTTCTTCCGAACACATTCACTTTTATTCCCTTTGACTTCAGGAAATCAAAAATCCATCTTCTGTAGGGGCTATAATTTCCGACAAAGGAAACGTCATACTTTTTCTCAGTCTCTGTTTTTCTATAAACCGCAGGGTTAAATCCGAAAGGAGAATAAATGACATTAGGGACTTCATCAAGCAGGTATTTCTGGTAGGCATAGTAATCAGGAGTGGAGAAGAAATCAAAATATTTTCTCCAGTGCCGGGCAAAATCAATTCTCCACGGATCGTCGATAAAATAGGAGATTGTCTTTGTATAATTCCTTAGAGATAAGACAATATCTTCATCAAACTCATTTTCGAATAAAGAGAAGAGAGCGAAATCAGGTTTTTCCGCCGCAATAATTTCTTTTAGTTTATTATTCATCCCCTGTCTGCCTGAAGACTTAAATTCTGAATAAAAATCAAACAGGTAAACATTCTCTTTTCCCAGCAGATCGCAGACCGGGAGATAGATATTATAATATTCGTAGGAGAAGCCTCTCGATTTAACCCCATAATCATATTTAAGGACAGCTATAAATGCTTTAGTCATAGATCATTACCCTGTTTTTAAAATTCTTCTGTTGACGAGTGTAATATAAAGAACATATGCTAATCCTATAATTAAAATTGAGTATGATATGCCTTTAAGTCCGAATACAGAGATAAAAAAGAAATTTATCCCGAGGGAACCAACGCCAACAATTATTTTCGGGGCAATATATTTCTGAGGCTGGCTTAATCCCATGCCGAGCAGGGTTTGAGCCTGACCGGTATAGAACAAACCCGTCCCAAGGATTAAAACAGGGAGAATATACCAGTAAACAGAATAATTCGGTGAACTGATCAGGTTAATAATTTGCCTCCCCCAGAAAAATGTAATCAGTGTTGCTGCAATCGTAATTATAAGTATAATCAGCATATTAATTTTAATATACGTATACCCTGTTCCAATATTTTCCCTGTTATTCATATCGGCAAATTGTTTAAAGATTATCGGAGTTGCAAACTCAGTAATAATATTATTTGGAATTACAACCAGTGCATTAACAATGGCCATCATTATTGCGTAAATACCAACGTCGCTTACAGAAAGGACGCCATTGATGATCCATTTTTCACCGTTCATTTGGAACCAGCCTGCCGCTCCCCAGATCAGGAACGGAGATATATAGACCATAACAGTACGAATGATATCCTTCTGATTTTCCACGGGGAATTCTGCTTTGCTGACCGCAGGAATATTCTTTCTGAAAACAAAAATTTTAGTTAAGGCCAGGACAAAAGAAATTAATCCGAATGCCGATATGATATACAGCAGAACGAGATTATTCTGCCACAGGAACAATAAGAGAGCGCCGATCATCAGTGTTCTTTCTGAAGCCTGCAGGAGTGCATTCTCTTTCCGCTTCCTGATAAGGTTCAGTATTGAGTTAAAAAATTCAGAGAGCTTTGAAGCTACCACGAACAAACCCGCCGCCAGGAAAAACAAAGTAGAATAACCGTTAACAAGTAAGGGGAAAAAGAGTGAAATCAAAACAGTAAGAAGAATAAAAACAAGAAGTGTAAATCTTAAAAACCTGAACATCAAGCGGACTATGTCATCCCTGCGGTTTAATTCTTCATAATGATAGTAATACCTGAGGAATCCCTGGAGAAAAGCCCCGTAAAATAATCCCAGTACTGCGGCGATAGTAAGGATAAGAGCATATACGCCGTACTGCTCAGGCCCAACTTTTGAAATCAGCTTAATAACGAGGAAGCCAAGTATTACATTTATACTCTGCCCGAAAATTACCCACCCCATTTCCGAAGCAGAATTATAGCTTATTTTACTTCTTATTATTTGAAAAATATTGCCGAATTCTTTCATTCAGAGGGGAAGTTTTTATATGATGTTTTACTTTATTGTAAATATAGAGAATATTGAAATGATTTTATAGTTTCGGATCTGCAAGAGAAACCGCTCTACGGCTGGTTCCGGTAGAATTATTAGCAGGATTAATATAAG
>CAWETK010000027.1:0-38582 GCA_963811905.1 uncultured Ignavibacteria bacterium
CTTCCGTTGATGAAAAGATAATTATCATCATCCAGACTGTTTACCCCGATGCCGGGATTATTCTGCTTAACTGTTTCTTCAAGGTACTTTCTGCAGAAAAGCGTCAGTGATGCATTAGGGAAATACCTTAAGATCTTTTCCCTTAATGTCTTCATCCCGCAAACCAGATCATAGACAGGACGCGAGAGAGTAAGAGGATAGAAATTATCGACCTTGTTATCTTCAAAAATACAAATGTGCATTGGTTACTTTTTCTTAAAGAATGTGCAATAATTTAATATTTTTTAGGGTAAGATTCCCGTTAGATAATATTCAGGTCAAAACTCTGTGCTTTAATCAATTAAAGCGTAATAAAATTGAAATTATCCCGGTTTATTCAGATTTGCGGAGCGTTATATTTTTCAGCACATTTAACAAAATAACCGAAATGCCCTTTTTAACGTATTATGAGGGTAGTTTAAGATCTTTAGTGAAGTATTTCAGAGAAAATTGAATGATGGGAAAATAAGCTGATTTGGCGGTTGATGTTTTGATCCTTATGCCAATTTGTTGCGTTTCGTTTGGGAAATTTAACTTGACGGAATCAATACTTATTTACAGACGGAACTATTCGTTTTTGATCAGTTGACCGCTGATCTTTAACAATTCGGTTTCTGCTGATTTTGCATCATACTGAGCTGAAACGAGCCTGCTTTTAGCATCGATAAGTTTGCGCTGTGTTTCCCTGAATTCAAGCGGCGTAATATTTCCCAGTTTAAGTTTTTCAAGGGCAATGTCGACGCTTTCCTGTGCAACCTTCAGGTTCTCTTCTTCCAGTTCAATAAGCTTGAGACTGCTGAGGTATTTTTTATAAATATTAAGAAGATTAGCTTCAACATCAGTTTTAATCTTATTGAAATTAAGCTGTCCGTTTTCTATGCCTATTTCAGCATTTTCTATTTTTACCCTTGTGTTAAATCCGTTGAACAAATTCAGCGAGGCTGAGACTCCATAACTCAGACTATAATTTTTATTCGATTGTACGAACCCGGCCTCAGATTCAGATTTAGTATAGTTATAACCGCCAATAAGAGAAATCTCAGGGTACAATTCTGCCCTGGCAAGCCTGAGATTTATTTCTGACAAACTAAGATTCTTTTTTGCTATCTGAAGGGTGGTATTTTGTTCCAGGGTTTTCGCTTTCAAATCATCAAGGTTAATATCCTTTTTGACAAGAATTGTATCGCTCACATTAAATTCAGAACTTACGTCTCTTCCCATAAGCTGGTTAAGCGTTACCTTCAATTGCTCAAAAGCCAGCTGCTCTTTAAGGAGGTTCGACCGGTCTTCATTCAGATCAACCTGCGCCTGCCTTAAATCAAACTTTGAACCGCTGCCGACATCCTTTTTGGATTCAGCAATTCTTACCCTTTCATTGCTTATAGCTATTGCCTGGTTCAAAACATCCAGTACCTGCTGTTCCGCAATCAGGTTATAGTAAGTTTCAATAACATCAGCAAGGTTTGTTTCTACTTCTGCTTTAAAATTATCTTTACCGATCTTATTAAGTTCCTTAAGCATATCGATATTGGCAAACATCCCGAAGCCGTCAAATATTGTCCAATCTAAGTTTACCCCGGCGGTAATATTTGTCGATTTAGCATCTTTCTGATCGACCGTTCTTCCATCAAAATATTCCTGTTTGGTATCATTGGAACTTTTAACATATGAACCGGTCGCATCAACCGAAGGGAGGAAACCTGCATTGCCGATCGTTGAATTGTTTTCTGCAATCCGGGATTCATTACGGGCAATGTTGATTGAATAATTATTTGCCATTGAAATTTTTATAGCATCTTCAAGGGAAAGGATCTCCTGCGAAAATGACTGACAGTTTACAATGAGCACAAGGATCGGAATTAAGAATATATTTAGAATTCTCATATTGCTTTTTTTATCAATTTCATTTGCTGACAAGAGCTGCCCCTTCATCAACTTCAGCAGCTTCAGTAACGTTTGAAACGGCTGCCGTACTGCGTGACAGATATGAATAGACCGCAGGTACTACAAGGAGCGTCAGGAATGTTGAGAAGATTAACCCGCCGATTACTGCTATTCCCATTGAAACCCTGCTTTCCGAGCCCGCGCCGAGTGCAAGAGCAATCGGCAGAATACCGAGCACAGTGGATAAACTTGTCATAAGTATGGGTCTTAACCTTGCTGCCGAAGCATCTTTAATAGCTTCTATTTTTGAAAGTCCTGCAGCTTTACGCTGATTTGCAAATTCGACGATAAGGATTCCGTTCTTTGTTACAATACCGATGAGCATAATAATTCCTATCTCGCTGAAGATGTTCAGTGTCTGGTTAAAGTACCAGAGAGAAACCAGTGCGCCGAATATAGCCAGAGGAACAGTGAACAGAATTATAAAAGGATCTCTGAAGCTTTCAAACTGTGCAGCCAGAACAAGATAAATAAATCCTATGGCAAGAAGGAAAGCAAATAAAAGACTCGAAGAACTTTCGGCATAATCCTTAGAGGCTCCGCTTAAAGAAGTGGAAAAAGATTCATCCAGCACTTTAGCTGAAATTTTATCCATTTCTTTAATACCGTCGTCTATGGTTTTGCCGGGCGCAAGTCCTGCAGATACAGTAGCCGATACATAACGGTTAAACCTGTAAAGCTGCGGCGGTGCGCTCTGTTCAGTAAGCTGCACCACATTATCGAGCTGTATAAGCTCGCCCTGTGAATTCTTTACATATAAAGATTTCAGATCAATCGGGGCATTACGCTTATCACGAAGGAGCTGCCCGATTACCTGGTACTGTTTACCGTCCTTTATAAAATATCCGAATCTTTGTCCGCTGAAAGCCGCCTGAATAGTCTGCGCAATTTCAATTGTTGAGACACCCAGGTCCCTTGCTCTCTGCCTGTCGATCACCAGTTTTATTTCGGGCTTGTTGAATTTCAGGTTTGCATCAACGATTGTGAAGGTCGGATCCTTTTGTGCCGCATCCATAAATTTCGGAAGATACTCGCGAAGCTTTTCAAAATTAGGAGCCTGGATCACGTACTCAACCGGAAGTCCGCCTCTGCGCTGTCCGATTGACTGCTGTTGTGTAACGAACACTCTTGCATCAGACATATCTGAAAGCACGGGGGTAATATCATCGGCAATCTGCTGCTGCGATCGCTCACGCTGATCCGGCTTTGTTAGAATGACAAATGCGAAACCTGAATTTACCGAACTTGATGCCCCGAAGCCGGGAGATGTAACCGAAATAATTGCGTCCCTTTCCGGAATACTGTCTTTAAGCGTCTGGATTAAATTATCCATAAAATGGTCCATATAATCAAAAGAAGCACCCTCGGGGGCAGTTGCAAATATTCTCAATCCGCTCCTGTCTTCCAGCGGGGAAAGTTCAGAAGGTATCATAGTGAAGAAAAGATATATCAGACCGAGAGAAACCCCCATAATAAGGAATGCTAACCATCTTTTAGAAAGGAACGATTCAAGTGAGTTCCTGTAAGTGCTGTTCAGCTTTATAAAAACCGGTTCGGTTTTATTATAGAACCAGTTGTGTTTCTCTCTTCTCTTTAAAATCTTTGAGCTGAGCATAGGAGTAAGAGTTAAAGCGACGAATGCTGAAATAATAACTGAGCCTGCAATAACAATTCCGAATTCACGGAACAGCCTTCCTGTTAATCCCTGCAGGAAAATAATAGGTAGAAACACCGAAGCAAGAGCAATGGTTGTTGATAAAATCGCAAAAAATATCTCGGCGGAACCATGGCGCGCGGCTTCATCGGGAGGAGAACCGGCTTCAATTTTTGTATATATATTTTCAAGGACTACGATAGCATCATCCACAACTATTCCGATCGCCAGCACTATACCGAGCAGCGTTAAAACATTTATCGAAAAGTCGGCAGCGTACATTATGAAGAAAGCTCCGATCAATGAGATCGGGATTGCAATAACAGGAATGATAGTAGTTCGCCAGTCCCTGAGAAATAAGAATATTATAAGCACAACCAGGCCGAATGCTACAAAGATAGTCTGCTCTACTTCGGAAATAGAATCACGGATATAATCAGTTACATCGAAACCTATACCTGTTTTAACATCAGAAGGCAGGTCGCGCTTGATCTGATCGAGCCGTTTATAAAATTCATCAGTAATAGCGATATTATTAGCACCGGGCTGGGCAATGAGAACTACTCCCACCATTGGAGTGCCGTCCCTTTTCAGGATTGTGCGCTCATTTTCAGAACCGAGAGTTGCATAACCAACATCCTTTAAATGAACAATATTCCCTTTATCTTCTTTAATAATCAGATCGTTAAATTCATTTGCATCGTGAAGACGGCCGATTGTCCTGATTGAAAGTTCTGTTTTATTTCCCTCGATCAGGCCCGATGGAAGTTCAACATTTTCCCTGTTGATGGCATCCTTTACATCAAGGGGAGTAAGATGATAAGCAGCGAGCTTAGCGGGATCGAGCCAGAGTCTCATCGCATATTTCTTTTCACCCCATACGTTCACTGCACTCACACCGGGAATCGTCTGGAACCTTTCCTTAAAAACATTATTAGCAAGCTCGGTAAGCTGCAGAAGATTCCTTGTATCGCTCTGAATATTAAGAAAAACAATGGGGGAAGCATCTGCATCAGCCTTCGACACTATGGGGTTCTCGACATCCGGCGGCAGATTACTTATGGCGCGTGAGACCTTATCCCTTACATCGTTTGCTGCCGTTTCAAGGTCAACATCAATATCAAATTCAACTGTAATTGTGCTTCGGCCGTCGCGGCTCACTGAAGTAAGCGAACGAATCCCTGCAATACCGTTTATTGATTCTTCAAGAGGTTCAGTAATCTGAGATTCGATAACATCGGCATTAGCGCCGGTATAGGTTGTACTTACAGTGATTATCGGGGGATCAACAGATGGATACTCACGTACACCAAGGTACGTATAACCCAGCAGTCCGAGCACAACAATTGCGATCGACATTACAATGGCAAGGACGGGCCTTCTTATACTTAAGGATGAGAGACTCATTATTCAAACTCTGAAATGGTTACAGGTGCACCCGGCCGCAGCTGAAGCATGCCGGAAGTAATTATCGTATCTCCTTCGCTGACACCGGAGGTTAACTGAACATTTATATCGGTTCTGATTCCCGTTCCCACCTCAACAGGAGTGGCTTTGCCGTTCCTGTCAACAAAAACCTTCTGTCCCTTAATATCCGGTATAAGCGCTTCAGAAGGTATTAGAATAGCATTTTCAATTTTCTTCAGCACCAGTTCTACATTTGCAAATGAACCCGGGAGGATCTCTCTTCCTGTATTTGCGCAAAGTGCACGCAGGTTCAATGTTCTTGTAACCGGATCAATTTTGGGCTCTATTGCATAAACTTTACCGACGTACTTTTTACTGCTGCCGGTAATTGAAAAGTTTATTTCGTCACCAACATTAACCATAGAAGAATAACGTTCCGGAATAGAAAAGTCGATCTTTATCGGGTTAATATTCTGGAGACTTGCAATAATCATTGAATTAGTGACAAAACTTCCTTCACTCACACTCTTCAAACCTATTATGCCGGAAAAAGGAGCACGGATCTCTGTTTTATCTATCTGTGCTTTGATCAGTTCAACCTCAGCCTGGTTAACCTGCAGCTGGTTGGCCGTCATATCATAATCCTCCTGGCTTATAGCTTCCTTTTCAAGAAGCTGTTTCTGCCTGTACTCGGTATCCTTCTGAAGTTCAAGCCGCGATTTCGCACTCTGCAGCTGAGCCTGCAGATCCGCGTCGTTTATCTTTACAAGCAGATCACCCGCATTAACCACGCTGCCTTCTTTAAATAATATTTTTGTAATCTTTCCGGGTACTTCACTTTTGAGGTCAACCTCTTCATTAGCCAGCACTGTACCCGTCGTCAGCACTTTATTATCCAGTGCTACAAATTTAGTTATATGAGCTTTTACAGGAAGAGGACCGGCAGCACCGGGTCCCTGTTTTCCCGGTTTACTTTCCGAAGATTTCAATTTGGGTATAGCGAGCAGTATCAATACTACTATAACAATCCCTGTAATACTTATCGCTTTTATATTCTTTTTCATTTGATAACTTTGTTAAACTTGTGCAACTTAAATAAAACCGGCTTCTTCTAACAACACAAAAAAAATGACTGATGCCGGGTGCCATTTCAAAATAAAAAAAGCCAGCAATGAACTGGCTTTTCACAAAAATCAATATATAAAGGAACTTTACTTTGATTCTTTTTTTGCGTATTTCCTCTTGAATTTTTCAACTCTTCCGGCAGTATCAAGGAGTTTCTGTTTACCGGTAAAGAAAGGATGAGACGCACTGGAAATTTCAAGTTTTACTAATGGATATGTATTGCCGTCTTCCCATGTAATCGTTTCATTCGTCTGGATTGTAGAACGTGTTAAAATAGAATAATCTGCCGATGCATCCTGGAAAACCACAGGTCTATAATCCGGGTGAATTCCCTTTTTCATACCAATATCCTAAATGTTTAATTTCTAAAAAATTTGAACAGTTAAGATAAATAATAATAGGTTAATTTTCAAAACAAAAAAGCGGTATGCGAGCGATTTTGATTATAGTTCATTTCTGTAATAAAAGCATCCTAGCTTTAGCCCAATTCATTCAGGATTTTCTTCTGCTTCTTTCTCTTTGGCTAAAGCCCTCTGCTTCTCAATCTTAATTCTCCCACGACTTAAAAAGGCTGTGTGAAGATTAAACCCGAGAGATCAAATGGCATAACTTTGTTGAAAAATAATAACATTTTTACAATGCAAGTAAGCGGAACAGCGTTCCGCTTTACATTTTCACACAGCCTCTAAAAGTCGTGGCAAGTCAACCTCCTTAATTCAATAGTCGCAGGAAAAGGCTTCGACCGTTCTAAATAATCCCAAATTGTGACACTGACATTTTGTCATATGTAAATTTTTTCAACAGTCGAAAATTGCGTTTATTCGCTGTTTTTGAACTGTCTCATTTTGAGTTCAAATACGGGACTAATACGGCATAACTACGGGACTAATACGGCATAACTACTGCGACTGACATTTTGTCAAACCTGTTGAATAATTAAACAAAAGTTGATTGGGGAAACAGCAAAAACCTTGAATGAAAATAAGGTAATAAGGTTGGGATTCTTTTAGTACAGACTGTGTTACTAAGGTTGGTATGAGAAATAAGGTTTGTAGCCAGGGTTAGTGTACGGAGTATAGTATCCTCGATCAGATTTTTGCCGATTAAAATCGGGATCTAAGCATCGTGATGATTTTTTTGGTCAGGATATTTATCTCAAGCAATGCGGCTGAAGCCAGAATTTTTGTAGAATGGATGGATGCATGGTATCCTCAGTCGGATTTTTGTCCCGCTAAAATCGGGATCTTCGCGTGGCTGCGATTTTTTTGGTCAAGATATTTTAAGAAGCTCTATAAATCATTGAACAATTTACTTATTTTCGGTGGCTTCGATACAGCTTGCCCCTAAAATTATTAAGCAAGTGGCAAGCCACTCAGCCACCGCTCTATGTTACAAAACTTTATTCAAAGTAAAAACCAAACTTCGATATCCCGCGTTGAAAACTTATAAGAATGTGCGCGGGATTTCGTCCGGCAGCTGCCGGACTCAACATCCCGCCCGTATGTTGATTACGCAAGGGCCTGCCTACACATTCGTTTCGGCAGGTAAAGCGGGCCACTCCCGACCTGATGGAGGCTAGAGTCGGGACAGGTCCCGACCAATAAACCTATGTCGGGATAAATCAGCCACCGCCATAAGTTACACAGCCTATCTAAGGTTGCTTTTGGTTGCCGGCTTGTCGCGCTAAGTTTAAATGGGGCGGACATCGAAACGAATGCGGGATAGATTTTGCGGAGACGTGTTGAATTACGTAGGAGTCAGAAAAAGAAATAAGGTAAATAAGGTTGGGGTTCACTTACTGCAAATCAGATAGCCTCCCGGCTACTGTCTGCTGCGCTCATTGAACATTAATTCAAGGCGGGCTTTCAGATGGTTTAGCTGGATTTTCTGTTCGGTTGAGAGGTTTACCTGTCTGAAATTAAGTCCGGCTTTATTTACAGGATAATCAGTGATCCTGCCTGAAGTAAATTTTGCTGTGATAAAACGGTCGCTGTTCTTAGCCGGTGAAATATTTCCTTTCGGGGAAGAACTGAAGTTTTCTTTTTTTGGTGCCGGATTATCTGCGGGTTTATCCTGACTTAGATTTCCGGCATCTTTCTGACCCCCCGATATCTCCCTGGAAGTGCTGAGTTCATCCTTAGAGACAGATTGCTTTTCGTGAAGTAACAAGTGAAGATTTTGTTTTCAATGCTGTATCAACTCTTTCCCGGGGAGCCTGCAGCAAGGGATTGTCCTGTGTTATTCCATTATTATTAAGCACGAATATCAGTAGAATAGCCGTCAATGCCAATGCTGCCGAAGGGATCAGTCGGGAAGGGAGAAATAACTTCTGCCGGAAAGCCTTTTCTTCAGGAAATCTACCTGAGTTAATTCCACGCATTAAATCAGCCTCAAAGCCGGAAGGAGCTTTAACCTGCTGCAGCTGCCTAAGAGTATTCACTACATCCTGGTATTTCATATCGTCATTCGGATTCACGGCATCACCTGTTATTCTCTGTATATATCTTTCAATAATTTCTGGAGCTGAGCTCTTCCCCGGTTAATCCGGGACTTTACAGTACCGACTGTAATTCCAGTTATTTCAGCAATTTCTTCATAGGAAAGCTGCTGTATGTCTCTTAATATCACCATTTCCCTGTATGCAGGAGAAACCTTTTGAATTGCTTTCTGTATGATTTCATCCTTTATCCCGCTGTCGGTTATCTCATCGGGACGATAACTCTCATCAGGAATTTCATAAGTTTCATCCTTTTCTTCTCCAAAAGCATTTATAGAAAAGAACTTCCTCCTCCTGCGCCTCTGGTATTCTGTTCTGGCAAGGTTTCCGGCGATTGTATATATCCATGTAGAAAACTTTGCAATAGAGCTATATGAATCCTTATACCTGTAAACCTTAATAAAAGCTTCCTGCACAACGTCCATACAGGCTTCATAATCACCCAGGAACCTGAACACATAATTCGTAAGAGGATTTTTGTACCTCTCTACAAGAATTTCATAAGCCCGAACAGTGTTATTCTGTTGAAACTCAAGAATTAATTCTTCATCTGTAAGTTCGTCCAGATTCTTATCCGTCAATGCCGCTTATACTTTCCGAGGTTTGAATTGTTTCCAGAACTATACAATAAATTAAGTAAAAAACTTTAAATACAGAAAGCTAATGAGATTTTGCACATTCACCCGAAAATAATGTCTACTATACTATGCAGTAACTTTCTTCTCCCCTCCATCTAAAATTTCCGTCAGCAGAATCGTTATTATGTTCCTGTTATCCGCTGATGTTGTTTTTACCGATATGTCGGCATTAAGCAAAGCACGCGAGATATTTATCAGCTGTTTATCACTGTATAACGTGCGTGCATTATAGAATTTTTTAAGATAAAAAGGATGGGTTCCCACTATCCTCGCAGCCTGCATATCCGGTATATTGGAAGCTTTCAGCTCATTAAGACGCAAAATACCTGTGAAGAACCGGGTCAGCATGTGGATAATAAATACCGGTTCGGCTCCCTTTTCCAGCAGGTTGAATGCGATTTTAAATGATGACTGCCTGTTCTTTGTGCCAAGAGCATCCTGCAGATCGAAGATGTTGTATTCTTTGAATTTAGCAGATAATGCTTCTATGCTTTCAATATCAATTTCCTGTTTATCCCCGAGGAAAATAAAAACCTTTTCAAGCTGTGTTTCAATCAGGCTCCTGTTCTCGCCCACCATATCAGCAAAAATTGAAGCAACCTCCTGCGATATATGTTTGCCGTTCTCCCTGGTGTACTGAACTATCCATTCAACAAGGTGATTCCCTTTCAGCTCAACTGCTTCATAAAGGAAATTATTCGCCAGCAGGGATTTGTATGGTTCCGAAGCCAGGCCGGAAATAGTTCCGTTATGAACCAGCACGAGATGAGTAAATTCAGCCGGTGAATTTATATAACCTGTAAGACTTTTCTTATTGCTGACTTTTTCGAATTCCTTAACCAGGATAAATTTCTTTTCTGAACCGAATGGAAATGAGGAAGCTATGGACAGAATATCTGTAAGGTTTTTATCATCCGCATAAATAATTTCTTTATCGAAATCAGATGATATAAAAGGCTCAACTGATTTTTCAAGTTCTTTTATTGTTTTATCCAGACTGAAAGTATCCTCACCGAACAGGTAATAAACAGGGAGTATCCTGCCCGACTTTATATCTTTGGAGACATTCAGAATCGAAGGAGTTTTTATTTTACTTTTCGCCATTTGCCTTTTTGATTTTTTCGTATTTCATCGCACGCGAAAGGAAGAATGCAAGTCCTCCCCAGACGAGTCCGATAACCACAACCAGAGTAATTATACCTGAAACTTCCATCAGACTTCTCTTTTATTATTTAAGGTATACCTGACCATCAGCTTATTAAATGATATAAACAGGATTAAAATTACCGCCCACTGAAAAATTGCGGTCCCGGCATTTTCGACATGAAAAGGATTCCACCATTCGGGATCCCAGCCTACTGAAGAAATGAGCCACCACAAAATTAATACAATTACCTGCACGGGAATTAATATTCCTATCACAAAGTTATACCATTTTCCTATTTTAACATCACTTCCGTATCCATTAATTATTTCAGTTCTGAATTTATCCGTACCGTATTTTATAATCGAGAATGAGATAAAGGCGCCGCTTAATATCAATCCCACACCCCATACCCAGTCCTGGTTTGTAAAGAAATCAAGGTTCAATGCTGACGGGATGCCGAATAAGAAACCTGCTGCAGCCACAATTACAATCGCCCTTCTCCTCCTGAAACCAAAATCGATGAACGTCCTTGTTGCCAGCTCCACCATCGATATTAAAGAAGTTACAGCTGCAAAGAATAAAGCTATGAAGAATATTGACGCAAAGAAAACATTGATAACATAGCTTGACGACATTTTTGAAAATAGCAGGGGAAGAAAAATGAAAGTTAATCCTGTATTTGCAGGGCCGGATTGCGATACCTGGGTCATTGCATCAACAGAGCTAAGTGAAAACACTGTAGAAAAAATTGTAATCCCTGCAAGAAGCGATACAGAATTATTTCCGAACCCGATTAAGGCGGCATTTAACGGAATATCCTCCTTCTTTCTCATATAGACGGCATAAGTTAATATTAGTCCCCACCCTGCACCGGTATCCCATGCATTCTGAGTCAATGCATTCAGCCAGACTTTATAATCGAGTATAACATCCAGTTTGGGAGTGAAGAAATATTTTATTCCTTCCATTGCATTTGGAAGAGTAACCGCTCTTATAAAAAGTATCACCAGTATAATGAGTAAGGCAGGCACCATAAATTTGGTTACTTTTTCTATACCTTTTGTAATTCCACGGTATACAACCACAGCAACGAAAGCCATAGAAATAAAATGATAGATTAAAGGCTGGAACCCGGAAGAGAAATTTTCCCAGTACTTAAGATTATCTGCTGCGTCAAACAGACTTCCGGATATGGCGGACAAAAAGTATTTCAGACACCAACCCGTTACGACGGAGTAATAAAACATTATAGCGGTGGATACAAATACTACAAAAGCGCCCATCCAGCCGAAGTTTCTGCCGGCGGTTTTAGCTATTGCTCCAATTGGTCCAAACCTTGTCGATTTACCAAGTGCAAATTCGGCAATAATTAAAGGAACCGACCAGATAAGCAGGAATATTGTCCAGGGAATAAGAAATGAACCGCCTCCGTTTTGCGCGACAATTCTTGAGAAGCGCCATATATTACCGGTACCTACAGCAATACCGATTGTTGCAATTATAAGAGCCCAGCGGGAGGAGAAAAATTCTTCCTGTTTCATTAACGGTATCTAAAATAAAAAAGAGATGATAATCTGATATGAATTTAGAAAATTACCATCCCTTTTTCAAAACAATAAAGGATTTATCAGTCTCCGCTATATTTGAAAAGCAGAGCATTCCCGGTTTTGGGTTAGAGACCGAATCTATTTATCCCGGCGGCGGGGGCTCTAAAGTATTTACTTCTGTGTGCGCTTTTCTATTGTGATACTTTCAATCACAACATCCTTAAGCGGTTTATCCTGCGCATTTCGCTGTACAGTCGAAATAGAATTTACAATATCCATCCCGCTGATTACCTTGCCGAAAATGGTATGACGGCCATTTAGCCATGGAGTGGGAGCCACAGTAATAAAAAACTGGCTGCCGTTGGTATTTGGTCCCGCATTAGCCATTGCCAATATTCCGGGTGAATCAAATACGAGTCCTGTGTTAACTTCATCCTCAAACGATTTCCCCCATATACTCTGTCCGCCTCTGCCCGAACCGGTAGGGATCGCCGCCCTGTATCATAAAGTCCGGGATAACCCGGTGAAAAATTACACCTTTATAATAATCCTTCTCTGCAAGTCCCGTGAAATTCTCAACAGCTTTAGGTGCTTTCTCCGGGTATAGTTCAGCTTCGAAAGTTCCCATATTGGTTTTAAAAGTTGCTACAGTCATAGTGTCATTTTTAGTTTCCACTTTTTGATTCTCACTATTTGTTGTTGATTGATTATTTTCTTCATTCATACTTTTTTGATTGCAGCCTAATAACAAGGCAAGAACAGAAATGATTATAAGGTTTCTCATAATAACTCCTAAGGTTGAATAATATTATAGCCTATAAGAATAAGAATAATTATACCTGCAATTATCCTGTAATAAATAAAAAGGTAAGTTGAATGTTTTCTCAGGTATTTTAATAAAAAATCTATCGCAAGGTAACCGCTGACTGCGGCTGCCAAAGTCGAGATTATAAGGTTTATCCACATAGTACCGTTCAGTATGTCCAATGACTGGTAAAGTTCAAGCAGTCCGCTTGCCAGTACTGCCGGGATACTCAGCAGGAAAGAAAATCTTGCTGCATCTTCTCTCTTTAGTCCTCTGAATAATCCTCCGGTAATTGTAGTGCCCGATCGTGAAGCGCCTGGTATCAATGCAAACGCCTGGGCAATTCCGATAAAGAGTGAATCAAATAGAGAAAGATCTTTTTCAGTTTTAACACGTTTACCGAATTTTTCAGCAATAGCCAGAAGTATTGCAAAGATTATAAGGTTTATGGCAATCACATAAAGGTCCTTGGTGAAGGCGCCTTCGATTGCGTCTTTGAATATGAGTCCGATAAAGACAACGGGAAGAGTACCGACAATAATAAACCAGCCGGTCCTTGACTGGAACGACTGACCGGAAAATGCAACCCGCCGGCTCACATTTTCTTTCCAGAAAGAAATCAGTATTTGAACGAGGTCCTTCCAGAAGTAGACAAGTATTGCCAGCATTGTGCCGAGCTGAATTACAGCTATGAAAGCCGTCCATTCCTGCGGTTTATCCGGGGATATAAGGTTCAGCAGTTTTCCGGCAACTGTTAAATGTCCCGTACTGCTGATGGGTAAAAATTCTGTCAGCCCCTGTATTATGCCAAGAATTATCGCATCGAGTATACTCACTAACCGCTCCTAAAATGTGAAAGTTACACCAAGACTAACGCCGGCTGAAAAGGTATCAAGGTTGACTTTTTCATGTGTGGCGTTATTTATAAGATATTTGTCGCCGTTTTTCGGCTCACCGTTCAAATCATATCTCAGATCACCTGAGATATAAGCATAAAAGTTATCGCTCAGTCGAGTATTACCGGCAACCCGCAGCAAAAACCCGAACCCGGTAGATGTATAATTAGTAGCCGATGGTGTTGCAGGAAGAGATTCATCGGCGCTTACCAGACGCGGTCCGATACCGCCGCCGAATTTAAAGTTATATCCTTCACCCCGTATGACGTAATAGGAAGTAACTGTCGGCATAATTATATGATAGGAAAAGTCATATGTGCCGAAAGTACTGAAAGTAACCGAATTGAGCAGGTAACCTACTTCAAGCCCGAGATCATATGTTTGCGAAACTGCGTAATCATATTCCCCCGAGAAAATAACAGATGAGCTGAAACTTCCGAGCTCATCATAACCGGCGATCTGGTTAATATAATCCTTCAGCGAAGGATTGCTGCCGAAACTTATCCCCATTCCTGCCCGCAGTTCATTCTGCGCGAAACAATTCGGCAGTATCAAACCGATTAAGAAAACTGTCATTATATATTTCATAATTCTTCCATTTCTGTTTCAACAACTTTAATCAGGTTATCATGGTATCTGTTAAGGACAAAGAAAATAACCAAAGAAAATGTTATGAACAATAAATACGAGATTATATGCGTTAAAAAAGCGTAGGCAAGACTGATTACCTCCCCGTAACCGAATAGCAGAACCAGTGCTGATTTAGCGAGAGCATGGTAAGAGCCTGTACCGCCGGGAGTAGGAATAACCACACCGATTGCACTAATGCTCATAATTATCCAGGCCATAGAAAAGGTGATATTCTGCATCCCTATCATAAGCATCCCAATGTATGCATTTAAAGCGTAGAATAACATGATCAGAACGCTTAGCAGAAAGGTAAGGATATAATTCTTTGTGCCTTTCAGACTGGCGAATCCTTCAGCAAGCATTTTGAATACATATCCGGCTTTTTGAGCCAGGTGCCCGGAGAAGCGGCCTAACAGCTTAACAATAGCACCGTAAAAGTTTTCCTTAAACCTGACAACAAGCAGAATAAATATGATAAAAAAAGCTATAAGAGCCGAGGTTATATAGAGAGTCGTTTTGAGCCAGGGGAAGCTTAAATAGAGATTACCGTTGTATATTAACGCTGCAACGATCACTGACAGACCCAGGAATATTACATCGATAACCCGTTCGAGGATTACTGTACCGAACATGGATGACCTGGAGATCCTTTCCCATTTACCAAGAAGAACGGCACGTGTGATTTCTCCCAATCTTGGGATAACGCAGTTAACTCCGTAGCCCACCATAAGGGAACCGAACAGGTTTTTCATGGAAGCATCGGGCTTAACAGAGCTGATGATTACCTTCCACCTCACCGCACGAAGATAATGGGATGATAAAAGTACGATGATAAAAATAATTATCCAGAAAATGGATGCCCGGGAAACTTTTTCAAGGACTTCCCCGAAATCCACATTGTAAAATGCGATGTAAAGGAAAACTGCAGTTAAAACAAGAGAGATGGAAAAATTAATTATATCTCTCTTTGCTATATGCTTCTCCTTTTTATCTGAGGTCAATAACCTTTATTCCTTTTGGAGGTGAATAAGTAAATTCTGAGTCAGGAATATCCTGGTTTAATTTATAATCCGATAAACGAATCGTGGATTTCCCGGAATTGCTGTCAACAATAACTTTTTCAACCAGGTCATCATTATTTATATAAAGCTTAGCACTTGTGAAGTTTAATTCCGCAGATTTCGGTACAAGAGTAAGGGTCTTATAATTTCCTTCTTCGCCTGAACTTACATTACTCTTGGAAGGATATACCTGGATAAAGTTATTTAATGAAAGTTCAGATGGTTCCGATTCGTCATAATTATTAATAATAACTTTATTCTCTTTTTTATTATAATTCCAGAATGTTTCACCATCGGTGATAATCGTGTTATTCTTCAATTCAATTCTGAGTTTATTTTCTTTTTTCAGGTAAATCTTCCCTGAAAAATCTTCCTTACTTCCTGAAGATTTTGAAAAATTAGCTGTTAATGTATTTATCGAATTATATTTTGATTGAACCGCATTCAGAAGTTCATTTGTGTTATCCTGAGCGAAGACATAAACAGATAAAAACATCGATAATATTATTAAAACAGATCTTTTCATATTTAATCCTTTTCAGTTGACTTTAAATCACGATTTCGAATTTAAGCATAAATGGAGTTATAAAAAATCGATTTGGGCAGGGACAAATAAGCACTTTTATGGTTCTATAAGGATCTAAGGATGGTTTCCAGCTGTTCTTCATTTTCGACGAGGACTGTGCGGGCTTTGCTGCCGTCATTGGGACCGACAATTCCTGCCTCTTCGAGCTGATCGACAATCCTTGCAGCTCGCGAATAGCCGAGTTTTAATCTGCGCTGTAGCAGTGAAACAGATCCCTGCTGATGTCTGACTATTACTCTCGCAGCATCTTCGAACATAGGATCCATATCCGTAAGGAACCCGCTGCTGTCTTTCTTCTTTTCGTAGATGGATGGAAGGAAATAAGGTTTGGAATAACCGGGCTGGGAATAGATATAATTAGTGACTTTTTCAACTTCATCTGTGGATATGAATGCATTCTGAATACGTATCGGCTTAGGTTGTCCTGTAGGAAGAAAGAGCATATCTCCTTTTCCAAGAAGCTGTTCTGCACCATTCATATCAAGGATGGTACGCGAATCTATCTTGGTAGCTACCTGATATGCCGTCCTTGCAGAGAAATTAGCTTTAATTACACCGGTTATAACATTTACAGAAGGTCTTTGGGTTGCAAGCACAAGATGGATTCCAACTGCACGCGCAAGCTGTGCAAGTCTTGCAATCGGTTCTTCGACTTCCTTCCCGGCAGTTATCATAAGGTCGGCGAGCTCATCTATAATTACAATCAGGTAAGGAAGATAATGGTGTTTTATCTCATCGGTATCGTGAGGCCGTTTTTTGGGATCAGACACTTTCTTATTGTAGTCGACGATATTCCTTACGCCTGCTTTTGCCAGCCTGTCATATCTCTTTTCCATTTCAATTTCAACGCTCTTCAGAAGAAGAACCGCATTCTGAGGATTAGTAATGATCTCTTCTTCAAGATCAGGTGAAACAGCAAGGTAATGGCGTCTGAGTTTATTATAAAATGATAATTCAATTTTTTTGGGATCAATCATGATAAGCTTTACCTCTGCCGGCTCTTTAGTATACAGCAGACTGCATATGATCATATTGATACCAACGCTCTTGCCCGACCCCGTAGAACCTGCAATAAGGAGATGAGGCATTTTAGAAAGGTCTGTAATATAAACCTCTCCGCTGATAGTCTTTCCGAATGCCATAGGAAGCTCCATCTTTGAGTCGAGCACTTTTCCCAGAACTGATCTGGCATTAACAAGGGTGGCTTCAGCATTAGGTATTTCCACGCCAATTGCACTCTTACCGGGAATCGGTGCTATTATACGTATTCCTCTTGCCGCTAACGCAAGTGCAATATCATTTTCAAGCGAAACAATTTTGCTGATCTTAACACCCGGAGCGGGGACAATTTCGTACAGGGTGACAACAGGACCCGGAGTGACCGATATATCCTGAATTTCAATGTCAAATAATTTAAGCTTTTCCTTCAGAAGCTCGGCATTTCTGGTAAGTTCTTCTTCTGCTACCTTGAAATCTTCGGCAGGAGATGGATCAAGCAGATCAAGTCCTGCTTTCTTAAAATTTATCTTTTCTTCCCACGGATCAGGCAGCTTTTGGTCAAGATCATGTTCAGCATCTCTTTCGGGCATTTCCCCGGTCTTTTCAAGGTCAACCTTTTTAATTTCACTCTTTTGAATAATATCTTCCTGGTTTGATCCATGCTTTCCTTTGCTGCCGTTCTCCGGAATTTCCTGTCCGGCATCTTTTCTGATTATTCTGATACGGGTTTGTTCCTGTTCCTCTTCGGACATCAGCTCTTCCGTACCGACAAGCTCTTCTTTTGATTTTTTCTTTTTCTTCTTAGTGTCTTCTCTAAGATCTTTGATTTTCTGTAGGTTTTTTTCCTCTGCATCGGGCCGGTTTATTTTGATACCGCCGGTCTGTTTTGTCCTGTTAAGAATGAATGCTTTTAGAAATGCAGTAACTTTTTCAAGGTCAATATTGAATGCAAGGATTATCAAAACCATGAATGCCGCAAACAAAAATATAATACTTCCCGCGCCTCCGAGAAGTCTTCCAATACCTTTCCCGAGATAATCTCCTATTGATCCTGAAACTTCGTATGTATTTGAAAACAAATTGAACCTTGCTCTGAGCACACCGAAAAAAGCAGAGAGTATTAATCCTGCTATTATCAGAAAATTGAAAGAACTGATCATCTGCTTAAATGATATCCTCTTGAAGTAAGAGAAACCCCATACAAAAATTATTACAGGAAATATCGCAGAGAATATTCCGAGAGTATTATTTATAAAGAAATCAGCAAGGTAGGCGCCGAAGATTCCGACAAGATTGTTGGTTCCCCTGAAGTCGGCCTCAGGGTTAAAGATTCTGAAAAGATCGGAAAACTTATAATTCAGAATTGCCTGATCATACCTGGAGTATGACAAAAGGCTTAAAAGTAAGAAGACCGAAAAGACTATGAGGAAGAGTCCCAGCAGTTTTTTTTTATTCTTTACTAATACAGGTTCATCTACGGCAGGCTTTACCTTCTGGCTTCCTGGTTTCTTCTTCATATCACATTAACTCTTATTCGTAGCGCCATTATCGCCGGGCAGCGACTTTAATACATTAGTCGCAAGATAAGGAATAACATTCGAAGTGTCTACACCGGCAGCATATTTCAAATCGTCTTCAAACCCGTTCTGCAGCAGAAGCTTTCCGTGTTCAGTTTCTTTAAGCATCTGAAGTGGATTTTCACCGAATGAATTATTGAGAGCGACAGAAACTCTTGAGGTATCAGTTATCTCAAATCCCTCTTTACGATTTATAACCTCCTGTATTAAACGGCCTGCGCATACCGAATCTTCCAGTGAAAAAGTATTTGATTTACCCGCACACAATATTTCAAAGTCCCTGCCGGTTTTAATAATTTGTTCGGCGACGGCACCAAGGTTGAGAAATGAGCAAACATAGAGATTCTCAGAAAATTTTGCTTTAACTATTGCTTTGGACCCATTGGTGGTATAAAGGATGATAGTCTTGCCGGAGACAATTTCAGGCGTATATTCGAGCGGTGAATTGCCGAGAGCAAATCCCTCTACTTTTTTCGTGTTCCGTTCTCCTCCCAGAAGCGTCTGTCCCCCGAACATTCCTCCCGATATCTTAACTCCAAATTCCACAGTAGCAACAGGAACAATTTCTTTTGCCCCATTCTGTAATGCAGTAACTATTGTTGTAGAAGCACGCAGCACATCAATAACAACTACAGTTTTCCGGGTAAAGAAAAGCTCATCTACTATTACCGGGGAAAATAGAACATTAACCCTCATACGAACTCTAATCTTCCTTTTTTATAAAAGGTAATTTAACAACTTCGGCAGGTATTTCCTTCCCGCGTATCATAAAATTAATTTTACTTCCTTCCCCAGTATATTCAGCATCGACATAACCCAGGGCTATTGGTTTATCCAGTACCGGACTAACGGTTCCGCTGGTTACGGTACCGACTTTCTTACCATCTACAGTAAAATCATACCCGTGTCTCGGGAAGGCTTTCTCACCGGTTGTTACAGGCACAAGTTTTCTTTTCAAGCCTGCTTCTTTCACTTTAAGGAGTGATGCTTTACCTATAAAATTATCCTTCTTCAGCTTAGTGATCCAGCCAAGACCGGCTTCAAGCGGGTTAGTTGTCTGATCTATATCGTTGCCGTAGAGGCAAAAGCCCATTTCCAGTCTCAATGAATCCCTGCAGCCCAGGCCTGTAGGCTGGATATCAAATTCTTTTCCTGCATCCATTACAGCATTCCACAGGTCTTCTGCAGTTTTCTCATCTCCTGTAAAATACAGCTCATAACCAAGCTCGCCGGTATAACCCGTTCTCGATAATATCATATCGATCCCGTTAACCTTTGTTTTAATAAAATGATAATATTCCATATCTACCGGATCGGCAGCCAGCTTCTGAACAATTTTTTTAGAATTTGGTCCCTGGATTGCCAGCAGAGAATACTCATCACTTCTATTCTGAAGTTCAGCGCCGGGATTATTTTTCTTCATCCATTCAAAATCTTTTTCTATGTTCGAGGCATTTATTACCAGCATAAATTCATTTTCTGAAAGGCGGTAGACCAGCAGATCGTCAACTATTCCTCCGTCTTCATAACACATAGCGGAATACTGTACCCGTCCAGGTGTAAGTTTAGAAGCATCGTTAACAGTGATAAGCTGAACAAAATCGAGAGCCTTATCCCCTTTTACGAAAACCTCTCCCATATGAGAAACATCAAAAACCCCTACGGAATTTCTGACTGCTTTATGTTCTGCGATAATTGAAGAATATTGAACAGGCATATAATATCCTGCGAACTCAACTATCTTTGCCCCTTCTTTAACATGTATATTGTAGAATTTTGTTTTTTTCATAGCTGTATAAGATTAAGTTTTAATTTTCCCCGGATTTTTTCCAGTCGTTTAAGAATTTATCCAGTCCCGCATTTGTAAGCGGATGATTGAATAATTTATTTATTACATCAAAGGGCATTGTACAGACATCTGCACCCATTAATGCTGCCTCGACAAGATGCAGCGGATGGCGGATGCTTGCCACAAGCACTTCGGTTTCGTAGTTATAATTCCTGTATATCTGTACAATCTGTGAGATTAAATCCATCCCGCTTGTACTGATGTCATCAAGCCTGCCGACGAAAGGACTTATATATGATGCGCCGGCTTTGGCCGCAAGCAGAGCCTGCGATGGCGAAAAGCAAAGGGTAACGTTGGTTTTTATCCCCTCTTCAGACAATGTCTTTACTGACTTTAGTCCTTCTTTAATCAGCGGAACTTTCACGACAATATTCCTGTGAATTTTTGAAAGTTCTCTTCCTTCCTTAACAATTCCTTCATAGTCGGTTGATATAACCTCAGCGCTGACAGGACCATCAACAATTTCCAGTATTTCATCCAGAAGTTTCCGGAAATCCTTGCCTGTTTTTGAAACGAGTGAGGGATTAGTTGTAACACCGTCAAGTATGCCGAGAGATTCGGCTTCTTTTATTTCTTCGATTTCTGCAGTATCAATGAAAAATTTCATTCTGTTCTCCGGAAAGATAGAGTTAATTTATTTCTTCTGTTAATTCTTTCTGAGTCTTTTTCGAGAAAAACCTGAATTGACCTACCGGAATCGATTCATCCTCTTCCAGGGTAATTTTCACAAGATACTTAAACTGAAGCCTGGTCAGGCCTTTTATTTTCCCTTCCTTCAACTTTCCGGCGACACTTGGATGGCATTTAACTATAACTGAACGTTCTTTTGAAGATCTTTTGAATTTTTTCATCCAGTCTTCGAGATCATAAACAAGGTGCGAACCCTTTGTAAGGAGACCTGTACCCAGGCAGTAGGGACAGACTTCCTTCATTGCCTGCATTATATTCTGCCTTATCCTCTGACGGGTTATCTGAACCAGTCCAAAATCAGACATCGGGAGAACTGATACTTTTGCGCGGTCTCTTCTGAATTCCTTTTTCAGCTCATCATAAATTTTCTTACGGTTCCTGTCTTCCTCAAGGTCGATAAAATCGATAACTATGATACCGCCTATATCACGCAGTCTCAGCTGGCGTGCGATTTCACGGGAGGCTTCGAGATCAGTCTTTAAACTGTTAAGTTCCTGCTCCTTACTTTTTGCATACCGTCCGCTGTTGACATCTATTACCACCATTGCTTCGGTGTGCTCAATTATCAGGTATCCGCCGCTCGGAAGCGATACTCTTCTCCCCATAAGGACTTTAATCTGCTCTTCAATTTTAAAAGCATCAAAAATCTGGAGATGAGATTTGTATAGTTCTATTTTGTCGGCCAGCGACGGCTGAACAAGCTGAACATATTCCTTTATCTGGCGGTACAATTTTTTGGAATCTATAAATACTTTGGAAATATCAGGAGTAAAAAGGTCGCGTATAACGCTTGAGGTTGTACTCAAATCCTGGTATACCAGTGAAGGCGGTTCTTCACTTTTAACTGTAGTTTCAATTTCAGCCCAGGTTTTAACCAGGTTGCTGAGATCCTCTTTAAGACTTTCCTCTGTCTGGTTCCGTGCAACGGTACGGATTATTAAACCGTAGTTCCTTGGAAGAATGCTGCGGGCTATATGTCTTAGCCGCCTTCTTTCCTTAAAGTCAGATATTCTTTTTGAAACTCCGATTTTATTATCGAAAGGAAGGAGCACGCAAAATCTTCCCGGGAGGGAGACAGATGATGTTACACGAACGCCTTTATTATTAACAGGTTCTTTTGTGATCTGAACGATAATATCCTGTCCCTTATGAAGGTGGGGAACATTCGATTCACGGTTCCTGTGATTCTGCTGGCTGTTATTTTTCTGCGGGGATTCATCATCATCATCATCATCGACATCGGAATCATCCTCGCCGATCATATCCTGAAGCTGTTTGGTTGTTTCGCCGATATCTGAAAAATGGAGGAAGGCGTCGTGTTTCATGCCTATATCAACAAAGGCAGCTCTTATACCCGGAAGAACACGGGCAATCCGCCCCAGGTACATATCACCGACCATGCGCCGGTTCTCGGGATAGTCAACAAAAAAGTCGACTAAATTTCCCTCTTCGGTTATGGCCACGCGTGTCTGGGTGGTGGAAGAATTTATTATAATCTCTTTTGTCATAAAGGACAAACTCTTTCAATGAAAGTAAATATTTCATTATAAAAAAATTAGGGTATCCCTCGCTTAATATGTAAGCCGGTAATATTCCTTCCGGGACAATGTTATCTTCACTGCAGATTACACAGTTCCTCAGAAAGGATAGTAAAACCAAAAACCTGATGTTTTTCAAATACACGGTTTCCATCCCAAGCGATTATTGTTATTTAAAAAATTGCCGGACTAATCGTCCGGCAGAAAACTTTTATTACGCTTCTGTTTTAGTCTCTTTGTTTTCTTCTTTAAGAAGCTCTTTTCTGCTTAAAGAATACTTGCCGTTTTCAACTTTCAAGAGTTTTACGCTTACTTTATCGCCTTCTTTAAAGTAATCCGTAACTTTATTAACTCTCTTATTATCGATCTGAGAGATATGAAGCAGTCCTTCTTTGCCCGGAAGAATTTCAACGAAGGCTCCGAAGTCCATTATTTTAGTAATAACGCCGTCGTAAATTTCACCGACTTCAGGTGTTGCAGTCAATTTTTTAATATGCTCTTTGCACCTGGCAGCACTATCGCGGTCAGGCGAAGCTATACTAACGGTTCCGTCATCTTCAATATTTATATCGACACCAAACAATCTCTGCATTCCCTGGATGGTTTTTCCGCCGGGTCCGATTATAAGACCAATCTGATCGGTTTCGACTTTTAGCTGGATTAACCTCGGAGCATAAGGAGACAGATGTTCACGCGGCTGACTGATAGATTCATTCATAATACCGAGGATATGCATTCTTCCGTCTTTTGCCTGGTTAAGCGCTTTTTCCATAATTTCAAAGGGAATTCCTTCAATCTTAATATCCATCTGGAAGGCGGTAATACCTTTTTCTGTTCCGGCAACTTTGAAATCCATATCACCAAGATGATCTTCATTACCAAGTATATCGGAGAGAATAGAATGTTTATCTCCTTCTTTTACCAGGCCCATGGCAATACCGGCTACGGGTTTTCCCATTGGTACACCTGCGTCAAATAGAGCAAGAGAACCGGCACATACAGTAGCCATCGATGAAGAGCCATTGGATTCGAGTATATCGGATATTATACGGACGGTATAAGGGAAGACAGCTTCCTCAGGGAACATAATTTTCAAGGCACGCTCAGCCAGATTGCCGTGTCCTATTTCCCTTCTTCCTACACCAGTCATACGACCCACTTCACCGACACTGAATGGCGGGAAATTATAATGAAGCATAAATTTTTTGGAGTATTCCTCGACGAGACCATCTACGGTCTGCTCATCATTTTTAGTCCCAAGGGTTATTGTCGTTAAACTCTGGGTTTCGCCCCTTGTAAACAAAGCCGAACCATGTGTTCTGGGAAGTACACCGGTTTCTACTGTAATTGGTCTTATCTGTGTGGTACTTCTGCCGTCAAGTCTGACTCCTTCATCAAGGATCCTCTTTCTCATCAGGTCTTTTTCAATATCGTGCATGATATTCTTTATGACCTTTTCAGACTCGGGGAATGCTTCACTCAGCTGCTCAATCACTGAATTGGTAAGCTCCTTATTTTTAGCGCTTCTTTCTTCCTTGGCTAAGACAGAATGAACGATTTCCTTAAACGGTTCAAGTGCTTTTTCCCTTACAGCGTTTTCAAGTCCTTCAGGAATTTCTTTTACAGGGACTTCCCTTTTTGCCTTTCCCACTTCCGCCCTGATCTCATTCTGAAGATCAACCAGTTTTTTGATTTCTCCCTGTGCAAACTTTAACGCATCAAGAAGATCAGCTTCACCAACTTCCTTTGATTCTCCTTCAACCATCATTATTGAATCTGTGGTTCCGGCTACCACGAGTTCCAGGTCGCTCTCTTTTAACTGCTGGTGGGTAGGATTTGCGATGAATTCACCATTGACTCTGCCAACCCTTACTTCAGCTATAGGTCCGTTAAACGGTATATCGGAGATAAGCAGTGCTGCAGATGCCCCGGTAGCAGCAAGCACGTCCGAATCATTTTCACCATCATAAGAGAGTACGAACGCAATTATCTGTGTCTCGTTTGTATAATTATCCGGAAACAGGGGGCGGATCGGGCGATCAACAAGACGGGCACTTAATATTTCTTTTTCAGTGGGTCTTCCTTCTCTTTTAATATAACCGCCGGGAAATTTACCTGCAGCGGATGTCTTCTCCCTGTATTCAACCTGTAAGGGGAAAAAGTCCTGGTCTTCTTTAGGTTCTTCAGCAGCAACTGCAGTGACCAGAACCATTGTATCGGCGTATCTAACCATTACTGCACCATTAGCCTGTTTAGCAAACCGGCCGGTTTCTATTGAAAACTTACGTCCGCCGATCTCAACTTCTTTTAAAACTGTCATTTTTTACCTTCAATTCTTTCTTACATTCAATTTATTTTCTGATATTTAATTCCTGAATAACCGATCTGTACCTGTTTATATCCTTTTTCATAAGATAATCAAGCAGTCTTCTTCTTTTACCGACCATCATCATCAATCCTCTTCTTGAATGATGATCTTTTTTATGAGCATTAAAATGCCCGGTCAGTTCATTTATTCTTCCGGTCAGAATTGCAACCTGTACTTCAGCTTTGCCTGAATCTTTTTCATTTCCGCCGAATTTTTTAATTACTTCGAGTTTTTCCTCTTTGGTCATTTATCTATCCTTATTATGTATTATACAATGTAATTCCAGTCGCAACCGGAATTAATTAATTTATTTCAATTTTTATTAACGGGATCAAGGCTTCTGATCAGTTCCTTCCCGTTCTGCTTATCGACTTTCATCTGTATTACAAGTTCATCCGCAGATGAAAATTTCTCTTCTCCGCGAAGTCTTTCAAGCACGGAGACTTTCACATTCTCTCCGTATATCTCATCATCAAAATCATATATATAAACCTCAGGGACTATCTTGCCTGAGTTATAAAACGTCGGCCTCTTTCCAATGCTCAACAATCCATAATGTCTGCTGCCGCCGCTAAAAAATTCAACCAGGTAAATCCCCAGTTCAGGAAGCAGTTTATGTTCATTATCCGGTTTTATATTAGCCGTAGGAAAACCAAGTTCCCTTCCTCGTTTATCACCTTCGATCACGATGCCCGAAAATTCATAATTACGGTCAAGATAAGCATTCGAAATCTTTATATTTCCTTCAGAAAGCGCTTTTCTGATTTTAGTACTGCTGACTATTTCACCATCCATCCGGAATGCATCCACTGTTTCAACTCCAAAGCCGTACTGCTTTCCCATATCCCTGAGGGTTGATTCATCTCCTCCGCGGCCTTTTCCAAAATGGTGGTCATAACCAATAATAATTTCTTTGATGCCGATTTTATCTATAATATAGTTCTTAAAGAATTCCTCGGCAGTCTGCTGAGAAAACTCTTTAGTGAAATTAATTATAAGCAGGTTCATTATCCCGAGTTTTTCAAGAACTGCTGCTTTTTCAGCGGGTGTACTTAATATTTTAAAGTCGGCGGTTTTTGAAATCACATTCCTCGGGTGAGGATCAAAAGTGATAAGGAAATTTCTTCCGTCTGCACTCCTGGTTTTACCGATCAGCTTATCAATAATTTTCTGGTGACCGAGATGGACACCGTCAAACGTACCCAACGTTAAAAATGTATTTTCATCTTTTTTTATTTCAGAAATATCGTGAAATATATTCATACAATACTTAAAACAAACGATAGCTTGTTAATATAAGTTATTTTCGCAAAAAATAAAATGTTTTTCCTGTAAGTCATATTAATACAATGAGTTATGGAATTATGCATTTTCAGGGTCGAATTGCAATATTTTAATAAATTCTTCCGGAAGGAAAGCATCTTCCACTTTATAGCTGCCGATAGCAGTTCTTCTCAGGCCACTTAAAATCCCGCCGCAGCCCAGTTCACTTCCCAAACTGTCTGCTATGGACCTTATATAAGTGCCTCTGGAACATTTGATTCTGAACCGTATGTCGGGCACTGCAATATTCAAAATTTCAAAATCGTATATTTCGATCTGTCTCGGTTCTCTTTTTATTTCCTTACCCTGCCTGGCCAGTTTATATAAAGGTTTGCCGCCAACCTTCAATGCCGAGTACATAGGGGGGATCTGCATTATTCTGCCCGTGAACTTCTCTTTTTCTTTCAGTATCATCTCTTCCGTTATATAGTCCGTCGGTTTTTCTTCAGTCAATTCTGTTTCAGTATCCATTGAAGGAGAGGTTTTGCCAAGCGTAATATTTCCTTCATAAACTTTGGGCATATCCTGGAATGAGGAGATTTCTTTCGTTTTTTTACCTGTGCAGACAATCAGGAGACCGGTAGCCATCGGATCCAGAGTACCCGCATGACCCACCTTTTTCACATTTATCGCGCCGCGTATCTTCCTGATTACCTGAAAAGAGGTCCACCCTTTAGGTTTGTCAATTAGTATTACCTCGCCGGCCTGAAAATCAATACCGTTGTCAATTATCTTCTTTGTTATCATTCTCGTGAATTCTTTTTATCAGGCCTTCTATTTTTTCAACATAATCGAGAGTATCATCAATAAAGAATTTTATTTCAGGTATAAATTTGATCCTTATCCTGTGAGCTAGTTCTGTTCTGATGAATCCAGTTCTTTCCCTTATTTTTTCCAGGACGGCTTCTCTCTTTTCCTTCTCAAAAACCGAGATATAGATTTTCGCGATTTTTAAATCGGGACTCAGCTTCACGTTAGTTATGGTCAGAAGTCCGAATGCCGGATCATGAAGTTTATACAAAAAAATCATGCTGACTTCTTCTTTGAGAAGATGTTCCAGTTTATCAATTCTATGAGCCATTCAGTCACCCGGGTCCAATTCTAAAAATATTAAGCTAATTTTTTCTTCGTCTCTATAATTTTATATGCTTCGATAATATCCCCGACCTTTAAGTCGTTAAAGTTATTGATATTAAGACCGCACTCATAGCCGGCATCGACTTCACGGACATCGTCCTTAAATCTTTTCAAGGAACCAATTTCGCCTTCATGAATTACAATACCATCCCTGATGAGCCTCATCTTATTATTTCGCATTATCTTACCATCCTGAACATAGCACCCTGCAACAGTTCCGGTTTTAGGTACTTTGAAGGTTTCGCGGACCTCAAGGGTTGCAACCACCTCTTCAGATAATACAGGTGAGAGTAGACCTTCAAGAGCTGATTTAACCTCATTAATGGCATCGTAAATAACACTGTACAATCTTATATCGACGTTCTGTGTTTCGGCAAGTTTTCTTGCGTTAAGATTAGGCCTTACATGGAACCCGATAATAATTGCATCGGATGCAGAAGCCAGGAGAACATCGCTTTCAGAAATTCCGCCGACACCTTTATGAATTACCTGTACAACTACTTCCTCGTTGGATAATTTCATAAGTGAATCTGATAATGCCTCTACAGAACCATCCACATCGCCCTTCACAATCAGGGCAAGTTCTTTAACGCCGCCGATACTAATTTGTTTTGCGATCTCATCGAGAGTAATATGGCGGACCTGTTTCTGATCCTGTTCTCTTTTAAGCTGTTGTCTCTTAATTCCTATCTCGCGTGCAACTCTTTCAGATTCGACAACAACGAATGTATCTCCGGCCTGAGGAGATCCTTCAAAACCAAGCACCTGCACAGGAGTTGAAGGTCCTGCTTCATCAACTTTATTTCCGCGTTCATCAAACATTGCACGGACTTTCCCCTGGTAAATACCTGCCACAAAAGGATCGCCGACTTTAAGGGAACCTTTCTGCACAAGGATAGTCCCTGTAATTCCCCGTCCTTTATCCAGTTCTGATTCAACTACCGCACCGCGGGCAGCGCGGTCGGGATTTGCTTTTAATTCAAGCAGTTCGGCTTCAAGCAGTATTTTTTCCAGGAGGGTATCAACATTGACCCCTGTCTTTGCAGAAATTTCAACACACTGATTTTTTCCGCCCCAGTCCTCTACAAGAACATTCCTTTCAGCCAGCTGCTGTTTAATCTTATCGATATTTGCGCCTGGTTTATCAATTTTATTTATTGCTATAACTATAGGAACCCCTGCAGCCTGAGCATGGTTAATTGCCTCTACAGTCTGGGGCATAACCGCATCATCTGCTGCTACTACGAGTATAACAATATCTGTAAGCTGGGCGCCTCTTGCTCTCATAGCGGTGAAGGCTTCGTGACCCGGGGTATCAAGGAAAGTTATATTCTTTCCGTTTCCAACGTCAACCTTGTAAGCCCCAATATGCTGTGTAATCCCGCCCGATTCTCCGGCAACAACATTCGATCTTCTGATATAATCAAGCAGAGATGTTTTTCCGTGATCGACATGACCCATTATAGTAACAACAGGGGGTCTTGATTTCAGAGTTTCAGGTTCATCCGGATTATCTTCAAGTGCTTCGGCGGTGTATTCTGACTGAAATTCTACTTCAAATCCAAATTCATCTGCCACGAGAGTAATTGTTTCAACATCAAGTCTCTGGTTAATAGACACCATTAACCCGAGTTCGATACATTTTGCTATTACATCGCTAACCGGCACTCCCATTAAGTTAGCCAGCTCATTCACGGCAATAAATTCCGTTACTTTAATTTTCTTTTCTTCGCGGGTTCGTTCTTCAAGCCGTCTTTCCTCTTCGGCTTCTCTTTCTTTCCTTTTCTTCTTTCTTGAACTTGCTCTTCCAGCAGCAACAGTATCATCCATACTAAGAAGAGTTTTTCTAATTGCTTCCTTTACATCTTTCTCATCTATTTCAAATTTTTTAACTCTCTTTTTCTTTTTCGAAACAACAGTCTCTTCAGGTGAAGCATCGGCGGGTTTCTTTTTTGCTCTTGGTTTTTTCTTCTTCTTTACCGGTTCCTGTTTGGGTTTTTCAGCCGCTTCAGCCGCCGGCTTTTCAGCTTTAGGAGCCGGGGTTTTCTTCTCCTCCAGATCAATTTTCCCTACAACCTTTAGTCCTTTTCTCTTACCAGCTTCGTTATCCTTTGGAGAAATAAACTGGTCATCTTTCTTTTCAGCAGGAGCTTCTTCCTGAATTTCAGGTGCTTGTTCTTCGGCTTTAACCGATTCTTCCGCAGCTTCCGGGACAGGCAGTTGTTCTTCTACTTCGGCGGGTTGTTCCTCTTTGGAAACTTCCGCAATGACCTCTTCGGGTTTTTCCTGTTCAGCCGGTTCCACTTCTTCAACCACAGCTTCTTCTTTTTTAGCTTTCTTCTCTTCTTCTTCGGATCTTTCAACCCTTTTCTTATTGAATTCAGCTATCTTTTTATAATGCTTTTCGGCTTTTTCAATATCCTTCTTGAAGTGATCCTGTATATCCTTCAGCATCTCATCCGAAACAAGCGACATATGAGATTTTATTTCATGTCCTTTTTTCTTCAGGAATTCTATAAGCTGTTCAGCCGACAAATTGTATTCGGAAGCTAATTTATAAACTCTGATCTTTTTCGATTTGGCTTCTGCCATAATATCCTTATCTGTTTTTAAAGCTATTCTTCTTCTTCAAACTGCTCTTTTATTAGGTTTATTATCTCATTGATTTTATCTTCATCCAATCCTTCAATTTCTTTCAATTTTTCGGGACCTGCCTGGAGAACTTCAAGTGCAGTATCATAGCGATGATTTATCAGAAGTTCATATATATCAGCACCAAGCTCATCTTTCAGATCTATCAACTCGATATCTTCCTCATATTCTTCGAGAGGCCTTTCCTCACGAAGTATTTCAATTTCATAATCCGTGAGTTTCATTGCAAGCCTGATATTAACTCCATTCCGTCCGACAATAAGAGAAACCTGGTCGGCATCTGCTGTTACAACTGCTTTTCTCTCATCGTCGTCAACCTCAATTTTTTTAAGCTTTGCAGGAGCAAGCGATCTCTGGATAAATACGATTGAATCATCAGAATAATTAATTACGTCTATATTCTCATTATTTAATTCTCTGACAATTGCGTGGATCCTGACACCTTTCATTCCGACGCAGGCACCCACTGCATCAATCCTGTTATCCTGAGATTCAACTGCAACTTTAGCCCTTTCGCCGGGTTCCCGTGCTATTGCTTTAATATCGATAATTCCATCATAAATTTCAGGAATTTCAATTTCAAATAACCTTCTCAGGAACATATTATCGGATCTTGAGACAACAATCACAGGACCGCTGTTGCCTTTACGGACTTCTTTAACGATGGCCCTGATAGTTGCACCTTTTTTGTAGCGCTCATAAGGTATCTGCTCATTGCGGGGAAGGACAAGTTCATTCTTATTATGGTTTACAAGGATATCGCTTTTCCTGATCTGGTAAATATCGCCAACAACAATCTCTCCCAGCAGCTCTTTATACTCATTATAAATAATATCTTTTTCAATTTCACGTATTTTCTGGTTCAGGCTCTGTTTTGCAAGAGTAATCAGCCGTCTTCCAAGAGAAGATATTTCTATTTTCTCGACATAATCATCACCGACTTCAAGTTCTTCCTCATTACCTTTCCGGTTCACTTCTTCAAGGCTGACCTGTGTGTTAGGATCTTCGACTTCCTCAACGATTTCTCTTTCGAGAAATATTTCAATATCTCCCCGATCCATATTCACCACGACATCATATTTTGCCTCATCCCCGTATTTTTTTCTGACAAGAAGGCCGAATATTTCTTCCAGTATCCCCGCTAAGACGTCTTTATCAATGCCTTTATCCCTTACCATCTGGGCAAAGGATTCTACAATCTCTGAATTCATTTATATTTTATTCTCCTCTAAGAAAAACTGATTATTACTTTCGCTTTTATAATATTAGAAAAATCGATTACCACTTCCTCCCGGCTGCTCTTAAGGAACACCAGGCTGTTACCTTCAATTCTGTTCAATGTTCCGGACATTTTCTTAACGACATCGGATTCCCTGTAAGAAACATCAAACTTTCTATTAATATGCTTGGGATATTGTTTTATAAATTTTAACGGCCTGTTTACTCCAGGAGATGATACTTCCAGTCTGTACCCGGATTCAAGTATATTCTCTTGTTCCAGGTTTTTATCAATTTCGCGGCTTATTCCGGCACAATCCTCAGCTGACACGAGTGCTTCAGCATCGACATAAACTTCAATAACGCGGTTGTTCCTTTCTCCTCTCAACACAAGGTCGATCAAAAAGAATCCTTTATTATTAACAACCTGTTCTATCAGCTGGTGAATATTTTTATCAAAAAAGTTCATAGAAATAAAAATCGCCCTTAAAAGGGCGAGTCAATTGGACAAATTTACAATCAATTTAGCCAATAAGCAAGGAAATATAATTTATCATATCCATTTAACACAAACCTTTAAGAATTATCAGGTAAACTCCTCTTTTCCCGGGGGAACGATTAGAATTATAAAGGGAGTTGAGCGTATTCAAAGCGTTTTCAGAGCGTATTCAATGCGTTTTCACAGCGTATTCAGTGCGTATTCATTAGGTATTTATAACGTACATACAGGCTTTTTGAATGGTTATTACAGAGATGCATACTTTTGTAAGGAAAGTTTGCGAGGTTGAAAGAAGAGGAGAGAAAAAACTTTAGGTTTTGGCCAAATTCAGATCATTTAGCTAATTAAATATGATGGGAGTTCTTAATCGGATAAGCCTCCCTATTGGTGCCAAGCCTCGGGGAAGACACTTCCCGGGTAATATAAACCTTAAAACTCTGCACATTCGTCAGGGCAGGGGAAGGTTCCGGCTAGTCTGTTTGTCCCTTGTTATAAAAGAGAGAGAAGCAGCCCCGTTATGGAGCAAAGTTTTTATCAGTGCCGGTCTTTTCAGATTTGTGCTGTTCCGGCTTATGAGGTGCAGGGCGGTCAAAAAGCTTCGCAATGATAAATCCGAATATCACCCCCAGCAATCCTATTAGTGAAATTAAGACAATTATGGACATAGGGAACTGCCAGAAATAAGCCTTTACAGTTACGACTTCAGTATTCTGAGAAACAAAAATTGTAAAAAGGACGATGAGGAGCATAATGATAATGATTTTTACTTTCATTTACAGCCTTTCTCAGGAAGTTTTAATCTTTAATTCTTCATTTTTTATATGAAGATCCCTCTGCGGAAAAGGTATTTCAATATTATGTTCTTTAAACTTTTTAAATGCAGCATAATAGATCTGACTTTTAAGTACATCAGGTCTATTTATATATTCCCGGGTCCAGACTCTCAGGTCGAACACCAGCGCACTGTCAGCATATTCCTGGAAAAGCACATCAGGTTTAGGCTGCTGGAGGATTCCCTTATTTTCATCAGCAACTTCCAGCAGGATTTTTCTGATTACTTCAGGATCTTCATTATATGAGACTCCTACGGGAATATTAAAACGAATATTCCGGTCCGTATAGCTCCAGTTTATTACTTTAGAAGAAATAAAATCAGAATTAGGAACGATAATTGAAATATTATCATTGGTAACTATAGTTGTCGATCTCATAGAAATACTGATAACATCTCCGCTGACATCTCCTACCTCAATCCTATCTCCCACTTTAATCGGTCTCTCAAAAAGTATAATAATACCGCTTACAAAATTATTAGTAACGTTCTGAAGACCGAAACCAATACCTACACCGAGTGCACCTGCCAGCACAGTAATCGCACTCAGGTCAAGACCGATAGTCTGCAGGACTATAATAAAACCTATTACCAGCACAATATAGCGCAGTATTGTACCTACTGCAATCCTCACCCCAAGATCAATCTTGCTTTTAGCAAGGAGTTTATAAACTACCCATTTTCTTATTTTCGCTGTAAGGTAGAATAGAAGGAAAATCAGCAGGAGAAAATAAACAACCGACCAGAGAGTCAATTCAGTGCTGCCTATCTGTGTGATCGGTAAATTTAGAAATTCTTTTATATTATTAATAAATTCTTTCATCGTCCTAAATCTAAAAAGGAAATATAACAGGTATCAGCAAACTTGCCAGCAGCCAGATGATAATATCAAGGGGCACACCTATTTTAACAAAATCTGTAAACTTATAATTCCCAGGTCCGAAGATCATAGTATTTGTCTGGTAACCTACCGGGGTGGCGAAACTCAAAGATGCTGCAAAGGTAACAGCCATAAGAAAAGGCCTGGAATTTACTCCCAAAGAATCGGCAGTAATAATTGCAATCGGGACAATCAAAGCTGCCGTTGCATTATTTGATATAAAATTAGTGAAAACAAGCGTTAAAAGAAAGAAAGCCGAAACCATTGCAGTTGGACCAAGGCCGCCAAGCAGACTAACCAAAGAAGAGGCTATAATTCCCGCAGCGCCGGTCTTTTCCATAGCAATACCAAGCGTCAGTACGCCGGCGAGCAGGAAAATTACACGCCATTCTATGGCCCGGTAGGCCTGTTCCAATGTTAAGATACCAAATAAAACATAAAGGACACTCCCTATCACAGCTCCGGTTACAATCGGGAAAATACCCATTCCGGCGGAAATGACAACAGCTGCCAAAATAATGACAGCAGGTATGATTTTTTCTTTCCTTTCTTTAAATGTATTAACCTCTGATAAAATGACAAATGCATTATTTCTTCTCAGCTGAGGGAGCCAGTCTTTTTTGACCTCTATCAGGAGTACATCACCGGGAATAATGATCGTATTGCCAAGATTTTCCTGCATCAGTCTGCCTCTATGCCTGATTGCAAGTACTGTTGCACCGAAAGTTTCCCTGAAATTGATATTTTTAATCGTTCTTCCTCTCAGCCGGCTGCCGGATGTTACCACTGCCTGGACAAGTCGGGAAGAATCGAGGTTAAGATCAAGGTCTTTAAAGCTTATCTCAGACTTGAGTGCTATTCCTTCGCGGGTCTGCAGTTCTTTCAGTTTTTCTATATTGCATCTAACGCGAAGCACATCATTAGGCATTATAATAGTATGAGGAGAGGGGAGGAATTTATTTTTATCTCCCCGGTGAATTTCGATTATATCAAGATCAAGATCTTTAATAAGGGGTGAATTCCGTATTTCCTTATGAACTGAATTAGATTCCGGCAATACAATAACCTCTGTTATATAATCTTCCAGGTGAAACTCCTGAGACAGGTTACCCGGTTCTTTTCTGTCAGGGAGAAGTTTTTTGGCTGTCAATAACATGTAAATAATTCCTGTTGAGAGTATTATGAAACCGAAGGGTGTCATCTCGAACATTCCAAAGGGTTTTAATCCATGCTGAAAGGCAATAGAACTTACCAGTATATTTGTTGATGTCCCGATCAGCGTATTCACACCTCCGAATAATGCACCAAATGAAAGCGGAATCAAAAATTTAGAAGGACTGATGCCTGTTCTATCCGCCATTCGTATTACCACCGGCATAAATATAGCCACCACTGCAGTAACGTTTATGAATGCCGAAATTATGCCGACGATCATCAGCATAGACAATAATCCCTTCAGATAATTTTTCTTCGTCATTTTGGTAAGGAATTCACCCACAAAATTCAGAGCCCCGGTGCTGAATAATCCCGCACTGAGAATGAACATAGCCGCCACAGTAACGGTAGCGGTATTGCTAAACCCGGAGATTCCCTCTTCAGGAGTTATTATACCCGTAAGAAGAAGAGATGCCATTATAATCATTGCTGTGAGGTCAACAGGAATCTTATCTCTTGTGAATAAAGCGACTGCCCCAATCAGAATTATAAAAACGATTATTATATCTGCAGACATAAAAATTACTTTTGTGTGATAAAATAATTCCCCTACAGTTAATAATTGTTGACCTGAATTAAGTCCCCGGATACCAGGGGGGTAGAAAAGGAGATTAAACTTTTATTGATTAGCAGAATATGACAATAAGAAAATAAACAGAAATGACAGTTTTCACAATGGAAAAAGACGCCTTCTATTTGGTATCACTAAATCAATTAATTTTTGGTATTTTATAAGCGATTAATCCGGATAATTTCTCAGTCCCCAACTTTTTATAATTTGACAGGTCTAAATAGCAATCAGAGAATGAAATGACGAAGGAATTAGTAGAAGAAATATCAGAGCTGACCTGCAAAAACTGCGGTAAAACTATTTCCAAGGTATGGATATGCAAGCTTGAAGTACCGAAAGTGACCAGGTATGTATTTTTCTGTACAAGCTGCCAGAGATGCCTGGGAGTTTCCAATAATAAAAATCCGCAGAGTTTAGTGCATCCATCCGGTAATTTTTCCCCGGGAACCCTGCAGATTTAATATAATTTTATTTTATCCATTCAGACCATATTTCCGGCGTATAACCTACAGTCGACAAACTGCCGTTCCTTACGATCGGAGTCTTAAGAATTAACGGATCCTTCAGCAGTTCCTCCTCTATATTAAAAACCATATAGCCAAGTCCGCGCTCTTTATATCTTTTACTTTCCCTGTCGATGAGGTCATCGGGATTGATTTTTCTTATAATGTTATCGAGTTCACCACGGGATAAACCTTTTTCATTCAGGTCCCTGAAGTGAAAAGCAATCCCTCGTTCAGTGAAGAACCGCTCTGCTTTTTGGGTTTCCCTGCTTTTTTTGGTGCCGATTATCTGAATATTCATTATAAAATTATCTAATCTTCATTTATGAGGTAAAGCCTGTTATCTTCTACTTTATAAAGGAGCGGAGCGACGGTGATTTTAGGATATCTCAGGCGCAAACGTTTAGCTTCACTGATGACAAAATCAATTTCATTCCCGATCTCAAACATAGGGGCAAAATGCATAAAATGTTCTTCAGCCCACTCCCTGTTCCAGCCGGCCTTTTCCACGAGTCCATTTATAAAAATATCTTTCCTTGAAATAAGGTTTACCATTCCGCAATTATTGTGACCTATGAGAGCTATATAGCGTACATCTCCGACTGCAATAGCGTAAGAAACTTTGAATTCGCTGTATCTCAGGTTAGCTCCGCCGGCACGGATTATATAAGCAAAGTTATCCGGAATGTGTAGGTGTTTTCGGTTATCCATACACATTCCCACAAGCAGCTGGGCTTTATTATAAGGATCGGGAGAGCGTTCCAGGTTATGGTATTCGATCAGAAGGCCTATAGGCGTGTCCCTGTATTGAGGGAAAATATCTTCAGCGGAAGAAATGTTAATTAATCGTTTCAATCTTTGGTTCCTTTGATTCCTAAAAAATTATTTTTGAAGATAATAAATTTCCTCTTAAGTTTTTTCTGCGCCCACCACCCTTTCAATTCTTTTATCCGGTATCAGCCACACCAGGGCTACCAGCACATAAATAAACTCAGCCAATACAGGAGATCCGAATGACACTGCAATACCGGTGAGGTACAACAGCGGCGATGATTTCCCCTTAATATCGCCTCCAACGGCTTTTGCCAGAAGCGAATCTTTGCCCTGGCTCCTGATAATAACATTCTGCAGAATGAAATAAGCAATTGCCGCAAAAAACAAAACACTTCCGTAGAGTGCTGATGTTGCAACCGACAGGTGATTCTCTCCCATCCAGGCAGTTACAAAAGGAAAGAGTGAGAGCCAGAATAATAAATGCAGGTTAGCCCATAATATCCCGCCGCTTACATGTGTGACTGTATGCAGCATATGATGATGGTTATTCCAGTAAATCCCGAGATAAAGGAAACTTAAAACGTAGCTTAAGAAAACCGGCAGAACCGGTTCCAGGGAAGTAAAATCAGCCCCGTGCGGAACTTTCATCTCAAGCACCATTATAGTAATAATGATTGCAAGGACGCCATCGCTGAAAGCTTCCAGCCTGTTTTTGCTCATTTGATTTTCCTTTTACTTATTCAGTAATTTTATACTCAAAATCGTAGAAGTGCTGCTTATTTTCTATCCTGATATTCATTTTTCCCTCAATCCCTTTTAGTTCTCCGGTGCCTGATCCCGGTACAATCTCAAGCAGAAGGGAACTTTTACCTTTGTCCATACGCCCATAATGCTGCAGTACGAAACTTCCCTGCCGGCCGGATAAACTTCCGGTTACCTGTTCAACCGCAACGTAGCCCGCCGATCCCTGAACGGATGATGATGCACTCAGCATTTCACCTTTACTCGTCGCCGAAAGTTCTCCGCTGAAAGTTTTATCTATCGACATTCTGCCGAGGTTTACGCCGTCTGCCCCGGCGGCATATGGTTCAAGGGGCTTAAGAGCAACTTCGAAACTACCCGATACCTTCATTTATACTCCTATTTACTTTGTTGTATTAATTCATCTACTTCGACAGGATTGCCCGAAGGATCTTCGATAATTACCTGCTTTGCACCGATACCCTTAACAAGCTGAGTGCGAAAATGGATGTTTGATTTCTGAAGTTCATCTATGGTCTTATCAATGTCCTCAACCTGCAGCTGCAGCCGGTTCCAGCCTCCCGGTTCGGGTAATCTGTTATCGAGTGAGGGCCGGGATCCGCCGCCGGGACCCGAAGGCGTGCTGAGCATTAATCTTAGTCCTTGCTTCGAAAGAATTGCAAAGTGTTCATTCGGATTCATTTCAACTTTAAAACCCAGGGGACCTGCATAGAACTTAATAGCTTCAGGTACATTATTAACGATGTACCGGAAACTGAAAGATGTAATTTCCATTTCATTTATCCTTATATCATTTACCAAAGCCTGATCGGAATAATAGAAAAGGAGGGGAATAGATTCAAGTAGTCAATATGATATGTTATTAAGCAGCACTTTAAGATGCCCGGGGAGAAAGTATAGAGCGAGGAAGTATTATTATTCTGATTTAAAATGAATTATAATTTCTTCTTCTGAACTTTAACAATTGATTTCAATCAGGAGGAATAAATATTTCATTGAAGGAAAATATTTTTCCTAAATAGTCTTTGTTTTTAATATGCTGAATAATTTGCCTTTATTCTGAAGGTATAAATCAATTCCCATCCCAAGTCCAAATCCTATAAGGATACCATACCTTGCCATATGGTAAATAAAATCCATCCCGGGAAATTTTCCAATGTTAATCAAAAATAAAATTAAACCGCTTGCCGAACTGAATATTCCGAAGATAAAAGCTAAT
>CAWETK010000028.1:0-43058 GCA_963811905.1 uncultured Ignavibacteria bacterium
TTAGTCCTGAACCTTTTATCGATTATTCATTATGGATCCTCAATTTGAAGATATCTTCAATTATCATAGCAAAAAATGAAGATACGAACATCCGCAGGTGTATCGAAAGTCAGCTTGACTGTATTGATGAGATCATTGTGCTTGTGGATAATACTTCGACCGATAAAACGTATGACATCGCACGCTCTTTTTCATCCGTAAGAGTTCACAAAGTTATATGGGCAGGATATGCGGGAACAAAAAAACAGGGAGTGTCTCTTACTTCAAACGACTGGATCTTCTGGATTGATGCAGATGAAGCAATAACACCTGAGCTTAGCGAAGAAATCAAAGAATTTAAACGCTCGGTTCCTTCTTTTACCGCTTATTCGGTTCCCCGGAGAGCATATTTCCTCGGCAAATGGATCAAGCACAGCGGCTGGTACCCGGGAAGAGTCACTCGTCTCTTTAATAAAAATGAAGTTGAGTTCAACGACAACCCCGTGCACGAGCAGCTTAAGGTAGACGGGATAACAGGGAAACTAAAACATGACCTGGACCATTACACAGATCCTGCGATCCATCATTATTTCGAAAAATATAACCGGTATACCACCCTTGCCGCAGAAGAACTCAGAACAAAGCAAAAGAAGTTTTCATTGACGGACATTCTTCTGCGTCCTGCCGTGATTTTCGTGAAAATGTATTTCCTTAAAGCGGGTTTCCTTGACGGTATATACGGGTTCATACTCGCTGTGTTTTCAGCATCGTATGTTTTTACGAAATATTGTAAGTTGTGGGAATTAGAAAGGAACAAAGAGTAATTATGGACCAGGTTAACAGCAATGAACTTTTATTTATGCAGCTTGTGATGCAGAATCAGCAAATTGCTATGATGTCGCTTGGCAGGATAAGCAACCCGGTTACTAATAAAACAGAAGTAAACCTTGATTACGCAAAAATGGCAATTGATACACTTGACATGCTGAAAGAAAGAACCAGGGGAAATTTATCAAAATATGAAGAACAATTTTTAGATGAAACTCTTAAGGAGTTAAAGCTTATTTACGTTGCAGAAAATGATAAAAAATAAGATCACTTTTTCGAACGCTCTCTGATAAGGGAAATAAAATGACAATCGGTATTATCGCAAATTCCACAAAAGATAAAGTATATAATGTAGTTTCATTGCTGGTTAAAAAACTTCAATCAAATGCTCTGGATTTTTTAATTACAAATACCCTGGTCCCGAAAAGTGAGCTGCTGACCCAAAAAATTGATAAAAAATATTTCCTTGCTGATAAAAACATCTACAAAAGAAGTGATATCATTATTTCTATAGGGGGAGACGGAACTATGCTTGCAACCTCATACCAGGCGCAGTTTTACAATAAGCCTGTCCTTGGCGTAAATATGGGCAAGCTTGGATTCCTTGCTGAAGCTAACCTTGATCAGCTCGATACTTTTATTGATGATCTTAAGAACAACAGGATAAAAGTTGATGAAAGAATGATAATATGCGGTACATGCATCGGCCATAAAATTGAGACATTATATGCTATAAATGATATAGTTATTGACAAAGGCGGATGGCCGAAAATGATAGAGCTTCAGGTGACGGTTAACGGAGAGTACGTTACCACCTTTGGAGCTGACGGGTTAATTGTGGCAACTCCGACAGGTTCAACAGGCTATTCAATTTCTGTGGGCGGTCCGATTGTGAGTCCCATGGCTGATGTTATTACGATTAGTCCTATTTCAGCTCACAGTTTGTCGGTAAGACCCCTGGTACTTCCAAGCAATCAGGAAATAGTTATAAAAGCAACTTCACAGCACAAAGAAATACTCGTTAATTGCGACGGGCAAAGGGTCTTTGCTCTTCCGCCGCCCTTTGAAATTAAAATAACCAAAAGCGAACGGGCCCTTAAGCTGGCTCATACTTCCGTAACCAGCTATTTTGCGACCCTTCGGAACAAGCTGATGTGGGGAATTGATCTAAGAAATTCTAACATTAAAAAGTAGGCTGATATTATGCGTCTTCTATTGATTGTTTTGTTTATTCTCTCCTCTGTTTCAATTATTTCCGCACAGGATACAACTAAAGTTGTCAAGGATGAGGAGACCGGAAAGCCTATGCTGATAGGATCCTGCACAAGGCAGGCTTTTTCCGATACAAGTTATTCCGGGTGGTTTGATTCTGAATATAAAAATTATAATCCCGATACTGTTACCGTAAAAGAGATAGAGTACAATTTAGACGGGGTGAAAACTACTATAGTTATGGGTACCTGGTGCAGCGACAGCAGAGAACAGGTTCCGCGATTCTTCAAGGTAATGGATGAAGCAGGCTATAACACGGATAATGTTTCGATAATCTGCGTTGACCGTGAAAGGAAAGATTTAACCGGAGCAGTAGACAGCCTCGATATAAAGCTTGTTCCAACCTTCATATTCTACAGGGACGGAAATGAGCTCGGAAGGATTGTTGAAACTCCGCAGCAGACAATTGAAGAGGATATTTACGATATTATAAAAGAAAGCACAGAGTAAACCTCTGTGCTGTTCCTTAAATCTCCACTTCCTCCAGAACCGGCAGTTCAATCTTAGTAAAATCTATTTCCTTTACTTTATTTCTCGTTGTTCTGCCGGAATTGCTTCTGACCATAACAGGCAGTTTTCTGCTGACGGTATTCTTTTTCGGAGGATTATTTTTATCCTTATAATTTTTATAAACGTAAACCTTATTCTTAAAGTTTCTAAGGATTATCTTATTTTCATCATGGTGCAGCACATAAGAAGGCAATATAGGAATTTTCCCGCCGCCGCCCGGTGCATCGATTACAAAGTGAGGTATAGCCAAACCGCTGGTATGACCCCTCAGGTTTTCAATAATATCGATGCCTGTTTCAATAGAAGTTCTGAAATGATTGGCACCTTTTGTTTCATCTGCCATATACATGTAATAAGGTCTTACTCTGATCTTCAGGAGCTTCTGCATAAGTTCCTTCACTATAGCCGGTTCATCATTCACGCCTTTCATCAGAACCATCTGGTTTCCAACAGGTATGCCTGCATCTGCAAGCATTCCGCATGCCTTTGAACTTTCAGGAGTAATCTCCCAGGGATGGTTGAAATGAGTATTAAGGTAGACAGGGTGATATTTCTTAAGCATATCACAGAGTTCAGGTGTAATTCTTTGAGGGAGTACGCAGGGCATTTTTGACCCTAATCTGATAATCTCAATATGCGGAATTGCCCTTAACCTTATAAGGATCTTTTCAAGCATTATATCTGTGAGCATCAGCGGATCGCCGCCCGAGAGGATTACATCCCTGATCTCGGTGTGTTCCTCAAGGTATTTGAAGGCGCTCTCAAGACCTTTCATAGAGATTTTCTCATAGTCGCCGACTTTTCTCTTACGTGTACAGAAACGGCAGTAAAGACCGCATTGGCTTGTTACAAGAAAGAGAGCCCTATCGGGATAGCGGTGAGTTATATTAGGAACCGGGCTCATAGCATCTTCCATCAAAGGATCTTCTTCTGCATCGAAGTCCTCCAGTTCGGCTTTATCCGGTACGCACTGCCGCCAGATAGGATCTCCCGGATACCTAATCAGGCTCAGGTAGTACGGATTAATTCTTGCCTGGAAAAATTCGTCGAGATCTTCAGCTACTTTTTTATCAATACCGAATTTTTCTACAAGCTGATCGACAGTATGAACACTGTCTCTTATCATATGCTGCCACAGTTCCATGACTAACCCTCGGTTTGTTTATGGTTGACTAAAAAATTTTCCGAAAACAATAAGGTTGTCTCCGGCAGAGTAAAAATCATTTATCTCAGCGACAATCGAATAATTATTTCTGAGATAAAAATTTCTAGTCCGCGTATAACTTTCTTTGGAAGACGTCTCAGCAAGCAGCCATCTTCCTTTACGCTGTCTAACAAACTCTTCTGCATGTTCCAGCAGTTTTTTACCGATTCCTTTCTCTGTGGCATCAGGATCGGCAACTATCCAGTACATATCGAACACAGCATCTGTTAAAGGTCTTTTGCCGGTACAGTGATATCCAAAAACCTTGCCATCTTTTTCATATACATAGATATGATAATCCTCCTGGTTCGGGTTCTTTTCAGCAATATTCACCAGTTCCATTGCAACTTCAACTTCCTGCAGGTTAAAATTCGATATTCTTTTCAGAATTTCTTCCAGTTTTTCTGAATCACCCTGCTTTAACCTGCGTATCACTTTTCTTCCTCGATAATGCTAACTGTGAAATACGAAATAAAAGTTCAGGGTATTCAATACCAGCGGCTGCAGCTGCTCGTGCAAAACCTGAATCTCCCGATATATCGGGATTAGGATTAACCTCGATAACATAAGGTTTATAATTTTTATCCAGCCTCAGATCAACACGGGCATAATCCCTGCAGCTCATAGCATCGAAAGCGGCTATTGCTACTTCCTCAACTTTCTTTAACAATCTTTTATTCAGCCTGGCAGGACACTTAGGATTTGTATACCTGAAATATGTGCTGTCCTTCATCCACTTCCCGTCATAGGTAACTATCCTGGGAAGTTTTCCGGGCAAACCTTTGAAAATAATTTCAGAGACAGGCAGAACCGTTCTTCCGAGTATTGCAACATTGAGTTCTCTGCCTTCAATATATTCCTCGGCCAGAACATCCTGCTTATATGTTTGCTGCAGAAACAAAAGATGTTTTTGCAGGGCGCGGAAATTATCGACCACTGAAAATTCCGAAATACCGATGCTTGCATCTTCATTAAGAAGTTTAAGGATAACCGGATAGGTAAGATTTATATCCTTTGCAGTAACTTTTTCCGATTTCTTAATTGTAAGGGATTCAGGAGTACTGATCCCGAAAGATCTGAGAATATTTTTTGTGCGTGATTTATTAAGACAATTTCCCAGGCAGGAAGGAATATTCCCTGTATAGTCAAAACCAAGCAGTTCAAACAATCCGGCCATGCAATATTCGTACGATGCTATCCCTTCAACAGATTCAACGAAATTAAAGACTGCATCAGGCTTGCAGGCAATAATCTTTTTAATGGTCTTCTGAACATCACGGTCTATAGCAAGAGTACGGACATTGCTGTAGTAATTTTTTAAGAAGGCTCTGACTTTAGTTATTTCTTTTTTGAATCCTTTTTCGGAAAGATCATTCTGGGGGTTCTTATCCCCGGCAGGTTTTCCATTATAAACGGAAAAAATACTAACAGGGGCATTATAGCAAATCAAAATTTTAGTATTTGAAATCATACTAAGTTATATCTTTTAGCAGCAGCAAAAAGAACATTATTTATCATATCATTATAATTAATTCCGGCAGTACGCGCGGCTTTCGGATAACATGAGTTTTCCTCCGGATCAGGTAAAATTCCCGGGAGAGGATTCACTTCAATAATATTCGGAATACCCCGATCGTCCAGCCTTATATCTATCCTGCTCCAGTCTCTGCAGCGGAGTACATTATAGGTCCTTAATACATTGCTTTTAATTGCCTCCTCAAGTTCAGGCGATATTTTAGCGGGGCAATCGAAAACATCGAGGGGATTTTCCTTAGTATCAAGGATCCATTTCGCCTCATACGAATAGATCGGGATAAAATCTTCAGGGAAATCTTTGTAGTTTATCTCAACAACAGGAAGAACTTCTGCCTCTGCTCCATTTCCCATGACTGCGGCTGTGAATTCTCTTCCCGGAAGGAACTCTTCAATTAAAGCCGGCTGCCTGTATTCAAAAGTTATCCTTTCAACTTCCCTTAAGAGGTCTTTCTTATTTTCCACAAAGGAGGTTGAAAAAATACCTTTACCGGAACCTTCTGAAACAGGTTTTACCATTAATGGAAACTTCATATCCAGCCCGTTTACCATTGCGGGATTTTCCGCGATGACGAACCTGGCGTTGGGGATCTTGTGATATGATAATATTTCTTTTGTGCGCGCCTTATCAAGACACGTAGCAAGCGTCAACGGGTCGGATCCCGTATAAGGAATGCCGAGCATATCCAGTATTGCAGGGATCTGTGCCTCGCGGCTGACGCCGTTGAAACCCTCGGCGATATTAAATACTATCTCGGGTTTCGTTTCAGTGAATTTCATGTAAGCATTATCATCTGCTTCAATCATATTCACATTATGAAAACACTCAATCGCACCTTTAACAGCATTAATTGTATCCCAGGTATCCCACTCAGCAAAAGTATCAACAGACTTTTTCTGAAGTTCTTCCGGTTTGTTAGAATTTGGGGATACTATTTCGTGGAAAGTTTCACTTTCTGGTTTGACGTTAAAGGTTAATGCAACGTTCAACTTCACATTAAAGAAAGAAGAAGATAAAATGTTTTCTCCTTGGAAAATTTTTTAGCAAATATAACTATTAATAACTCGAAGTCAACAAGTTTTGATCAACATCAAAATATATTTTTTTTGATCCGAAAACTTTTTAAAGAACATCTGAAATATTTTTTTTATTCGCTCGAACAAATTTCAAACAAAAAAAATTATTAATCAACTTTTTTATTCGGCATCATCATTTAAATATTTTCAGGCAATCTTTATATACTCAAGCCGGGCAGGATAATCGGAGGAAAGAACTTTTTTAATCAGCCTGTTCTGTTCTTTATTAAGGTGCGGATCGCCGGCAACTATTCCGAACGCTGTTTCTTTGGATGACAAAAGAAGATCTGTATCTTCGATGAGATTTATATACCTGAACTCAGGAAACCCGCTTTGTCTCGTTCCGAAGATGTCCCCCGGACCGCGGAGCTTCATATCAACTTCGGCAACCTTAAATCCGTCCAGGTATTCAACCATGGTTTTCAGTCTTATCCCGGATTTGAATTTTTCCAGCTGCGACTGGGAGAGATATTCATGGTCTGCCGGCAGACGTTCACTTGCAGCAGCGTACCTGTCTTTTGTTACCAGTATGCAGTAAGCCTGCTTTAATCCGCGCCCTACTCTTCCCCTGAGCTGATGAAGCTGCGAAAGTCCGAATCTTTCAGCATCATTTATCAGGATGATATTTGCAGCCGGGATATCGATGCCTACCTCTATAACGGTGGTTGCAATAAGCACATCGTATTTCTTATGCAGAAATTCCAGCATAACGGTTTCTTTTTCACGCCATGGCATCCGGCCGTGTATGAGACCAACATTTAGTTCCTTCAGAAAGGTTGATTTTAATTCATTATAATACGTCTCGGCAGCTTTGAGCTCCAGTTTCTCAGACTCTTCAACCAGCGGATATACTATAAAAGACTGATACCCTTCTTTTTTATTTTTATCGATGATAAACCTGTATATATCGGGAAGCTTTTTTTCTCCCCTTAAAATTGTTTTTATTGGTTTGCGGTTTTTCGGCATTTCATTAATGACCGACATATCCAGGTCACCATATAATGTCATTGAGAGAGTGCGAGGGATTGGTGTAGCACTCATCACAATTACATCCGGGGTAATCCCTTTGCTCAGAAGTCTTCCTCTTTGTGCAACACCAAACCGATGCTGTTCGTCAACAATTACAAGTCCCGGATTATTAAATTCAATCTCCTCTTCAAACAGGGCATGTGTGCCGATAATTATATCCGCTTCTTTAAGCAGGGCTGCCTGTTGTTTTCTTGCTTTAACAGATTTACTCTGTTTGCCCAGCAGCAATGTCACTTTAATACTTCTCTCTTTATGAACTTCTGTCAGTTTGTTCATCATCTTCGAAATATTTTTTGCATGCTGATCGGCGAGGATTTCTGTCGGTGCCATCAGGATAGCCTGGAAGTTATTATCGACCGCAATAAGCATCGAAATGAGTGCAACAATGGTCTTACCGCTTCCCACATCTCCCTGGAGCAGCCGGTTCATCGGGAATTCCGATTCCATATCTGCTTTTATCTCACTTAAAACATTTAATTGTGCTTTTGTGAGTTGGAACGGGAGGGTTGAAAGAAAATCTTTAACCAGACTTGTCCTGATCCTAAATGAATTTCCCTTTTGTTTTATTTTATAATTATGTTTTCTGAGGGCAATCACGATCTGGAGGTAAAATAATTCCTCGTATTTAAATCTTTTAAGGGCTGTATCCAGTTTTTCCTTCGACTGCGGGAAATGATAATTCTTAACCGAATCTACAATACCCATCAGCTTATTTTCGCTGACTATGTACCCGGGTAAAGTCTCTGTCAGGTGATCGGCATATTTTTCAACAGCGGAAGAAATAATTTTCCTCAGACTGAAATCGCCTATAGCTGTAGCCTTAAGTTCCTTCGGGATCCTGTAAAAAGGAATAATTTTCCCTGTGTTAAGCATATCAGATTCGTCAGCGCTCAGCCGGTCGAAATCAGGGTGAGTAAATTGGAGGTTGCCGTAATTTGAGATGGAAGGTTTGCCGGAAACAGCAAAATAATCGCCTTCATCGAATACATCGTAGAGATACTTCGTGCCCTGGAACCAGACACATTCAAAATACCCCGTCGAATCTCTGAACTGAACCTTCATCAATTCTCTTCTATCAAATCTTCTTTTCTCCTTGTCTTCGACCCTGGCTATAATGGTTAGCTCCCCGCTGTATCCATTGATTATATACCCATAGGCTTTCGCGGCCGTGAGGGTGGTCGTTCTGTCAAGATGGCGGGAGGGAAAATAAAAGAGGAGGTCTTTTATAGATTTGATCCCGATTTTCCCGAATGCCTCTGCACGTTTTGGTCCTACTGATTTTACATATTGAACCGATAGTTCGCTGATATTTACATTCTGAGAAATCATCGGGATTAAAATAAATAATTAAGATTAATCATTCACTCCGTTATAATTTTTATATTTGCAAAATATCTGTCCAAAATAAATAAATTGCGTGAATGCTTCTTATTAATATCGGTGTCTTCGATACGTCCCGCCTATTGGTCATGAGCAAGAGCGGGACACTCAGACACCGCAGCAAGTTTTGCAATTTTTCAAAAAAACGCTGTTAGGGTGTTCTTCTTTGATCACCGACAATAAGAGGGATTCAAAATAAGAAAGGAGAAATTGCCTTATTTCTTTTCTAAGACTTAAACTATTTTGATGCTTTAAGTTTATTTTGGACAGGACTGATTTGCAAAACTTAAACAATAGAATACATTATGGATTGGAATGAACTTCTTTCAAATAAACTACTTGGCGACAGCAACTCTTCTGAAATAAAATTAAACGATGGACGGAGTCAATTCCAGAGGGATTTCGACCGGGTGGTATTTAGTTCTGCCTTCCGAAGGCTGCAGGATAAAACCCAGGTTTTCCCTTTACCTGAAAATGATTTTGTTCATACGAGACTTACTCACAGCCTTGAGGTCTCCTGTGTAGGAAGATCCCTCGGAAGCCTCGTTGGTGAAAAAATATTAAGTCCCGGCAAAGCACTTTCGCAAAAATATTCATCAGTCCATTTCGGTGAAATAGTAGCTGCGGCCTGCCTTGCACACGATATCGGGAACCCTCCGTTCGGACACTCAGGTGAAGACTCTATAGCAGAATACTTTAGGAACGGTAACGGCCGGGAGTTTGAAAAGGAAATAAACGATGACAAAAAGTGGACTGACTTTACAAAGTTTGAAGGTAATGCTCAAGGATTCAGAATAATTACAAGGCTGCAGAATCCGAATTCGGGTGGAGGATTGAAATTAACGTGTGCGGCACTCGCTGCATTTACCAAATATCCTAAAGAATCTCTCCTGGCCCTGAAAAAGGAGGAAATTAATAAGGAAGGTAAAAATAAGTTCTATAGAAAGTTCGGATTTTTTCAGACCGAGAAAGAATTATTTGCTGAGGTAGCTGACGAAACAGGTCTGATCAAAAAAGGAGACTCCGATGATTATTGCTGGAGCAGGCACCCGTTATCATTCCTGGTCGAGGCAGCCGATGATATCTGCTACAGGATAATGGACCTGGAAGACGGGTTCAGGCTGGGACTTCTTTCATTTAAATATACAGAAGAACTATTATTGCCGCTCGTTACATCTCAAATGAATTCCTATGAAGGCAGGAGCCCCAATGATAAGATCGGCTATCTGCGGGCAAAAGCTATAAATGACACCGTTGCCCAGCTTGCAGATGTGTTTATTCATAATGAGCAGAAAATACTTAATGGAGAATTTGAGCAGGATTTGATTTCAGTGATTGACTCGGCTAAGTATTTAGAGGAGATTAAGGATATATCGAAAAAGGAATTATATGCATACCGCAGCGTTGTTGAGAGAGAAGCTGCCGGTTATGAGGTACTGGGCGGACTGCTTGATGCATTTATAACTGCAGTTAATGAGACTTATACCGGCAAACCCTCCTGGAAAAGTAAAAACCTTATGAAACTGCTGCCGGGACAATTTCTTGGTGCGGGCCGGAGACCTGATGAGGACCTGTATATTCGTCTGCTGAAAATTACGGATTTTGTATCGGGAATGACTGATTCCTATGCTGTTTCACTATTCAGGAAAATTAAAGGTATTTCACTTCCCGGAATGTAAATACTAATTGGTAATTAGTCATTTGTAATTTGTAAAAAGGAGGGAGCGGCATTATAACTAACCGGCCTATAACCAGCCTCAAGCAAGCCACCCATATTCTTCCAGGCAGGTGAACAGAAAAAACCAGCACGAGTCCCCGGTTACATCAGATTACTATTCACTTCCAAATCACATTTTTATTTCCATAATCTTATTAAAATCTTCTAAAATTTATATTTAATAGATATGGAGTAATAAAAATAAAATACCTGTATATTCTACTGACTTTAATAATTATTGAACCTCTTCAGGCACAGGTTACATCCATAGGTTTCAGAACCGGAGTAAATACCTTTCATTTGAAAAACAGGTTCAGACAATTTGAGATATTCGTTGATATGGATCTGCCCTATCATGAGGATGTTTCAGCCGGAACAATACTTCAGACAAAATTTGAAGTAACAGGAGGAATCCTGCAGAATTTCTCACAGAATGGACTTATATTTTCAGCGGGCCCGGGATTAGAGCTGAACATAATCAGAGGGGTTTCATTAATCGATGCAGGCATCAGTCCTACCTTTATAACAAGGCATTCCTTTACAACAAATGAACTCGGCGGACTATTTAATTTTACTTCTTATGCAGGAATATACTTTTCTCCCTTTAAATTTTCTAGCAGCAGGGTACAGGTTTCAGCATATGTCGAATGCCGGGATATACCCGGAGAACCCCGGTGTAAATCTGCATATAATCGAAGTACGGGTGAAGAATTTATAAATGCTTAATGTTTTATTAACTATATATTTTCGATAGTATCAATTCCCTCCGGCGGAGGAAGATAAAATCTCACCGGTTTGATAGAGCCGTCATTCTGAAGTACAGCTTTAACTTTTTTCCTGATGATAACGCTGTGTTCAATATGAACAAAATCTTCAATATCGGAGCCGAAGATATAACTTGTTCCTTTTATCAGAACGTTCCTGCCGATCCTCACAGGAAATTCATCACTTCCTGTCATATTCACACTGGATTCAATTCTTGAATGTTCGCCTATTTCAATGTTTCCCTTAATTATATCCCCCCACAGGATCTCAACATTATTTCCGATTTTAAGTGTTTGTTCCGGGAAACAGGAAAGATGAACATTCTGAAAAATATTTACATTCTGACCGAACTGAACATTTCCGTTAACATAGCATCCGTTGTTAAAAGTAATGTTGTAATTCAATTTAACATCCTTCCCTATGTAAACACTTTTCCCTATGTTAATATCGAGCGGGGTACCGATTTTATCCATCTCAAGAATATTATTGACCACAGATTCATGAATGAAAAAATCCTCGGGATCTGAGATTTCGATTATATCCTTTAATTTTTCATAGACCTGCGACCTTGCAATAGCATCCATCTCCTTAAGCACAGATTTATTATTAAATCCCATTACCACATACGGCTTTTCGGGACTGCTTGCAGAAACAGAATACCCATGACTATTAAATAGTGAAATAAGGTCGGTAATATAAATTTCCTTCTGAACATTATTACTTGAAAGTTTACCTATAAGCTCTGCAAGATTTTTATATTTAAATGCATAAACTCCGGAATTAAATTCATTCGTTTCCAGCAGTTCACTCCTCAGGAATGAATATTCTTTGCCGTTATATTTTAATATATAAGGTTTGTCCTCTTCAAGAGCCAGAATATCTTTGTATTCAATAATCTGAATCACCTTTCCTTCATCCTTACCCGAGGATTTTCCCTTGTTGTCCTTACTTTTTACCCTGACAATTCTTCCATAAGAATTATTCAGCGGGTCGCCTGCATAGATTCCCGTCAATACCATCATATCCGTGCCTGAATCCAGGAAGTTCGTTCTGAAATCCCGCATTGTTTCTTCATCAATCAGACCCATGTCGCCGGGAAGCACGTACACAATCCCGTCAAACAAATTTTGGTCAAGTTTTTCCAGAGCAACCTGTACCGCGTGTCCCGTTCCGTTTTGGGACTCCTGGTAGGCAAATACCGTATTTTCTCTTTTGCCTATCACGTTCATAACATCATAGGCTTTAATACCTACTACAATAATAATGTTAATTTTATCTATCCCGTTTACGCTGGCGTTATAAACACGCTCCACAGTAGGTATCTCCCATATTTTATGGAGCATCTTGGATGTCTGCGATTTAATCCTTTTCCCATGCCCTGCTGCAAGGATAACTGCAGCTTCTTTAAAATCATAATTTAATACTGATGATAACTTTATAATATTCCCGTGTATATTCCTATTCACACTTTTTTCCATTATCTCCTCTTTATTTCTATATCGCAAATTTAGGAAAACTTATTTTTATTCAATTTGTAAACCGCCACATTTAAGCCGAAAGTAAACCAGAGAAGGGTTATAATTTCGTGATCGAAAAAGTTCATCTCAGTAAGACCAGCAATTACTACAGTAATTAAAGCAGCAATTGTTCCGAGTGCATAAGATGAAGCAAATGGCACCGCCTTCATTTCATTGTAAATTTTCAAATCTATTTTAAAGAGACTGAACAACAGGCAGCAAAATGCCAGTAATCCAAACAGACCAAGGGTAACGAGTATATGAATGAAGTTATTGTGCATATGCCCCTGAATTTCTTTCTCGTATTTTGACTTATACTGTTTATAGAGAAGGGCCAGATCAATGTCACCCACACCGAAAACGGGGTGATCAAGGAATATTTTCCAGCCTGCTTTCCAGAGTGAGAACCTGACGTAATTGGACGGCAGGTATGGATCCCATATACTCAACAGCCTGCTTCTCTTTACATATGATACTATTACAGTATCCCCGCGGATTGATAGCGAGGAAGGAATGAAACCCGGGTTCCCCGCTGACTTTAGACTGAAAACCGGACCGGTCTTTATTTCGAAAATATTACCAGTTTCGTCTGCTGCTGTAAGTTCATTATGAGTAACCTTCCAGAGAAATATCTTTTTGGGACCGCTCAGGTTTTGGACAAAAGAAATAGAATCTTTATCTGCCCTGTAAACTTTGATACCTTCATCATTTGAGACGAACAAATTATGGTTGAAAAAAAAGAGTGAACTTACAGCAAATCCCGGTTTATACGAATAAAGGATTTTATCCGGCCTTCCGTTAAATATCCCGAATACCTTCAGACCGCTGTCAGGAGAAAAAGTTATAATACGGCTGGTATCAGCGAAAATTCTTGTAAATGCATTAAACGATTTATTCCTGAATACCTGTTGAAGAGTATCCGGTCCCTTGAAAATTGTCAGACCGCTGTCCCTGTCAAGTGTATAAAGATAATTCCCCGCGAATGTGTGATCGATTGTAAAACCCGGGGGAAGGCATTCAGCTGTCTGCTTCATTGTTCCATCTTTTCCCTCACTATAGCTGATAAAACGGGTATCAATAAAATACCCGAGAAGGTAATTGTTCCATTTTTCAAGAGAGACAATTGGCGCAGGCGTATCAATCTTTTTTAAATAATCAGATCCCTCATATTTCAGAAGCCCGTTCTCATAATCTGAAACGTAATATTCTCCATCGATTGATGTTATATCATACGGTCTTCCATTGGTATCAAAACTTTTCAGTTCAGTCAGCTTGCCATTATCCTGCCTGAATATTTTTATCACACTTATGTTTTTTTCATAAATAAACAGAGCGAGAACCAGAAGGAGCAAAGGGATAAGGTATTTCCACTCCCTCTTCAAATAAATAATAAGCAGAAAACCGAACCCGGTAGCCAGCCAGCCGGTTCTTTTATAAGTGGCAACTAATGCTATAATAGTAATAAATAAAGCCCCGGCGGTTAACAGCTTGTATCTCAAATCTCCTTTTTCATTAATAAAAAATGCAAACAGAAAAACTGATGTTATGCTTAGTATTTCACTGGAAGTTATAGGGTACTGAAATAATGAGGGTCCCGATTGTGTAATATTGTATAAATTCGAAATAAAGTACTGGTAGGAAAATATGATGTAAACCAGTGCCGTCAGAACTGCGGCCGTCAGGTATGTACTAAGATATATTTTTGCTCTTTTCAAATCGGGTACACTTGCGAATGCCACATAGATAAGCGGCATCAGCAAAAACCTGCGGATTGCAAAGAATATTGCCTGTGAATGATTCAGTGAAAATATAAACGACAGGATCTCGGCAGCAATAAACCAGAGCAATGCTGGTTCTATCCCGGTTTTCTTAAATGGATTCTTTCCGGTTATAAAGAATTTTGACAGGAGCAGAATGAGTGCCCCATAGTAACCCAGCTGGTTCAGGAAAATAGAATTAGTCAAAGAAGCAAGAAACAGGATCATAAAGAAAAGAACAAGACGGTCTATCATTTCAATGAGTTTACTTTTTTCAGGCATTGTTAGTCCCTGAACTGCATTTCGTAAAGCTTCCTGTATAATCCATCCTGCACTTCAAGGAGTTCACTATGCCGCCCCTGCTGGACAATCTTTCCATAATCTATTACTATAATCCTTGTTGCATGTCTTATAGTGCTTAACCTGTGTGCAATAACAAAAGTCGTCCGGTTTTTCATCATCCTTTCAATAGCTTCCTGTACCAGCAGTTCCGACTCATTGTCAAGTGCAGATGTTGCTTCATCAAATATCATTATTTCCGGATTTTTAACCAGTGCCCTGGCAATTGAAATCCTCTGCCTTTGTCCGCCTGAAAGTTTGGTCCCTCTTTCACCGATTATAGTATCATACCCTTTCGGCATCTCCTGTATAAAATTATGTGCATTAGCCGTTTTAGCCGCTTCAATTATTTTCTCCATCGGGTAATCCGCTCTGCCGTACGCAATATTATTCCTGATGGTTTCATTAAAGAGAAATGTTTCCTGGGTAACAATTCCCATTAAATTCCGAAGATCTTCAATTTTTACATCTTTGATATCTATACCATCAATACAAATTCTTCCTGAATCAGGATCGTGGAACCTGGGCAGAAGATCCACGAGGGTTGATTTCCCGCCTCCGCTTGGTCCAACGAGAGCAATCACTTCTCCCCGGTTAGCAACAAATGAAATGTCTTTTAACACGGGTTCTGCGCTATCCTCATAACTAAAAAAGACATTTTCCAGTTCAATTCTATCCCGGAACTTGGAGATTTCAGCGGCATCCGGTTTATTCCTGATTGAAGGTTTTGTATCAAGGATTTCAAATATCCTGTCACCTGCCGCACTTGCTTCCTGTATCCGGTTGTTTACGCTGGTAAGCTCTTTTATCGGGGGCATCATCTGGAATATTGCGAAAAGAAAACCAAGGAATTCACTCGCTTTAAGTGAATTCTGCTGCAGCACCATCACCCCGCCGTAATAAATAATGAAAACCCCCACCAGCACACTCAGAAATTCTGTGACGGGCGAAGCTATATTCCTTATCCTTACAATCTTTAACATCATCCTGAAAAAGCTGTGGGTTTCCTTAGTGAACTTTTGATTTTCATATCTTTCCATCCCGAATGCCTTAACGATCTTGACAGCCGAAATTGTCTCCTGTAAAATGCTTGTTATATCTGCAATCTTTGCCTGAACCATAGTGCTCTGTTTTCTTAGTTTTAATCCGATCCACCCGATAATCAGCATTGAGAATGGCAGAACGATAAAAGCCACCAGGGTCAGCTGCCAGCTTATGCTGAGAGCAATTCCAAGGAAAACGAGGATTGTCAGAGGTTCTTTTATAAGGTTCGAGAATGCCGCCGTAATGCTTGCCTGAACAATGTTTACGTCATTTGTAAACCTGGATATTAAATTCCCCACCCTCTCCTTCTTAAAATAGCTCATCGGAAGCTGATGCAGATGTGAATATGCCTCGTCACGAAGATCCTTCATCGCACCATATTCTACATGAGCCATGAAATATGCCTGGGTATAGCCGGTAATATTTTTCAGAAGGAAGGTTATAAGAACGAGAAAACAAATCCTCATAAGTGCATTGATCTTTGATCCGGATAGCACAAAATCATTAAATGCCTCTGTTACGTCCTCCTTAATATTCTGAATCCAGTCAGGGAGAATACTGGTTGACTGACTTACCTGGTCAGGCGTCTGTACCTGTTCAGCAGCGGGGCTTTCCTGGAAAAGTGTATCCAGCAAAGGGATTGTCAGATATACGGAAAGTCCGTTGAAAAGTGCGAACAAAAAAGTAAAAACTATCGAAGCAATTAACTGCCTCCAGTAGGGTCTTACATAACTTACTATTCTTAAATATGTATTCATTTAAAAACCGGTTTCTCTGATTGCTCAGGTTCCGAACTTCGGAACTTCAGGAATCTTTCTGAGTCCGCAGCCTCCTCTGACCTTAATTTGTTTGGTAATCTTATTCTTATTGAAATCATAAATATAAATTGATGAATTTCTTCCGAATCCATCATCAAATATTAAAAAATCACTTATGGTAAAAAAATTCTTATCGCCGCCCCCGGCCCATTCCTTTACGAGTTCTTTCTCATTAACAGAATACGCATATAAGGAAGAAGTTTGCGGACTACCGGTAAAAATGCTCGTATTAGCAGGAGTTAAATCCAGTGTGGATATAAAAAGAAAATTTCTATCATCACTCCAGGCAATTTCGTTAACGGGTTTATTTATCCTTGTTATAAGAAATTCACTTTTATTATTCCTTTGAACCAGGATGATCGAGTCCGGACTTTCTTCATTATATGAAACAACAAACTTTCCTGATGGAGAAAGCGAATCAGGTTTTACGCCGGGCAGGCGGGGATAACCATCAATTGTTATATCAAATGTCTTCTTTTGTTCCTGCAGTATTCTACCATAAGTATTATAGATTATCGTCTTCTGATTTATATAAGTTGAAACATTTTTATCCCAGGAATTAATTACAATCCTGAAGACTGTCTCTGACTCCCATCTTGAGAACACCTGGAGCCCGCTGCCTATTTCCTCAACAAATTCCGGTTTGGATGACGAATCAGGAAGTACGTATAGCCTGGCATTCTTTATAAAGGGAAAAATTCCTTCTTTCCCTTCTTTGTCCGCTGTTAAAAAAAAAGCTGAAGCATGGTTATCGGAATAAGAAAGTTCAACAACTTTTTCTTCACTGCTTTGCCAGAATTTTGAATATGCATTCCTGGCAGCATTATACTTATATAATCCGGGCTTTTTGTCTATCATTCCTACAAATACAAACGATTTAAATGTTCTTATTACCGGAGGTTCCTGTCCTTCTTTTGATTCCTTCTGACATGAAATAAACAGGAATGGTAATAATATGATTATTATAAAAGGCTTCATCGCATCCCGGCAGTTTTAAGGAAGACTCCAAGTATAAAATTAATCAAATCCATAAAATATCCCCATAACGGAGAATAAATGAAAAACAGCAGGATGATTGATCCGTATAATCCAAAGCTAAGCAGTTTGGCAGTTATTTTATTTGGAAAGATATCGAAAAGAATATGAGATCCGTCCAGGGGAGGTATCGGAAGAAGGTTGAATGCAAAGAGAAAAACATTAAAGAATACTCCGTACCAGAAAAGGTTCAATACATAGTGAGAAACCCCCGTATGATTTACAATAACGAAGGAAATGAAAAATACAATTGCCAGTAAAAAATTGGATGCCGGTCCCGCAAAAGATACAACTGCATCATCCCTGAGCTTATGCTTAAACTTCCTTCTATCTATGGGGACAGGTTTCGCCCAGCCTATCAGTGCGAAGCCCGATGCAAATGAGGCAATAGGCATTACGAGCGTTCCGATCAGATCAGCATGCTTAAAAGGATTTAGTGTAAGCCTCCCCATGTTTTTAGCCGTATCATCTCCAAACCGCACGGCAAGAAGTGCATGAGCAAACTCGTGTACAGTAATTGATAGTAAAAACATAGGCAGAAACGTTAAGAAGGAAATTATTTTATCACTTACTTCAATACCGGACAAACTAACCTCTTGGATGAAAATCTCTGTGAACCTGTTTAATATATTCTCTGTCGATATGAGTATAAATCTGCGTCGTTGAAATATCAACATGACCCAACATTTCCTGTACAGCACGGAGGTCAGCACCGCCCTCAAGCAGATGAGTAGCAAAAGAATGCCGGAAAGTATGAGGATGTACTTCTTTATCTATTTTCGCTTCTTTTACATAACGGATAACTATCTTCCACACACCCATTCGCGATAGCTTTATTCCCCTTGAATTAAGAAAAAGATGGTTTTCACTTCTGCCCTTTTTTTCAAGCAAAGGTCTGCTCTTTTTCAAATACTCAGTTACCCAGTTTACTGCACTGCTTCCAATAGGCACAAGTCTTTCTTTTGAGCCCTTCCCGAATACACGTATTACTTCCTCATTAAAATAGAGACCGGAAATTTTCAGGTTAATTAACTCGCTTACACGTATACCGCATGCATAAAAAACTTCCAGCAACGCTTTATCTCTCAACCCGAGTTTCTTACTTACATCGGGCATTGAGAGAATTGAATCTACTTCATTAATTGAAAGGACCTGGGGAAGCTTTTTCGACAATTTTGGGGAAGGTATTTTGTCAACAGGATTTTCTGTTATGTAGTTATTCTGAAATAAGTAGGAAAAAAATCCTTTAAGCGAAGAATGATAACGGGAAGCAGAACTATCCACAAGTCCTGCCTCTTTCAGAAACTTAAAAAAGCCGGCAAGATGCTTGTACTTTATCCGTTGGGGATCATCAATGTTATAATTTTTCAGGAACTGGATCAGGTTGGTTATATCGCTTCTATAGGAACCAATGGTATTCTCTGACAGGTTCTTTTCTAATTTTAATACAGCGAGATATTCATCAAGAAATATTTTCATTGTTCTTTTTTATTCTCCGGTTCACCCTTTTCCATTTCCTCCTGTTTAGGATAGCGGATACGGCGATGATGCTGCCCCAGGAGTATGCTGATAAATGCCTCTTTTATCTTGTCTATATCGCTGAATGTGATGGGGGAATTGTCAAGTTGTCCGTCATTAATTCTTCCCTTAATAATTTTATCGATCACATTTTCTACCTTAACAGGGTCCGGATCTTCAATAGATCTCACTGCTGATTCACTTCCATCTGCAAGCATAATAATTGCCGTCTCTTTGGAATTGGGTTTGGGTCCCGGGTAACGGTAATCATCAACATTTACTTTTTCCTCACCGTAAAGCTTTTTTGCCTTCTCAAAGAAGAAAGATATCACCATCGTACCATGATGCATCGGAATAAAATCAATAACCTCCTGGGGCACATTATATTCGCGTCCAAGTTCTATTCCCTCTTTAACATGTCTGCTGATCAGTTCCACGCTTTCTTCAGGAGTAAGATTTTCGTGTATATTCTGATTATTAAGCTGGTTTTCAACAAAGTTCTGAGGTGTTATTATCTTGCCAACATCGTGGTAATATGCTCCTACTCTTGCAAGCAAAGGGTTAGCACCGATTTTTTCCGCAGCTGTCTCTGCCAGAGTGCCCATAGTCATAGAATGGTTAAAAGTGCCCGGTGCTTTCCTTGAAAGCTCCTTCAATAATGGTCTGTCAAAATTCGAAAGCTCAAGCAAGGTAAGGTCTGTTGTTATCCTGAAAAACCTTTCAAAGAATATAAGCAGGCCATAAGTGAGAACAGGACTGATAAGTGCGTTGGTAGAGGCGAATGCAGTCTCTATCATTAACGATTCAAAGGGGGCGAACCTTTCCAATCCAAAAGCAAAAACAGCAACAAGGTAACCAAGGAGTATGAAAAGAAATGATCTGAATATCTGAGAACGGTTTTTAATATCCCTGACTGTATAAACAGCAAGAGCTCCGGCAAATATATTCATTACAGCAAAGGTATAGTCGTTCCCCCTTAATGCACCGGCTATAAGGGAGATTATTACCGTGGTATAGAAACCGACACGCGAATCAAAGATGATTGTAAGAAGCATCGTCGCTGCAGGAATAAATATAAGAAACTGCAGAGGTGCATCTACTGTTATCTGGCTGATTAAAAAAGTTACAAAACAGACAAATACCAGAATTATAGTAATCAGCAATAATTTCTGATTATCAAAAAATATCTTTTTCCTGAAAAGGAAGAGATAAATTGTCAGCAATGCAAGCAGGAGGGCTATATGGAAAAACTTTCCAACAAACTGAAGCCAGAAACCACTAGCCCCTATCTTTTCGCCTTTTGCAGCTCTATAGGAGTCTATTTTTAACTTTGCTTCTCTTGTCACTCTGTCGTGTTTGGCAATTATCCTTTCATTTTCATTGACTATTCCTACATATTTGGAAACATTGCTCCTGGCCTGATCAATTTCTTCCTGTGTAGCCTTCTGGCTGTAAATAATATTAGGATTAATGAAATGAGATGAATATTCCTCAAGTGCATTTTTAAGGTCTTCAGAATATTTCATCTGCTCAACCCCGTTCCTCACAGTATGTTCAGCTGCTTTAACATCTATAAATTTGGCTGCCGATTCTATCCGGTCTACATTTCCGGTGCGGACAGCAATACTATCCTTATCAATGGGAGGCTGATTAATTATTCCATTTTTATAGACTTCTGTAAGAATACTGTTTATGCTGTTCAGGATTTCTTTCAGGTTTCTCCTCTGGAGCATATTTCTTTCCTGCCTCCGGAGATTCTGAAAGGTATTATATGAGGGGGTGCTCAGAAAAGTGGGGTTGAGATTTTCTTTGCCGGAAGCGGACAGAGCGCTGTCAATGATCCCGATCAGAAAAGTATCATAATTCCTTATTGTGTCAAGTATTGCATCGATTGTTTCGGGATTCCTGAGATAAACGGGATAGACGCTGTTAGCAGCTTCTTTAAGTTCGGCCTGGTAGGTTTTCGAATCTTTAAATACAGGGAAACTGAACTGTGCAATCAGGTCATCATGTATCCAGATTGAGCCCACTGTAACTTCAGATTCAATAGACTCTCCTTTTGGAAACATAAATACTATAAGTATCACCGCACTGAGCCCTATGAGAAATTTCAGACGGAGACTGCTTTTTTTATGTTCTTCCTTTTTCATTATCTGCTTGTTTTTGCCCGTAATATCATTTCAATAAATTCTCCAACGCCGCCGCTGTTATTATCTTTAACAGTAATGAAATCTGCACGCCGTTTTACTTCGGCTACTGCGTTTGATACTGCAACCTTAAAGCCTCCTACTTCGAAAAGACTTAAATCATTATACCAGTCACCTATTACTGCCGCCTCACTGTCTTTGAATTTCATATACTTCAACAGTCTTTTGAATCCCATTCCTTTCGAAGTTCCTTTATTCCTGATCTCGAGATAATAAATATTATCCCTGCTTTGCGACCGGAAATAAGATCTGTCCAGACCAAAGGTATACGGAAATCCAAGCCTGTTGTAAACATATTTCAGGTTGTCCTTATAATCTGAAGCAAAAACAACTTCCAGTGTCCTGCTGCAGTATTCATCATACGACTTTACTTCTTCATACCGCGCACCGAATTTCTCCATTATTTGCGGAATTACAGAATTTCTTTCAGTATAAAAGATTGCATCGTCATGACAAAGAGCTATATTAAGCAAAAAAGTATCTGCCAGTGTAATTGCTTTTCTAACATACTTTTCCTTTACGAAAGATTCAAACAAAACTGTACCTTCCCTGTGACTCTTAATCAGTGCTCCATCCATAGATATAAGAGGAATATCGATGCTGAGATCTTGCGCAAGATCAATAATAGCTGAATGAAGCCTCCCTGTAGCTACAGTGAAATGCACACCATGCTCCGGCAGCAGGGATATCAGTTTTTGAGATTCCTTATCAATAAGGCCTTTGTCTGATAATAGCGTCCCATCGATATCTGAAACCACAACCTTAATATTTTTCAGAATTTCGTTTCTTTTCATTATTTCAATAATTAGCGGAATATGACTGATTATAAAGTGTAAAATAATGATTATTTAATTAATGTTTTCCAACCTGCTGCACTTAAGTTCTTGTAAATAATGATGATAGATACTATACCCGCGGCCAGAAAAATCAAGGTTTTAAGGATATCCCCGAAAAGGAGGCTCCCTGTTCCGAATAGAAATGAATAAACCAGTACAACACCTGCGATCCAGTTAACAAACATTCCGGGAAACTCTGCATCATTTTTTACTTCCGGAAGTTTATCCGAAATCTTTTTCCAGAGAACACCCCCAGGGTGGATTCTTGTATAGAATTTTAATAAAACTTCCTCGCTGGTTGGTTTTGTCAGAAACGTAACGCTCACCCAGACCAGCGTTGTGCATAAAACAAGTATAAACAGCGTTATGGGAAACTCAATACCATTTATTTTAAGGATAGGATATATCACAAACGGAGTAATCATTGCTGAAATCTCTGACCAGGCATTGATCCTCCACCAGTACCACCTCAGAATCAGGACTAAGCCCAGTCCGGCACCGCACTCCATTATAAACACCCAGGCGCCTGAGATTGTGCTTATGAATAAAGTAACGATAGCAGAAATTAACATCAGCACTATTGTAGCTATCCTTGAACTTTTAACATAGTGATTTTCGCTCTGCTCACGGTTAATAAACCTCCTGTAGAAATCATTTATAAGGTATGATGTACCCCAGTTAAGCTGAGTGGCAATGGTGCTCATATATGCAGCAAAAAATGCGGCCACTAAGAGACCTTTTAATCCCGAGGGAAGAAAGTCCTTCATAGCGAAGATATATCCAAGCCCTTTCTGATCTGAAGCCAGGTCAGGATAGAGGACAAGGGAACACAATCCTACAATAATCCAGGGCCAGGGACGTATTCCGTAATGAGCGATCTGGAAAAATAACGTTGCAAATAATGAATGCTTTTCGTCTTTGGCAGACATCATCCGTTGTGCAACATATCCTCCACCGCCCGGTTCAGCACCCGGATACCACGATGCCCACCAGATTATCCCGACATAAGCAAGGAATGAAGTCACTGAAAGTGAAAAGGCCATCCCCACATCTTTGATATTGGAAATTACCGGCAGGAAATTAAAAGTATGTTCAGGCAGTTTACTCTGCAGTCCGGAAATCCCTCCCACCTGGCCGGAATTGACAACGATTACCGCAAGGATTATACAGCCGGTCATCGCTATAAAAAATTGAAATGCATCTGTGATTACCACACCCCATAAGCCCGATAGTGCCGAGTAAAAAGCAACAAGAAGCATGCAGCCGAAGACATAAAAAATTACTTCGGATTCAGGGATTCCAAACATTCCGGTTAATATTGATGCCATTGCCTTATTTACCCACCCCATTATAATGACATTAATAAACAGACCCAGATAAACGGCTCTGAATCCTCTTAAAAATTTTGCCGGTTTCCCAGAGTATCTTATTTCGGCAAACTCAACTTCTGTCATAATCCCGGCACGTCTCCATAACTTTGCAAAAAAGAAGACTGTAAGGAGTCCCCCGAAAGCAAAATTCCACCAGACCCAGTTACCGGCAATACCATTTTTGGCTACCAATTCTGTTACAGCAAGAGGCGTATCGGCAGCAAATGTAGTTGCAACCATCGACAGACCTGCAAGGTACCAGGGAAGATTCCTGCCCGACAGGAAAAATTCATCAGTACTTTTACCTGCTCTGCGGGTGTAGTAAAGGGCAATGCTTAAAGAAAAAATGAAATATGCAAGGATTATAAGGTAGTCGATTAAGCTCATATTTACACCCGGGTTCGTTTTGTAAATAAAGAAGAGAGGTATCCGGTTAACAATGTAACTGCGACACCTATAAATGTAAACCAGGTCCAGGCCGCAAGTTTAAAGGAAATAACAAAAACCATTACGAGTATGCCGAGAGAAAAACCAAGCAGGGCATTTACCTGCCTGGTTCGTTTTGCAAATAAACCTAATAAAAAAGTTCCGAGCAGCCCCCCATACGTAAACGAAGCAATACTTAGCGCAAGTTCCACCACAGCTGTGGAGGTATTCATGAAGAAAATAGCAGACAACACAAGCACTGCAGCCCAGAAGATTGTAATGAGTCTGGAAACAGATAATTTGTCTACTTTATTTCCCCAGACCGGCTGAAGCAAATCCATCATAGTGGAAGAGGAAAGTGAACTCATTGAACCCGCGAGAGTCGACATCGCTGCAGCAAAAAGTCCGGCGATAATTATCCCGGAAACACCGGGCGGAAGTACGTGTATGATGAAATTTGGGAATATCTCATCGGGCTTCATATTTATATTTCCGTAGTATGCATATAACATAACTCCGAGTACCAGGAAGAGAGCGAACTGAAAGATAATGATAAGGCCGCTTCCGATGACGGCTTTCTTGCTGTCCTTTAAGTCCTTAGCTGCAAGAAGTCTTTGCACGATTAATTGATCTGTACCGTGAGAGGCCATAGATAAAAAAGCTCCCCCGACTATACCGCCGATAAGAGTATAAGGATCAGCGAAGAAATCTTTTATAGTACCTGAAAAACCAAAATTAAATATCTGGAATTTATTCCCTCCCGAAGCTGCAAACGCAACTGAATTCCATCCGTCTGGCAGGAGATTCAATATAAAGAACCCTGCCAGCAAAGCGCCGAAGATATAAATAAACATCTGGATGACATCTACCCAGATAATTCCCTTTACACCTCCCGTATATGTGTAGATAAGAGAAACCGCAGCAATAATAATTATAGCCACGGGATAATCAATATTTAATAATAATTTTAAGGGAATGGCAGTGGCAAAAAGCCTTACCCCGTCTGCTGCAGTCCGCGTGAACAGGAATACGACTGAAGCGTAATTCCTGGTTTTACTTCCGAACCGGGTTTCGAGAAAAGTATAAGCAGTTTTTAGCTCACCTTTATAATACGCGGGCAGAAACCATCCGGCTACAATAATTCTTCCGATTAAATATCCGAAAGTTATCTGGAGAAAATTAAGATTTGTTAAATATGATAAGCCGGGAATGGAAATGAAAGTGAGACTGCTTGTTTCTGCTGCTACGATGGAGAAGCAAACTGCCCACCATGGGACAGTTTTAGATCCAAGGAAATAATCCTTAACGGTCTTTTGTCTGCCGCCGGATATTATTCCGAAAACCGCTATACCGATTAAGTAAACCGCAATGATAACATAATCGAGCGATCTTCCTGGCAATAAATTATTCCTTCTTTAGTTCTCCGAAGGCTTCATCAACCGTTTCGCAGACGGGGAGGACACGATCCAGTTGAGTAATTTTAATAAGAGAATATACTTTTTCTGATGGTGCGGCAATCCGCATAGCTCCCCCGTTGGAATTAAGAATCCTGTTCGCTACAAGTATTGCACTTAAACCTGAACTATCGCAGGTTTCAACTTCACTCATATCAAGAATTAGTTTGTTTATCCCCTCAACCTTAAGCAGCATAGTAAATTCACCTTTAACCAGTCCTGAGATATTAGTATCGAGTCTTTTTTCATTCAATTTAAATATTGTTATCTCGTCGATCCTTTTGATCTCGAAATTCATATTATTCCTTAAAACATTTTTAAGCAATTTAATAAATTTTTGTATGAGTTCTCAGCATCAGTACTTTTATTTATAACCTGGATGTTGTAGAACTTATCAGGGTCCCCTTTCGCAAAGCCCATCTTATAAGGAGCCTTAATGCGGTTTACAATATAGCTGCAGAAAAGGTTTTCCTGCCTGTTCAGGTCTATCACAGCCTGGAATCTCATCGGTTCAAGCTTATCGCTTATTCTTTTTGACGGCAGGTTTAACTTGCTGATATCGTCAATGCTGTAGCCGATGGCTTTCTGACGGAATTTAGTTGGCAGCAGATTTACTTTATAATCGCGTGTGAATACCGTAACGCTTTTCCGGTTATCATCGAGATAATCAAGAATAAAAAATGCCTGCCCGAAATCTGTGTCATTCTCAGGCATGGCTACAAAAAAATTAAATGATTTCCTGAAAAAATCCCGAAAATTGGTTTCGGTTATTTCGAAATCCTTTAATTTATTTTTTATTAATAATCCGGCTATTTTATCTTTAAGTTGTCCAATCATTTCTTCTCAGAATCTTCAAGTTTTGAAATAAAATCCTTTTCATTAAGGATCGAAACTCCAAGCTTTTCAGCTTTTACAAGTTTCGATCCTGCATTCTCACCGCAAAGCAGGTAATCAGTGTTTTTGCTTACAGAAGACGTAACCTTACCTCCAAACTTAACAATTTTATCGCTAGCATCTTCACGGGAAAAATTACTAAGCGTTCCGGTCAGCACAAAAGTCTTGCCGGTAAAGAAAGTTTCCTTTTCAATTTTCTTTTCAGCAGCGAAATTCAGTCCGTGTATTTTGAGTTTCTCAATAATTTTTTTGTTATGAGGGTCGCTGAAGAACTTAACCACGCTCTGGCTTATGCTGGGCCCTATATCATGAATAGCTTCAATCTTCTCTGCTCCCGCGCTCATCAGCTCATCAATCGAATTAAAGTGATCAGCCAGTTTCTTTGCGGCACCTGAGCCGACATACCTTATTCCTATAGCAAAAAGAACTTTGGCAAACGGCTGTTTTTTACTATCCTCTATGGCAGCCAGTAAATTGTCCACACTTTTGGCGCCGAGCCGCTCTATTGCTACAAGATCATTTCTCCTCTCCTTAAGATCGTATATATCATCGTAATTACGAAGGAATCCGCTTTCAACAAATAGGTTGATCAGTGCTGTGCCGAGTCCCTCTATATCCATTGCGCCGCGGGCAGCAAAATGTTCAAGTCTTCCTCTTATTTGTGCAGGACACTCAGTGTTTTCACAGTAATAAGCTACTTCTCCCCCGGGCTTAAATAAAGGAGATTTGCATACAGGACATTTTTTCGGAGGCTGAGCCGGTTTGCTGTCTGCCGGTCTTTCCTCTTTAACTACTGAAACGACCTTCGGGATAACATCTCCTCCCTTTTCGATGATAACTTTATCCCCTTCCCTGATATCTTTTCTTCTTATTTCATCTATGTTATGAAGTGTTGCTCTGCTGATAGTTGAGCCTGCCAGGAAAACAGGTTCCAGTTCTGCAACAGGCGTTACAGTTCCTATCCTTCCGACCTGCCAGGTGATTTTATGTAATTTTGTAAATGCCTGTTTAGCTTTGAACTTAAAGGCAACTGCCCAGCGAGGGGACTTTGCAATATTTCCGAGTATTTTTTGATGACGCAGTGAATTTACTTTTATAACAGCTCCGTCTACTTCATACTCAAGCGAGTTCCTCTTTTCTTCCAGCTTACTGCAGGCTTCAATTACTGCATCAATATTTTTGCAGAGTTTGAATTCGGGGTTTACATTAAATCCAAGCTTTTTCAGTATCTGAAGATTTTCATACTGCGATTCGTAGTTTTCATCAAGACTGATTAAGGTATAGATAAAAACATTAAGGGGTCTCTTCGCTACCATACGGGGATCCTGCAGCTTAAGCGTTCCTGCTGAAGAGTTGCGGGGATTGGCAAACAGCTTTTCTCCCTGCTCCTCCCTCTCCTTATTCAGGTTTATAAAATCCTCAAGTTTCATAAAGATTTCACCGCGTACTTCAATATCGCTGAATGAGTAGGGGTATGTAGTTTTCTTATTCAGCCGCAACGGGATTGAGCGTATTGTCTTTATGTTTGTCGTTATTTCCTCACCAACTATCCCGTCTCCTCTGGTTGCCGCTGTTACAAGGTATCCGTCAACATAATGAATACTTACAGAAGCCCCGTCTATTTTGGGCTCAACCACATATTCAATTGTTTCCCCCTTCGGCAGTCCCTCCCTGATTCTCCTGTCAAAATCAAACAACTCTTCTTCATTATATGTATTAGCCAGACTAAGCATTGGTATGAGATGAGTTACGGGTTTAAATTCTTTGGTGAGATCTGTACCGACTCTTCTGGTAGGCGAATCAGGAGTAATAAGATCGGGATTCTCCTCCTCCAGTTTTTCGAGTTCTTTCATAAGAGAATCGTATTCAAGGTCGCTTATTGCAGGTTCAGTAAGGACGTAATAACGATAATCATGCTCTCTGATTATATCACGTAACTCTTCTATCCTTTTCCGTACTGCCTTTGACATTATTTTTTCCCTGCCTGCGGAGGATTCTGGAGATATTCAACACCGTTTGAATCAATCTTTACATAGGAAACTGACCGTGATTTAGGATTAAATACAAGCGGCTTATTATTTAGCTGTAATTTAATAGCAGAGGATTTTCCGAATGTGATCTTAAAATTATCGGCAGCCTTTAGTGATTTCTGAGAATTGGGAAATAATATAAACTCCTCTTCCTTTGTATTATCAAGGATAAGTCTGACCCAGGATGTATCAGTGGTCTGGATCAGAAGGTTAAGACTGTCTGTTGTCATAGCGGTATTCTGTGTAGAATCGGCTGTGCTGCCGGGTGTTTCCTCGTATCTTTGTCTTGATTCGGTGACCACTTCATCATAAGGTTTTTCAGGGACGACTATCTGATCACTGCTATTGAAGAAAAGCAGATAGATCAGCCCGATCAGAATAACAGCACCGAGGATTGAAGCACCGATGATTATACTGTTTTTATTGCCGGGCATGGTTTCGTTACGTCTCGGAGCAGTGGAGTCGAATGTCGGAGGCTTTGAGTATACTGCATTCGACTGGTTAGCAGAATGTTTTACTTCTCTGAATTTTTCTTTTTTATCTTCGGGTTTCTCTGCAGCTTTTTCTTCCGGATTCGCAGGTACTTTTTCCTCCGGTTCAACTTCCTTTTGCTTTTCCGGTTTAGCCGGCTGTTTTACAGGCTCTTCCTCATATGGAAGTCCTTCCCGGGCACGCTCATATTTCTTCAATATAATTACAGGATCCAATCCTGCAGCATTTGCATACTCTTTCAGAAATGCCTTCACATATAACTCGGGAAGGAAACTGAAATTGCCTTCTTCTATTGCTTCCAGAAATTTCAGATCGATACGGGTTCTGGCAGATAAATCCTTTAATGAAAGGTTATTTTTAATTCTTGCCTGTTGTAATTCTAATGCTAATTTATCGAACATTTTCTTTTTATTTTTTTATTTAAACAATTTATATTCTGACCAACTTAGCCGCAAAAGCTCCGTCAAGCTGATGCGAGTGGGGGAACGTCTGGATGCAGCCGTTGGGGTCAACAATTTCTCCTGGAAAAGATTCTGCTGCATTTTCCAATTTAAATTCAGGGTGCGCGGAAAGAAACTTATTTACAATATCGCAGTTTTCTTCGGGTTCAATAGAGCAGGTACTGTAAACAACTACACCCTCCGGCTTAACCAGGGAGGCGGCTTTTTCGAGAAGCTGATATTGAAGTTCTGTCATTCTCCTGATATCAAGGAGATCCTTCTTCCATTTAATATCGGGTTTTTTACACATTGTTCCCGTACCTGAACAGGGAACATCGGCAAGGACACGGTCAAATCCCGCATCGGAATATTGAAGTGCATCTGTCTCGACAAGTTTTATGGAATGAATTCCCAGGCGGGTAATATTTCTTTCCATTATTTTTAAGCGTGCTTCAAACCGGTCAATTGCAATTATTTCACCTTCATCATGCATCAGACCTGCAATGTATGCGGTCTTTCCGCCGGGAGCGGCACACATATCAAGAACCCTCATTCCAGGTTTTGTATCAAGGAGACGGCAGGCAAGTCCTGCACTTTCATCCTGTATATTAAAATATCCCTCCGAGTAGTACTCCCAGGCTGTTATGTTAGTCAAATTCTGAAGCTTGAAGAATTCGGGCAGATACCGTCCAGGCTTAAACCTGAGATTAACTTTGTTAAGGAGCTGCCTGAACTCATCCGGATTTGTTTTAAGTGCATTTATTTTCAGGGTCAGGAAAGGTTTTTCATTATTCGCGGCAAGCAGTTTCTCTGTTGCTTCCCTTCCGAACCTTGCGAGGTATCGTTTTACCATCCAGGAAGGATGTGAGTAGAAAGCTGAAAAGTAGCCTGGTAAATCTTCTTCGGGATCAGGATAACGGATTGCGTTTTTGCTCCTGATTATATTCCGTAAAATGGCATTTGTAAGGTCAGCAGGTTTCTGCCCCTGCAGCTTTTTCACAAATTCGACCGCTTCATTTACCACGGCAAAATCCGGCACCCTGTCAAGAAACATTATCTGATACAGGGCAACCCGGAGACCGTTCTTAAGGTTAGGAATAGCTTTTGAGAATTGACCTTTATAAAATCCATTCAGCACCCAGTCGAGCCTTCCCATCCATCTTACCACACCGTGTACTATTTCATAGAGAAGGGCCTTATCGGGGCCTGTCAGATCGCTGTTACGCATTTCATTGTCGAGCAGTCTTTCAAGGTATGAATCCGTTCTTTCAACCCTGTTCAGTATCTTAACTGCAAGTCCTCTCACTCCCGAATACAGATCTCTTACTTTATGTTCTTCGAATTGTTCAGTCATAATAGTTATTACTTCTCTCTTTCACTTCCGGTAATTTTAAAAATAGTATTGAACAGATCTTCATCTGCTTTGGTCATATTTACTTTGCGCCTTTGCATCATTTTCTTTGCAGTATCTATGCCTTTGCTTACATCATAAGTTTCCATATGCTCTCTGCCTCCCCAGGAGAAAGAAGGTATAAATTTATCAGGGAAACCGTCACCAAAAATATTACAGGAAAAGCCGGTAAGTGTTCCGGTGTTAAACATAGTATTTATTGCCGTCTTTGAGTGGTCTCCCATAATAAGGCCGAGAAACTGGAGACCGGTATCAACCTCTTTACCTTTCATCCTGATTTTTATATTGCTGTAATTATTCTTCAGGTCGCTGCAGTTAGTGTCAGCGCCAATATTTATCCAGCTGCCCAGGTAGGTATGTCCCAGGAATCCTGAATGCTGCTTATTTGTATAAGGCATGATTATCGATTCTTCAACTTCGCCGCCGATCTTGCATACCCTGCCAACCGATACATTCTCATAAATGTTTGTAAGGGCTTTCACCTTTGTCTTTTCACCAATGGAGACAGGGCCTTCAATCACACTATTAGAATAAATTTCAACTTCTTTACCGATGTATATCGGACCGTTTGATGCATCTATAACCACTCCGGGTTTGAGAATCGCGCCGGCTTCAATTGTAACATCATCCTTATTAATCAGGTTAACGCTCCTGAATAATCTTGCCTCCTCCGAAATACCAGGCGCATTTATAAGATTAAAGTCCTGTTTTATCTGAGAACCGTTTAATTTTATCAGATCCCATATATAATCCACTGTATCGACATCAGAATTCTCTGTATGGATCCCTTCAAAGTCAGAAATTTCAGGTGATTCTTTTATTGAAGCTTTGATTTTATTAAGAGTTGCCGAGGTTACTTTTGCTGTAATCAGAACACCATCTTTAACTAATACTTTTTCTGCTGTATTCTTTCCTATCAGTTCAAAAAAGTTTTCGTCGATTAAAACCCTTCCGTTGATGAAAAGATAATTATCATCATCCAGACTGTTTACCCCGATGCCGGGATTATTCTGCTTAACTGTTTCTTCAAGGTACTTTCTGCAGAAAAGCGTCTGTGATGCATTAGGGAAATACCTTAAGATCTTTTCCCTTAATGTCTTCATCCCGCAAACCAGATCATAGACAGGACGCGAGAGAGTAAGAGGATAGAAATTATCGACCTTGTTATCTTCAAAAATACAAATGTGCATTGGTTACTTTTTCTTAAAGAATGTGCAATAATTTAATATTTTTTAGGGTAAGATTCCCGTTAGATAATATTCAGGTCAAAACTCTGTGCTTTAATCAATTAAAGCGTAATAAAATTGAAATTATCCCGGGTTATTCAGATTTGCGGAGCGTTATATTTTTCAGCACATTTAACAAAATAACCGAAATGCCCTTTTTTAACGTATTATGAGGGTAGTTTAAGACCTTTAGTGAAGTATTTCAGAGAAAATTGAATGATGGGAAAATAAGCTGATTTGGCGGTTGATGTTTTGATCCTTATGCCAATTTGTTGCGTTTCGTTTGGGAAATTTAACTTGACGGAATCAATACTTATTTACAGACGGAACTATTCGTTTTTGATCAGTTGACCGCTGATCTTTAACAATTCGGTTTCTGCTGATTTTGCATCATACTGAGCTGAAACGAGCCTGCTTTTAGCATCGATAAGTTTGCGCTGTGTTTCCCTGAATTCAAGCGGCGTAATATTTCCCAGTTTAAGTTTTTCAAGGGCAATGTCGACGCTTTCCTGTGCAACCTTCAGGTTCTCTTCTTCCAGTTCAATAAGCTTGAGACTGCTGAGGTATTTTTTATAAATATTAAGAAGATTAGCTTCAACATCAGTTTTAATCTTATTGAAATTAAGCTGTCCGTTTTCTATGCCTATTTCAGCATTTTCTATTTTTACCCTTGTGTTAAATCCGTTGAACAAATTCAGCGAGGCTGAGACTCCATAACTCAGACTATAATTTTTATTCGATTGTACGAACCCGGCCTCAGATTCAGATTTAGTATAGTTATAACCGCCAATAAGAGAAATATCAGGGTACAATTCTGCTCTGGCAAGCCTGAGATTTATTTCTGACAAACTAAGATTCTTTTTTGCTATCTGAAGGGTGGTATTTTGTTCCAGGGTTTTCGCTTTCAAATCATCAAGGTTAATATCCTTTTTGACAAGAATTGTATCGCTCACATTAAATTCAGAACTTACGTCTCTTCCCATAAGCTGGTTAAGCGTTACTTTCAATTGCTCAAAAGCCAGCTGCTCTTTAAGGAGGTTCGACCGGTCTTCATTCAGATCAACCTGCGCCTGCCTTAAATCAAACTTTGAACCGCTGCCGACATCCTTTTTGGATTCAGCAATTCTTACCCTTTCATTGCTTATAGCTATTGCCTGGTTCAAAACATCCAGTACCTGCTGTTCCGCAATCAGGTTATAGTAAGTTTCAATAACATCAGCAAGGTTTGTTTCTACTTCTGCTTTAAAATTATCTTTACCGATCTTATTAAGTTCCTTAAGCATATCGATATTGGCAAACATCCCGAAGCCGTCAAATATTGTCCAATCTAAGTTTACCCCGGCGGTAATATTTGTCGATTTAGCATCTTTCTGATCGACCGTTCTTCCATCAAAATATTCCTGTTTGGTATCATTGGAACTTTTAACATATGAACCGGTCGCATCAACCGAAGGGAGGAAACCTGCATTGCCGATCGTTGAATTGTTTTCTGCAATCCTGGATTCATTGCGGGCAATGTTGATTGAATAATTATTTGCCATTGAAATTTTTATAGCATCTTCAAGGGAAAGGATCTCCTGCGAAAATGACTGACAGTTTACAATGAGCACAAGGATCGGAATTAAGAATATATTTAGAATTCTCATATTGCTTTTTTTATCAATTTCATTTGCTGACAAGAGCTGCCCCTTCATCAACTTCAGCAGCTTCAGTAACGTTTGAAACGGTTGCTGTACTGCGTGACAGATATGAATAGACCGCAGGCACTACAAGGAGCGTCAGGAATGTTGAGAAGATTAAACCGCCGATTACTGCTATTCCCATTGAAACCCTGCTTTCCGAGCCCGCGCCGAGTGCAAGAGCAATCGGCAGAATACCGAGCACAGTAGATAAACTTGTCATAAGTATGGGTCTTAGCCTTGCTGCCGAAGCATCTTTAATAGCTTCTATTTTTGAAAGTCCTGCAGCTTTACGCTGATTTGCAAATTCGACGATAAGGATTCCGTTCTTTGTTACAATACCGATGAGCATTATAATTCCTATCTCGCTGAAGATGTTCAGTGTCTGGTTAAAGTACCAGAGAGAAACCAGCGCGCCGAATATAGCCAGAGGAACAGTGAACAGAATTATAAAAGGATCTCTGAAGCTTTCAAACTGTGCAGCCAGAACAAGATAAATAAATCCTATGGCAAGAAGGAAAGCAAACAAAAGACTTGAAGAGCTTTCGGCATAATCCTTAGAGGCTCCGCTTAAAGAAGTAGAAAAAGATTCATCCAGCACTTTAGCTGAAATTTTATCCATTTCTTTAATACCGTCGTCTATGGTTTTGCCGGGCGCAAGTCCTGCAGATACAGTAGCCGATACATAACGGTTAAACCTGTAAAGCTGCGGCGGTGCGCTCTGTTCAGTAAGCTGCACCACATTATCGAGCTGTATAAGCTCGCCCTGTGAATTCTTTACATATAAAGATTTCAAATCAATCGGGGCATTACGCTTATCACGAAGGAGCTGCCCGATTACCTGGTACTGTTTACCGTCCTTTATAAAATATCCGAACCTTTGTCCGCTGAAAGCCGCCTGAATAGTCTGCGCAATTTCAATTGTTGAGACACCCAGGTCCCTTGCTCTCTGCCTGTCGATCACCAGTTTTATTTCGGGCTTGTTGAATTTCAGGTTTGCATCAACGATTGTGAAGGTCGGATCCTTTTGTGCCGCATCCATAAATTTCGGAAGATACTCGCGAAGCTTTTCAAAATTAGGAGCCTGGATCACGTACTCAACCGGAAGTCCGCCTCTGCGCTGTCCGATTGACTGCTGTTGTGTAACGAACACTCTTGCACCAGACATATCTGAAAGCACGGGGGTAATATCATCGGCAATCTGCTGCTGCGATCGCTCACGCTGATCCGGCTTTGTTAGAATGACAAATGCGAAACCTGAATTTACCGAACTTGATGCCCCGAAGCCGGGAGATGTAACTGAAATAATTGCGTCCCTTTCCGGAATACTGTCTTTAAGCGTCTGGATTAAATTATCCATAAAATGGTCCATATAATCAAAAGAAGCACCCTCGGGGGCAGTTGCAAATATTCTCAATCCGCTCCTGTCTTCCAGCGGGGAAAGTTCAGAAGGTATCATAGTGAAGAAAAGATATATCAGACCGAGAGAAACCCCCATAATAAGGAATGCTAACCATCTTTTAGAAAGGAACGATTCAAGTGAGTTCCTGTAAGTGCTGTTCAGCTTTATAAAAACCGGTTCGGTTTTATTATAGAACCAGTTGTGTTTCTCTCTTCTCTTTAAAATCTTTGAGCTGAGCATAGGAGTAAGAGTTAAAGCGACGAATGCTGAAATAATAACTGAGCCTGCAATAACAATTCCGAATTCACGGAACAGCCTTCCTGTTAATCCCTGCAGGAAAATAATAGGTAGAAACACCGAAGCAAGAGCAATGGTTGTTGATAAAATCGCAAAAAATATCTCGGCGGAACCATGGCGCGCGGCTTCATCGGGAGGAGAACCGGCTTCAATTTTTGTATATATATTTTCAAGGACTACGATAGCATCATCCACAACTATTCCGATCGCCAGCACTATACCGAGCAGCGTTAAAACATTTATCGAAAAGTCGGCAGCGTACATTATGAAGAAAGCTCCGATCAATGAGATCGGAATTGCAATAACAGGAATGATAGTAGTTCGCCAGTCCCTGAGAAATAAGAATATGATAAGCACAACCAGGCCGAATGCTACAAAGATAGTCTGCTCTACTTCGGAAATAGAATCACGGATATAATCAGTTACATCGAAACCTATACCTGTTTTAACATCAGAAGGCAGGTCGCGCTTGATCTGATCGAGCCGTTTATAAAATTCATCAGTAATAGCGATATTATTAGCACCGGGCTGGGCAATGAGAACTACTCCCACCATTGGAGTGCCGTCCCTTTTCAGGATTGTGCGCTCATTTTCAGAACCGAGAGTTGCATAACCAACATCCTTTAAATGAACAATATTCCCTTTATCTTCCTTAATAATCAGATCGTTAAATTCATTTGCATCGTGAAGACGGCCGATTGTCCTGATTGAAAGTTCTGTTTTATTTCCCTCGATCAGGCCTGATGGAAGTTCAACATTTTCCCTGTTGATAGCATCCTTCACATCAAGGGGAGTAAGATGATAAGCAGCGAGCTTAGCGGGATCGAGCCAGAGTCTCATCGCATATTTCTTTTCACCCCATACGTTCACTGCACTCACACCGGGAATCGTCTGGAATCTTTCCTTAAAAACATTATTAGCAAGCTCGGTAAGCTGCAGAAGATTCCTTGTGTCGCTCTGGATATTCAGAAAAACTATCGGCGAAGCATCTGCATCGGCTTTCGATACTATAGGGTTCTCAACGTCCGGAGGTAAATTGCTGATGGCTCGCGAGACTTTATCCCTGACATCATTCGCAGCAGTTTCAAGATCAACATCAATATCAAATTCAACTGTAATTGTGCTTCTGCCGTCGCGGCTGACTGAAGTGAGCGAACGGATCCCTGCTATGCCGTTTATTGATTCTTCAAGTGGTTCAGTTATCTGGGATTCGATAACATCGGCATTAGCGCCGGTATAGGTTGTACTTACAGTGATTATCGGCGGATCAACTGATGGATATTCACGTACGCCAAGGTACGTATAGCCCAGCAGTCCGAGCACAACAATTGCGATCGACATTACAATGGCAAGGACAGGCCTTCTTATACTTAAGGATGAGAGACTCATTATTCAAACTCTGAAATGGTTACAGGTGCACCCGGCCGCAGCTGAAGCATGCCGGAAGTAATTATCGTATCTCCTTCGCTGACACCGGAGGTTAACTGAACATTTATATCGGTTCTGATTCCCGTTCCCACCTCAACAGGAGTGGCTTTGCCGTTCCTGTCAACAAAAACCTTCTGTCCCTTAATATCCGGTATAAGCGCTTCAGAAGGTATTAGAATAGCATTTTCAATTTTCTTCAGCACCAGTTCTACATTTGCAAATGAACCCGGGAGGATCTCTCTTCCTGTATTTGCGCAAAGTGCGCGCAGGTTCAATGTTCTTGTAACCGGATCAATTTTGGGCTCTATTGCATAAACTTTACCGACGTACTTTTTACTGCTGCCGGTAATTGAAAAGTTTATTTCGTCACCAACATTAACCATAGAAGAATAACGTTCCGGAATAGAAAAGTCGATCTTTATCGGGTTAATATTCTGGAGACTTGCAATAATCATTGAGTTAGTGACAAAACTTCCTTCACTCACACTCTTCAAACCTATTATGCCGGAAAAAGGAGCACGGATCTCTGTTTTATCTATCTGTGCTTTGATCAGTTCAACCTCAGCCTGATTAACCTGCAGCTGGTTGGCCGTCATATCATAATCCTCCTGGCTTATAGCTTCCTTTTCAAGAAGCTGTTTCTGCCTGTACTCGGTATCCTTCTGAAGTTCAAGCCGTGATTTCGCACTCTGCAGCTGAGCCTGCAGATCCGCGTCGTTTATCTTTACGAGCAGATCACCCGCATTAACCACGCTGCCTTCTTTAAAGAGTATTTTTGTAATCTTTCCGGGTACTTCACTTTTGAGGTCAACCTCTTCATTAGCCAGCACTGTTCCCGTCGTCAGCACTTTATTATCCAGCGCTACAAATTTAGTTATATGAGCTTTTACCGGAAGAGGACCGGCAGCACCGGGTCCCTGTTTTCCCGGTTTACTTTCCGAAGATTTCAATTTGGGTATAGCGAGCAGTATTAATACTACTATAACAATTCCTGTAATACTTATCGCTTTTATATTCTTTTTCATTTGATAACTTTGTTAAACTTGTGCAACTTAAATAAAACCGGCTTCTTCTAACAACACAAAAAAAATGACTGATGCCGGGTGCCATTTCAAAATAAAAAAAGCCAGCAATGAACTGGCTTTTCACAAAAATCAATATATAAAGGAACCTTACTTTGATTCTTTTTTTGCGTATTTCCTCTTGAATTTTTCAACTCTTCCGGCGGTATCCAGGAGTTTCTGTTTACCGGTAAAGAAAGGATGAGACGCACTGGAAATTTCAAGTTTTACTAATGGATATGTATTGCCGTCTTCCCAAGTAATCGTTTCATTCGTCTGGATTGTAGAACGTGTTAAAATAGAATAATCTGCTGATGCATCCTGGAAAACCACAGGTCTATAATCCGGGTGAATTCCCTTTTTCATACCAATATCCTAAATGTTTAATTTCTAAAAAATTTGAACAGTTAAGATAAATAATAATAGGGTAATTTTCAAAACAAAAAAGCAGTAATGGGACCGATTTTGATAATAGTTCATTTCTGATAATAATAAGCATCCCAGCTTTAGCCCAATTCATTCAGGATTTTCTTCTGCTTCTTTCTCTTTGGCTAAAGCCCTCTGCTTCTCAATCTTAATTCTCCCACGACTTAAAAAGGCTGTGTGAAGATTAAACCCGGGAGATCAAATGGCATAACTTTGTTGAAAAATAATAACATTTTTACAATGCAAGTAAGCGGAACAGCGTTCCGCTTTACATTTTCACAAGTCTTCTAAAAGTCGTGCAAGTAACCTCTTAATTAATAGTGCAGGAAAAGGCTTACGAATAATCCCAAATTGTGACACTGACATTTTGTCATATATAAATTTTTTCAACAGTCGAAAATTGCGTTTATTCGCTGTTTTTGGACTGTCTCATTTTGAGTTCAAATACGGGACTAATACGGCATAACTACGGGACTAATACGGCATAATTACTGCGACTGACATTTTGTCAAACCTGTTGAATAATTAAACATAGATTGGCCTAATTAGACAGCCATTCGGTTACCGCCTGCTGCGCTCATTGAACATTAATTCAAGGCGGGCTTTCAGATGGTTTAGCTGGATTTTCTGTTCGGTTGAGAGGTTTACCTGTCTGAAATTAAGTCCGGCTTTATTAACAGGATAATCAGTGATCCTGCCTGAAGTAAATTTTGCTGTGATAAAACGGTCGCTGTTCTTAGCCGGTGAAATATTTCCTTTCGGGGAAGAACTGAAGTTTTCTTTTTTGGGTGCCGGATTATCTGCGGGTTTATCCTGACTTAGATTTCCTGCATCTTTCTGACCTCCGGACATCCCCCTGGGTGCACTAAGTTCATCATTTGCAACAGATTGCCCTTCGGAAGAAACGAGGGAGGTTTTTGTTTTCATAGCTGCGTCGTCTCTTTCCCGGGGAGCCTGCAGTAAGGGATTGTCTTGTGTTATTCCATTATTATTAAGCACGAATATCAGTAGAATAGCCGTCAATGCCAATGCTGCCGAAGGGATCAGTCGGGAAGGGAGAAATAACTTCTGCCGGAAAGCCTTTTCTTCAGGAAATCTACCTGAGTTAATTCCACGCATTAAATCAGCCTCAAAGCCGGAAGGAGCTTTAACCTGCTGCAGCTGCCTAAGAGTATTCACTACATCCTGGTATTTCATATCGTCATTCGGATTCACGGCATCACCTGTTATTCTCTGTATATATCTTTCAATAATTTCTGGAGCTGAGCTCTTCCCCGGTTAATCCGGGACTTTACAGTACCGACTGTAATTCCAGTTATTTCAGCAATTTCTTCATAGGAAAGCTGCTGTATGTCTCTTAATATCACCATTTCCCTGTATGCAGGAGAAACTTTCTGAATTGCCTTCTGAATAATTTCATCCTTTATCCCGCTGTCGGTTATCTCGTCGGGACGATAACTCTCGTCAGGAATATCATAAGTTTCATCCTTTTCTTCACCAAAGGCATTTATAGAAAAGAATTTCCTTCTTCTTCGTCTCTGGTACTCAGTTCTGGCAAGGTTTCCGGCAATTGTATATATCCAGGTAGAAAACTTTGCTATTGAGCTGTAAGAGTCCTTATACCTGTAAACCTTTATAAAAGCTTCCTGTACAACGTCCATACAGGCTTCATAATCACCCAGGAACCTGAACACATAATTCGTAAGAGGATTTTTGTACCTCCCTACAAGAATTTCATAAGCCCGAACAGTGTTATTCTGTTGAAACTCAAGAATTAATTCTTCATCTGTAAGTTCGTCCAGATTCTTATCCGTCAATGCCGCTTATACTTTCCGAGGTTTGAATTGTTTCCAGAATTATACAATAAATTAAGTAAAAAACTTTAAATACAGAAAGCTAATGAGATTTTGCACATTCACCAGAAAATAATGTCTACTATACTATGCAGTAACTTTCTTTTCCCCTCCATCTAAAATTTCCGTCAGCAGAATCGTTATTATGTTCCTGTTATCCGCTGATGTTGTTTTTACCGATATGTCGGCATTAAGCAAAGCACGCGAGATATTTATCAGCTGTTTATCACTGTATAACGTGCGTGCATTATAGAATTTTTTAAGATAAAAAGGATGGGTTCCCACTATCCTCGCAGCCTGCATATCCGGTATATTGGAAGCTTTCAGCTCATTAAGACGCAAAATACCTGTGAAGAACCGGGTCAGCATGTGGATAATAAATACCGGTTCGGCTCCCTTTTCCAGCAGGTTGAATGCGATTTTAAATGATGACTGCCTGTTCTTTGTGCCAAGAGCATCCTGCAGATCGAAGATATTGTATTCTTTGAATTTAGCAGATAATGCTTCTATGCTTTCAATATCAATTTCCTGTTTATCCCCGAGGAAAATAAAAACCTTTTCAAGCTGTGTTTCAATCAGACTCCTGTTCTCGCCCACCATATCAGCAAAAATTGAAGCAACCTCCTGCGATATATGTTTACCGTTCTCCCTGGTGTACTGAACTATCCATTCAACAAGGTGATTCCCTTTCAGCTCAACTGCTTCATAAAGGAAATTATTCGCCAGCAGGGATTTGTATGGTTCCGAAGCAAGGCCGGAAATAGTTCCGTTATGAACCAGCACGAGATGAGTAAATTCAGCCGGTGAATTTATATAACCTGTAAGACTTTTCTTATTGCTGACTTTTTCGAATTCCTTAACCAGAATAAATTTCTTTTCTGAACCGAATGGAAATGAGGAAGCTATGGACAGAATATCTGTAAGGTTTTTATCATCCGCATAAATAATTTCTTTATCGAAATCAGATGATATAAAAGGCTCAACTGATTTTTCAAGTTCTTTTATTGTTTTATCCAGACTGAAAGTATCCTCACCGAACAGGTAATAAACAGGGAGTATCCTGCCCGACTTTATATCTTTGGAGACATTCAGAATCGAAGGAGTTTTTATTTTACTTTTCGCCATTTGCCTTTTTGATTTTTTCGTATTTCACCGCCCGCGAAAGGAAGAATGCAAGTCCTCCCCAGACGAGTCCGATAACCACAACCAGAGTAATTATACCTGAAACTTCCATCAGACTTCTCTTTTATTATTTAAGGTATACCTGACCATCAGCTTATTAAATGATATAAACAGGATTAAAATTACCGCCCACTGAAAAATTGCGGTCCCGGCATTTTCGACATGAAAAGGATTCCACCATTCGGGATCCCAGCCTACTGAAGAAATCAGCCACCACAAAATTAATACAATTACCTGCACGGGAATTAATATTCCTATCACAAAGTTATACCATTTTCCTATTTTAACATCACTTCCGTATCCATTAATTATTTCAGTTCTGAATTTATCCGTACCGTATTTTATAATCGAGAATGAGATAAAGGCGCCGCTTAATATCAATCCCACACCCCATACCCAGTCCTGGTTTGTAAAGAAATCAAGGTTCAATGCTGACGGGATGCCGAATAAGAAACCTGCCGCAGCCACAAATATAATTGCCCTTCTCCTCTTGAAACCAAAATCAATGAATGTCCTTGTTGCCAGCTCCACCATCGATATTAAAGAAGTTACAGCTGCAAAGAATAAAGCTATGAAGAATATTGACGCAAAGAAAACATTGATAACATAGCTTGACGACATTTTTGAAAATAGCAGGGGAAGAAAAATGAAAGTTAATCCTGTATTTGCAGGGCCGGATTGCGATACCTGGGTCATTGCATCAACAGAGCTAAGTGAAAACACTGTAGAAAAAATTGTAATCCCTGCAAGAAGCGATACAGAATTATTTCCGAACCCGATTAAGGCGGCATTTAAGGGAATATCCTCCTTCTTTCTCATATAGATAGCATAAGTTAATATTAGTCCCCACCCTGCACCGGTATCCCATGCATTCTGAGTCAATGCATTCAGCCAGACTTTATAATCGAGTATAACATCCAGTTTGGGAGTGAAGAAATATTTTATTCCTTCCATTGCATTTGGAAGGGTAACCGCTCTTATAAAAAGTATCACGAGTATAATGAGTAGGGCAGGCACCATAAATTTGGTTACTTTTTCTATACCTTTTGTAATTCCACGGTATACAATCACAGCCACGAAAGCCATAGAAACAAAATGATAGATCAAAGGTTCGAATCCGGAGGAGAAATCATCCCAGTACTTAAGATGATCTTTCGCGTCAAACAGACTTCCTGAAACGCGGAAAAAAAGTATCTCAGGCACCAGCCCGTAACAACAGAGTAATAAAACATTATAGCGGTTGAAACAAAAACAACAAAGGCGCCCATCCAGCCGAAGTTTCTGCCGGCGGTTTTTGCCATCGCTCCGACTGGTCCAAGCCTCGTCGATTTACCAAGTGCAAATTCCGCAATAATAAAAGGAACCGACCAGATAAGGAGAAATATTATCCAGGGAATAAGAAATGAACCGCCGCCGTTTTGCGCGACAATCCGGGAAAATCGCCAGATATTGCCGGTACCAACAGCTATTCCTATAGTTGCAATTATGAGCGCCCAGCGTGATGAGAAGAATTCTTCCTGTTTCATTAACGGTATCTAAAATAAAAAAGAGATGATAATCTGATATGAATTTAGAAAATTACCATCCCTTTTTCAAAACAATAAAGGATTTATCAGTCCCCG